>JAYZFK010000058.1:0-61932 GCA_036336835.1 Myxococcota bacterium | reverse complement strand
TGCGCGCCGCCGGGGGTGGGGCTCCCGGCGCTGGGGGGCCCCTCCGCCCCGGGGGGGGGGGCGGCGCGGGCCGCGCCCGCGGCCGCGCCGCCGGCGCGCGCCGACGCATTCGTTCCCACACTGTATGGGGGCACGGCCTGGGTGCTGGCAGGCCGACACACCGCGACCGGCCTGCCCATCCTGGCGGCGGACTGGCAGCTGTCGCCCACAGCGCCGGCCCTGCTGCTCCAGAGCCACGTCCGCTCGCCCTCGCTCGAGTGGGCTGGAGCCTTCGTGCCGGGTGTTCCTGTGGCCTGGCTGGGTCGCAACGCGGAGGTGGCCTGGGCGCTGCTGCCCGCCCGCGCTGTCACCACGGGATGGTTCGAAGAGACCCTGCGGACGCGCGAGCCGGCATCGCTCTACCACGACGGGCTGGCCTGGAAGCCGGTCGAGCAGCGTGTCGAGACCATTCGCGTGCGAGTCGAGGGCGGGCTTGCCGAGCAAGAATGGGTCGTCGAAGCCACCCGCCACGGCCCGATGATCGACCCGTTGTTCGAAGGGGAGGGCGCCCCCCTGTCGCTCGCCTGGACGGGTGCCCACGCCGGAGACGGGCTGACCTCGCTGCTTGGGATCGTCGGAGCCGACTCGGCCGCTGCCGTGCGCGCGCAGCTCCGCAACCATCACGAGCCAGTGGTCGCCGCCCTGTTCGCGGATGCCGGGGGGGCCGGGGGCCTGCAGGTGGCTGGCTGGCTGCCACGGCGCGTGTTGCCCACCTCGCTGCAGCCGGTTCCGGGGCGCCTGCGGACCTACGAGTGGGGCGCCGGGATCCCGTTCGACGAGCTTCCGCGCGCGGCGCTGGTGCCGTCGGAGCGGGCGAGACCTGGCAGCGAACGGCCCGACTGGCTCGCCGTCGCCGATGCGGGCTGGGGCGACGGGCCGGGCGGCGCCCCGTCCGACGCCGAGTGGCTCTGGCGCTCCGGTCGTCGGGCGGCGCGCCTCGATCGGCTGCTGGGTCGGTACGTGGCCCGGGGGCGGGTCGACATGCGAGACGTGGTCGAGATCCAGCGCGACGCGGTCTCCGCGGACGGCGCGGGCTTCGTCCGCGCGGTGACGGCGGTCGTGGGTGAGCGAGCCGATCTCGCTCCCGAAGAGCTGGAGATGCTCGACATCCTGCTCGGCTGGAATGGAGAGCTCAGTACTGGCAGTCGGGCCGCGGCCGTCCACGCCGTGATGATCGAGCAGCTGTCGGAGGCCTTCTTTGCGGACGCGATGGGAGACGGGCTGTTCGAGCGCTACCGCGCGCTGCCCCAGGCCCGAATCGGGAACATTGCGCGAGCGGTCGTGCAGGCCGCCGCGCGGTCGTCGAATGCTGCGGGCTGGGCAGATCCCGAGCGAGTCCGGCCACTGTTGCTCCAGGCGCTGCGGCAAACCTGGGCTCGCCTGGCGCACGAGCTGGGCCCCAACCGGGAGCGCTGGACCTGGGGACGACTGCAAAGCGCTCGCTTCGCGTCGTTCGTTCCGTTCGCTCGCGGTGGTGTCGAGCTGTCCGGGCCGCTCGGCGGTGGCGAGGGAGCGCTCTGGATGGCGGCACACGATGCGCAGTTCACGGTCGTGCGCGCGACGACCTATCGCATGGCGGTCGATCTCGCGGACCGCGAAGAGATGCTCGCGACCCTCGCGCCGGGGCAGCTCGAGCAGGCGGCGCATCCTCACTACGCCGATGCGGTGGCGGGCTGGCGCGCTGGCCAGCCGAGCGTACTGCGTACCGCACCGGGCCTGATCGATGCGCTGCGGGAGCCGCTCCTGGCGCTCGAGCCCGGTCCGTGATCGTCCTGCCGACGCTGCTGTTCGTCGAGGTGCCCTGCTTCTACGCAGAGGTCGAACGTGCTCTCGCCCCCGAGCAGCGCGCGCGCCCCGTCATCGTCGGCGGCAATCCCCGCAAGCGTGGGCGCGTGCAGTCGGCGTCGTCCGATGCACTGGCCGCCGGCGTCCAACTCGGCATGCCGATGCTCGACGCGCTCGAACGCTGCATCGGGGCGCGTGTGGTGCGGACGGACATGAAACGCTACCGGGAGATGGCGGGGCGGTTGCGCGCCGAGCTGCGCGCCGAGGTCGAGCGGCTCGAGCCGGCGGGGCTCGAGGCGGCCTTCCTGGATGCAACCGGCGGCGAGCGTGCGGCGGAGGTGGTGGCGGCCGCGGTTCGCCAGCGATTGTCGAGTTCGCTCGGATTGGCCTCGCGCGTCGGGATCGCCAGCGTGAAGTTCCTGGCCCGCATCGCTGCAGCCGAGGCCGGGCCCACGGGTGTGCTGCGCGTGCCGGTCGGTCGGGAGGCGGAGTTCCTCGCGCCGTTTCCGGTCTCGGTCCTGCCAGGCGTCGGTCCCAAGACGCTCGGCCGACTGCACGAGCTCGGCGCCAAGTGCGTCGGCGATTTGCGGCGGATCGAGGTAGCGAATCTCGAACGAGCGCTCGGCAACCACGGGCTGCGCTTGCTGGAGTTTGCGAGCGGCGACGACCAGCAGCGGGTACGGGCGGTGCGCGCCCCGAGTTCACTCAGCCAGGAGACGACGTTCCCCGAGCCCCAGCTCGACCTTGCGGCGATCGCCGAGCGGATGCTGCGGCTTGCGACGAATCTGGAGAACACCCTACGACGGCAGGGCCTCGGCGCGCGCCGCGTCGCCGTCAAGCTTCGCTACGCCGATCACGAAGCGTCGACCCGCACGCGTACCCTCGATCGGCCGGTGTCACTCGCGCGGGAGATCGTCGCGGTGGCGGAGGGCTTGCTCGAGCGGACCAACGCTGGCTCCAGGCCCGTGCGAACGCTCGGGATCCGCCTCGCTGCACTCGGCAACGGTCGAAGTCGCGGCCGACAGCTCGACCTGTTCGAGCCCGACTCCCGATCTGCCGGCGAGGAGAGTGTTCGCTCCGAGGACGAGGAGGTAGAGGGGTAGCGCGGCCCGACGAAAGCCATTCCGATGGGTCCTCCCCCCAGAAATTGCTGGGGCGCGATCGGAGGGCTAAAGCTCACGGCAACCGACTCCGATGGGTTTGGCAGCAGGCGAATCCGCCCGCATTGGAGTATTCGGTTGGAGTCCGATCGCCGGAAGTACGCACGCATCGCCACCAGCCAGGTGATCTCGTTCGCCCAGCTCGACGAGACCGATCACCGAGCCGTCGGGCGCGATATCTCGGTCGGAGGAATCCGTTTCGAGGCAGTGGGTTGCGAGATCAACCTCGGGGAAGTTCTACGCCTGAGCTTCAACCTGGACGGCGAGACCGTGGTGGCGGTGGGCCGGGTCGCTTGGGCCACGGAGCTGGATCCGATCACCCTCGACGTCGGGATCGAGTTCGTCGAGATCGATCCGCGGACCGCTCGGTTGCTCGACGAGTTCGCCGACAGGTAGACCGCTCTGGTCCAATTGCCCAGAACAGTGTTTCCGTCCGGTTGACCGGCCCGCGCACCAATGCGAGCCTCGGCCGATGGCCGATTTTCACCAGACCGGCGCGATCTCTACCCTGCACCGACTGGGGCGCTCGGATCTTGGCCGCCTTGAGCGGGAGATCCTCTCCTACAGCGACGACCGGCCCGTCGCGCTGGTGCTGCCCTCGCTGTACACGGAGCTGCGCGGCCCAGCGCTCAAGGGGATCGTCGAAGCGCTCCAGTCCGTGCCCTACCTGTGCCAGGTCGTCGTCAGCCTGTCGGGTTCCGCCAGTCGCGAGCAGTACGACGAGATGCGCAGGCTGTTCCAGGACATCCGGACGCGCGATCACGAGAGGCCGACACTGGTCTGGAACCAGGGGCCGCGGGTCTCGGCATTGCTCGACAAGCTGCGCGAGGAGGGCCTCGGTCCGGGTGAAGATGGCAAGGGCAGGGCGACCTGGCTCGCCTGCGGCTACGTGCTGGCCACCCACCGCGCGCGTGTCATCGCGCTCCACGACTGCGACATCCTCGACTATCGCACCGAGCTGCTCGCGCGGCTGGTGTATCCCACGGCCAATCCGAACCTGAACTACGAGTTCGCCAAGGGCTACTACAGCCGCGTCACCGACCAGCTGCACGGCCGGGTGAGCCGGTTGTTCATGACCCCGCTGCTCCACTCGATGAGATCGGTGATCGGGGTGCAGCCGCTGCTCGATTACCTGGACTCGTTTCGCTACCCGCTCGCCGGCGAGTGCTCGATGACGACGGACCTGGTGCGGGCGAATCGGATCCCGTCCGACTGGGGCCTCGAGGTCGGTGTACTCGCCGAGGTCTATCGCAATTGTTCGCTCAAGCGCGTCTGTCAGGTCGAGCTCGTCGAGAACTACGACCACAAGCATCAGGATCTGTCGGAGCACGATGCGTCGCGCGGGCTGCACCGGATGGTGCGGGACATCGCCGGCTCGCTGATCCGGAACCTCGCCAGCTACGGCATCGAGTTCGACGCAGGGTTCCTCAATACGATCACCGCGGCCTATGTGCGCACGGCTCAGGACGCGATCGCGCGGCACAGTGATGATGCGGCGCTCAACGGCCTGAGCTTCGACCGGCACGCCGAGGAGGTGGCGGTCGAGACGTTCTCTCGCGCGCTCCGTGCCGCAGGTCTTGATTTCGTGCGCGATCCGATGGGCGCGCCCCAGATCCCCAACTGGAGTCGCGTCGTCTCCGCGCTCCCGGGCTTCCTCGACGAGCTTCGTGAGGCGGTCGAAGAGGACGCGCTAGACGGGTAGCCGGGCTATGCTGCGCGCGCGGTCGCGTGCGACGCCGCACGTTGGGGAGGGGGCAACGTGTTCTACCGGCACAGCGAAATCTTTCGCTCGCTGCTCGTCGCTGCGGACCTGTCGATCGTCGGACTCGCCTGGCTCGGCGCCTACGCCCGGCGCTTTCGCGCGGGCATCGCGGCGCCGCTCGGTGTGCCGGAGTTCGAGGTCTATCTGCTGCCACTGGCCGTGATCCTGCCCTTGTGGTTCGTGCTGTTCCAGGCACGCGGCTTGTACGAGCCGATGCGCACCGGCTCCGTGCTGGTCGAGGCGGCCCGGGTCATCCGGGCCACGGCAACAGGAGTGGTGCTGCTGGTGGCACTGTCGTTCTTCGTGCGCACCGCCTCCTACTCGCGCGGCGTGGTGCTCGCCTTCTCCATCCTTTCAGCAGGTGGCGTGGTCGCGTTGCGGAGTGCCCTTCGCTTCGGGCTGCGCGAGCTGCGGCGCCATGGCTACAACCTGCGCTTTGGGATCGTCGTCGGAGGACCCGACCTGTCTCGAGAGGTGATCGAGCGGATCCACGAGCACCCCGCGGCCGGCATTCGGGTCACGGCCGTGCTGTGCGACGCCGCGGCGGGCCGCCTTACGCAGATCGGCGGGGTGCCCGTCGTCGGCGGCTACGCGGCGCTCAAGCCCGTGTTGCGCGCCGAGCGGGTCGATCAGGTGATCGTGGCGCTGCCGCGTGACGAGGTGGGCCAGCTCGACAAGGTGCTGCGCGATCTGGATGACGAGATGGTGAGCGTCCGGATCGTGCCCGACCTGATGAACGTGATGTCGATCGGCAGCTCGGTCGAGGACCTCGCCGGGCTGCCGATGCTCAGCTTGCGCGAGAGCCCGATGGTGGGCTGGGCCGCGGTGCGAAAGCGCGCCTTCGACCTGCTGGTGGCGAGCCTGGCGTTTGCGGTGTCGTTGCCGCTGATGGCCTGTATTGCGGCCGCAATCGCGCTGACCTCGGGCCGCCCCATCTTCTATTCCCAGCTGCGCATGGGTCTGGACGGCAAGGTTTTCAAGATCTGGAAGTTCCGCACCATGGTGCCCGATGCGGAGGCGTGCAGCGGGCCGGTCTGGGCCCGGAACGACGACGAGCGACGAACGCGGACGGGATCATGGCTGCGCTGGAGCAGCTTCGACGAGCTGCCCCAGCTGTGGAACGTGATTCGCGGCGACATGAGCCTGGTCGGCCCGCGTCCGGAGCGACTCGCCTTCATCGAGGAATTTCGCCGTGAGGTGCCGGGCTACATGCTGCGCCACAAGGTGAAGGCAGGCTGTACGGGCTGGGCCCAGATTCACGGCTGGCGCGGCAACACATCGCTCCACGAGCGGATCGAGCACGACCTCTACTACATCCAGAACTGGTCGCTCGAGCTCGATATCCGGATCCTGCTGCTCACGCTCGCCCGCGGGTTCTTCCACCGCAACGCCTACTGAGCGGCATCGGTCAGATTGGCGGACTCCGGGTGAGTTGCGTCCTGCTTGTGCCAAGAAATCGCGTTGCGAAGAAGATGTCGCCGCGAGCCGCCGGCAGCTGGAACGCAGGTCGCCCTGCATGTCGCGCGAGCCACTCCGTTCGCACTGCTAGCGGCCCCGGTTCGCCGATCCCGAACACGTGGGCCACATTCATGGTGCCGCGCGCTCCGCGCGGCTGCGTTCGTTCAGCTGGAGACCGCGTTTGGCTCAGCGTGGGTGCTGGCGAATCCTGCGTGGCAGCCCGCCTACCTGTTCGGTGGCGCGGTCTCGGCCACCAACGCCTCGGAGGCCAACGCGGCCCAGGCGGCGTCGCAAGGGGCGCTAGCGGGCATCCCTAGCAATCGACTTCAGTGGGCGGCGCGCGGCCAGGGGCTGCGCGCCGCTTTGCGTTGGGGGGCCAGCAGCGCGTCGACCTCTCGCAAGAGCTCTTGCTCGAAGCGCTCGGGTCCGAAGCGCTCCGCGTGGCGGCGGATGCGCCGCGGGTCGAAGCGTTCGCGACTCGCCTCGAGCTGGCTCAGCGCCGTCCTGAGTGCGGGCACGGTCGGCCGATCGAAGAATGTGCCGGTCGGAGATGGGCCGCCCGCGACCACGGTATCGAGTGCCCCACCGCCGCGAAACGCGACCACGGGTGTGCCGCACGCCTGTGCCTCGACTGCGGCGAGCCCGAAGTCCTCGAGTTGAGGGTGGACCAGCGCGCGACAGCGTCCGAGCAGGCTCGCGAGCTCCGCGTCTCCGATCCGTCCGGGCAGCTCGACGTTGGGCGGCGCCGCGGCCGCGAGGCGTGTCCTCGCGGGACCGTCGCCCACGATCACCAGGCGCCGATCGGTTCCGCGGAAGGCCTCGATGGCGAGCTGCTCGCGCTTGTAGGGCACGAATCCACCGACCATCACATAGAAGTCTTCCCGCCTCGCTTCGTTCAAGGGGAAGCGGTCGACCTCGACCGGCGGGAAGACGACCGAAGCGTCGCGCCGGTAGTGCTCTCGGATCCGGTCGCGCACGCAGTTGGAGATTGCGACGAATCGCGAGACCCGGTCGGCGCTCGCGGTTCTCCGGTCGAAGCCGCGCAAGTACGCGACCAGCGGCGAGGCTACGGCGCGGCGGAGCCCGGTTCCGAGATACTCGTCCGCCTGGTCCCAGACGTAGCGCATCGGTGTGAAGCAGTAACACAGGTGCGGCTGGTCGGGACGAGTGCGCACGCTCTTGGCCACGGCGTGGCTGGTCGAGACGACGAGGTCGTAGCGCGACAGGTCGAAGCGCTCGATCACGTGCGGGAACAGCGGCAGCAGCTTGCGATAGTGCTGCATCGTGCCGGGCAGGCGCGACAGCGGGCTGGTGTGGACGGGCAGGGCATCGAGCGCACGCGAGGTCGCGCCCGGCACGTGGAACAGCGTGTACAGCTCCGCACCGGGAAACAATCCGACAATCCGTTCGAGACAGCGCTCGCCGCCCCGCATCCCGGTCAGCCAGTCGTGGACCAGAGCGACCCGCACGGTGGAGCGCCGGTGACCTCGTTCAATCCGTCGTCTGTGCGGGATTGGTCGGGGTGGCAAGCGTCACGGCGAGCACCTCCTCGATCGTCTCCACCCGGCGGATATCGAGCTGATCTTTGATCTCGTCCGGCACCTCGATGAGGTCCTTTTCGTTGCGCTTCGGGATCACCACCGTGTCGATGCCGGCGCGCGCTGCGGCCAGCACCTTGCTCTTGATCCCGCCGACCGGAAGAACGCGTCCGCGCAGCGAGATCTCGCCCGTTGCAGCCACCTTGCCGTTTGCGCGCTGCCGGCGCAGCAGCGAGACCAGCGAGGTCACCAGCGCGACGCCAGCCGAGGGCCCGTCCTTGCGGATCGCGCCGGCCGGGACGTGGAGATGGATCTCCCCCGCCGCGAACGCATCGGTGTCCAGCCCGAGGTCGCTGGCGTTCGCGCGCACCCACGAGAGCGCGGCTTCCGCCGACTCGCGCATGACGTCGCCGAGCTGGCCGGTCAGTCGCAGGCGGATCCCCTTGCCGCCGGGCGAGAAAGTCGACTCGATGAACAGGATGTCGCCGCCGTGCACGGTCGCCGCCAGGCCGACGGCGACTCCGGGAATGGTCGTGCGTTCGGCACTCTCCGGCAGATGCGGCGGTGCCCCGAGTCCCGTTGCGACGAACTCCTCGTCGATCTCGATCGGCGAGGCGCCCTCCGCCTCGCCCCCGGCGGGGCTCCGAGTCCCACTCCGACGAACTCCTCATCGATCTCGATCGGCGAAGCGTTCTCTGCCTCATCCGGGGCGGGGCTACGGGCGCGTGTCGTGGAGAGTCGGTGAGCCGCTTTGCGCATCAGCGAGGCGATGTTGCGCTCGAGATTGCGGACGCCGGCCTCGTGCGTGTACTCGCGGACCACGCGATCGATCGCGGCGTCGGAGACGCGGACCTGCTCGGTCGCGATGCCGTGGTTCTCGCGTTGCTTCGGAACCAGGAACTCCTTCGCGATGCGCAGCTTGTCGCGCTCCGTGTAGCCCGGGAGCTCGATCACCTCCATGCGGTCGAGCAGTGCTAGCGGGATGGTGTCGAGCGTGTTGGCCGTGGCGATGAACAGCACGCGGGAGAGATCGAAGGCCACGTCGAGGTAGTGATCGGTAAATTTGTCGTTCTGCTCGGGGTCGAGTACCTCGAGCAGCGCCGACGATGGATCGCCGCGGAAGTCGGCCCCCAGCTTGTCGACCTCGTCCAAGAGGAACACCGGGTTGCGCGACCCCGCTCGGCGCAGGCTCTGGAGGATGCGACCGGGCATGGCGCCGACATAGGTGCGGCGGTGACCGCGAATCTCGGCCTCGTCGCGCACGCCGCCCAGCGATGCGCGGGCGAAGTTGCGGCCCATGGTGCGCGCGATCGAGCGACCGAGCGACGTCTTCCCGACCCCGGGCGGGCCGACGAAGCACAGGATCGGCGCCTTCGTCTCGGGGGCCAGCTTGCGGACCGCGAGGTACTCGAGCATGCGTTCCTTCACCCTGTCGAGTCCGTGGTGGTCCTCGTCGAGGATGCGGCGCGCATCGACAAGGTCGAGTCGATCCTCGGTCTCATCGCACCAGGGGAGATCGGCAAACCACTCGAGGTAGGTGCGGACCAGATGGCGGTCCGGAGCGCCCTGGGGCATTGCGGCGAGCCGTTTCAGCTCGCGCTCGGTCTGCGAGCGGGCCTCGTCGGGAAGCTCCTTGGCGTCGAGCTTCTCGCGGAGCTCGTCGACCTCTCGCAGCCCCGTGTCGCCCTCGCCGATCTCGTCCTGGATCTCGCGCAGCCGCCGCCGCAGCATGTGCTCGCGCTCGCGCGGGTCGGCGCCTTCGATCTCCGACTCGCTGCGCAGCTGGCGCTGGGTCTCGGCGATCGTCACCTCGCGCTCGAGGGCCGACTCGACGCGCGCGAGGCGGCGGCCCGCGTCGAGCTCCGTCAGTAGCTGTGCCTTCTCCTCGCGCGGCATCGGCAGATTCGAGGCGATCAGGTCGGCGAGCAGTCCACCGCTCGGCACGCCTCCGAGGAATGCCTTCCACTCGTCTGGCATGTCCTCGCGCAGATCGATCACACGCTGCGCCAGGCCGACCGTTCGGCGCCAGGCGGCCTCGCCCTCGGCAGACTGAATGGGGGTGTCGGGCACGGCGTCGAGGCGCGCGCGCAAGGCCGGCTCGTAGCTCGTGATCTCGAGCAGCCGGGCGCGTGCGACGCCAACGACGAGGGCCTGGCGGCCTCCGTCACGCGCCTCGATCACGCGGACCACCCGGGCGATCGTGGCGACGGGGTAGAGATCGTGGAGCAGGGGCTCCTCGGTCGATGCGTCGTATTGGGTGGCGATCAGTAGCAGCCCGCTGGCCGCAGCCTCGTCGAGTGCCGCGAGCGAGCGCGGCCGACCGATCTGCAGCGGGATCGTACCACCCGGGTAGACCACGACGTCGCGCACGGGCAGGACCGGAAGCTCGCGCGGGACCTCGATCTGCTCGTTCTGTGCCCCGATGATCTGCTGGGTCTCGATCTCGCTCAAAGGTGCCCCCCCCGGGGCCCCCTGGCTGGGGCCGGGATCGTGCAAGCGTATGCGCGGGGGGCTGCAGGTCAAGCGGGGCGACGTCTCGATCCGGACGGCATCACGGCTTGATGCAGACGAACTCGATGTGCGGATAGGGCAGGACGTCGTTGAGTCGGATCTTGAGCACTGGGGAGAACCCGAGCTGACGAAGATCGGCCGCGAGATCGTCCTCGTCGCGGTACGCGACCGGCGCGAAACCCGTCATCAGCATGTCGAGCAGCCAGGTGAACAGCAGCTTGAAGCGGCTGCCGCGGTGGATGTCCTTGACGATCAGGTAGCCGCCCGGACGCAGCGCGTCGTAGCAGCTTCGCAGCAGTCGATCGTGCTGGTCCCGCGGCAGGTGATGCAATACGTCGAGCATCAGGATTTCGTCGCAGGTCCCGAGGCGAATGTCTTCCCTCGACAGATCCTGCACCTCGAAGGCGTTGTGGAGGAGGCCGAGCTGCTGCGCCGAGCGCCGCGCCATCTCGATGCGCGATGCGTCGATGTCGATGCCGCGGATTTGCTTCTTCGGCCAGCGCAGGCCCGCCAGCAGGTCGAACAGTCCGAAGCCACAGCCGAGCACGAGCAGCTCGCCCTCGGGACGCGTGTAATTCAGTATCGCGTCGAGGATCCGCGTATTGATGATCCGAAAACGGATCGTGCAGTAGAGCCGAGCGAGCCGGCTGTCATAGGTGCGGGAGATCGTCTTGATCAACGGCGCGTACTGCACGGCAGGCCCACGTCGGCTCATCGCTGCGATGGCTTCGATGATATGTGGGAGGTGGTGCCCGGGACTGGAGTCGAACCAGCACGGCCTTGCGACCACTAGATTCTGAGTCTAGCGCGTCTACCAATTCCGCCACCCGGGCAGCCGCGCGGGAGACTAGGTTGGCGCTCTGCAAGCGTCAACGAAGCGCACTCCGGCTGTGGTTGTGCTGAACTCCCCGCGTGGCGCGTCGCAAGAATTCGACCAGGCCGAAGCGCACTCGCAAGCTGCGCGCGTCGCCGCGCGAGTCCGCATATGCGCGGACTGCGTCCCGGGGTCAGGTGCTGCGCCTGCTCGCCGCAGGTGACGGGCGACCGTGGTCCTTGCGCAGGCTCACGGCTCGACTCGGCCTGCGCTCGGCTTCGCCCGGTGCGAAGGCGCTTCGACGGCTGCTGCGGGATCTCGAGCGCGAGGGCATCGTCGAGCGCTTCGACGGTCAGGTGCGCCGAGTGCGTCGCGACGGACTGATCGAGGGTGAGCTGCGGAGCAGCGATTGCGTCGTCGACGTCGTGGGTCGCGAGTGGCTGGTCGACGAAACGACCGAGCTGCGCAGTGGCGACCGGGTCCTGGTCTGGCCCGGATCTGCGGGCGCGGAGATCGTTCAGGTCGTCTCACCCGCGGCCGATCGGATCGTCGGTCGATTGCACATCGAGTCGGGTCGCAGCGCGCTCGAGCCGTTCGGACGCGTCGGTCCGCGCTCACTCCGGGTTGCCAAGAGCGATCGGGGCGGGGCGCACGACGGGCAGGTGGTCGAGGCGGTCGGTTCGCAGCGCGGCCGTCCGTCGCGAGTGCGTGTGGTGCGCACGCTGGGTCGTCCGGGCAGTCCCGACGCCGACTTCGAGGCCCTGGTGTGGAAGTACCGGCTGGCCGCCGACTTTCCGGCGGACGTGCTGCGCGAGGCCGAGCGGGCGGCTCAGCGCGTGGGGGATGCGGGGGAGCGACGCGATCTGACCGGGCTGCCGTTCGTCACGATCGACCCGGTGACGGCGCGCGATCACGACGACGCCGTCTGCGTCGAGCCGGTCGGCGCTGGCGACCTGCGGCTGTGGGTCGCGATTGCTGACGTCTCACACTTCGTCGCGGAGGGCGGCGCGATCGATCGCGAGGCGCTGCGCCGAGGCAACAGCGTCTACCTGCCGGATCGCGCGCTGCCGATGCTGCCCGCGGTGCTGTCCAGCGAGGCCTGCTCGCTGATCCCGCAGGCCGAACGCCCAGTGCTCGCCGTCGAGCTACGTGTAGCCGGCGATGGAGTGGTGCGCGAGCGCGCCTTCCATCGCGCTCGGATTCGCAGCCGAGCCCGGCTCGCCTACGAAGACGCAGCCGCCGTGATGGAGGGCGAGACGCCGCGCGAGGTCGCGCCCGAGCTGCACGCGCCGCTGCGTCGGCTGCTCGAGGCGACGCAGCGCTTGCGCGCACGTCGGCAGGCCGCCGGCACGATCGACCTCGAGCTACCCGAGCCTGCGCTCACGTTCGACGAATCGGGCTGGCCAGTCGGCAGCGCGCCGGCCCGTCGCACTCCGGCTCATCGCGCGATCGAGGAGGCGATGCTGGCCGCCAATCGAGCCGTCGCGGGCCTGCTCGAGGGCCGCGGCGTCGTCACGGTCCATCGCGTCCACGAACCGCCCAGCGACGTCTCGCTCGTCTCGCTCGCGCGGCTACTCGAGCGCTTCGGTCTGCTGAGCGATGGGGGCGCCGAGCTCACGCCGCGTCGCCTGGCGACCGCGCTCGAAGCCGCGGCCGGCCGGCCGGTCCAGCGGCTGGTGCACTGGAGCGTGCTGCGTTCGATGCAGCAGGCTCGCTATGCGAGCGAGAGCCTCGGTCACTATGCCCTCGGGTTCGAGCACTACCTGCACTTCACCTCGCCAATCCGTCGCATCGCGGATCTGTCTGTGCACCGGGCGCTCCACCGCGTGCTCGCCGGTGAGGCGGAGCCGCCGGACGCCGCGGCGCGCGCCGAGCGGGTGGCCGTCCGGGCCTCGCTGCGTGAGCGGATCGCGCAGCGCGTCGAACGTGAGGCGCTCGCCATCAAACGGGCCGCGCTGATGGAGGCCCGTCTGGGCGAGTGCTTCGATGGCCACATCAGTGGCCTGACCGAAGAGGGGGTCTTCGTGACCCTCGTCGACCCGTTCGTCGATGGCCGGGTGGACGCCAGCGCGCTCGCTGCCGGACTCGAGCTCGAGCCCGATGGCCTTGCACTCGTCGGGCGTCGCTCGCGACGGCGGTTCGCACTCGGCGATCCAATTCGCGTGCGCGTCGAGGCGGTGGACACGTTTCGCGGCCAGGTTCGCTTCGGCCCGGTGCGGTCCTAGGCCTAGCTCTGCTCGGCGCTCTCGAGCTCAGCGGCCAGGAGTTCCCAGTCGCGGTACAGGGCGTCGGTCCGCTCCTGCAGCGTGCTGCGTTCGGCCTCGATCTCTCGCACGCGCTCTCCATCGCGGTATACCTCGGGATCGGCCAGTCGGTGAGCGAGCTCGACCAGCGCCTGTTCCGTGGCCTGGATCTCGGTCTCGCTGGCCGACAGCTTGCGTCGGACGCGCTCGATCGACTTCTGGCGCTCGCGCTCGGCCTGGCGCGCGGCGATTCGCTCCGCCTTGGTCGCGACCGGCGCGCCCCGCGCCGGGTCGGCTGCGGTGGTGTTCGAGGCCGCGAGCTTGCGTTGGTAGTCGTCGTAGTTGCCCGGGAAGCTCTGGATGCGTCCGGGCTGGACCTCGACGACGCGCGTCGCAATCGCGTTGATGAAGCTGCGGTCGTGCGAGACGAAGAGCAGAGTGCCGGCGAAGCTCGCAAGGGCCTGCTCGAGGATCTCGCAGGCCGTTACGTCGAGGTGGTTGGTCGGCTCGTCGAGCACGAGCAGGTTGCTCGGCCGGAGCAGCAGCTTGGCCAGCGCGACGCGCGCCTTCTCGCCGCCGGATAGCACCGAGATGGGCTTGCTGACGTCGTCGCCCGAGAACAGCAGGGCGCCGAGGTGGCTGCGCAGGCGTGCGTGGTCCGCCAGGGTGGCTTCGGCAGCGAGTGCCTCGAGCACGCTGTGCCGCTCGTCGAGCGCCTCGAGCTGGTGCTGTGCAAAGTAGGCGGTCTCGACGTTGTGACCCGTCTCGCGCACCCCGGAGTCGATGTCGATGGCGCCGGCGCCGATGCGCAGCAGGGTCGACTTGCCGGCGCCGTTCGGTCCCACCAGCGCAACTCGCTCGCCGCGTTCGAGCTGGAAGTCGAGCCCGCTGTACACGACGTTGTCGCCGTAGCGCTTGTGGACGCTCTCGAGTCGCAGGACTACGCGACCCGCACGCGCCGGCTCGGGGATGCGCAGCCGCGGGCCGCGCGTCGCGTCGACCGCGACCTCGATGAGCTCGATGCGCTCGATCGCCTTGAGCTTGCTCTGGGCCTGCTTGGCCTTCGATGCCTTGTAGCGGAAGCGGTCGACGAACTGCTCGAGGTGGGCGATTTCGCGATCCTGTCGAGCGCGGGCGGCGCGCTGCTCGAGCTGCCGCTGCTTGCGCTCGGCCAGGTAGTCGTCGTAGCGGTGCTCGTAGAGCGTGAAGCGGCCTCGTCCGTCGAGTTCCGCGATGCGTGTCACGTGCCGGCGCAGGAAGCTGCGATCGTGCGACACCACGAGCAACGCGCCGCGGAAGCTCGCCAGGACGGATTCGAACCACTCGATCGTCGGCAGGTCGAGGTGGTTGGTTGGCTCGTCGAGCAGCAGCACGTCGGGCTCTGCAAGCAGCAGCTTGGCGAGCTCGACGCGCATCAGCCAGCCGCCGGAGAACGACGACAGAGGTCGCTCTCGCGCGGCCGCGTCGAACCCGAGCCCCTCGAGCACGGCATCGACGCGTGCGTCGCGCGCGAAGCCGCTCGCGTGCTCGAAGCGCGTGCTCGCCACGTCGTAGCGTCCGGCCAGCGAATCGGGCACCGCGCCAGCGATCTCGGCGATCTGGCGTTCGAGATCCCGCATCTCGGCCTCGAGGTCGGCGAGATGCGAGAGGGCGGTTGCGGCCTCGCTGCGTACCGTCTCGTCGCGACGCGGGTCGATCTCCTGGCGGAGCAGGCCGACGCAGGCTCCGCGCGGCAGGTGTACGCGACCGCCGTCGGGGGGGTCGATCCCCGCCGCGATGCGGAGCAACGTCGTCTTGCCGGCGCCGTTGGGGCCGACGATGCCGATGCGGTCGCCCGCCCGCACCTCGACCTCGACCCGCTCGAACAGCGTCCGGTCTCCGAAGGAGCGCGAGACCTGTTCGAGCCGCAGCAGCATGCCTCAGGCCCCGGGAGTCGGACTGGCCGGGCGGGCCAGCGCGGGCGGACGCAGCACGAACAGGGCCGCTGCCAGGGTGAACACGAGCGCCGACTGCGTTGCGCCGTGCCGAGCGCCGAGCGCGGCCGCAACCAGTCCGAGCGCGCCCGCAAGAGCCAATGAGACGATCGAGAGTCGGGCGCAGGCCCGAGCGCTGATCACCGGCGATGTCGACAGCCGGCGAGCCGCCACCACACCGAGAGCGAGCCCGACGGCGACCAGCGTGTAGCTGCGCGGGGGGACGTCTTGTGCGCTGCTGGACTCGGCGGCCAGCGCGACGACCAGCGCACAGGCCGCGAGCAGTCCGAGCACGCAGCGATGCAGCGTGCGGACCGCGCGAGCGAGCGCCCGACCTGGGTCGGGGTGGGGCGGCGGAAGCTGCCTGGACATCGGCGCGCGAGAGTAGCCAGTCCCAACGGCTGCGCGTGGCGGGGTACGGGGCTGTTCGGCATGCTGCCCGGCCGATGCGCTTCTCGCTCCAGGCTCGCTACGCGATCTGTGGTGTGTTCGACCTGGCCTACAACGGCCACGGCGAGGCCGTCCAGGTGCGAGTGATCGGCGAGCGGCAGGGCATCCCGACCCGCTATCTCGAGCAGATCTTCCAGCGTCTGCGCCGGGCGGGGTTGATCGTGGGCAAGCGCGGCCCGGGCGGGGGCTACAGCCTGCTGCGGACCCCGGCGGAACTCGATCTGCGCAGCGTGGTGGAGGCCGTCGAGGGGCCGCTCGCGCCCTTCGCGCCCTTCGCGCGCGACGGCGCGGCTGACGAGGTGGAGGAAGCGGGCGCCGCGGCGAGCGCCAACGGGCCCGACTTCTTGTGGGACGAGCTCGGCGACCGCCTCGGCGAGGTCCTGGCCGAGGTGACGGTGGAGGATCTGTGCCGCCGGGCGGCGCGCGACGCCGTTCCCCGAACCGCGGTCGAAGGCTACGAGTATCAGATCTGACCGGCTGTCCATTGGCTTCGCGCGCAGTCGGCGGTAGACCGGGCCGCGGCGCGCGCAAGCGGCCCGTTTCTTTCAGCTTCCGCTCGTCGCCAGCCCGGTCGCGAGGCGAGCTTGGCTCGCGTAGACTGCGGCTGTCTGCCCCCGCAGGGCCCACGGGACCGAGCCAGGCGTTCTCGGCCCGCCGTCGGATTGTCGCTCCCCGTTACCGAGGTCGGGGCGGGCTCCGGGACGTAGAGCGAGGTGTCGTCGTGGCCGAGCAGGCGCGCGCCAGGGTCGATCTCGATCCGCTGCGCGTACCCGTCCGAATCCCGGGGCGGGTGATCAACGAGCTGTGCAACCATGCGCTCGAAGCCCAGCCCGAGGAGTGCTGCGGTCTGGTGACCGGGCACGCCGGTGAGCGGTTTGCCACGGTCTACCGCTGCCACAACGAGATGAGCGCCCGCCATCGCTCCGACCCGGACGCCTACCCACGCGACGGGACGCATGGCTTCGTGATCAACGAGGGCGACTACCTGAGGGCCGCACAGGACGCCGAGGGCAGGGGAGAGCAGGTGACGGCCGTCTATCACTCTCACGTGGGTGCAGGCGTCTACTTCTCCGAGCTGGACCAGGAGTTCGCGGACTCGGCTTTCTTTCCATTTCCGGAAGCGAGCCACCTCGTGCTCGCCGTCTGGGAGCAACGTGTTTCGGGGGCGGGCATCTTCGACCGCGACCCCAGCAGCGGCCACTACGTGGGCGCACTGATCGAAGTCGGAGAGTGAGACGCGTCAGCGTGCTCGACGCGCGAGCACTGCTCGCGCTGATCACGCTCGCCGGCTGCTCGGCTTCGGGCATTGGACCGGGTGAGCTCGCGCAGCCACCCATCGCCGTCCTGTACTGGGACCGGCAGGCGGCCCGCGATCGCTCGGAGGCCGAGACCGAGCTGGAGCGGCCGAACCGGCTCGGCGTCGCCGACGTCGGTGATCTCGGGCGCATGCTCGGGCTGCGAGGCGACGAGGCACGGGCGGTTGCGCACCGCTACCCCGGTCACTTGAGCCTGGTGGATCCGGCGACCGGGGCGATCCAGCGGGTCGAGGCGGCACCTCCGGGTGCCGTGCCGCTGGCCTGGTCGCCCGATCGCAGCGCCCTGCTGCTTGCGGCGCCCGGCCGGCGCGGCAGTGTGCAGCTGCACGAGTATTGGGTCGTCGCAGAAGAGCTGCGGCCCGTGACGACGGGGCCACTGGCTCACGCGCGGGGCGACTACGGACCCGACGGACGCCTGGCCGTGGTTGCGGACCGGGGAGACGGGTGGTCTCGCGTCGAGCTCACGGCGAGTGGCGAGGGAGCGCGGCGGGTCGCTTTCGAAGGGCCTCCTGTCTACGACGTGAGATGGTCGCCCCGGGGCGACAGGCTGCTGCTCGCCGTCGTGGATCCCGCTCGGCGCGAGCGGGGAGGCCGGGGTGCGCGGATGCTGTTCGCGCTGTCTCCGCAGGCCCCGCTCCAGACCTGGCCGCCGGGAGCGGACTCGAAGCTCGAGTCGCTCGGTCGTGGGCGCGATCCGGTGTTCAATGCCGACGGTGAGTGGATCGTGTACAGCGCTCGCATCGGCGGCGGGTGGCGGCTGCGCCGGATGCGCGCGGAGGGTGGCGGCAGGCTGCCGATCGGGCGCGGCGTGCGCGACGAGATCGAGCCGGCGGTCTCACCGGATGGAAGCCTGGTGGCCTACGTGGCGCTCGAGGGGGGCCTGCACCGCTTGTTCATCCGGCGCATCGATGGAAGCGGCGATCGGTTGCTGCTTCCCGACGGCGCCTTCGCGCGGCCCGTCTGGTAGGACGGCGGCGGTGCGGATGCCGCGCGCGAGGAAGGGAAGGCGCCCATGCGCCCCACGGCAGATCGGGCTCCGGCCCAGGGCAGCCTCGGCGCGCTGCTCGAGGACGGCGGTCCGGTCCCTGAACACCTCGATCCGGCCGAGCGCCAGCCCGGTGAGCAGCCGTTCCACGTATCATGCACCGCGAGATCGCGGACATCCTGATCGAGGCCTGCCACGACTAGCTCGCCCGTGCGTTCTCGTGCTCCATGACCGCGGAAGCCGACTTCAACCTGCTGCTCGTTCGCGTGCTTCTCAGTGCGCTCGCGCTGTGCTTGCTAGTAGCCGGGCAGTACCTGCGAAAGTCCGGCCGCGGACAGACGCTCCGCCGCAGCAGGACGGTCGCGCTGGGACTCGTCGCGTTTCTGGCGTTTGCCTCGGCCTACAATTTCTTCATCTGGCGGCACCAGTCCGGCATCCACAAGCACGACGTCTACAACTATTACATGGGCTCCAAATACTTCCCCGAGCTCGGGTACTTCGGTCTGTACGAGTGCAGTGTCTCGGCGCTGGCGGTGGACTCGCCCGGCACCCCGCCCGGGATCGCGATCCGAGATCTCCGGAATCCGCTGCACCGCACGGTGATCGATCCTCTGCTGCAGCGTGAGCGTTGCAGGCGCGATTTCACTCCGCAGCGCTGGCAGCAGTTTCAGGCCGATGTCCGCTGGTTCAGGGGCATCTTCTCGGAAGAGAAGTGGGCCAGCCTGTGGGAGGACCAGGGATACAACCCATCCCCGGTCTGGACGCTGATCGGCCGTCCGGTTGGCTCGCTGTTTCCGGCGGAAGCGTCGTCGATGCGGCTGCTGGGCCTGCTCGATCTCGTCCTGGTCCTGGTCAGCCTCGCGTTCATTGGCTGGGCGTTCGGACTCGAGGCGCTGTGCCTGGCCGCACTGGTCTGGGCGGTCAATCCGATGTCGAGATACATCTGGATCGGCGACGCCTTCCTTCGATATCCATGGCTCGTCTCGAGCATCATCGGCCTCTGCCTGCTCCGCAAGGAGCGGTATCTGGGGGCGGGGATGCTTCTTGCGCTGTCTTCACTCCTGCGGATCTTTCCCGTTCTCCTCGTCGCGGGCTACGGCCTCGCAGTGCTTCTGCGCTGGCGCCGCGAGGGAGCCCTGGACCCCGGCGTTCGGAAGTTCGCGATCGGCTTCGGGGTTGCGGCCAGCGCGCTGGTGATCGTGTCGGTCCCCGTCAGTGGGAGAGGCCCCGGGGTGTATGCCGACTTCACCGGGAACATCGTGCCCTGGTCGCAGATCACGGCGTGGAACAGTGTCGGGCTGCGGCCTCTGCTCTCGTTCTCCTCACGTGCACCGGGTGCCGAGCTAGTCGGCTTCCCGGTCGTGGTCACGCCGTCGTCCGTTCAGAAGCTGAAGGACCAGAACTTCGCGTCGCGGCGGCCTTACTACCTGGCCGGAGTGTGCCTGCTGTTGCTGCTCGTCTGGAGAGGTGTGAGAGATGCGTCGGACTGGGAGGCCGCGGCGATGGGCTTCGCGTTGATGCTCGTGCTCACGCAGATGCCATCGTACTACTCGAGCTGCATGGTCGTGCCGTGCCTGCTCGCGACCCGTCGGCCCAGGATCGGCATTGGCCTGCTGATCGCGATGGGTGGCATGTGTCTCGCCAGTCTCTACTTCTACGAAGACCGGCTCGAGTTCGTCGCTGCCTCGGTCATCCTTCTGCTGGTTTCGCTCTACACGCTGCTCGAGATGCAGCTGCCGGCGCCGGCGAAAGTCGATCGCGACGCAACCTGATCGGCGCGGCTGCGACCGTGCCCGCCGCGCTGCCGTGATTCCGAAAGGCAGCGTGATACGATCGATTCGATGGGCTCGATCCAGCGACCGGCGGTGTTCTACTGCGGTGTCTTCCTGACGACCCTGTGCACCCTGGTGCATCAGCTGATCACGACGCGGATCTTCAGCGTCATCACCTGGTATCACCTGGCCTTTCTCGCGATCTCGCTGGCGATGCTCGGGATGACGGCTGCCGGGCTGTCGGTGTACCTGCGGGGCCGGGAGGATTCGGGCCGCGGCGACGCTACGCGCCGGATGCTGATCTCCAACGCCTGTCTGCTGGCGGTGAGCCTGCCGCTGAGCCACGTCCTGCTGCTCTGGATCTCGCGGCTCGGCGAGTTCGAGCTGCAGGCCGCGCATCTCGTCGTGCTCGTCGCGGCCGTGATCATCACGGCCGCCCCCTTCTACTTCTCGGGTGTGGTCGTCGCTCTTGCGCTGACCCGAACGCCGCTTCCGGTCGGCCGGGTCTACGGGGTGGATCTGCTCGGTGCCGCGCTCGGCTGCCTCACGGCAATCGCGCTACTCGAGTGGGTGGATCCGAGCACCGCCTGCGCGATGACCGGGACGCTGGCGGCGATCGCCGCCGTCGCGTTCTCGCTCGGCACCGATGGGCGGCTGCGGCCGGCGCCGCTCGTGCTGATTGGGCTGCTGGCGGTGCTCTCACTGGCGAACGGCGCAATGTATCCCAACCTTATCTGGGTCTCGCGGATGAACGGCGTCGACGTGCCGCCGGGGTTG
Organism: Myxococcota bacterium; assembly: GCA_036336835.1. Classification (GTDB taxonomy): domain Bacteria; phylum Myxococcota_A; class UBA9160; order UBA9160; family UBA4427; genus JAYZFK01. Next base: position 41,349 of record JAYZFK010000058.1, on the reverse strand, counting down.
CTCTTCGATCGCTGGAACAGCCACTCGCGCGTGATCGGCAGCGCGCGAAGGCAACAGGAACCCTTCTTCTGGGGGCAGGGGACGAGCGGCAGCGGTGGCGCGCCGCCCGCTGTCTACTCGATCGGCATCCAGATCGATGGCGCCGCGTTTACCGCGGCCACCCGATTCGAGGGCGATCCGCGGCGCCTCGACTGGGTGCGGCACGACGTTACCAGTCTGCCCTATCAGCTTCGGGGTCGGGGCCGCGTCGCCGTGATCGGGGTCGGGGGCGGGCGGGATTTCCTCACGGCGCTCGGGTTCCGCGCTTCGCACGTGACGGGGATCGAGGTGAATGGAACCCTGGTCGATCTCTTGAACGACCGATTGAAGTCGTACACGGGCCTCGTCGGGCGTGAGGACGTCACGCTGGTCCACGACGATGGGCGCAGCTGGATGACGCGCACCGACGAGCGCTTCGACCTCGTGCAGATGTCGCTGATCGACACCTTTGCGGCCACCAGCGCCGGCGCCATGACCCTGACCGAGAACGGCCTGTATACGCTCGAGGCCTGGAGCATGTTCCTCGACCGTCTCCGGCCGGGTGGTCTGTTCTCGGTGTCGCGCTACTACCATCCCGGGCGGGTGAGCGAGACAGCACGCGCGCTCTCGCTCGCAGTCGGCACGCTGCTCCGGCGTGGCGCCGAAGATCCGGCGTCACACATCGTCCTCGTCGCCTCGGCCAACGTGTCGACGCTGCTGGTGGGTGTCGACCCACTGGAGCCCGAGGACCTGGAGAAGGTGCTGCAAAGCATCGAGGAGGAGGGCTTCCGGTGGGTCGCGGTGCCGGGGCTGCGAACGCGCGACCCGATCCTGCGCCGTATCCTCGCGGCGAGAACGTGGGCTGGCCTCGAGGCCGCGACACGACACCCGATCTTCCAGCTCGGGCCGAGCACCGACGACCGGCCCTTCTTCTTCAACATGCTCAAGTTCACGGCCTGGCGAAAGCTGTCGGACGATCAGCCGAACGCGGGTGTGGTGGGCGGCAATCTCAAGGCCACGCAGACGCTGATCGTGCTGCTCGTCATCGTGGTGTGTCTGATCGCGGTCTCGATCGTCGGCCCCCTGGTGATTCGGGGTCGGGGCCACGGGCTGCCCAGCCGGACGTTTGCCGCCGCGGCGAGCTACTTCGGTCTGATCGGCCTCGGCTTCATGCTGATCGAGGTCGGGTTGATGCAGAAGTTCTCGATCCTGCTGGGTCACCCGATCCATTCGGTGGCGGTGACCCTGATGTCGATCATTCTCGCCAGCGGGCTGGGAAGTCTCGTGTCGGACCGGATCCGGACGGATGCAACCGGCACGCTGCGGGGTCTGAACCTGCTCGCAGTGGTGCTCGTCGTACTCGCGGCCGTTGCGTCGCAGACGGCCATCGACTTCTCGATCAGCTCGCTGCTTCCCTACCGGGTTGCGACCGTAGTCGTCTTCACGTTTCCGGTTGCCTTCGTGCTGGGCTTCTTCTTCCCGCTCGGCATGCGGCTGCTCGGGGAGATCAACCCCGAGGCGCAGTCCTGGATGTGGGGGCTCAACGGAGCGCTCGGCGTGATGGGAACGCTCGCCTCGGTCGTGATTGCGATGACCCTGGGCATCCGGGCCTGTCTGCTCGCCGGCGCGGCCTGCTACCTGTTGCTGGCGGTGCCGTTGCACGTGCTCGGAGCGGGAGGCCGGGCGCGCGAGGCCTGATACCTTTCCGGCGCTACGGGCGCGAGGACTGCGGCGAGTTGGGCTCGGGCACCTCGGGCTCGTCCCAACCGAAACGCTCGAAGGCCTCGGGCAGGGCCTTGCGGATCTCGGCGCGGGTGAGCCCGAACTCCTCGAGGTTGTAGACGTGCTCGCCGCGGTGCTGTCTCGAGCGGCTCTCCTCGTTTCGCAGCTCGCCGGCGAAGGCTTGCGAGAGCGAGAAGCCGAACTGCTCGTACAACGCTTCGATCGTCTTCGACGGGCTCGCGACCAGCTCCTCGTAGCGCACGAAGGCGCAGCGATCGGGCGGCAGGTCGGCCAGGGCCTCGAACGGATACTGGTAGTAGTAGAGGCACTGCTCGCCGAGCATGCGGAGCGGCTCGTCGATCTCGTCGCGCTGGTAGCCCAGGATGCGCCAGTTGCGCACCATCATCTTGAGCAGGCTCGGAATCGTCTCGTACGGGCTGCGCATCATTACGACGAACTTGGCGTCGGGGAAGATCGCGCGCAGCGAGACCAGCGCGCCCATCATCGTCGGATTCTTGCTCAGGAACACGACGCCGGCGTCGTTTCCGCCGTGCAGATAGAGGTGCCGGCGGACGCAGCGCTGGTAGAACTTCATCGCACGCTCGCGCTGTCGCGGCGTGCGCTGATCGAAGTAGAACAACCGATCGATCTCGTGCTGATACGGGAAGAACATTCCGATCTGGGCGTGCAGGAAGGTGGCCGCCAGCATGAAGGCGTCTTCCTCGGGCATGGAGAGCCCCATCGGGTGCATCTCGCGTCCCTTCGCGAAGACGCGGTCCTCCCAGGCTCGCACGCGCGTGGTGAGGAAGCTGCCGAGGTACTCGCGGTCGAAGGCCGCCGCCCAACGCGCCAGGCGCTTCTGGGTGATCGACGGCAGGATCATCTCGTAGGTCATCACCCAGGCGTAGCGGGTGTCGCGCGACAGCAGCTTGACCATCAGCGTGGTTCCGCTGCGGGCGTGGCCAGTGACGATCACGGGTGTGCGGATGCGGGTGCTGCGGAGGCCCGGGAAGAAGACCCAGTCCAGCAGCATGCCGAGTGATCCGAAGCCCACGATTGCCGGGCAGAGCAGCGCGAGGATCAGCACTCGCCCAACCCTGCGCGGTGTTCTGGCGTCGCGCAGCGAGTAGCCGATCAGCTTCAGGTAGAGGCCGACGTCGAAGGGCATCATCGGATCAGGGTTCCCGGCGGCGTTCTCCCGCGAAGATGGGAAGGGACCGTATCAGACCATGAGGATCTGCTGGGGGGCCTCGTCTCCGGCAGCGTCGATGCCGAGCGGGCGTCTCACTCGTCGTCTTCTTCCACGAGGCCTTCGAGCGAGATCGTCAGCGCGATGCTCCCGGTCGCGCCGCTCGCGTCGCCCAGGACGAGCGGGACGCGGATGCTGCGTTCGTCGTGGCGTGTGGCGCTCCCCACCGAAACGATGCGCAGGTCCGGCCCCAGCGAGAGTCGGTTCTTCGGCTTGTCCTCGCGCGCGAGCTGCTCGTAGGCCTGGTCGAAGTGATCGCGAGCTTCCTGCTCGAGTGCCGCGTGCGAGTCGAGCTCCTCGCGAGAGGCCTCCGCCTCGGCTTCCAGCGCGTTCTCGAGGAGCCGTGCGCTCACGTCATCGGGCGTGTTGCGTTCCTGGACTGCGCGCTCTTCGGGCTCGTTCGGCAAGAAGGGGGTCGCTTGCGCGCGACCCGCTGCGGGAGGGGAGAGCAGCGCCGCGGTCTCGGTCCCGGTCTGGGCAGGCGCGGGCTGCTCGCTCTCGGTTTCGATCCGCGGGACTGCTCGGTGTGCCTCGCGCAGGTTCCGGACCACGGCCTTGGAGACGGTGGTCAACGTCTGGAGTACGCCCGTGCCCTCGATCGCCACCGCCTCGAAGACGGCCGCAGAGGGCAGCGCCAGCCGGCGGTGGAGCGCCTCGATCCCATTGTCGTCGCTCAGGTCGCGTTTGTTGTACTGCACCACGATCGGCAGATCGGCGAGGTCGCGGCCGTAGCTCGCGAGTGACTCGCTGAGCTCCTCGCGCGCAGCCACGTTCTCGTCCGCACGGGCGGGGCTGGCGTCGATGACGAGTACGATTCCTCCGACCTCGTCCAGCAGCTGCTTGCGCGTCGGAGCCTGCTGGGCTCCGTCCGGTACCGCGACGATCTCGATCTCGGTCGGGGTGCCGCCGACGTCGCCGAGCTGGATCGGCAGAACCTCGTGCGTGACGGTCGGGTCGAGTTGCGTCGCTACCTGGCGCAGCTCACCGCGGTGATCTGCGCGCAGCTTCGCGTGGATCGTGCTCAGGTTGGTCGACTTGCCGGCGCCGGCGATGCCCCAGTAGAGAATGCGCGTGCTGATCGGTACGGCCATCAGATCTTCCCCTTCTTCTGCAGCAACCGACGCGCCTGGGTGGACACCGCAGAGGGCACGTCGCGGCTCTTCATGATCGACTTGAGATCGCGATCCTGGAGGTAGGCCAGGAAGCCTACCGCCTGCGCGAGCGGGACCTTCGGATTCGTCGCGAGGGCGAGCTTCACCTGGTAGTGCTTGGTCCACTCGCGGCTGTTCGAGATGATCCGATAGACCTCGTCGCACAGGCCGCGCGACTGCGCGTAGCCGGCGACCTCGGCGTCGGTGATCTTCGGGCTGCGGATCGCCGCACTCGCGACCACCTTGTTGCGGTCGCGGATCAGCAGGGCGCGCGCTTCGTTGCCACCGAGTCGGGCGAGCTTGACCTTCTGCATCACGTTCATCTTCTGGAGCGCGGCAAACAGGCTGGTTCCGAGCGAGTCCTCTTCGACGGGCTCGTCGGTCTCCCGAGTCAGCTCGCCTGCGTAGCCGGTGAACTCGTCGCCGAGCAGGGCCAGCACGGCCGCCTCGGCGTCCTGGTTGCTGAGCTCCGCCTGGCCCGCGTTCGGCAGGGGCTCGGGGGGGATGCCCAGGAAGGTCAGGATCCGTTCGATCACCGCGCGGCCGGTCAGCGGATTGGCGCCGAGCGCTTCGACGATGTCGTCGCAGCGCATCATCCGCTCCTGATTGTGGCTGACGATGTCCACGACCTGCCTCAGCGGGAGCGTCGCCAGGAAGGCGACGGTGGCGTCGTCGCAGGCCGGATTGAGCGCCAGGCTGGCGCAGAGCGCTTCATCGTCGCGGTGGATTCGAGCGAGCAACGAGAGCAGGGCGGGGTGGGCCGCGCCGCCGACGACGGTCTCGAGCAGCGGCCTGGGCAGCTGCTCGAGGCTGGTCCGAGCAGTGTCCTTCACCTCGGCATCGCCATCGTGCATCAGCACGAAGAGCACGGTCGCGAGCTCGATCGGCTCGAGCGGGAGCGCGCCGCGCGCCGCGGTCCGGCGGATCTCGACGGGAGCGTCCCGGCGAGCGTACCGCTCGGCCTGCTGGCTCAGGCGGAGCTTGATGCGGTTTCCACCGTTGTTCTCGGTCACGCGCGTTCGGTCTCCCCGGGCGAGGGGCAGGCGGTGGTGCACCGAGCGGTGGTGGATCGGGGTTGCGCCCCGACCGCCGCTACTCGGCGTCGCCCCCGGCGGCCTGCGCCTTCGCGATGATCTTGCTCTGCACGTCCCGCGGGCAGGGGTCGTAGTGCGACAGATGCATGTGGAATTCGCCCTTGCCGCCGGTAAGGCTCGTGAGCACCGTCGAGTACTCGAGCATTTCCGCCATCGGCACCCGGGCGATGACCACGGTCGCGTTTCCCTTCGCCTCGCTCGTCTGGACCCTTCCCCTGCGACTCGATACGTCACCCATGATGTCCCCGACGTTCTCGTCGGGAACGGTGATCTCCACGTCCATGATCGGCTCGAGCAGGACCGGCCTGGCCTTCTCCATCGCGGTCTTGAAGCCGAAGGAGCCCGCGAGCTTGAACGCCATTTCGTTGCTGTCGACCGAGTGATGCTTGCCGTCGATGCAGCGGACCTTCACGTCGACCACCGGGAATCCGGCGAGGGGGCCGGTTGCACACGCCTCCAGCACACCCTTCTCCACGGCCGGGATCAAGCTGCGAGGGATGGCACCCCCGACGACCTCGTCGGAGAACTCGAAGCCCTCGCCCCGCGGCTTCGGCTCGAGTGTCAGATAGCAGACGCCGTACATGCCCTTGCCACCCGTCTGCTTCTTGAGCTTGCCCTCAATGTGCTCCGCCTTGCCCGTGATCGTCTCGCGGTACGGGACCTTGGGCGTCTTGAGATCCACCTCGCAATCGAACATCCGCGCGAGCTTGTGCACGGTCGTCCGGATGTGGAGCTCCCCCATCCCGGTCAGCAGGAACTCCCCGGTGGAAGCTTCACGTCCCAGGGCCAGCGTTGGATCCTCCTCCAGGAGTCGGCCGAGCGATGCGTAGACTTTATCCTCATCCCCCTGTGATTTCGGGGAGATGGCGTACGAAAGCACGCCTTGTGGAATCGTCGGAGAGGGCAGGACGACACCGTCCTTCTCGGCTGTCACGACGTTGCCGGTGTGGACGCCCTTCAGCTTGGCGACCGCGATGATTTCGCCGGGCCCCGCCGACACAGCGTCCACGTGCTTCTCGCCCTTGAGGTGGAACAGCTTGCCCACGCGCACGCGCTCGCCGCTGGTTGCATTCAGGACGGAAGAATCCGAGCTGAGCGTTCCCGATACGATGCGGAGCACGCTCAACGTGCCGGCATAGCGATCGATCATCGTCTTGAAGACGACCGCAGCCAGCGGGCCCTCGGGCTCGGGAGCCGCCTGGACCTCGCCGTCGCCCTCGATGGGCCGGGCGGTCCAGCTGCCCCGGTCGACCGGTGAGGGCAGCAGGTCGCCGATGGCGGTGAGCAGGGGCTCGATCCCGATCTCCCCGGTCGCGCTCCCGCACAGCACCGGCATCAGAGCTCCGCGGCGCGCGCCCGCGACCAGCCCGCGCCGGACCTCGTCGTCGGACAGCTCGCCCTCCTCCAGGTAGCGCTCGAGCAGCTCGTCGTCGCACTCGGCGACCAGCTCCACCAGCTCGAGCCGACGCGCCGCCACGTCATCGGACGCCTCGGCCGGGACGTCGACGGCTCCGGAGTCGGTCCACAGCTTGCCCCCGAGCAGGTCGATCGTGCCCCGGAACTCGTCGGCCGCGCCGAGCGGGACCGCGATCGGCACCAGCTTGCGGTCGCCCAGGGCGAGCGACGCGACGGCGGCATCGAAGTCCGCGCGTTCGCGGTCCATACCATTGATGAAGGCGAGGGTTCCCTTGCCGTCCACGGCAGCGAGCATCTTCTCCGTGCCAATCTTCGAGCCGTCGACGGCCGACACGACGGCGATGACGCCGTCGAGGGCTTGGAGCGCGATCAGGCCGTCGGCCTGGAAGTTCGGATCGCCGGGTGTGTCGACGAGCGTCAGCTGGTTGCCCGCGTGGTCGAAGCCGAAGATTGCGGAGCGCACCGTCGTCGTGTGGCCGCCTTCCTTCTCCTCGGCCATGTAGTTCAGGACCGACGTACCCTGCGTGACGTCGCCGGCCGCGGCCGTGGCGCCGGCCTTGTGCAGGATCGCCTCGCCGAGCGAGGTCTTGCCGTCGCCGGCGTGTCCAACGAGTGCGAAGCTTCGGATCTGGGTGGGTTCCATGGGGGGCAGCTCCTATTTTTCCTTGCGCGATCCCTCGGATCGGTTCTTCTCGTAGAGCAGTCGCAGGCCCTGCAGTGTGAGGAATGGCTCCACGCGCTCGATCGACTTCGTCTCGTTCGCAATGCGCACGGCGAGGCCGCCGGTCGCGATCACGTGCGCTTCGCCGCCGAGCTCGGGACGGATGCGGCCGACCATCGAATCCACCAGTCCGGCGTAGCCGTAGAGCAGGCCGGACTGGAGCGCCGCCGTGGTCGTCTTGCCGATCACGCTGCTCGGCCGTGCCAGCTCGACGCGGTGGAGCTTCGAGGCGCGATCGAACAGCGCGTCCATCGAGATGTGGATGCCGGGAAAGATCGAGCCGCCCAAGTACTCGCCGGCGTTCGAGATGCAGTCGAAGGTCGTCGCCGTCCCGAAGTCGACGACGATCACGGCCGTGCTGAACAGGTCGTACGCCGCGACAGCGTTCACGATCCGGTCGGCGCCGACCTCGTGGGGATTCTCGTAGCGCACGGGCATCCCGGTGCGGATTCCCGGACCCACGATCAGGGGCGGACGATCGAACAGCTTCGTGGAGACGCGTTCCCAGATCGGCTGCAAGGGCGGGACGACGCTCGACACGATCACGTCGGTGATCGCCTCGGCCGAGAGACCTTCCAGCTGGAACAGCGAACGCAGCGTGATTCCAAGCTCGTCCGAGGTCTGCTCGCGGTGGGTGCTGATCCGCCAGTGGTGAGCCAGCCTTGCCGGCGAATCACCGCTGCTGTAGTCGAACACGCCGAGCGAGACGTTGGTGTTGCCGATGTCGATGACGAGCAGCATGGGGTGGCTCATCCTACGCGCCCCGCCCGTGTTACGTCTCCCGCGATCACCCGAGTGCGCTCTCCGTTCGCGCGGTCGACGAGCAGCGCGCCGTCATCATCCACACCCGCGGCCGTCCCGGTCGTCTCCGAGCCGTCGAGCTCGACGATGCGGACCTCGTGGCCCGGCATCCGAAAATGGGCCTCGTAGAGCGGACGCAGCCTCGCGAATCCACCTTGCGCGTGCTCGTCGAGCCGGCGCTCCAGATGGCGATAGAGCCGCGCGGCGAACGCCACACGATCGATCCGACGGCCCGCCTGCGCGCTGACGCTCGTGGCGTGCGCGCGGAACTCCTCGGGGAAGTCCGACGGGGCGACGTTCAGGTTGACGCCGATGCCGAGCACCACGTAGCCGACGCTCGCCGCCTCGCTCTGCATCTCCATCAGGATCCCGCACGTCTTGCGACCGTCGATCAGGACGTCGTTCGGCCACTTGATCTCGACGTCGTCCGAGCGCCCGAGCTCTTCGGCCACGGCGTCCGCGACGGCGATCGCCGCCGTCGGGATCAGGGTCGGGGCAGCGGTCGTGTCGAGGGCCGGCCGCAGAATGCTCGAGCTGTACAGGTTGAGCGTTGCCGGAGAGAAGAAGGAGCGGCCCAGGCGCCCGCGTCCGGCGGTCTGCGCCTCGGCGATTACCGTGTAGCCGTGCTCGGCGCCGGCTCGGGCACGCTCTCCGGCCACGCGGTTGGTCGAGTCGGTCTCGTCGAGGTGCTCGACCGCGCGCGCGAGCCAGCGCGTATCGAGCCGCGCGGCGAGCTCCTCCGGGTACAGGCGGTCGGGCGCCGAGCGCAGGCGATAGCCTCCGCCCGGCTCCCCGTCGATCTCGTAGCCGCGTCGGCGCAGGTGCTCGATGTGCTTCCAGACCTGTGCCCGCGAGACTCCCAGGATCCCCGACAGGACCTCGCCCGAGCAGGCTGTGGCGGCACCTCGCAGCGCGTCGAGTACCCGAGCCGACGCGTCGCTCATCGCGGGCCGCCGCCGGGCTCGATCTCGAGCGCGATGTCTGCGCTCGGCGCGGAGTGGGTCAGCGCGCCGATCGAGATGCGCTGCACGCCCGTCTCCGCGAACGCGCGCACGTTGTCGAGCGTGATCCCTCCCGAGCTCTCGAGCACGGTGCCTTCGCCGCAGCGCTCGACGATGAGCATGGTGATCTCGGGCGTGAGATTGTCGAGCAGCAGGAAGCTGGCGCCGGCTCCGATGGCGATCAGCGCCTCCTCGAGCGACTGCACCTCGACCTGGACGCGCAGCCCGGACGGCGCCTCGGCGAGCGCCCGCTTGACCGCTCGCTCGAGCCCGCCGGCTGCGGCGGCGTGGTTGTCCTTCAGCAAGATGCCGTCGTACAGCCCCATGCGGTGGTTGGTGCCGCCTCCGACGACGACGGCGTACTTGTCGAGCACGCGCCAACCGGGAAGCGTCTTGCGCGTGTCGACGATCCGCGCACGCGTGCCCGCGACCGCATCGACGTAGCGGCGCGTGTGGCTGGCGATGCCGCAGAGCCGTCCGAGGAAGTTGAGCGCCGTTCGTTCGGCGGCGAGCAGGCCGCGGACGGCGCCGCGCAGACGCAGTACCGGCTCGTAGGGGCGGGCTCGCTCGCCCTCGGCCAGTACGGGCTCGACCCGCAGCGTCGCATCGACGTGTTCGAACACCGCCGCCGCGATGGGCAGACCACACACCACGAGGTCCTGCCGCGCCTCGATGCGGGCGCTCGCGCTGTCGCTGGGGTCGAAGGTGATCTGACTGGTGACGTCGCCCGCGCCCAGGTCCTCGGCGATCGCTGCTTCGAGCAGCGGCTCCCAACGCGAACGGGGCGGGAGCGGGTGCGAGGCGAGAGACGTCACGCGCGTCATCCGCGCGCTCCCGGTACTTGGCAGGCGGAAGGGGTTCCCGTCACTGCCGCTGGGCTCGCGAGCCTCGGGCCCACCCGGCGCCTCCCCGAATCGACCGGCCCATTCCGGTCCGCGATCCGCTCCCACGCCCGGGGGTCGCGCCCCGGCGCCGGGAGCGGAAGGAGGCGGATTCTAGCAGCTGGCGCGAGCTGCTAGCTCTCGTCCTCGCCCTTGATGCGCCGGATCTCCTCGCGGACCAGCGTCTCGGTCAGCTGCGGGATCACTTCCCAGGCGATCGTCTCGACGCGCTCCAGCACCTGACGGACGACCTGCTCGGAGAGCTCGGAGAAGGCCTCCCAGGCGACCTTCTCGAGCGTCTCGTGCAGCGATTCCCGGGCGGCTGTCGACACCGCGGGAGCGGGGCCCTGGGACGCGGCCTCGAGGCCGTGGGACGCGCCGAGGCTCTGCGCGGCGGGGCTGGCCAGCACCTCCGCGGGGTCGATGCCCGGCGAGACGGCGGCGAGATCGGACGCTGAAAGGTCGAAATCGGCCTCCGCGGGCTCCGTCCACAGGGTGTCGTGCTCGCGACCGTCGCGCGCAGCTTCGCGGATCGGGCTCCCCGGGGCGGCGGCAGGCGCCGTCGAGTCGAACAGGTCGCCGGCGAGCAGTGTGGTCTCCGATCCGGGAGGTGCGTCGTCGGCGGCGGGCTCGGCGAAGGTCCCGAACTCGGCGGGCGGGGCGAGCCAGTCGGACTCGCCCTGGGTCCGCACGTCGAACAGGTCGACCGGTCGTACGGGAGCCGAGCCGTCCAGTTCGAGCTCGAACGGGCTTGCCGAGGGGTCGCCGGGCATCACGGCGAGCGTGCGGTCGTTCCCGAGCAGTCCGGGGTCGAACTCGACCCTGGCTGCCGCATTGGGGCTGGCCAGGGCCTCCGCCAGCGGCTCGCTCGCGATGGGGGGCCGCGACGGATCGGTGATGTCGTCCTCGAAGAAGTCGAATGCGCTGTCCGAGACCGTCTGGCTTCCCGGCGCGGGAGCGGCGGCGGGCCGAGCGACTGCAGGCGAGGCGAGCGGTGCGCCCGAGAACAGCTCGGCGACGCGCTCGACCAGCGCTTGCGCCTCGAAAGGCTTGGTGATGTGGCCGACCGCTCCCACGTCCTGCGCGCGTTGCTCGTCGAACGCTTCGAAGGTACCCGTCAGCAGCAGCACCGGGATGTGCGTCAGCGCCGGATCCTGCACGATCGCCTCGCACACCTCATAGCCGCTCCTGCCCGGCATGATCACGTCGGCGATCACCGCGTCGGGGCGATGCCTAGTCGCCAGGGCGATCGCGTCGTCGCCGTTGTCCGCGGTGATCAGCTCGACGTCCTGGTTGGCAAGGCTCAGGCCGACGAGCTTCTGGATGACCACGCTGTCGTCCGCAAGCAGCAGAGTTTTCGGCATCGTTCCCCCCCCCGACCGACGGGATCCCGTGTGGTTCCGAGCAGGCAGCTGCACATCGAGCGTACCGCTCGCTCGTCCAGCCCGCCTTATCGTCCTGCGAAACGCGCGATTGAACCTTTTCTGGCCGGTGCGATGGACACGTGGCCTGGGGAGATGCGTCAAGCGATTGCCTCTCCGGGTCGATGGAAGCAACAGGAATCGGGCGCCAGGCCGGCTTCGGGAAGCGGGGCCGACGCCTGCGATCGGGAGGTCCTGGATGTTGCTTCGGGCCGCTGCGGCAACGCACGTAGGGATGCGACGAGGCGCGAACGAGGATTGCTACACGCTCGCACCCGAGATCGGGCTGTTCCTCGTGGCCGATGGCATAGGGGGGCACAGCGCCGGCCAGGTCGCCAGTCAGCTCGCCACCGAGAGCGCCCGCGAAGCCGTCACGGCGCTCGAGGGCGCCACGGTCAGCCTGACCGAGAAGCTGCGTCAGGCCGTCGAGAGCGCCAACCGCCGCATCCATCTCGCCGCCGCCGTGAAGCCCGAGCTGTCCGGCATGGGGACGACGCTGGTCGCGATCCTGGCCACCGAGCAGCGCGTCGCACTGGCGCACGTCGGCGACAGTCGTGCCTATCTGGTTCGGCGCGGTCGCATCCGCTGTCTGACGGACGATCACACTCTGGTCGGAGAGCTGCTGCGCCGACGCGAGATCGACGAGATCACGGCTCGCGAGCACCCGCACCGCCACGTGCTGACCCGCGCAGTCGGCGTTCGCCGGATCGTGCAGCCCGATCTCGCCGAGCTGACGCCGCTTCCGCACGACGTGTTCCTGATGTGCTCCGACGGCCTCACGACGCACCTGGCCGACCGTGAGATTGCCGAGCACGTCGCGTCGGGTGCCGATCCGCAGGGCATCTGCGACGACCTGGTCGCGCAGGCGAACGAGCGGGGTGGCGAGGACAACATCACGGTCGCCGTCGTTTGCTACGAGAAGGAGCCGGTGAGGGCCTAGCGATCGACCGCGCCCTTCAGCTTCTGGCGCAGGCGCATCCCGGCCTTGGTGTGGATCTGGCAGACTCGGGACTCGGTGATGCCGAGGATGTTCCCGATCTCCTTCATGTTCAGATCCTCGTAGTAGTACAGCGTGATGACCAGGCGCTCCTTCTCGGGCAGGGTACTGATCGTGTCTGCGATCACGTGCTTCGTCTCGATGGTCTTGAGCGATGCAAACGGGTTTTCCGCCGTGACGTCCTCGATGATGTCTGCGAACGTGCCCGAACGGTCCCCGTCGGAGTTCGTGCCGCGGATCTCCTCGAGGTTGACCAGCGAGATGCCGCGCACCTGATTGAGCAGGTCGTGGAACTTGTCGATCTGGAGGCCTAGCGAGTCGGCGACCTCTGCCTCGCTGGCCTGTCGGCCGAGTCGCTGCTCGACCTCGCTGTAGGCCCGCTCGAGCTTGCGGCTCTTCTGGCGCACGCTGCGAGGCACCCAGTCCAGCGAGCGAAGCTGGTCGAGGATCGCGCCCTTGATCCGAAACTCGGCGTAGGTCTTGAACTTGCAGTTCTTCGCCGGATCGTACTTGTCGATCGCGTCGATCAGGCCGATCACGCCCGTGCTGTGCAGGTCATCGAGGTCGATGTGCGACGGCAAGCGCACGGCGATCCGATTCACGATGTATCGGATGAGCGGCGTGTGCGCGAGAATGATCTCTTCCTTGAGGTCCGACGGGATTTCCCCGTGCGACTCCTTGGCATCGCGAAGCATCGTTTCCATGTCTGTCCTGTTCCCCCGGGATCGACTCAGCGAGCTCTCTATGACGTCCACCCTGGACGGAATCGCTGTGTGCTCACTGCGGGCTAGAGCAGGACGCGTGCCAACTGCGAAGGCCCCGGTCGGCGCTGCGAGAAGGCTCTCGCCGGCCTCCGAGAGCTTCCGTTCGAAATGACGTAACTATTTATTTGGCCAATGCTTTTTGTGCTGGTGGGCGCCGATCGGTCGCCTGCAGCCGCGTGCGGCAGGGGGCGCAGCCCAGCGGCAGAAGTGTCAGACTTCCGCCACTCTGGAGCTTTCTGAGTTGCAATTTCGTCGCTCGCGCGGCGTCGGGTGACGAAAACGAACTCGGCGGGCCCCGTGTTCGTTGGGACCCGCCGAGCCGGGCGCGAGGCGCCTGGACGGAGGAAGCGGTCGGGGAGACCAGTGGAAGTGGGTGCGGCAGGCGGGATCAGCTGTCGGTGCGACGCAGTCCCTTCTTCTTGATCTTCTCGAGCAGGGTGGTCCGGTTCAGACCCAGCAGGGACGCCGCCCGGTTCTTGTTCCATTGCGTCTGCTCGAGCGCTTGCAGGATCATGTCGGTCTCGACCTGATCGACGACCGTGTTGAACGACAGTCCGTCGGCCGGCACGCGCGGTGCGATCGCCTCCCTCGCGCGCGCGCTGACCACCTCCGGCGGGAGCTGATCCACGTCGATGTCGCCTTGGCGCTGCAGGATCGCCATCCGCTCGATCATGTTCTCGAGCTGACGCACGTTGCCTGGCCACTCGTACTGGACGAGCTGCTCCATCGCCGCGTGCGTGATGCCGTCGATGCTCGTGCCGCAGTCCTGATTTGCCACGTCAATGAAGTGGTGGACCAGCAGCGGGATGTCGTCCGTGCGCTCGCTGAGCGTCGGCACGCGGATCGGCAGCACATGCAGGCGGTAGTAGAGATCCTCGCGGAACCGTTGCTCCTCGATCAGCTTGTCGAGATCCTGGTTGGTCGCGGCAATGACGCGGACGTCGACGTGCTGGGTCTTGGACGAGCCGACGGGCTCGAACGTCCGCTCCTGCAGCACGCGCAGCAGCTTGACCTGCAGGGTGGGGCTCATGTCCCCGATCTCGTCGAGGAAGATGGTGCCGCCGTGCGCTGCCGCGAAGCGCCCCTCGCGGTTGTTGACGGCGCTGGTGAACGCTCCCTTCAGGTGGCCGAACAGCTCGCTCTCGAGCAGCTCCTCGGGAATGGCCCCGCAGTTGACCGTCACGAGCGGGCGGGCGGCACGCCGGCTGTTGTAGTGAAGGGCCCGCGCCACCAACTCCTTGCCCGTGCCGCTGGCGCCCGTGATCAGCACCGTGCTGTCGGTGTCGGCGACCTTTTCGACCGTCTCCAGCACGGCGCGCAGCGCGGCGCTCTTGCCCACGATGCTCTCGAACTTGTATTTCGCTCGCAGCTGGCCGTGGAGGGCGCGGTTCTCGGCGCGCAGCCGGCCGTGCTGGATCGCCTGCTGCACGAGTCCCCGAATGACGTCGAGGTTGGCCTGCTCGAAGGGCTTCTCGAGGTACCAGAAGGCGCCCGCGTCGAGCGCCTCGACAGACGCCCCGGGACTCCCGTGTCCGGTGATCAGGATGCACGGCAGGTCGGATTCGAGCTCCCGGATCTGCCGGATCAGCTCCAGCCCAGTGATCCCGGGCATCTTGAGATCGCACAGCACGAGATCCAGGTTCACGCTGGTGATCACGGCGAGTGCCTCGGTCGCGTCGCCGGCCTGCAGCACCTCGTGCCCCGCGCGGGTCAGGATTCGTTCGAGCGCACGTCGATAGAGCTCCTCGTCATCAACGACGAGGACCTTGGCAGCGGTAGCGCGTGACAGGGGAAGTCCTCCGCGAACGGAGGGGGGTCGCGCAAGTGTAGGCGATGCCACTGGGGCAGCAAGCGCTGTAGGGCAGCCCCGCGATGTTGGGGCCGGACCGGCTCTCGTTGCCGGAGTGCGCGGCGCGACGCCTCGGCATCCGTAGCAGCACGCTCGACCGCGGGCTCCGGGCGCGCGGATGGCGGGTTGGTGGTGCGGGGCCGATCCGGTAGCCTCGCGGCTTCGCTTCCCCCACGGCGAGACGATCTCGTTGGCTGCGCGGGCTCAGCGGGCGCTATGCGCCTTATGCGCCTGGCTGCGCGCGGAGTGGGGAGGCTGCTTGTCCAGTTTGCCGCCGGTCGTTCGGATCGCCGTCATCGCCCCACCGGGAGGCTTCGCGGCGAGGCCTTCGATCGACGCGCTGCGCCGGCTCGGCGGCGAGGTCGAGATCGACGTCGTGCGCGATTCCGACGCCTGCCTGGTCCTCGGCGGGCGCACCGCGCTCGACCTCGTCGTGGCACTTCGGGTGCCCCCCCCTGCGCTGGCCTCGCTGCGCAAGGGACTCGGGCCCGACGGGCCGCCGCTGGTGGTCGTGACCGCGCCAGACGACGATGCCGAGGCGCTCGCGGCGTTTCGCGCCGGTGCCTGCGATTGCGTTAGCGCGGGCGCCGACCAGGCCGAGGCGCTCTCGGTCGTGGCGCTCGAGCAGATCCGTCGCCACCGCCAGCAGCGCGAGCGCGCCTGGCTCGCCAAGCGGATCGGCGAGCTCCAACGCTACAACGAGAACATCATCCAGAACCTCAACAGCGCGGTGATCGTGGTCGACCCGGACGGGACGGTCAGCTACGCGAACCCCGCAGCCGGTGCCATTCTGGGTGGCCCCGCCGACGCGGCAGTCGAGCTCGAGGGACGATCCGTGTGGGACTGGTTCCCCGGTCAGCGCGCGCACGACACGCGCATCGGTCGGACGCTCGACCACGGCCTCCGCTGCCAGAGCGCCGAGACCCAGATCACACGCCTGGATGGCACGCGGGTACCGATCGGCATTTCGTGCGCGCCGCTGCTGGGTGACGACGGCGCCCAGCAAGGGGCGGTGGCCACCTTCCAGGACCTGTCCGAGATCGGTCAGCTGCGCGAGCAGGTGCTGCAGAGCGAGAAGATGGCGTCGATCGGACAGCTCGCCGCGGGTGTCGCGCACGAGATCAACAACCCCACAGGGTTCATCCACGCGAACCTGTACCAGATGACCGAGTACATCGTGGATCTTCAGTCCGTGTGGTCGCGAGTCCGCGATCTGAGCAAGGCCGTGGAGGCCCGGGACTGGCAGGCTGCGAGCGCGGCCTCGCGCGCGCTCACCGCGACGTCCGAGGAGGTCGACGTCGAGTTCCTGCTGAGCGATCTGGGCAAGGCGGTCCGCGAGTCGCAGGAAGGGTCCGAGCGCATCCGCCACATCGTCCAGGATCTGCGCGACTTCGCGCGCCAGGACACGGGTGAGCGAACCGCGGCGGATCTGAACCAGTGCGTGGACTCCACGGCGAGCATCGCCTGGACCATGATGAAGCACTCGGTCGTGCTCTCGAAGGAGTACGGCGAGATACCAGACCTCTCGTGCTTTCCGATGCAGCTCAAGCAGGTGGTGATGAACTTGCTCGTCAACGCCTATCAAGCGATCGAGCAGAAATACGGCGACGACAGCGGCCAGGTCGGCCACATCGTCGTGCGTACGCAAGCCATCGACGACGGCGTTGCGCTCGAGATCGAGGACGATGGAATCGGCATTCGCGAAGAGCACCGCAGCCGCATCTTCGACCCGTTCTTCACGACCAAGCAAGTCGGCGCGGGGACTGGGCTGGGCCTCTCGACGTCTTACAACATCGTCCGGCGCCATGGCGGCACGATGACGGTCGACAGCCAGGCGGGCGAGGGCGCGACCTTCTGCGTGTGGTTGCCGTGCGAGCCGCCCGAGCAGTCTCCGTGAGCGCGCGACCGATCCTGCTGATCGTCGACGACGAGGAGCGCATTCTGAATGCGTTGTCCCGAAGCTTGCGCCGCGAGGGCTATACCATCCTCACCGCCCAGACAGCCGAGCGAGTGCGCGAGCTGCTCGAGCAGCACCCGGTGGACGTCGTGCTCACGGACCACAAGATGCCGACCACGAGCGGGCTCGAGATCCTCAGCCTCGCTTCACAGCTGCGGCCCGACGCCGCACGCCTGCTCATCTCCGGCTGGCCGGAGCAGGTGCCGCCCGACCGCCTCGCCGATCTCGGGGTCCGGGAGCTCCTGCCCAAGCCCTGGGACGACGGCGAGCTCAAGCGCGTCCTGCGAAGCGCGGTCGAAGACTGATCGCCGGCCTGCGCGCGCGGTGTGCCCGATTTGGCTCGGCGGTCGGGTTCCTAGCTCTCCAGCCGGCTCAGGTACTCGAGATCTGCGCGCTGCGAGGCCTTGCCGCCGATCAGCAACACGCGGAATCGGCGCTGCCGGCCCTTCTGATAGTAGACACGGCCCTTGCCCGCGAACGAGAGTTCGAAGATCGACAGGTGGTTCGGTAGCCCACCGACCTTGCGCCGCACCGCGACGTTGTCGGCCTCGCCGTCGAGGCGTTTGAGATTGTCTTCGCACTTGAGCCGGAGCGACTCGTCGCCCAGCGCCACGATGCCTTCGATCGCCCGGTCGTCGACCTCGAGGTTCTTGTAGAGCGTCCGCAAGCGGCGCTGGATCGTCTCGACCTCGCGCGCCCGCGCACCGGCCTTTGCCTTCTCGCTCTTCGCCGCCTTGCTGAGCCGCTGTTCGAGATCCTGGATGGCCTCGTCGCGCGAGCTGAGGTCGCTGGCTGCTTCGTCGAGCAGCTCCTCGAGCGAGTGCCGCTCCTGGTCGAGATCCACCGCCCGGGCGGCCTTGCTGCGCAGCTCCTCTTCGCGCGCCGCGAGCGCGGTGAGCTGCGCCTGGAGCTGCTCGCGCTCGAGGCGCAGTGCCGCGACCTCGCGGGCCTGCCCCTGCTCTGCGGGCTCGACCTCGAGCAGCCGCTGACGGATGTCGTCCAGCTCGCGCTCGATCGTTCCAGCCCGCTTGGCCGCGGTATCGCGGGCCGCCAATGCTTCGTCGAGCTCGGCGCGTTCGCGCAGCGAGAGCCAGCGGTTGTACACGAATAGGCCCTGGATCAGGGCCGCGGCGTACACCAGCAGGATCGCGTTCGCTAGCAGGGTATTGTGCGGCAGCGAGACGGTCACCTGCGCGTCGGCCGGCAGCAGACGCTCGGCCTCGCGCAGGTTTGCCATCAGGTCGAACGCGTCGGGAGGCGGCGGTGCCGGACCTCCCGCGTAGATCAGCGTGCGCCCGTCCTTGCCGATCACGAGAACGCTGGCGTCCACGCCGCCCCAGCGAACCCACACCGAGCTCCGCACGTCTTCGAAGATCCGCCGCTGGATCTGCACCGAGACCGACTCGCGGAAATCGCGGACGTCGAGCGCCTGCTCGACGCGTGCCTCGAAAGCCATCTCGAGAGCCCGCTCGGCGCCCTTGATCGTGTACACGTAGAGCAATGCGAAGATCGCCACCGCCACGTAGATCACGCGGTACGAGCCGAGACGTGCCGCCAAGCCGCCGGCGGCCCGGTCGCCCGCCTGTGAGTCGATCGACGCCATGACCCGGCCGAGCATAGCGCCGGCCCCCGCGCCTCCCTCGCTCTGCCCGGGTGCTGTCCCGCGCTATCGTGCCGCGCCATGCGGGTCGTCGACCTCGACCGGGACATGAGTGACGTCATTCCGACCGGCACCTCGCTGGACAGCGAGTTCCTGTTCGCTCGCATGACGGATCGAACCCTCGAGCTGGCGGACGCGGCACCGGGGCGCCGGATCCTCGACGTCGCGAGTGGCGTCGGGCAGGACGCGGTGCGGATGGCGCGAAGTGGCGCCGAGGTCGTCGCGGCCGAACCCTCCGGACGCATGCTCGGCATGGTCGGGCTGGTCGCAGCCAACCGGGGCGGGCAGCAGCCGCACTGGGTGCGCTGCTGGGGCGACTCGCTGCCGTTCGACAGCGGGAGCTTCGACGCGGTGATCTGCAAGGGGGCGCTCGATCACTTCGATCGCCCTTCCGAAGCGATCGCCGAGATGGCCCGCGTGACCCGCCGCGACGGCCGCGTCGTGCTGGCGATCGCGAATTTCGAGTCGCTCGCCTGTCGTATCGGGCGCCTGGTAGACGAGATCGGCCAGGACTCTTGCGGTCGCGGCCCCATCCGCCTGCGTCGCAGCTACGACTGCCCGAGCGATCACTTCACGCGTTACGAGCTGGAGCTGATGCGCGAACAGGCGGAGCGCCACCTCGAGCTCGATGTCATCGACGGGATCTCGCTCGGTTGGGGGGCCCCGGGCTGGTCCCGGCTGGTTGGCGCGCTGTCCGGCCGCGCCGCGGGTCGCCTGCTCGCTGGCTGCGACAGTTTGGCACGCCGCTGGCCAACTCTCGCCGACGTCATCGTGCTCGCCGGCCGGCCGCGGACGGATCGTCCCGCCTGACGGCGGATCTGCGGCGGATCTGCGGCGGGTCGGTCTCGAAGTCGCCCGGTCGGACCGGGCCGCGGCCATCCGAGCCGTTGCAGGTCCCGTTCCCAGAGAGGAGCGGCGCCCGCTGATCAGCGTGCCAGCTGCCGCTCGCGCAGGACCTCGTGATAGACCTCGACGGTGCGGGCCGCGATCGTGCGCCAGGAGAGGCGGTCTTCGATCCGTTCGCGCGCCCGTTCTGCCAGCTGCTGTCGCCAGCGCGGCGCATCCGCCAGCCGCGCGATCCCGGCGGCCAGTGCCTCGGGATCGTCCGGTGGCACCAGCACGCCGCCTGCGCCGAGTCGCATCACCTCGGGGAGGGCACCCGCCGCGCACGCGACGACGGGCGTGCCGCAGGCCATCGCCTCGACCGCCGGGAGGCCAAAGCCCTCCGTGCGCGAGGGCACCACGACCAGTGCGGCGCGGCGGTAGAGCGCGACCAGCTCGGCAGTGGGCACGCGGCCGGTCACGTCGAGGCGCCCGGCGACACCTGCGCGCCGTGCCCACGCAAACACGGGATTGTCGGGGTGATCGCTGTCGACCAGCGTGAGCCTCTGCTGCCGCGGCCCGCGGGCGAGCGCGCCGATCAATGTCTCGATGCCCTTGTTCGGGTCGCCGGCGCGACCCACGCACAGCAGCTCGTCCGGCTGCTTCTCGACGCTCGGGTCCGGCGAGAAGAGCTCGGTGTCGAGTCCGTTGGAGACGTTGCGGATCTTCTCGGGCGCCACCCCGAAGTCGCGCGCGATCTGGTCGGCGCTCCACTCCGAGGAGGTGAGCACCCGATCGAGACGACGCGCGACGAAGCGCTGCATCCCGATCGGGTAGAACGCCATCGTGCCGATCGCCTCGCGCAGGCTCGTGTCGCGGGCGAAGGAGGCGCGGCGGTCGACCGTGAGCGGGTGGTGCACGGTCGTGACGAGCGGCAGGCCGATGTTGCGCAGCGGCAGCAGGCCCCAGCCCAGGCACTGCACGTCGTGGACCAGGTCCCAGCGCTCGCCGGCGCGCAGCTGGTCGGTCATGGCGCGCAGCGCGCGCAGGCTGAAGGCAAAGGGCTCCGGCAAGAAGCCCAGACAGCTGGCCGCCAGCTCGTAGAAGCGAAGCGGTGTCAGCATGCGTGTGGCGCCCTCGGGCGGACGCATCCCCGCATAGTCGCGCGCGAACCAACGCGCCCACAGCTCCTGGTTGGGGAGCTCGGTGATACGCCGAGCGAACGGCATCGGGTCGGGGTAGGGCGGGCCGACGAACACGTCGACCCGGTGGCCCTGCAAGGCGAGGGCGCGCGCGAGGAACCACAGATAGACACCCTGGCCGCCGCACGCCATGTTGCCTCGATAGGCGACGAAGGCGATGCGTAGCGGTCGCGTGCGGGCCAGCCCGCCGGTTGCGGCGGCGCCGCCGAGGGCTGTGCTCAAGCGTGCTTCTCCGCGTAGAGGATCAGGCTCTTCGGGCAGACGTAGTTGAGCCATCTCTCGAGCCGTGCCATCAGCGGGGAGCCGGTCGCCCGGATCAGGAACTGTCGATAGGCGCCAACCAGCCGGCTGTCGTCGGCGTTGGGCAGGTGCATCACGGAGCGCAAGACCCAGTACGGCGTGTGAAAGCCGTGTGCGAAGCCGACGCCGCGGGTCGCGAGCCCGGCGGAGGCGAGTCCCAGCGCCAGCTCGCGCGGCCGGAAGATGCGGATGTGTCCGCCCGGGCTCTCGAAGTACTCGTCGCCGAGCCGCAGGTACAGCCACTCACTGGTCGCGGTCGGGATCGTCACCGCAAGCTTGCCGCCGGGGCGGGTGACGCGCGCGAGCTCGGCCGAGGCCGCGCGGTAGTCGTGCACGTGCTCCATCACCTCGGAGCAGATCACGCGGTCGAACGTGGCGTCCTCGAACGGCAGGCGGAAGATGTCGCCTTGTACCATCTCGCCTGTCGACTGCACGTCCGCCGCTTCGCGTCGCAGACGCTTGCTGGCGTCGCGCATCGCCTCGAGGTCGAGGTCGAAGCCGATCGGGTTGGCGCTGCGCGACAGACAACCGAAGCAGTGTCGCCCCTCGCCGCATCCGGCATCGAGAACCCGGTGTCCGGGCTGGATGTCAAGCCGCTCGAGATCGACGGTGAGCAGCATGTAGGATGTCCTCGAAGACGCGGACCAGGTTCTCTGCCGCGTCGTCCCAGCGAAAGACGGTCTGGATGCGTCGGCGCGCCGCCGCGCCGATGCGCTCGGCCTTGCCGGGCTCGGAAAGGATGTCGGCGATCGCGTCGGCCATCGCGCGCGCGTTGCGCGGTGGCACCAGCCGTCCGGTACGCCCGTCCGTACCGACCACCTCGGGGAGCGCCCCCGCGGCGTTGGCAAC
The DNA here is from genome assembly GCA_036336835.1 of Myxococcota bacterium. Lineage (GTDB taxonomy): Bacteria > Myxococcota_A > UBA9160 > UBA9160 > UBA4427 > JAYZFK01. The sequence continues at coordinate 19,474 of JAYZFK010000058.1, read as the reverse complement.
CACGGCGAGGCCTGCTGCCATCGCTTCGCTCGCCGGGAAGCCGAAGCCCTCGAAGAAGCTCGGCACCAGTGCGATACGCGCCGTCGAGTACTGCTCGACCAGCTCGGGCACCGTGAGCATGCGGTCGATGATCACCACGCGCCGCTCGAGTCGGTACCGGGCGATCAGTCGCGGCACCAGGCCGTCGGCCGGGATGCGGCCATCGACGATCTTGAGCCGCACCGAATCTGGCAGCAGGCTGAGCGCCTCGAGCATCGTGCCGATGCCCTTCTTGCGGTCCTCGGTACGGCCGACGAACAGCAGGTCCGTCTCCTTCGCGACCCCCTCGACTGCTTGGAACAGCTCGGCGTCGGTGCCGTTGTACACGACCGCGACGTCCTTCTGCGGGATTTTGAAGTAACGCTCGATCTCGATGCGCGAGGCCTCCGAGACGGTCACGATCTTGTCCAGCCGCGGCGCGACCCGTTGCTGCATCAACAGCGGAAAGTAGAGCGTTCGCTTGATCTTCTTGACGAGCCGCGAATCGATCGCGTAGTCGGCCTCGCGGTCGAGGTGCAGCGGGTGGTGGATCACCGAGACGACCGGGCTGCCCAGCGCGCGCAGGCCGAGCAGGCCCCACGACAGGCACTGGTTGTCGAACACGATGTCGAAGCGGTAACGGCGCTGGAACTCGGGCCAGCGCCGCAGCAGGCGGATGCCGAAGGTCTGCATCTCTGGGAAGACGCCGAAGCGCGAGACGCCGAGCTCCCACAGCGACAGGGGCTTGAGTAGCGACAGGGGGCGCGCCGGATCGTAGAAGTCCGGCCACTGCCGACCGAACACATTGTCGTTGGGGATCTCGTGGAGGGGAACTCCGTCGGGCAGCTCGGGCAGCGGCGGGCCCGCGAAGACGTGCACCTCGTGCCCAGCGCGTTGCCACTCGCGGGCCAGGTAGGACGCGTAGATTCCCTGGCCCCCGCAGAACATGTTGCCCCGGTAGGTCAGCAGCGCGATGCGCACGGCGGCTCCTCAGGCGGTCGGCTCGTCGGCCTGCGCGTCGGCGTCGCCCGGCGAGTCGGGTTCGACCGCCGGGTCGGTCACCGTCTCGACGCGCACGGTCGCAATCGTGTAGCCGACCCAGCCCGCGAGTCCGAGGACGAAGAGCGTGAGCGCACCGACGGGGAGCGCTAGCGCGAGATAGCTGCCGCTCCAGACACCGATCACGAAGAGCAGCGCGAGCGCACCCGCGCCGATACAGATGGCCCAGCCCTGGGTGCTCGAAGCGTCGTTCATACGGTCGAGGGCTCCTGTGCACGTCGCGCGATCGGAGGATCCGCCGCTGCGTTGCCACAGGCGGCGGGGGACTCGCGCTGTGCGTGATTCAGCGGGTTCGGTGCGGCCCCTGCCAGCCCCTGCGGCGGGGGCGTGAGCATGCGAGCCGCGGCGAGTCGTGTCAACCGGCGTTTGACGGCGGTCTGGCCGTGCTTCGCGCGCTGCGCCGCCTATGCTCGCGGCCGTGCTCGTGATCGGTCTGATGTCGGGAACCTCGGCGGACGCCGTTGATGCGGCGCTCGTCGAGTGGCCGGACGGCGCCGAGCCGCGGCCCTTCCGGTTGCTCGCCGCGCGCGAGGACGGGCTCGACGGACAGCTCCAGGCGCGCATCCACGCTCTCGCCGCAGGAGAGCTCGAGGGGCCGCATGTGCTCGCCGAGTTGGCCGCTCTCGATCGCCTGCTGGCCGATTGCTTTGCCGATGCCGCCGAGGCAGTGGCGCGCGACGCGGGCGTTGCCCTGGCCGAGATCGACGGTGTGGCCTCGCACGGTCAGACCGTTGCCCACCACCCCGAGCACGGGGCCTCGCTGCAGATCGGGTGTCCTTCGCGGATCGCCGAGCGGACGGGCGTACCGGTGGTGGCGGACTTCCGTTCACGCGATCTCGCGGCCGGGGGCCAGGGTGCGCCGCTCGCGCCGTTCTTCCACTTTGCGGCCTTCGTTCAGCCCGGTGAGGCGCGTGCCGTGCTCAACCTCGGCGGCATTGCGAACCTGACCTGGCTCCCGCCCGATGGGGATCCCGACGCGGTAGTGGCCTTCGACACAGGCCCCGCCAACAGCCTGATCGACGGTGTGCTCTACGCGGCGACGGACGGGGCCGAGCGGTTCGATCGCAACGGCTCGCGCGCCGCGCGAGGCCGCGTGGACCCGGCGCTGCTCGAGCAGCTGCTCGACGATGCCTACCTGGCAGCCGCCCCGCCGAAATCGACCGGTCGCGAACGCTATGGGCGCGCCGAGGCCGAGGCCCTGCTGGCCAGCTGGGGCAAGCGAGGGCTCGACCCGCTGGTTGCGACCCTGACCGAGTTCACCATCGAGAGCATCGCGCGCGCCTGCCGCGAGCATCTGCCGGCGCTCCCCGAGCGACTCCTGGTCGGGGGTGGCGGCGCGCGCAATCCGGTGCTCGTGAAGGGTCTCTCGCGCGCGCTGTCGGACTGCGCCGTCGAACCGTTCGACGCGCACGGTGTGCCGGCCGACGCAGCCGAGGCGATGGCCTTCTCGCTGCTGGGTCGCAACGCGCTACTGGGAATTCCCAATCACCTGCCGCACACGACGGGAGCGAGCCGTGCCGCGGTCCTCGGCGTGATCGTTCCCGCGGCCCGGGGTCGCCTGCTTACCGGCTCGGCCGACGTCGAAGGATCGACGTCTTGACGCTGGCGCGGGCCGCCGCTGCCGGAGGTCCGTCGGTCACAGCTTCAGGGTGAGTCCGTCGTCGGCTGTCTCGAAGTCGATGCGGCCGCGCAGCTCGCTCATCTCGGCGCCGAGGTGGGTCAGCAGGTGGCGACCGCAGTCGAACTCGTCGCGGTGCGCCGACAGCTCTTCCAGGCTCAGGTGGAAGTCGAGATGGGCGTGCTGCTGGGTGCACTCGCAGATGAACAGATCCGCACCGCCGGTATGGCGCACCAGCTCCGGGAACCACCCCGTGTCGCCGGAGTACACCAGCAGCTGGTCGCCGGAGTCGATGCGATAGCCCTGTGGGTGCGACTCGAGCTGGTGCCGGGTCTCGAAGGACTGGAGCTTGGCCGGCCCGATCTCGTGCTCCGGGCCGGGGGGCAGTTCGCGGAAGCGCAGCTCGAAGCCGGGATCCTTCTCGATCGGGTGCCCCATCGCTGCGGCCAGCGCGCGCACGCGCCGCTCGACGTCGGGCGGCCCGGCGACCAGCAGCGGCTTGCGCCGCGTGTCCAGGTAACGAGCGGCGAGCACGAACAAGGGCACGCCACCGAAGTGATCGGCGTGGAAGTGCGAGACGACGATGACGTCGATCTCGTCGCGTTCGATCCCCAGCTCGTTGAGGCCGGTGTTGGTGGTCGTGCCGCAGTCGATCAACAAGCTCCCGCGCGCGCCGCGCGCCAGGATCGCCGACTGGCGGCGCCCGCCCGCGCCGAAGGCGTCACTGGTTCCGATGAACACGACCTCGCTCACGCGGGCTCTCCAGCGCCGGAGTCGGTGGCCACGAAGCGTCCGCCCGCGAAGACGCCGCCGCAGGCATCGATTTCGCTCGGGACGGTCTCTCCGTCCCACACGACGGCGTGCTCGAGCCGCGCGCCGGGCTCGAGCCTGGCGCCTCGTCCGACCACGAGCCCCGGGGTCACGCGGGTCTCGGGAGCGCGCTCTCGCGCGCCCGCGCGGTCGAAGCGCGCGTCGAACTCGAGGTTCGCGCGCAGGTACTCGGCGGGCGTCCCGATGGGCTCCCAGCCGACGGCGTCGCTGTCGTAGCACTCGGCCCGGATATCGCGGGCGCCCGCGCGCAGCGCGGGGGCGAGCCAGTCGCGCAGGTCTTCGAACGGGCCATCGCGATCGGGGAGGCTGTCGAAGCAACGCGGCGCAAACGCCCGGACGCCGACGAACAGACCGTGCCGGAGCGCGCCTCCGAGGTCGAAGTCGTTGCCGATGCGCCGGACGGCTCCCTCCCCGTCGATCCCGATCGGCCCAAACTCCGCGATGCGCTCGTCCGAGCGGAGCAGCAGCGTCGCGGCGTCGCCTCGTTCGCGGTGGCGGCGCGCGAAGCCGGCGAGGTCGCTGTCGAGCAACATGTCGCCGGCCAGGACCAGGGCTGGGTCGGAGTCGCGCAGGAAGCTCGATACACGACGAATTCCTCCTCCTGTTCCAAGGGGTTCGGACTCATTGCTGAAGTGAAGCTCGAGCTGGCTCGGGCAGCACTGCTCGGCCGTCTCTCGCATCTGGTCGGCGCGGTGGTGGAGGTTGACCATCACCTCCTCGACGCCGTTGGCCGCCAGCAGCTCGAACAGGTAGCCGATCACCGGCAGTCCCAGGACGGGCAGGGCCGGCTTGGGCCGCAGCAGCGACAGCGGTTGCATCCGCACGCCGAGCCCGGCGGCCAGGATCAGGGCGCGCACGGCGACTCCGGCAGCTGCGCGATCAGATCGGCGAAGCGTGCGAGCGCGGGGCACCAGCCGGCACTCGCAGCCGCGGCGCTTTTGAGATGCCGCACGCCCGTCGGCAGAAACGCGCGATAGCGCGTGTCCCCGCGCTCTCGGACCGCGTAGACGAAGCGGGCGAGATCCTTGCCGACGCGCGACAGGGTGAGCAGCGCGAAGCGGCGTTGCAGATCGGCTCGCGCGGGCGCGTCCGGCAGCACCGTGCGCACCCGCTCGAGCTGGTCCTGGATCTCGTCTGCCGCGAGCTCGACGTGGAGATCGCGAAGCAGACAGACCAGGTCGTATTCGGGTGGCGCGAGGAACGCGCCCTGGAGGTCGATCATCACCAGTCGAGGCGCGCCGCGGACCGCATCCGGGTGCTCGCTGTCGTCGACCAGGTGGAGGTTCTGCGCCTTGAAGTCGCGATGGGCGAGCCGCTGCGGTGCCTCGAGTGTTGCGGATTCGATCTCGGAGAACGCGTTGGCGACGACCTCGCGCTCGGCTGCCGTGGTCGGCTTGCCGGTTGCGCACGGAACCAGCCACTGGCAGACCTGGTCCGCCTTGTAGCGCAGCAGCGCCGCGTCGAGACGCCGAGCGAAGTTGGGCACGTCGTCGCCGCTGGCTTCGAGCGCCTGGAGCCGTGGTAGCAGCGCGCAGGCCTGGGCGTAGAGTGCGCGCCGCTCGGCCGGGGCGGCGCTGCGCGCGGCGCTCTCGAGTGTCGTGTCGCCGAGATCCTCGAGCAGCGCGATGCCGTGCTCCGGATCGCTCGCGTGAAGGCGCGGGACCGGTAGTCCCGCCCGCTCGAGGAGGCTGCGCAGCGGCTCGAGCGGTGGCTCGGCGGCCGCGCCGACCGGCCGCAGCGCCGGATCCTCTGGCCGTTCGCAGCGGGCGATCAGCGAGAAGGGTGCGATGTCGAGCGCCACGCGATAGAAGCGCCGCGCGCCGAGTCCGGCAGCGATCGGTCGGCAGTGCAGCGGCCGTGCGGAGAGGGTCGCAACGCACAGCGCCTCGATGCGGCCCTCGAGTTCGTGCTCTGCAGCCGATCTCATCGCCTCTCCTAGCCGAACCACCAGTGGCACGCCGCCACGGCTCCCGCGAAGCCACACAGATCGCCCGCCAGGCACGCGAGCAGTACGTGGCGGCCCGAGCGGATGCCGGCGGCTCCCAGGTACACCGCGAGCACGTAGAAGGTCGTCTCGGTGGAGCCCATCAGGGTGCAGGTGAGCCGTCCCACGAACGAGTCCGGCCCGTGGGTGGTGACGATGTCGTTCATGATGGCGAACGAGCCCGAGCCGGAGAGCGGACGCAGGATCGCCATCGGCAGCACCTCGGCGGGAACGCCGATCGCGCTGGTGTACGGATCGAGCGCGCGCGACACCGCGTCGATGGCGCCCGATTCGCGGAGCATCCCGATCGCCGCCAGGATGATCACGAGGTAGGGGACGATGCGCACCGCGACGTCGAGTCCCTCGCGGGCGCCGGCGATGGCGGATTCGTAGACGTTGACGCCCTTGGCGAAGCCGTAGAGCAGGAGGCCGAGGAGCAGCAACGGGATCAGCCAGGCCTGGGCGAGATGCTGCACGTACGCGGCGCCCGTCGTGGCGTCGACGCGAGCCATGTCTCGCGCCATCACTACGAACAGCGCGATCAGCACGACCGCGGTGATGGAGGCGCGGGTCGGGTCGAAGGAGCGAACCGGGGCGTCGCCTTCGATCTCGATCTCGTCCCCGCCTTCGATCTCCAGCTCTGGCTCCAGCTCCAGCGGCGCGGCAGCGCGGTCCAGCGAGAATACGGGCAGTCCGCGCAGCGCGAAGAACGCGCTGACTGCTCCGATCGTCGAGCACGTGGTCGCGATCAACGTCGGGACCCAGATCTCGAACGGGTCGGCCGAGCCCGCGGCCAGCCGGATCGCGATCGTCCCGAGCGGCGGCAGCAGTGTGATGGCTGAGGTGTTGATCGCGAGGAAGAGCACCATCGAATCGGACGCGATGCCCGGCAGTGGATTGATGCGGCCCAGCTCCTTCATCGCCTTGAGCCCGAAGGGCGTCGCGGCGTTGCCCATCCCCAGGATGTTCGAGGACATGTTCATGACCATGGCGCCCATTGCCGGGTGGTCCCCCGGCACGTCCGGGAACAGGCGTCGGGTCAGCGGCGAGATCACGCGTCCGATCAGGGCTCGCAGGCCTCCGTCGAACGCGACGCGCATCACGCCGAGCCAGAAGACCATGAATCCCACCAGGCCGATCACCAGGGTGACGGCGGCCGTGGCGTAGTTTCCGATCGCCTGGGTGACACCCGGGCTCGCGTCGGGATCGGGTCCCGGCACCAGCACGCCGTTCCAGCCGCCGTAGAGAACGGCGATGACGATCAGTGCCAGCCAAATCCAGTTCAGCACCAGGGCCCCCTCCCGGTGTGACCAATCGGCGGATGCGCGATCTGACCTGAACCCGGGCCCGAATGGGGGCCTGGGCTCGGGGTGGGCTGCTGCCCGGGCGCGTACGCGCGATTGCTGGCGGCGAGGCTCCCGGATTCGCTCGCGGGCGTCAAGCGAGCCGCTACCCTCGCACCTCCCCACCAAGAGGTTCGCGGATCTCGAGGCCTGGAGGCCTTTGGCCTCGCGTGCCGCCTGCCGATGTGAGGGGCTATGGGCCGATCCCTGCAAAGGCGCATTGCGGGTCTGCTGCTGCTGCTGCTGGCCGCTCCGGCGCCCCTGGTCGCGTCGGACGCGCGTGACGAGCTCGCGCGTTCGCTCGACCGGGTACTCGCACGGCGCGCGCTGCGCGGCGCGAAGGTCGCCGTGCTCGCCGAGGGTGCGGATGGCCGTGAGCTCTACGCGCGCGATCCCGACCGCCCGCTGATCCCGGCCTCCAACGCGAAGCTGCTGACGACGCTCGCCGCCATGGCGCGCTTCGGCCCGACGCACCGTTTCGAGACGCTGCTGGTGGCCGACGCAGAGCCCGATGCCAATGGCGCGGTGGGTACGCTGGTATTGCGCGGTGGCGGCGATCCCGTGGTCAACAACGAGGACTGGTGGCAGATCGCCTACGAGCTGCGGCGGATGGGTCTGCGTCGCGTGCGCGGCGATCTGGTGCTGGACGACTCGCTGTTCGATCGCGAACGCTGGCACCCGTCGTGGGGCCCCACCGGTGCGCGTGCCTATCACGCACCCGTCGGCGCACTGAACGCAAACTACGGGGCGTTCTCGGTGCTGCTGCGCCCCGCTGCCGAGGTGGGGGCACCGATCGTGGTGGGCATCCTGCCGCCGGTCGCGCACCTCGCCGTCGTGAATCGCGCGCGGACCGAGCGCGCGCAGGCGACCACCCGGCTGCGCGTCGATCGCGAGGCGGGCCCGGACGGCGAGAGGGTGCTGGTCAGCGGCGGCACCGGCGTCGATGCGGATCCGGTCCGGCTCCACCGCAGCGTGCTGGATCCGACGCGCTATGCGGGCTCGGTGCTTCGCTGGCAACTCGAGGCGCAGGGCATCCAGGTCGACGGAGCGATGCGCGCGGGCCAGCAGCCCGAAGCGACCCACGTGCTGCTGCGCCACCAGGGGCGCACGCTGGCCGAGATCATTCGCCTGTGCATGAAGTACAGCAACAATCAGATCGCCGAGGCGCTCGTCAAGCAGCTGGGTGTGCGGACGGGCGCGCGTGGCAGCTGGTCGGCCGGGGGGGCCGAGATGCGCCGGGTGCTCGCCGGTCTCGGGGTCGATCCGAAGGGCTTCTCCCTGGTGGATGGCTCGGGGCTCTCGTATCAGAACAAGGCGACGCCGCGGGCGTTCGTCCAGGCGCTGCGCAGCGGCGAGGGCTCCTTCGACTTCGGGCCCGAGTGGGTCTCGGCGATGCCGCTGGCGAATCTCGACGGGACGCTCGAGGAACGGGCGTCGGGTGCGACGGGGGCGGTGCGCGCGAAGACCGGGACGCTGACGCGCGTGACCGCGTTGTCAGGCTGGGTGCGAATGGCCAGCGGCGAGCGCGCCCGCTTCTCGATCCTGGTGAATGGCTACCGGGGTGGGGACCGGCCGGCGATGGATGCGGTCGACGATTTCGTCACCGCGCTCGCCAACGCGCGGCTCGACAGGCCGCTCGCGGCTCACGAGCGCTGATCGATCCGTTGCTCGAGTGCGTCCCGCACCAGCCGGAGGTACAGGCGCGGCAGACGCTGCCCGCTGGCGATTCGGCGGTCGACGTGGCCGGGGCCCCAGTTGTAGGCGGCGAGCGCGGTCTCGATGTCACCGTCGTAGTGGTCGAGTAGCTCGCGCAGATACGTGGTCCCGAGCTTCAGGTTCAGGATCGGATCGAACAACGCATCCGGGCCGTGCCATCGGTGCCCGTGTCGGCGCGCGAGATCCTGCCCCGTGTTCGGCATGATCTGCATCAGCCCGCGTGCCCCGACCGGCGAGACGGCGAAGTTGTAGCCGGAGCTCTCGACGAAGATCACCGCGAGGACGAGGTCGACATCGAGCGCCCGGTGCTCGGCCTCCGCGACCAGCGTCTTCGCGATCGCGGGGAGCTGGCGGTCGGCCAGCCCGGTGTGGTAGCTGCGCAGGAATCGGAGCACCTGCCGCTCCGCCGGCGCCATCTGGGGCGTCTGCAGGGCGGCCGGTTCGATGTCCGGGAGCATCTGCGCGGCGGCCTGGGGCGTCGTCAGCCACAGGCTGGCGAGGGTCGCGAGCGACAGCAGCGAGATGGCGGCGAAGGCCAGGGGGCGCACGGCTAGACCGCTCCGAAGGGGCTGATTCCGAGGGCTGTGGCCACGAACAGGTTGTTCGTGACGGCGCAGCTCGTGGCGAACGCGACGAACGAGAGCATTGCGATCTTGGCTCGAGGCGAGAACCGATGGGTGCTCGCCAGGAAGAGCAGCGCCCCAACGGTCAGCAGAGAGTCGATGATCAGGCCCTGGACCAGTCCTGTCTGTCCGAAGAGCCAAGCCGCTATCGGGTTGGCCTCCGCGACGACGAAGCCCGCGACGGACTCGCGCAGACACCAGTAGGTCGTCAGATGGTCCGCGGCGGTCAGCATCAGGATCCCCGCGATCAGGGCTGTCTGCATCGAGTCTCCCGAAGCGCGTCATGCACTGGGAGGGGCTCAAGAGAGCAAGATATGTGCCCTGTTCGTTCGAGGATTCCGAACCCCGCGCCGGCGTCCGCAGTTCGCGGCGCAGATGCGCGCGCGTGAGGTGTGCAAGACACTGCGCGCTCAGCGGGCAGTGGAACGGCTGTTCCGAATAACGGATGAGCGGCGGCCGGCGCGCGGGCCGGCCTCGGCTCAGCGGCTTCGGCGCATGCGGCCCCTGCCGAGAAGCAGCCAGTCGAGGGAGACGTTCTCCTCCATCGCGAGTCGGATCAGGAAATCCGCGTGGGGAGTCGTGCCGTTCTCGTAACGGTTCACGTTCTGCTGGAAAACGCCGAGATCGCGCGCGAACTGTCGCTGCGAACGATCCCCTCTGATCTCGGCAAGTCGTACCGCCAGCTTCCTCTTGATACGTCCCAGACCGTTGCCTGTCATTTGCTCCCTCATCGAGTCGCTCGTCCGCGAGCGCCGAGCCACTCTCCCCAGGTTCCTCGAGCGCGCGGAGTCTACGAACCGGAGGGGGTGCCGATCAAGGATTTCCGTGCTCCAGCGGGATTCGGGTTGCATTGGCCACCGATCGGGGGGCAATACCGGTGGGCTGTGTCACTCTTTGCTGCATGCGCGTGATCGCCGGGCGACTTCGGAGTCGACGCCTGCGCGCGTCGCCGAGAGGTGTGCGCCCGACGGCCGATCGCGTGCGCGAATCGCTGTTTGCGGCTCTCGGCGACGTCGAGGGCGCACGCGTGCTCGATCTGTTCGCAGGCACCGGTGCGCTCGGGATCGAGGCGCTTTCCCGCGGGGCCTCGCGCGCGGTGTTCGTCGAGCGCGCGCGGGCAAGCCTTGCCGTGCTGCGCGGCAACCTGGCGGATCTCGAGCTGGGTGCCGAGTCCCAGGTGCTGTCGATCGATGCGCAGCGCGCCCTGCGGTTGCTGGCCGAGCGCAAGGAGCGATTCGATCTCGTGCTGGTCGACCCGCCCTACGCTGCGGGACTGCAGGCTGCGGTCCTCGAGTCGTTGCTCCGGTTGGGGTTGGTGACACCGGGGGGCTCGGTGGTGGTCGAGCGCGCGAAGCGCGATCCTCTGTTGCTGGCCGAGGGATGGTTGCGAGAACGCGAGCGAACGTACGGCGATACCGTGCTCCTTCATCTGCGTCCGGACCCGGCGTTCGGGTGTCCGAACCGACCTCAGGAGGCTCTGCCGCAGCGCGATGGCGAATGACACGCGACGCTCGCTTGCCCTGTTCCCGGCGAGCTTCGACCCGATCACCAACGGTCACCTCGATCTGATCCAACGCACGGTGAACGTCTTCGACGAAGTGCTGGTGGCGGTTTCGACCAACGTCGGCAAGGACGCCACCTTCACGCTCGAGGAGCGTTTCAACCTGCTCGAGGTCGTGCTCGCAGACGTGCCGCGAACCCGTGCGGAAGTCTTCGACGGGCTCATGGTCGAACACGCGAAGCGGATCGGCGCGACGGCGGTGATCCGCGGCCTGCGTGCGATCGCCGACTTCGAGTACGAGTTCGAGATGGCGTTGATGAACAAGCACCTGCACCCGGGCATCGAGATCCTCTTCATGATGTCGAGCCAGGAGTACCTCTACGTCAGCTCCTCCCGTCTCAAGGAGCTCGTGCGTTTCGGGGCGCCGGTTGACGAGTTCGTCCCGCCCGTCGTGGCGGAGGCGCTGCGCAAGAAGCTAGGTCGCTAGCCCGCGTGACTGCGCGCGCGCGAAGAGATCCGCGCTGGCTCTCGCGTCCCATCCGTCTCGGAACGAGCGGCTGGCGCGGCACGCTTGGCGACGAGGTGACCGATGAGCGGGTGCGTGCGTTCGTGCTCGGGGCGGCGGCGTGGTTGGCACGGCGAGGCGCAGGGGCGCGCGTGCTGGTGGGTTTCGACGGTCGGTTTGCCAGTGAGCGGCTGGCTGACCTGGCGGCCCGGACGCTCCAGGCGCGCGGGCTCGATGCGGTGGTCGCTTCGGGCGTGACGCCGACACCGGCCCTGGCGCGCGCGGTGCCGCGGCGGCGTGCGGCCGGGGGCCTGATGCTGACCGCCAGCCACAACCCCGCTCACGATCACGGCATCAAGCTGTTCGGCCCGCGCGGCGAGGCGATCGGCCCGCGCGCCGCAGCGCAGGTCGAAGCGGCGGCCGCGCGCGCACTGGCGCGAGCCCCGCGCGATGTCTCGAGTCCGGGTCGCCGAGTGCGCAGCGATCTCGCGGGCAGCTACATCCGCGATCTCGCGCGGGCTTGCGGCGAGGTGCTTCGCACCTCACCGCGCCTGCGAGTCGTGTACGACGCGATGCACGGGGCGGGCGCGGGCGTCTTCGATGCAGCCCTGCTCTCGGCGGGCACTCGCATCGAGCTGCTGCGGGCGGCGCCGGATCCGTTTTTTGGGGGCGTGGCGCCGGATCCGGTCCCCGAGCAGCTCTCGGCGCTGGCACGCCGGGTTCGGGCGGGACGCGGACTGCGGCTCGGCCTGGCGACCGACGGCGACGCGGACCGGATTGCCTCGGTGGACGAGACGGGCCGGGTGCTGTCCGACGGCGAGCAGGCCGCACTGATCCTCGACCACCTCGCACGCACCGGTCGCGTGCGCCGCGGGGTGGCGCTGACATTCGCGGTCGGCTCGCTGCTCGATCGCGTCGCGGCGTGTCACGGCCTGCGCGCGACTCGCCATCCGATCGGCTTCAAGCATCTCTCGGTCGAGCTGCAGGCGGGACGGGCCGAGGTCGCGATCGACGAATCAGGTGGCGTGGCCTTTGCCCCGTTCGCGCTCGACAAGGACGGCATGTTCGCCGGGGCGCTGCTCGCCGAGAGTGTGGCTCTGCGCCGCATCGGGCTGGCTGCGCAGCTCGCTGCGCTGCGCAAGCGACACGGCGCGGGCGCAGTCGGCCGGCGCGCGCTCCCCGCTACGGACGCACTGCGCGCGGCGCTCGAGCGGCTGCGCGCCGCACCACCCGATCGCTTCGGCCGCTCCGGGGTCGGGCGAGTCGACGTGCGCGACGGGGTGCGGCTCGAGCTCGACGACGGCTTCGTGATGTGGCGGGCTTCGGGAACCGAGCCGCTGGTCCGGGTCTATGCCGACGCGCCCGGTGCACGACCGCTCCAGGCGCGTCTGGTCGCGGCCGAGCGCTGGCTGCGGCGCGAGGCACGCTTGGTTTGAGGCGCTTGGAGGGGACCCGGGGTTTCGAGTAACCTAGCTCGTGTCTCGGGTTTTTCGTGTTCGAGCCCGGCCTGGGCGAGGTGCGGGCCCGACCCCGCCTGGTGGGTACGAACCGACCGAGGGATAGATCGATGGAGCCGCGTCGCATTCTCGTTGCCGTGACCGCCGGCATCGCTGCGTACAAGATTCCGGAGCTGGTGCGGACGCTGCAGCGCGCGGGCCACACCGTGCGCTGTGTGCTGACGCGCGAGGCCGCGCACTTCGTGAGCCCACTGGTGCTGCGGGCCCTGACCGGAGAGCCGGTGCGAAGTGAGTTGCTCGAACCGTCCGAAGAAGGTGAGATCGACCACATCGCGCTCGCGGACTGGACGGAGCTTGCGATCGTCGCGCCGGCGACGGCCAACACGCTCGCCCGGATGGCCCACGGACTGGCCGATGATCTGCTGACCGCAGTCCTGCTCGCGACGCGAGCGCCCGTGCTCGTCGCGCCGGCGATGAACGTGAACATGTGGGAGCACCCGGCGACGCGCGCCAACGTTGCGACCCTGCGCGAGCGCGGCGTACAGACGGTCGGTCCGGAAGCGGGTGAGCTGGCCTGTGGCTGGCAGGGCGAGGGCCGCATGAGCGAGCCGGAGACGATCGCGGGGCGTGCCGAGCTCGCGCTGGGAAGCGATTCGCTGGCTGGGCTCAGCGTGATCGCGACGGCCGGAGGAACGCGCGAGCCGATCGATGCGGTGCGCAGCCTGTCCAACAGCTCGTCGGGCAAGATGGGTTTTGCCGTGGCAGCCGAGGCGGCTCGGCGAGGCGCAAGGGTGGTGCTGATCGCTGCACCGTGTGCACTTGCGACTCCGCCAGGCGTCGAACGGGTCGACGTCCGCACCGCGCTCGAGATGCGCGACGCGGTGATGGCCGCGCTGCCCCGGGCGGACGTGGTCGTGAAAGCGGCGGCGGTGGCGGACTTCCGGCCGGCGTCGGCGCGTGGGCACAAGCTCAAGAAGGAGGCGCTGTCCGAGGGCGAGGGCCTGCGACTCGAGCTGGTGCCGAACCCCGACATCCTGGCCGAGGTCGCGGCGCAGTCCGACGGCCGCATCGTCGTCGGCTTCGCAGCCGAGAGCGAGGACGTGATTCCCGCCGCACAGCGCAAGCTCGCGCGCAAGGGCTGTGACCTGATGGTCGCCAACGACATCTCGCGCGGCGACGCTGGGTTCGACGTCGACAGCAACGCCGTGTCGTTCGTCTGGCCGGGTGGGGAGGTCGAGGAGCTGCCTCTGCTGCCGAAGGCCGAGGTCGCCGCGCGACTGTTCGATCACATCGAGAAGCTGTTGCAAGGGCGGTCGTGAGAGGATTCTGCGCAGCGTTGCTCGCCGGCGCGCTGGCGGGGAGTCTGGTGTCGTCGGCGAGCGCGATCGATGAGGTGCGCGTCGTGCGCATCGACGGATCCATCAACCCCGCTTCGGTCGACTTCATGATCCAGACGATCGAGGAGGCCGAGCGCGATCAGGCCACCGCTGTGCTGATCGAGCTCGACACGCCCGGCGGTCTGGTCGCGGCGACCCTCGACATCGTCGGCGCAATCCTGAACGCCGATGTTCCGGTGATCGTGCACGTGACGCCCCGCGGCGCGATGGCGAGCTCGGCCGGTGTGTTCATCACGATGGCCGCACACGTTGCGGCGATGGCGCCGAGCACGACGATCGGCGCGGCGCATCCCGTCAGCGCAATGGGCTCGAACCCGAAGCCGCTACAGCCCCCCGATCCCGCCAACGACGCGGAGGAGGGCGAGTCGAAGGGCCCCCCCGCGGCCGACTACTCGCTCGAGAAGATCGAGAACGTGCTGGCGAAGTACAACGAGACGATCGCCAAGGAGCGAGGGCGCAATGTGGCATGGGCCGAAGAGGCGGTCCGCAACTCGGTCGTGGTCGACGCCGAGGAAGCGCTCGAGCTCGGCGTGATCGATTTGATCGCGGATTCGCGCAGCGCGCTGGTCGAGGCAGTCGAGGGGCGCACGATCTCGGTCAAGGGCGAGGAGCGCACGATCTCGCTGGCGGGCGCGACATTCGTGGACGTCGAGATGACGTTCGGCCAGCGCTTCTTCGACTTCCTGTCGGACCCGAACGTCGCTTCGGTGCTGCTGATGGCAGGCCTGCTCGGCCTCTACATCGAGTTCAACAACCCGGGGATGGTGCTCCCCGGCGCGGCGGGTGCCCTCTGCCTGGTGCTGACTGCGATCGCCTTCCAGATCCTCCCGTTCTCGTGGGTCGGGCTGATGGTGATGACGGCGGGGGTCGGGTTGATTACGGCCGAGCTATTCGTGTCGTCGTTCGGAGCGCTGTTCGGGCTCGGGATCGCGTGCTTGTTGCTTGGAGGCTCCATGGTGTTCGACCAGCCGAATCTGTCGGATCTGAACGTCTCGTTCTGGAGCGTGCTCGTCCCCCTTGTCGCGGCGTTTGCCGTGTTCGGCGGTGTGGTGGTGTTCGCGCTCGGGCGGAGTCTGTGGGTTGCGCAGACGGCCGGAGTCGACGAATTGATCGGTCTGGTGGGGCGAACGACCACCGCACTCGCGCCCGAGGGCAAGGTGTTCGTGCGCGGCGAGTACTGGAACGCCAAGGCGTCCGGCGAGGTCGGCGAGGGCGAGCCGGTCGAGGTGACCGGCGTCGAGGGGCTGCTGCTGCGGGTGCGACGCACGAATCCGACGTAGCGTAGGGGACCAGGGCGGCCAGGCCGGTCGCCTATCCTGGAGGGGACATGCTGCAGATTCTGCTCATCTTTCTCGGCGTGCTGCTCGCGTTGGCGTTCGCGGGGTTCCGCGTGCTGGCCGAGTACGAACGCGGCGTGATCTTCCGGCTCGGGCGCTTCAACGGCGTCCGTACGGCCGGCCTCAAGTGGATCATTCCCGGTGTCGACCGGATGGTGCGCGTGAGCCTGCGCGAGAACGTGGCGGACGTGCCGAGCCAGGAGGTGATCACGCGCGACAACGTGTCGGTGAAGGTGAACGCGGTGCTGTACTTCCGGGTGCTGCACCCGGAAAAGGCCATCATCCAGGTCGAGAACTATCTGTACGGCACCAGCCAGCTGGCGCAGACGACGCTGCGCAGCGTGTGCGGCCAGGCCGAGCTCGATGAGCTGCTCGCCGACCGCGACCGCATCAACCAGCAGCTGCAGGAGATCATCGACCTGCAGACCGAGCCGTGGGGCGTGAAGGTGCGGGCGGTCGAGGTGAAGCAGATCGATCTGCCCGTGGAGATGCAGCGCGCGATGGCGAAGCAGGCCGAGGCCGAGCGCGAGAAGCGCGCGAAGATCATCCACGCCGACGGCGAGTTCCAGGCGTCGCAGCGGCTGGCGGACGCCGCAGCGGTGATCCAGTCGCAGCCCGCGGCGCTGCAGCTGCGCTACCTGCAGACCCTGTCGGAGATCGCGACCGAGAACTCCTCGACGACGATCTTCCCGCTCCCGATCGACATCCTGCGGCCCTTCTTCGACCGGGCCGCAGCGGACGGCCAGAGCGAGGGGTAGGCGCTTGGCCGACGAGGGAGGGACGGCGGACCGTATCGAGCGCGGCGCAGGGCGCCTGGTTCGCGGCTCTCTGCTGCTGTTGCTCAGTGTGCTGCTGATCGGGTCGTGGGTGGCTTCCAGCGGCTGGTACCGACTGGAGCCGGGCGAGGCGGGCGTCGTCCTGCAGCTCGGGCGGTATGACCGGACGGAGACCGCGCCGGGGCTGCACTTCAAGCTGCCGTTGCCGTTCGAGACCGTCGGGACGGTTCGGCTCGGCGAGCTGCGCCGCGCCAAGTTCGGCTTCGCCGACTCGCAGCAGGCCCAGCTGACGGCCGAGACGGCGACGCCCGAGAACGCCATCCAGACGGCCGACAACAACATCGTGAACATGAGCTACGTGGTGCAGTACTACGTCGGCGACGCCTTCTCCTACGTGTATGGCCTGGCGGACGCCGAGGCGACGCTGCGCGACGCCGCTCAGTCCGCGATGCGCGAGGTCGTGGCGCAACGGTCCGGCAGGGATGCGTTGACCGGCGATCGCGGGGGGATCCAGACGGACGCCGAGGCGCTGCTGCAGAGCCGGCTCGACGCCTACTTTCCGTCGCGGGAGCGCAACGCCTTTCGGATCGACAGCTTCGAGATCCTCGACTCGCAGGCGCCGACACCGGTCCAGGACGCCTTCGACGACGTCGTATCGGCGAGCCAGGACCGCGAGCGGGCACAGGCCGAGGCACGCGGCGACGCGCTCGAGATCGTGGAGCGCGCAAAGGCCGAGGCGCAGGAGATTCGCGAGGCCGCGGTCGCTTACCGGGACGCAAAGTTGGTCGAGGCGGGAGGCGAGGCGGAGCGCTTCGTCGCGCTGCTCGTCGAGTACGAGCGTGCGCCCGAGGTGACGCGGCGGCGGCTCTATCTGGAGACGATGGAGGAGATCCTTCCGGGCGTGGAGAAGGTGATCATCGAGCCGGACACAGTGAACCTGCTGCCCTACATGCCGCTCCAGAGTCGGCGGGCCGGAGGGGCACGGTGAGGCGGCTGTTCAGCGGGCTGGTGCTCTTGGCCGCGATCGGTGTCGCGGCTGTCTGGAGCAGCGATACACGGCTGCCCGGTGGCATCGGGGTCAGTCCGATCGTGGTGACGAGCGAGGTCGAGCACAACATCTTGCTGATGCCCGTGACGGGCCAGGAGTACAAGCGCATCTCCGAGCCGGGGGCGACCTGGATGGTGCCGTTCAGCCGGGTGATCACGCTAGACCGGCGGCTGCAGCACCTGAACGCCGACCCGGTGAAGGTCGTCATCTCGGGCGGCGAGAATCTGCTGACCGACTACTACGTCATCTGGCGGATCGTGGATCCCGCCGTGTTCATCCGCAACTTCCCGCAGGCGCAAACCGACATTGCTCGGGGGATGATGAAGGCTAGGGACCGTGTCCAGGAGTCCGTCAAGGGCATCGTGGGCGAGACGATCGCGCGTCTCGATATCGGCCAGTTGCTCGAGCGCAACTCGGAGCTGGATCGCCTGACCAGCCGTGCGAACCCGGAGCTGATCGAGACCGGCATCGAGGTCGTCGACGTCCAGATCAACCGCACCGAGCTGCCGGCCAAATCACTGGAGGCGGCCTACGGGCAGATGCGTGAGCAGCAGCACGCCATCGCCCGCGAGGATCGCGTGCTCGGCGAGCGCCTCGCCCGCGAGGCCCGCGCCGCAGCGAAGAAGGAGGCTCGCACCACGCTGGCCGAAGCGCATGCCTTCGCCGAACGCGCTCGAGGCGTGGGCGACGCCGGAGCCGCGCGGACCTATGCCGACGCCTACAACCGGGACCCCGAGTTCTACGCCTTCGTGCGCAGCCTCGAGGCCTACCGCAAGACCCTGGGAGAAGGGACCACCCTGATCCTGCCCCCCGACCACGAATTCTTCCGCTTCCTGGACCCCACCAAGAGGTAGGCGGCCGATGCGATCAGCGGGGAGCGCGCGCCAGTGCGAGCGCGGAGAGGCCGGCGAGAACAGCGAGCAGGCAGAGCGCGGCGAGGCCCGGGGGCACGAGGCCCTGGAGCGAGAGAATCTCGCCGACATTGCGCAGGGCGTAGAAGCCGGCGATCGCAGCCGTGGCGTAGCTCGCGCTGCGACCGAGGCTGCGGGTCCGCTCGACGCCGAGGCCGAGAGGAACCGCCGCGGTCACCAGTAGGGTGATCGAGGCCCAGTCGCCGAGCCGACCGTACAGCAGGGTCCACTGCCGGTCGGCCGAGACGCCGCGCGCCTCCTTCGCGGCGATGAACTCGCGCATCCTCGCCAGCGACAGGGCCGCGGGATCCGCCTGCATCAGCGCGCGGTCGCGCGGGTCGGCGATCTCGAGCAGGCGTCGTGCGACGCGCTCGATGCGGGGCGGGGCCGAGCGATCCTCCGGGTCGAACTCGCGAAACACCGCGTCGACGAACAGCCAGTGCTCGGCGTCCAGGATCTCGATCCGCTCGGCTGCGATGCTGCGCTGCAGGCGTCCGCGATCGTCGCGCTCGAAGATGCGCACCTCGCGCAGTGTGCGGCTCTCGCGGTCGGCCTCGGCGACGCGGAAGATCCGGGTGCCGCGCTGGTACCAGAATGCCCCCTCCTGGAAGCGGATGTTGGCGTCGCCGTCCCGCTGACGGTTCCACTCCTGCCGAGCCCCGACGATCACGGTCTCGTGCATCAGTGCCGCCCCGACGGAGACAGCGGCGCCACAGCCGATCAGGGGCAACGCGAAGCGCGCAAGTGCGATGCCGCCCGCCTTGAGGGCCATCCATTCGTTGGTATAGGCCGCGAGGGCGGCCGTGGAAAAGGCGGCCAAGAAGGCAGCGAGTGGCACGATGTAGCTGGCATACTCCGAGGCGAGCCGCAGCCAGAGGTAGCGGACGGCACCGCCCAAGCCGTCGCCGAACTCGATCATGCGATCGAGGTTGAGCAGGAGTTCGACCACCATGACCGAAAGCACGGCGACGAAGCCGACGACGAAATAGAGCTGCACGAAGCGCGCGACGAGATAACGCGAGAGCGTTCGCACGGCAGGGGAGTCTAGCATTGGAGGTCGTACACGGGACCGCAGCGCTCGAGCGCACGCTCGTTCGCCCGATCCTGACGATCGGAAACTTCGACGGCCTCCACATCGGTCACCGAGCGATCATGCAGACGGTCGCCGAGCGGGCCCGCACGCTCGAGGGCGAGGCGGTCGTCTACACCTTCGAGCCGCATCCGCGCAAGGTGTTGACCCCGAACGAAGCGCCACCGCTGCTGACCACGCTCGAGCAGAAGCTCGAGCTTCTCGAGAGCTACGGCATCGGCTGTGTGATCCTCGAAGCGTTCGGTCCGGAATTCGCGCAG
>JAYZFK010000057.1:0-20470 GCA_036336835.1 Myxococcota bacterium | reverse complement strand
CACGCGCGATGGCGGCGAGTCCCTCGGACTCGCCCGCGCGAGCGATCCGCTCGTACCAGCCGGCCACCTTCTGGCTGCATTGGCTCGCCGTGCCGATCAGCACCAGGCCCGCAACGCGGTCGGGGTAGGCGAGGGCGGTGGTCATCGCGACGACGCCGCCCATCGAGTGGCCGACGAGCACCGCTCGTGTGACCCCGAGTGCCTCCAGCACGCAGACCGCGTCGCGCGCCAGGTCCTCCCGCGCGTAGGGTCCGGGGGGAGTCTCCGAGCCCCCGTGGCCCCGTTGGTCCACGCAGAGGACGCGGCCGCGCGTCGCCAGCCCGGGGACGAGCCGATCCCAGATCTCGCTGCGGTCCACCAGCCCGTGCAGGCACAGGAAGGTCGTCTCTCCGCTCCCCGAGAGCGAGCAGCGGAGTCGGTGGCCGCCCGCGTTCACCTGCCGGACCTCGCGCGCGGGTCCGCCTGGTTTCGTCACGCGCCGCTCCTTTGCCGCGTCGTGCGGCAGATCAGGCGTCGAGTTCCCGCCGATACTATCGGAAGCCCGATTTGTCGATAGGATATCGGGCATGCCGCCCCGAACTTGTCTCGCGATGGTGCAGACCGGCCCCGGGAAGCTCGAGCCGCGCGACCTTCCGATTCCCGAGATCGGAGACGACGACGCGCTGTTGCGGGTGGAGGCCTGCGGCATCTGCGGAAGTGATCACGAGCAGTTTGCAGGTGTGCTGCCCGTCTCGTTCCCCGTCGTTCCGGGTCACGAGCCGCTCGGTATCATCGAGGCAATCGGGGACACGGCTGCCCAGCGCTGGGGAGTGGATGTGGGCGACCGCATTGCGGTGGAGACCATGCTCGGATGCCGCGCCTGTCCCCGCTGCCTGAACGGCGCCTATCACCTGTGCCACAGGCGGCGGATCTACTCCTACATCCCGCTCTCCGAACCGCCGGGACTGTGGGGCGCCTACGCCGAGTACATGTATGTCGCCCCGAATTCGGTCGTTCACAAGGTCGACGCGACGCTGCCCCCCGAGATCGCCGTCATGTTCAATCCCCTCGGCGCGGGCTTCCGCTGGGCTGTCGAGCTTCCGCAGACCAAGCCGGGTGACACCGTCGTGATCCTCGGACCGGGCCAGCGGGGCTTGTGCTCCGTGCTCGCCGCTCGCGAGGTCGGGGCGGGGACGATCATCGTCACGGGTCTGACCGCCGACGCACGCAAGCTCGCCCTCGCGCGGGACTTCGGCGCGGACTTCACCCTCGACGTGGAGCGTGAGGATGTCCGCCACCGCATCCGCGAGATCACCGAGGGACGCGGGGCGGACGTCGTCGTGGACGTGTCCGCCTACGCCACCGAGCCCGTTGCCGGAGCGCTCGACTATGCAACCCAGGGCGGAACCATCGTGCTCGCGGGCGTCAAGGGCATGAAGCCGGTGCCGGACTTCGTGTCGGACAAGGTCGTGCTGAAGGAGCTGCGGGTCCAGGGGGCGATGGGTGTGACCTGGAACGCCTACGACGCGGCCGTGCGCCTGATCGAGTCGCGCCGCACACCGATTGCGACGATGCACACACACGACTTCTCGCTGCGCGAGGCCGAGACGGCGATCCGCACCCTGGCGCGCGAGATCCCCGGCGAGGAGTCGATCCACTCGTGTCTGTTGCCCGGCAAGGAGTGAACCGCGTGGACTGGCTCCGGAGCTGGCTCGAGGATTCGCCCTACGGCGCGGCGCTGGGAGTGCGCAGCGAAGCGATCTCGCAAGAGCGTGTGTCTCTCCTGCTCCCCTTCGAGACGGAGAACTCCAACGGCGACGGGGCGCTCCACGGCGGGGTGGCCGCCTCGATGATCGACCTGGCGGGTCAGGCCGTTGCGCGCGCCGCGCTCGGCGAGGAGAGCGGGCCGTGGCACACGGCCGCGATCCAGGTCGCCTATCTGTCGGCTGCGTTGGGCGAGACGATCCGGGCGGAGGCGCGGCTGCTGCGGCGCGGCAAGGAGCTTGCCTACGCAGATGTCGAGGTGCGCACGGAGCAGGGCAAGCCGGTCGCCCGGGGCCTG
Organism: Myxococcota bacterium; assembly: GCA_036336835.1. Lineage (GTDB taxonomy): Bacteria > Myxococcota_A > UBA9160 > UBA9160 > UBA4427 > JAYZFK01. The sequence continues at coordinate 18,429 of JAYZFK010000057.1, read as the reverse complement.
ATGAGCGTACGCGGTCGCTTCGCCGACGCCGAGTCGGCGACGCCCGCAGCGCACGGCGACGACGGGGAGGCCGACCGCGGCCCGATGGGGCCCTTCATCCACCGCGTTCCCTTTCACGGGAAGCTCGGCCTGACGGCCGAGCAGATGGCGGGCGGACGCTCGCGCATCGCGATGCCCTGGCTGGAGACGAACGCCGACGCGTCGGGAGGCGTCCACGAGGGGGCGGTCCTCGCGCTGCTCGACACCACCGGGGCCATGGCGGCCTGGGCCGAGACGGGACCCGGTCGATTCAAGGCGTCGACTCCGGGCATCCAGGCAGCGATCCTGGCAGCGCCACCGCCCGGCGATCTGGTGGGCTACGGCCGGGTCGTGCACCGCGATCGCGAGCTCCTGTTCTCGGAAGTGGAGATCGCCCAGCGCCCGAGCGGTCGATTGGTGGCTCGCGGGACCGTGAACTACCGCATCGTGATGCCGGAGCACGCTCGCTGACCGGTCGACCACGTCGCTCGGCGACGGGTCGAGCGCGCTGGGCGGAACGAACGCCTGTCCAGCCGCCGTGCCGACGAGGACAAGGGGTGACGAGGTGAAGCTCGAGATCAGCTACGACATGCGCGCGCCGGACTTCGGCACGCCCGCCCGTGAGCTCTACGCCGCGGCGCTCGATCAAGCGGCCTGGGCCGACGATCTCGGCTTCGACAACATCGGCCTCGGCGAACACCACTGCTCGAGCGACGGCTACAATCCGTCGCCGCTCGTTCTGGCGGCGGCGATGGGCGCGCGGACCCGGCGCATCGGCCTGCGCACCTCGGTGCTGCTCGCCCCGCTCTATGATCCGATCAAGCTCGCCGAGGACGCCGCCGTCACGCAGCTCGCGACCGGCGGTCGCCTGATCCTCGGCATCGGTGGCGGCTACCGTCCCGTCGAGTTCGAGAGCTTCGGGCGCCGTCTCGACGATCGCTGGAAGGCGATCGGGGATACGATCGAGGTGCTGCGTCGCGCCTGGACGGGTGAGCCCTTCGAGTGGCAGGGGCGACGCTGCCACGTCACACCGAAGCCCGAGCCCGCGCCGCCGATCCTGCTCGGCGGCGGCTCGGCCGCAGCCGCGCGCCGCGCCGCGCGCATCGCCGACGGCTGGTATCCGCCGCTCGATCCGCGCCTCTGGCCGCCCTACCGCGAAGAGTGTCGGAAGCTCGGCAAGCCCGATCCGGGGGACTATCCGACTCACGGGCCCATCTTCCTGTGGATCGCGAAGGATCCAGAGCGCGCCTGGGAGCGCCTGATGCCACACGTGCTGCATCAGCTTCGCTCGTACAGCGAGTGGACGATAGAAGCCTTCGGCCGCCCCGCCGGTCCCTATGCCGAGGCCATGACCGAGGACACCGTGAAGCAGAGCCCGGGCTACCGGGTGTGTACGCCCGAGGGGGCGCTCGAGCTCGCCGAAGCGCTCGGCGACGACAGCGTGCTCTTCCTGAACCCGCTGCTCGCCGGGGTCGAACTGGATGCGTCGTGGGAGATGCTGAAGCTCTACGAGGGCGAGGTGCACCCGTACCTCCGCGCCAGCTGAGCGGCGCTGGGGCAGCGGCAGGTGTCCCGCGCGGGTGGGAGGCGAGCCGAGGTGCCTCAGTCCTGTGTCGGCAGGTCCAATAGCGTGGCGGCCTCTTTCGGACTCGCGACCGGGCGACCGATCTCGCCCGCCAGCTCCACCGCCCGCCGCACCAGCTCCTCGTTGCAGGGCGCGTCGGGCCCCGCGTAGTCCTCGAGTCCCACGCGCAGGTGCCCCCCGCGCTCGAGGGCGTGGCGGGCGACTCCCCGCTCGAAGACGTCTCCCGAGACGACGCTGACAGCCCACGACATCCGGCTGTCCCCGAGCATCGCGAGGTACGCATCGAGGGCGCTCGGCGTATTGGGCAGTCCGCACAGCAGATCGACTCTTCCGGGTCCGCGGTAGCTCTGCTCGCCGCACAGTGTCAGACGCAGGAACGCCCCCTGCGGTAGGCGCCCGGCGCGCTCGTAGGCGAGTGCGCAGCGCAGGAAACCCGGCTCGAAGATCACCATGCTCGGGCCGAGCCGGAGCCGTGCACAGAGCTCCGCCATGTAGCGGATGTCGCGCGTCGTGTTGGTGTAGACGCGGTCCGACTCCAGCGGGAGTCCGTCCTCGTCGCTGGGCGCGAAGTTGCCGGAGCCCGGCTCCATCAGGCCGATCCGCAGCGAGCAGCGGCGCGCCAGCAGTGGCAGATGTCCCACTCGCTCCTCCACCGGGGCGTCGAACACCGTCGTCGGGTAGAGCAGGGCATCGGGTGTCTCGGCCAGGATCGGCTCGAAGTGCTCGAGATAGAGCTGCGCCGCCGCTTCCGGTGGCGCGTGAGGATTCGCGGCGTGCGTGTGGATCACGGAGGCCCCGGCACGCAGGCAGCGCAGTCCGTCTGCGGCAAGCTCTGCGGCGTTGCGCGGGACGTTCGGATTGGCATCCCTCGACGTGCTCCCATTCAGGGCCGCCTCGATGATCAGCGGTGTCGCGTCGTCTTGCACGGGTTGCGCTCAGCGTCGCTCGCCGGGGATCGGGCCCGGGATCACCATGCCCGCGGTGATGCCTCCGTCGAGCGCGAGATCGGCGCCGTGGAAGAAGCTGCTTTCGTCCGAGGCCAGGAACACCACTGCCTGGGCGACGTCTTCTACCCGACCGCCGCGGCCGAGCGGGACCTCGCGCGCGCGATCGCGCTGGCGCGCCCGCATTGCTTCGGGCGAGAGGAACGGCTCGACCATCTCGGAGCTGCCGGCCGCGGGGTTGAGCGAGTTCACGCGGATGCCGTAACGGCCCAGCTCGAGTGCCGCGACCTTGGTGATGCCGCGCACGGCAAATTTGCTGGCCGAGTAGGCCGATGTGCCGGGGGCCGCGTACCAGCCGTCGATCGAGGAGATGTTGATGATGGAGCCGCCTCCCGCGGCGCGCATGGGCTCGATCGCGGAGCGCACGCCGAGGAACGTTCCCAGCTCGTTCACCGTGACGACGCGCAGATAGTCCTCGGCACTCGTCTGCTCGATCGGCGCGATGTGCAGGATGGCGGCGTTGTTCACCAGCACGCCCAGCGGGCCGAAGTCGTGGGCGCTGTCGATGGCGCGGCTCCAGTCCTGCTCGCGCGTGATGTCCATGTGGAGGTAGCGGGCCGCATCGCCGAGCTCCTTGGCCACTGCCTCCCCGAGATCGTCCAGTAGATCACCGAGCACGACCTTTGCGCCGGCGGCCACCAGCGCGCGCGCCGTTGCCGCGCCAGTGCCTCGCGCCGCACCGGTGACGATCGCGACCTTTCCGTCCAGACGTCCCATGCGCTCTCCTCTGCAACCTCTCGGGCAGACAGGGGTCACTCTATCATCGGCAGCGCCCCGCCCGTTCCGGGGCGAGTGGAGCGGGATGCATCAGGGGACGTCGAACTCCAGCACGACGTGCTCGGTGGTGCCGAAGTCGAGCACGTCCTCGACCTCCTGGCGCTCACTTCCGACGTCGACCACGACGCGGTAGGGGACTCGTTCGACGCCGGCCTGGCAGCGCCTGGGGAAGTCGACGGTGACCCGGTAGCGCCCGGCCGGGGCCGGGTCGAAGCGCACGGTTTCGGTCCGGGGAGCCGGATCCTCGCAACGGCGGTCCGCGTCGAGCTCACCGCCGAGGCGACTGGGCGAGTTGGCGAAGTACACCTCTTCGTAGTCCGGATCCGTTACGAAGAGGTCGAGGTCCGCCTCGGCGCCAAACAGGAGCTGGATCTCAACGGTCCGGTCGGGGCGCGGGGCTGGCGTCGCGCCGGGGGGCGGAAGCTCGGCGATCGAGGTCGCACAGCCGGCGAGCAGCGCGATGAGCCAGGCTGCCGTGGGCGTCCAGCCGCCGAAAGCGTCGAAGGCCCGTGTAGAATGGATCTGTCTGACTCTGGAGGTCCCCATGGATCGTTCGCCCTTCGAGTTGTCCGCAACGAGCCGCGGCGCAGCGCGCGGGTGGGCGCTCATCGCCGGGCTCACCTTTTGTATCACCGTCGTCCCCGCGCTGGGAAGCCGAGCGAGCGAGGGCCCGAGGCTCACCGGGCGCGTGCTCGACGCGGAGGGCGGTGCCATCCCCGGCGCCATGGTGAGCATCGAGTCCGCAATCCCCGTCCACCGGATCACCGTCTTCAGTCAGGCGGACGGACGCTACCAGTCGCCGCCCCTGCCGTTCGCGATCCACCGGGTGCGCGCGCGCCGCATCGGCTGGAAGGACCTCGCCGTGGTCTCCCCCGACACGGCCGGCGGCCACCTCGACTTCACACTCACGCGCGAGAGGGATCCCGCGGCGGTGGCCGCCCAGCTACCGGCGAACCACTGGCTGAAGCTCGTGCTCGACCGCATCGAGGACGAGGACGAACGAGCCGAGTTCGTGCTCCAGTGCGGCTTCTGTCACCAGCAGGGGAACTTGCACACCCGGATTCAACGCGATGAAGAGGAGTGGAGCAAGATCATCTCGTTGATGGGGCGCAAGGGCGGCATGCTCACCCGGGGTCTGCGCGAGAGGTTGCCCGCGATCTTCAACGAGGCCTACGCCCCGGACCAGGCAATCCCAGCTCTCACCGCGCACATGAACGAGCCCGACTTCGCCCCGGCGCCCGAGCCGGAAGTGCTCGCGGCGATCATCGAAGAGTGGGACCTCGGAGGCCCCGGCTCGAAGCAGCACGACGTGATGATGCATCCCGACGGCAGCCTGTGGGGAGTCGACGGGCCCTTCGACCAGCTCCACCGCCTCGACCCTGCGACGGACGAGCGCAGAACCTTCAAGATCCCCAACGCCGGCCTGCCGCTGGGCGGTGTCTTCGCCAACAAGAACACCGCGCCCACCGCGAACTCGAACTCACACGTGGGCCCGCATTCGCTGCAAACCGATCCCGAGGGCAACATCTGGATCACCCTGGCGAGCGGCAACATGCTGGCTCGCTTCGACATCCAGACCGAGGAGTTCACCCTCCACAAGCTGAAGCGCGGTTTCTACCCCCACACCCTGCGCTTCGATCAACGCGGTCGCGTCTGGTACACGATCTCGGCCTCGAACCACGTGGGGATGTTCGATCCCAGCACTGGCGAGCACCGCGAGATCCGGCTGCCCTCGCGCACCTTCAAGCAGGCCTTCATCGTCCGGACGATGCCGTTCTTCCTCTGGCTGGGGCGCTACGTCGATCTGCGCGGCGAAGTTGCGGACGGCGACCCGGTGGTGCTCCCGGTGCCCTATGGGATCGATGTCGCGCCCGACGGATCTGTCTGGTTCAGTCAGCTCAACGAGAACCGCATCGGCAAGCTGGACCCCGATACCTTCGACATCGAGATCTTCGAAACGCCCTTCCCCGGCCCGCGGCGTCTGCGCTTCGACTCGAAGGGCCTGCTCTGGATCCCCTCGTTCTCGGCCAGCAAGCTGGCGCGCTTCGATCCCGCGACGGGCGTGTTCGACGAATGGGATCTCCCGACGAAGCCTCACGGCAGCGAGACCCCGTACGCGCTGCATGTCGATCGCCGCACGGACACAGTGTGGATCTGCGGAACCGCGAGCGACTCGATCATCCGCTTCGAGCCCGAGACGGAGCGCTGGCTCATCTACCCACTGCCGACTCGCGTGACCTACACGCGCGACATCGACTTCGATGCCGAGGGGCGAATCTGGACCTCGAATTCCAACGGGCCGGCCTGGCAGATCGAGGGCGGGGTGCCGCGGGTGCTCCGACTCGATCCGCGCGGCGCGCTGCCCGCGCTGACCGGCGGCTCCGGTCGACGGCCGGATCGAGCTGCCCGGCAGCTCGGTGACTGGATGGGACAGCCGGGAGGATGACCCGCTACTCGGCGCAGTCTCGTCGATTCCTGCTCGTCCTGCTCTTTGCGCTGTCGACCTGGCCGGGCCACGCCGCGGACCTGGAGACGCTCTCGGCACTGGGCTTTTCCGAGGAGCGTCTCGACCGCATCCGGCGCGTCTTGCGTGACCACGTGGACCATGAGCGGATCGCCGGTGTGGTGGCGCTGCTCGCGCGACGCGGGAAGGTCGCCTTCTTCGAGAGCTACGGCGAACGCGATCTCGAGCGGGCCGAGCCGATGACCGACGACACGATCTTCCGGATCGCCTCGATGAGCAAGCCCATCACGAGCGTCGCGGTGTTGATGCTCTACGAGCAGGGCCACTTCCTGCTCGACGATCCCGTCTCGTTGTATCTGCCCGAGCTCGGGGCACTCGAGGTCGCCGTCGAGCAGGACGCCGCAGCGGACCTCGAGACGGTTCCCGCCCAGCGGGAGATGACGATCCAGGACCTGCTGCGCCACACCTCCGGGCTGACCTACGGCTTCTTCTCGGATTCACGCGTGGACCAGCTCTATCTCGAGCGAGGAGTGCTGAGCCGGGATGCGACGACCGCAGAGACGGTGAGCAAGCTCGCAGCGCTGCCCCTCAAGCATCAGCCGGGATCGACCTGGGAGTACAGCATCTCGGTCGACGTGCTGGGCCGGCTGGTGGAGGTGGTCTCCGGGCTCCCGTTCGATCGCTTCCTGGAGGAGCAGATCTTCGCGCCCCTCGGGATGGATGACACGGGCTTCCACGTACCGAAGTCGGCGCTCCCGCGGGTCGCGGTGAACTACCAGTGGAAGGACGAGCAGCTGGTCCCGGCCGAAGTCAATCCCGTCGAGAGCTTCGAGGTGCCGACGACCTACTTCTCCGGCGGGGGTGGGCTCGTCTCCACAGCGGCCGACTACTATCGCTTCTGCCAGATGCTCCTGAACGGAGGCGAGCTCGGCGGTCGGCGTCTGCTCGGCCGCAAGACCGTCGAGTGGATGACGTCGGACCATCTCGGCGAAATCGAGTTCGCTCGGCGGCCCGGCTACGGATTCGGGCTGGGCTTCGCCATCCGCACCGATGTGGGGCTCGCTGTGGTCCCCGGCTCACTGGGGGAGTTCAACTGGGGCGGCGCCTACGGCACCAGTTTCTGGATCGATCCCGCTGAGGACTTCATCGGCATCTTCATGATCCAGCTGCGCCCCGCTCCGCGCGCCTATCGCCAGCAGTTCAAGGGGCTCGCCTACCAGGCCATCGTCGACTGAACCGCGCGATCCGCCGGCGGGAGATGCCTCGTCGCGTCGCATGAAGCGAAGGGAGTAACGTGGATCGTCGATCAGCCGTGGCAGGTGTCGGGGAATCGGAGTTCTACAAGCGGGGCGGTTCACCCGAGACCGAGTTCCAGCTCGCGTGCAAGGCGATCCGGCGCGCGGTCGAGGACGCGGGGCTCGAGCTCCGCGAAGTCGACGGCATCGTCTCGTACATGGATTCGCGCAACAATCCCGTGCGTCTGGCCGCCGCGCTGGGACTCCCGCGCATCGAGTTCACCGGGCAGACGTTCGGTGGTGGCGGCAACGGCGCGGCCTCGGCCGTCATGCTTGCCGACGCCGCGATCTGTGCGGGCTACGCCCGGACCGTGGTGGTGTTCCGCGCGCTGGCCCAGGGTCAGTTCGGGCGCTTTGGTCAGGCCGGCTTCGGCTATGCGCCCGGACGCGCCACGGTGCCCGGGGCGCAGTCCTTCACGGTGCCGTACGGCTTGATCACCGCGGCCCAGATCAACGCAGTGCAGACGGTTCGTTTCATGCACGAGCACGCTGTGACCCAGGACTCGCTCTTCGAGGTGGCGTTCGCATCCTATGACAATGCCCAGCGCAATCCGCGGGCGCTGCGCCACGGCACTCCGATCACGCGCGAGGACTACGACCAGTCGCGCTGGATCGCGGAGCCGTTCCACCTGTTCGACTGTTGCCCCGAGAACGACGGCGCGGCGGCCATCGTGGTCACTACGCGCGAGCGCGCGCGCGACCTGCGCAAGGGCGCGGTGCCGATCCTGGCGGCTGCCCAGGGTCTCGAGTATCGCGGTGGTGTGGACGGCTTCAACGAGGCGCCGTTTCCCACCGCTCACTTCCGGCACGTTGCCGAGAGCCTCTGGGCCCGCGCGGGCGTGGGCCCGCAGGACGTGCCGGTTGCGCAGTTCTACGAGAACTTCACGGGACCGGTCTTGATGGCCATCAGCGAGATGGGCTTCAGCCCGCCCGACGAGCTCGAGAAGTGGGTCACTTCGGGGGCGCTGCGCTGGCCCCAGGGACAGCTTCCGATCAACACCAGCGGTGGGAACATCGGCGAGGCCTACATCCACGGCTTCGGCCTGGTCAACGAGGCGGTTCGGCAGATCCGCGGCGAATCGACCAGCCAGGTCGAGGATCCGGAGCTCAGCCTGATGGTCGCGGGCCCCGGCTACGCGCCGGGCAGCGCCGTCCTGTTCTGCCGAGATTGAGGGGTGCGATGAGTCGCTATATGGATGGATGGATGCTACCGGGGCTCGACGATGCCAACCGCGACTTCTTTACCAGCGGGAAGATCGTCGTGCGCGAATGCAGCGACTGCAAAACGATCCAGCACCCGCCCGAGGACCTGTGTCACGAGTGCGGTGGGTACGAGTTCCGCAGCCGTGAGGTCGCGGGGACCGGCACGATCTACAGCCACACGGTGATCCGACACCCCGTCCACCCCGACCTGGTGGATCGGGTGCCCTACACCGTCGTGCTCGTCAGCCTCGACGAGCTGCCAGCTGTGAGGATTACCGGCAATCTGCTCGAGGTGGCGCCGGCAGATGTTCGCATCGGTCTGGCGGTGCGCGCGGTGTGGGAGGAGATTCCCGGCTCCGACACGGGCGAGGCGCTGCGTCTTCCCCAGTGGGTCCCCGCATGAGCACCCCCACGCCATGAACAAGATTCGCGTGGGCTTCTTCTCCTTCACCGAGATCACTGATCCCAAGGAGCACCGCGCCTACAATGCGTGGCACCAGCTCGACCACATGCCCGAGCAGCTTCCGCTGCGCGGCATCGCGCACGGCCAGCGCTGGGTCCACACGCCAGCGTGCCGGCGTGCGCGGCTCGCCTGCGAGCCGCCGTTCGAGCCGGTCCACTACGTCACGCTGTATCTGATGACCGAGCCGGTGGAGCAGACACTCGAAGAGTTCTACGCGCTCGGCGCCGAGCTCTCCGCGCTGGGCCGCTTCCACCGCCACCGTCGCAGCCACTTCGGCGGGCCCTTTCGCTTGATCAAGACCTGCGCGGCGCCGCGCACGCGCGTCTCGCCCGAGGCGTTGCCCTACCGGCCCAATCGAGGAGTCTTCGTGGTGGTGCACGAGCCGGTGGAGCCCGCGGAGCCGGAGCGGATCGACGAGTACACCGAGTGGCTGGACGTCGTGCACTACCCGGACATGCTGGAGATCGATGGCGTGGCTGGGCTCTGGACATTCGCGACGCACGAGTCGGTCGCGGGAGGCTTCGCGCGTGCTCCCGGCGCGCAGCGCGTCACGGTGTACTACCTGGACGACGAGCCACTGAGCGTGGTTGAACGCATGAACGAGCGCGGCGTCCAGCACCGCGAGGCGGGCCGCCTGCCCGATTTCTCGGGGACGATGAAGCTGCTCTTCGCAGGGCCCTTCGAGACGGTGACTCCCTGGCAGTGGGACTGGTTCGACGAAGAGACCTGAGCGCGAGGTGATGCGTCAGCGGAAGGGCAGCGAGGCGTTGGCCTCGTTGCGCCGGCTAGGTACCGTGGTTCCCAGCAGTACGCGAACCATGACGTGCAAGACGCCGAAGTAGCCGGCCTGGAAGATCAGCCCGCTGATGACGTTGGTGAGCGTACCCCCGAACGCTGGCACCGTCGCCCAGAGCGCCACGACGGCGATCAGCAGTGAGATGGTGGGGGCATCCTTGCGAAAGAACATTTCGCTGATTGCGCGAAAGTAGATGCCCAGCAGGATCCATCCGATCACGATTCCAGGCCATCCGAAGTTGAAGTAGAACTCGCCAATCTGCGACGGACCCGTGGCCGATTGTATCTGCGGGCCTGAGCCGAAGGTGTCGGTCACGAACTGGCCGATCGACGTCACCGGCTTGCCCGGCCAGATGATCCGTGGAATGAACGAAATGAACGCCAACCCGATCGTCCAGCCGCCCTGGAATGGCACGCGCTCGCCGGCGTCGCGCACGATGAGCGTGAGGATTCCGAGGTAGTTCAGGCGATTTGCCGTCGCATCGATGCCCGCCTCGACGTACTCGAGCGGATTGGCCTGGGCGATGAAGGACGAAAGCAGCAGGACCAGTCGGCCCGGCTGCTGGAGGACTTCTGCCGCGGACAACACCTGGCCCGCCTGGACCACATCGCGATAGAACTGCGCGATCGGATAGATGAGAATGACGGCGAGCAGGCCACTGATGATCCAGAAGGCGCGGACCCGGCGTTGCGTGACCACGTGTGCGAAGGCGACGATCGCCGCCGGCGCGAGGAAGGCGCGCTTCGAGCCCGTGAGGAAGCCGATGATCATCGAGGCCGGGAGGAGCACCAGGAGCACCAGGAGCGCCTGGCGTGAGCCGAACCTGAGATACACGATCATCAGCAATGCCAGGCCGTAAAAGTAGGAATTGAGGATCGCTCCCAGGGCGCCGCTGCCGAATTGTCTCGGGACCAGGCCCAGCTGGAACAGCACGAGCAGTACCCAGCCGACGAGGATCATCCCGAGGGCGACCAGCAACGAATTGCCGACGCCCCACTCGTGGCGCGGGATCGGAAAGATGGCCGTTGCCAGGCCACCGAGCGGCGCGGCGAAGCCGATGATGAGGCAGATCAGCGATACCAGGGCCGCGATCTGTGCCCAGATGATGTCCGAGACGGCGAGGTTGAGCAGGCTGAAGATCGTGAGCGTCTCGTCCTCGCGCAGGAAGAAGTACCCGGTGAACACGGGCAAGACGAAGTAGCTGAGGAACGCCAGACACATGAATGAGATGAAGAGATGCCGGCGGTCGGGATGCAGCAGGCGCTGCGCTGCGACGGGAACGAAGGCCACGACGGTCGTCAGCATCGCGAGCCCAACCATCACGAGCTCTTGTCCGCGCACGCCTGCGATGAATGAGATCGCGCACACCAATATGGCGAGCAAGGGCACGATGACTGCGTAGGCTCCAGCAACCGCAGCGTCGGAACGTGCCCGATCGGCTGCACCCCGCCCGAGGATGCTGCCCGGTCTCGAGGTCGCCTCGGTCACGCCGTTTCGGCGCAGCAGGCGAACTGGTTCACGGCATCCCCCCGGGCCCGTGTTGGACCTGCGTCGATCGCATGATACCGGCCCGCGCCGAGCCCGCCCACACGGGTCGCGCCGAGGCCGCAACGCGAACTCCCGCAACGGCGGGGGCTGCTAGTCTGCGAATTTTCGCATGGACGATCGGAAGGGGGGCCGGGATGGCGCTGACGCAACGCTTCGTTCTCGTGATATCGATCGCAACCTTGGCGTTCGGAAATGCTCGATCTGCGGAGGCGGAGACGATGTTCGACATCTATCTCGGTGGTGCCTTCACCGAGGACTCGACGGTGGAAATCGACACATTCGGAGTCACGACGAGTATCCCGGCGGATTGGGACACCTCGGTCGTTGGGGGCGTCCGCGTTGGCCGCTGGTTCGGGGGGCCACTCAAGTGGTTCGGCCTGGCCGGCGACCTGTCGTACTTCCGCGCCGAGGCTGTGGGCGGCGCCCTGGAGTTGCACATGATCCCGATTACGCCCCTGGTGATGGTGCGGATCCCGCTGTGGGTCGGCGAAGGCCACGAAGGGGGGCGCGTGCAGCCGTACGCCGGCGTCGGTCCGGCACTGTTGACCGAAGTGCTGACGAGTAGCTCGAACAGCAGCGTGGACGTCGGGTTCGACCTGGGCCTCGACATCCGCGCAGGCGTCGCGGTCGTGCTCGGGGGAGGCTTCGGGCTGTTTGCCGAGTACCGCCGGACCGACGTGGATGCGAAGGTCGCGAACGTCGAGACCACGGTCGAGACCAACCACATCACCGGTGGTATCGCGTTGCGTTTCTAGCCCGCGGACTATGCTTCGGCGGCGTTCGCCGGAATGGTGAACTCGTCGGTGGCGCGGATCGCGGCGAGCTGGTCGCGGATGTCCTCGACACTCGGATGCCTGCCCTCTCCCGCCTTCCAGCCCGTCGTGGAGGCGACGAAGATCCGCGAGTAGCGGCCCGCGCCGATGTTGAAGATCTCGTGGGTGATCTGAGACTGCTCGGAGACCAGGTACGCGACCATCGGAGCGATGTACTCGGGTGCGAACGTCTCGCCGGAGGCGCCCATCATGTTCTCGGTGAGGCGGGTGCGAGCGATTGGTTTCCAAAGACACCCGCTCCCGAAGCCGTGTAGACGACTCGACCGTAGCCGTTCTCTCGCATCACCTTGAAGGCGGGCTGCGTCACGTAGAAGGCGCCCTTTAGGTGGACGTCGATCAGGGCGTCGAAGTTCTCGGCCGACATCTTCGCCAGTGAGGCGTCGCGCAGGATGCCCGCATTGTTGATGACGATGTCTACCTTGCCGTAGGCGCCGAGCGCGGCCTCGACGATGGCCTGGCCGCCACGTGCCGATGCGACCGATTCGTAGCAGGCCGTGGCCTCGCCCCCGGCGCTGCGGATTTCCTCGGCGACCTGATCGGCGGGGCGGGTGCTGTCACCGCTACCGTCGGTCCCGCCGCCCAGATCGTTGACCAGGATGCTGGCGCCTCGCGCTGCGAGGTACTGCGCGTAGCGACGGCCGAGGCCATTGCCGGCGCCTGTGATGATCGCCACGCGACCGTCGAATCGGATCTCACTCATCGTTCCATCCTCGTCTGGCCCGCGGGCGTTGTGGACCGCGTGGGTTCGTTTGAATAGCGACGTTCGACCAATCGTCAACACGCTGCCGAACAGCAGGGAGGGAGGCGACTCGGGGCAAGGCATCGGGAGCCGGACTCCCGATCCGAGCCGCCGCGGTCCATGCGCCCGACGAGCGCAAGCGCCTGTCGGTCGGTGGGACGCCGGCAACCCAGGATGCTGCCGTTAGGCGGGCGGGCCCGGCGACCCCGATCGTTGGCTGAGCGGCGCTGCGGCGCCGGCATGACCGGGCTCGGTCTGCGGGATGCGTATGCACGCCAACAGGCCGGCCGCCAGCAGCTGAATGCAGCCCAGCCCCAGGAAGGGCAGCACGAAGCTCCCGGTGTGAGAGGCCGCCAGACCGACGAGTGGCGCGCTGGCTAGCAGGAATGGCAGTCCCATGAAGGCGTGCAGCCCGCTGACGCGGCCGATTACCAGACGGCCGAAGCACGCGCCCTGGAGGATGCCGGGAAGCGGCATGAAGCCGCCGCCACCCAGCCCCATCGGCAGCGCGGCCGCGAACATGGTGCCGAGCGTCGTGCCGGTGGCGACGATCGACAGCCCCAGTACGTGTGACAGGAGCGCGGCCACGGCCAGCAGCCGGCGGTCGTAGCGGTCTGCCAGGAAGCCGACAGTGAGCTTGCCCGCCAGGCCGCAGGCCGCCATCACGGGCATGACGAGTGCGCTCTGGGTGCGCGGAATGCCGAGTTCCTCGAGGTGGCGCACGAAGAAGACGCTGCTGCCGACCGGAACGCACAGCGCCAGCCCGAGGCCGATCCCGATCAGCCAGAAGTTGGCCTGGCCCGCGAGCTGCGAGAGGGCAATCGAGTCCGAAGACGATTCGTCAGCCAGGACTGATGCGGCCGCGGCATCGCCGTCGGGATGTTGTCCCACGTCCTCGGGCCGGCGAACGGCCAGTAGCGCAATGGCGGGTGCGGCGACGGCGGCGGCGCCAACCGCCAGCCACACCAGGGCGCCACGCCAGGTGGCGACCTCGATCAGCCACGCCGTGACGGGTGGTACCGCGAAGCCGGCCAGGCTCGTCCCGGCCGCCGCGATGGCGAGCGCCGTTCCGCGCCTGCGGATGAACCAGTTCACGATCATCACCTGCACGGGCAGAAAGCCGTACATCGACGTCCCGGCGGCCGCGACCGCCAGGCCGAGCGCAACCTGCCAGAGTGCCGAGCCCCGCGATATCAGCAGCATGCCGGAGAACATGATCGCCACGCCCGCCAGCATGGTGCTGCGCAGATGACCCCGGTCGAACAAGGGACCCAGCACGGGAGCGAAGGCCGCCATCGAGAGGATCGCGATCGACATGCCGAGACCGAGCTGCGCCGGCGTGGCGCCGAACTCCTCGATCAGCGGTGAGACCATGAACCCGTACACGCCGATGAGGCCGGTGCCGAGCGCGTTTCCGATGACCCCGAGCAGGACGATGCGCCGGCCCGAAAAGGGCGCCGAATGCCCTGACCCCCCGTGGCCCGTCTCGCCATGACCGGCAGGCGAGAGGTCGCGGTGAGCGGTCTCGCCCATCGCTCCACCATACACGAGGCGGTGAGCTGGGCGCGTCGCGACCTGCGGCCGTCGATTTCGCTGCTCGCGTCTGGTCCGGGTTGGTTAGGATGGTGCGTTGGCGCGTCGGTCCGCGTGTGAGAGGCCTGTGGTGAGTCAGAGCGAGATCGAACTCCCGTTTCGGATGCTGCCCCAGCTCGGTACGCGCAGCAGCTTCTTCTGGACCGCTGGCGAGCGGGGGGAGCTCACCTTCCTGCAGTGCGGGGACTGCGGCTGCTGGATCCACCCTCCGCAGCCCATCTGTCCGCGCGACCATTCCAAGAACCTGAAGCCCCAGGCTGTCTCGGGCCGCGCGCGCGTCCACACGTTCACCATCAACCACCAGCCCTGGATGCCGGGCCCCGAGCTCCCCTACGTGGTGGCGATCGTCGAGATCGAGGAGGACCCGTCCGTCCGCTTGATGACCAACCTCGTGAACGTCGAGCCGCGCGACGTCCACATCGGGATGCCCGTTCGCGTCGTCTTCGAGCACCATCCAGACGACGGCGGCGACGTGTGGATCCCTCTCTTCGAGCCCGATTCAGAGCGCTGCTGATGGACGCCAACGAGATCATCGAGCGGCGCTCCTGCATCAGCGGCATCGGGCAGTCCGAGGTAGGGCGGCGTCTGTTCCGCGATCCGCTCGAGCTCACCCTGGACGCCTGCCTCGCTGCGGTCCAGGATGCCGGCCTGCGCATCGAGGAGATCGACGGGCTCTCGACCTATCCCGGTATGGGGGGGCCGGCGGGCTTCAGCGGTGCCGGCGCCATCGCGGTCCACGACGCCCTGCGCCTCGAGCTCGATTGGTTCGATTCCGGCATCGAGACAGCCGGACAGCTCGGCTCGGTCATCAAGGCCTGTCTCGCGGTGGGAGCCGGGCTCGCGAATCACGTGCTGTGCTTTCGCAGCGTGTGGGAGGGCAGCGCGCAGGGCGAAAAGGGTCGCGCGGGCGTAATGCCCGGAGGCGGTGGACGTGCGTCTGCGCGCGCACCGTCGGGTTTCACCGAGTGGACGCTGCCCTTCGCGGCGCCCTCGGCCGCTGTCTGGATCGCGATGTTCGCGCAGCGTCACTTTCACGAGTACGGGACGACGCGCGAGCAGCTGGCCCAGATTGCGCTCAACGCGCGCGCCAACGCGGCGCTGAATCCGAAGGCGATCTACACCGAGCCGATGACGCCAGACGACTACTTCGCAGCGCGCATGATCGCCGAGCCCTTCTGCTTGTTCGACTGCGACGTGCCGTGTGACGGTGCCACGGCCTTCGTGGTTTCGCGGATCGAGCGGGCCCGCGATTTGCGCTGGCCGCCGATCCGCGTCGAGGCCGTTGGCACTGCGCTGCACGGACGGCCCTCATGGGATCAGTTCGACGATCTGTCCACGATGGCGACGCGCGACGCAGGCGCGCACTTGTGGCGACGCACGGATCTCGTTCCATCGGACGTCGACCTGGTGGAGCTGTATGACGGCTTCAGCTTCCTGACGCTGTCCTGGCTCGAAGCCCTGAAGCTCTGCGGCGTCGGCGAGTCGGGTCCGTTCGTCGAGGGCGGAAAGCGCATTGCACGCGACGGCGAGCTCCCCCTCAACACACACGGGGGTCAGCTCTCCGCGGGGCGCCTTCACGGCTACGGCTTTCTCCACGAAGCCTGTGTGCAGCTGCGCGGCGATGGTGGCGCGCGCCAGATCGCCAAGCCTAACCCGCAGGTCGCCATCGCGGCAGCCGGTGGTGGCAATACCTGCGGCTGCATGTTGTTGACGCGCGAGTAATCAGATCGCACTGTGGAGCGATCGGGCCTCGGGCACCGAGTGGGCGATCTCGGCTGCTCGCACGCTGTCCTCGTGCTCTTCTGCTCGCTTGCCGAGCTGTCGATCGCCGATTTCCGGGACGTGTGGCGTTTCCTCCTCGCGGCTCGTACCCAGCGCGCAGGGCTCGAACGGAGACGACCCGCCGGGAGTCCGGTCCAATCGAGCCACCACGAAATTTCGGGATCGAGTAGAATTGACCGCCATGAGGGCCCGAAAGCAGGATCGCGCGCGGAAGTCAGCGCGACTCGATCCAGTCGACCCGGAGTGGTTCCGAACGATCGGGGACAACCCCGGGTCCTTGCGGTTGCTCGAGCAGATGAGCGCGGTGATCATCGAGCTCGACGAAGCAGGCTGCATCGTCTACGTGACGCCGAACGTAGAGGCCATTTGCGGCTACACGGCCGAAGAGCTGACCGGCTCGCCCGGCGAGCGTCTCGTCCACGAGGACGACCTCTGGCTGTTCGATGAACTGCGCAGGAGCCCCGACAGCGAACGGGGCCCAGTCCGCTACCGCACGCGCCACAAGGATGGCCACTGGAAGTGGATCGAGACCGCCGGATCGACGAGCTTCATCGCAGGGGATGGCACCGGCCACACGGTGTCATTCGCGCGCGACATAACCCAGTTGAAGGAGGCCGAGGAAGCGGTTCGCGCGAGCGAGGACCGCTATCGGGTGATCGTCGAGTCGAGTGAGGACGTGGTCTTCGAAAGCGACTCGGATGGCAACGTCATCTTCGTGACCCCCAACATCGAGGATGTCCTCGGCTATTCGGTCGAGGAGATCCACGCTCACGAGGCGTTCCAGCCCATCCATCCCGACGACGTGGAGCGACTTCAAGAAGAGTTCAACATAGCGATCATGGGGCCCAAGCCTGTTCGTATGGTCTACCGGGCGATGCACAAGGACGGCAGGGTGCGTTATCTCCAGAGCACAGGAGTCGCGTACGTACACCCGACTGGCGGGAACCACTTCCTCAACTTCACGCGCGACCTCACGCCCGTCATCGAGGGGCTGAGCAAGCAAAAGGAGCTCGAGTCGCGACTGCAGCACGCGCAGAGGCTCGAGAGTCTCGGCGTGATGGCGGGCGGAGTCGCTCACGACTTCAACAATCTGCTCACCCCCGTGCTCGCCGATGCGAGCCTCGCGTTGGCAGATCTGCCCGCGGACTCGCCGATTCGTTTCCGCCTCGAGCGAATCCAACGAACCGCGCAGCGTGCCGCCGAGCTCACGCGTCTGATGCTGGCGTACGCGGGCGCGGACGAGATCGAGGTTGAGCCGCTCGATCTGTCGAAGCTCGTCAAGGAGATGTCACAGCTGCTCTCAGCCGGGATCGGCGAGGGCACCACACTGACCTACGCGCTCGCTTCCGATCTGCCGCTGGTGGGCGGTGACCCGGGCCAGTTGACGCAGGTCGTCATGAATCTGCTGACGAATGCCGTGGAGGCGACGGGAACGGACGGAGGAACGGTCGCGATCCGCACAGGTACGGGCGAGCAGGCGGACTGCTACGCGTCACAGTTTCCCAGTGACTTCGGGCCAGGCCCCTACGTCTTCCTCGAGGTCGAGGACGACGGCTGCGGAATGGACGCGGAGACGCAGCGCCGCATCTTCGATCCCTTCTTCAGCACCAAGTTCACGGGTCGCGGTCTCGGGCTCGCGTCCGTGCTCGGAATCCTGCGGGCGCATGGCGGGGCAATCGAGATCGACAGCCACCTCGGACGCGGCACGAAGTTCAGGGTGATGCTGCCGCTGGCGGAGCAGGGCTCGGCTGGCCGAAGGGAGGACACTCCCCAGGCGGCAGAGCCCGTGCCGCCCCGCTCGATGGTCCTCGTGATCGACGATGACGACGGTACCCGGGAGATCACGAGCGACTGCCTGGAGCGGGCCGGCTTGCGGGTCCTGCTTGCCTCGGACGGCGACACGGGGCTGAAGCGGTTCGAACAGCACGCGGACGAAATCGCCGTCGTCATCCTCGACCGCACCATGCCGGGCGTCTCCGGGGAGGAGACCTTCGATCGAATTCGAGCAATCCGTCCGAGCGTCAGGATCTTGCTGATGAGCGGATACGCGGAGCAGCGAGCAGCGGAAGCGTTCGCCGGAAGGCAGCTGTCGGGCTTCATCGGCAAGCCGTTCCTGCCGGAGGATCTGCTGGCCGCCGTGAGCGACCTGATCGCCGACGTCGGCGGGGCTGGAGAGAGTCCGTCCGCCTGACTCGCGCCGTGTTCCGCCCCGCGCTTCCCGCGGGAGTCTTGGGCCAGGCTCCTAGCTGCGAGGCTCGAAGTCGATGTCGGGCGGCGGCTCGCTCGGCACCTTCCAGCGGATGTAGCCCTTGTCCTTTTTCTCGTGCCA
>JAYZFK010000056.1:0-18216 GCA_036336835.1 Myxococcota bacterium | reverse complement strand
CGAGATCGACGACCACTACCTCGGGACCCGGATCGACTGGTACCGCGACTACGTGACCAATCCCGGGCGCGGCGATCCACTGTGGCAGCGCCGCGAGCTCGCGGAAGTGATCGCGGCGCCGGCCAGGACGCAGATTCCCGTTCTGCTGGTGGGCGGCTGGTACGACATCTTCCTTCGCGCGCAGCTCGCCGACTGGGAGTCGCTGCTCTCGCGCCAGCGAAGCAGGTTCGTGATCGGCGCCTGGACCCACCTCCAGGAGCCCGCGGGCGATCTCGAGCTGGTCGATGCGCGCGGCGCGGCCTGGCAGTGGAAGCTCGTCCTGGACTGGATGGGGCACCACCTGCGCGGTGAGCCGCTCGAGCAGAGCGTGGGTGTGGTGGAGAGCTATGCGATCGGCGAGGGTCGCTGGCACGTGCGTCCGAACTGGCCCCCGGAGGGTCACGAGCTGCGTCTCCATCTGTCCGCACTCGGCAATGCGCACGGCTGCACCGGCGGCCGGCTGGGGGTCGATCCGCCCGAGCGCGCGCAGCGCATCTCGTATACCTACGACCCCGACGATCCGGTGCCGATGCGCGGGGGCGCGGGCTCGCTCGCCTTCTTCGTGGCCGACGGCGGACCCGTGCACAGCGTGCTGCAGAGCGGCCTGTGCGAGCGCGCCGACGTGATGAGCTTCTCGACCTCGGTGTTCGAGGAGCCGCTGCGGATCGCCGGCGCGATCCGGGTCGTGCTGTCGGTCAGCAGCGACGCGTCGGATACAGCCTTCACGGCGAAGCTGGTCGAAGTGCGAGGCGACGGCCGCGCCTTCAACATTCGCGATGGCATCACTTCGCTCGCCTACCGCGACAGCGACCGGGAGGCGCAGACGTACGAGCCCGGCTCGGTCGTCCGGATCCAGCTCGAGCTGTGGCCGATCGAGTGGGTCGTGCAGCCGGGCTCGCGGCTGCGGCTCGACGTCTCGTCGTCGAACTTTCCGGCCTATCACGCGCACCCCAATCGAGCCGGCGTGTGGTCGCTGCAGACGGACGCAGTTTCCGCCAGACAGACGTTGTACGCGGGACCCGACCGTGAGGCCTGGCTCGCGCTCCAGATCGAGGACGCTCGGGCGTCGGACGCCGTCGCCCTTCGATAGACTTGCATCCGGCGAAGCCCCGGATGCTGGAGAGGGAGCATGCTCGAGACGATCACGACATGGCTCGGCGAGCATCCGCTGCTCGCAGAATTCATCGATGTGAGCGCACTGTTCGCCGCGGCGACGCTGCTCTACTTCATGGTGCGGCGTCTTCTCGTGGCGTCGATCCGGCGCTTCGCCGCGCGCAGTCGTACGGACTGGGACAACGCGCTGGTCGACCACGGCGTGTTCGGCCGGCTCGCCCACATTCCACCCGCGCTGCTCGTCTACTACGGTGTCGACTTCCTGGAGCAGCTGGACGACACGCTCGCACTGCTGATCCAGCGTGTTGCGTTCTCGGCTCTGATCGCGGTCGCAGCTCGCGCCATCGCGGCCTTCCTGTCGGCGGCGAACGCGATCTACGAGTCGACCCCGAGCAATCTCAGCAAGCCGATCAAGGGCTATCTGCAGGTCGTCAAGATCGCGCTCTACTTGTTTGCCGGCTTGCTTGTCATCGCGACGTTGATGGATCGCTCTCCGCTGCTGTTCCTGTCGGGCATCGGCGCGATGACGGCGGTCCTGCTGCTGATCTTTCGCGACACGATCCTGTCGCTGGTGGCCTCGGTCCAGCTCACTGGAAACGACATGATCCACGTGGGCGACTGGATCGAGATGCCGGCCTACGGAGCAGACGGCGACGTGATCGATGTCGCGCTGCACACGGTCAAGGTCCAGAACTGGGACAAGACGATCACCACGATTCCGACCCACGCGCTGATCTCGGAAGCCTTCAAGAACTGGCGCGGCATGTCGAAGTCGGGTGGGCGGCGGATCAAGCGCTCGCTATTCGTGGACCTCTCGACGATTCGCTTCCTCTCGGACGACGAGGTCGAGCGGCTCGGCCGCTGGACGTTGCTGCGCGACCACGTCGCGAACAAGAAATCGGAGATCGAGAGCTACAACGCAGCCGACGGGCGCGATCGATCGCTGAATGCCGACATTCGCCGGCTGACGAACGTGGGCACGCTGCGCGCTTACATCGAGGCCTACCTGCAGGCGAGTCCGAGGATCCACAAGGGGATGACGCTGCTCGTCCGCCAGCTGCAGCCAACCGAGTTCGGCCTGCCGATCGAGATCTACTGCTTCACGAGCACCACCGAATGGAACGCCTACGAGGCCATCCAGTCCGATCTGTTCGATCACATCTTCGCGCTCGTTCCGGAGTTCGGGCTGCGCGCGTTCCAGAGTCCGGCGGGTGCCGACCTCGCGGGGCTCCAGACCCGGAACGGATGAGCCTCCCCGACCTCGAGGGTCGCTGCGCCGTGATCACCGGCGCAAGCCGCGGCATTGGCGCCTCCCTCGCCGAGCACTTTGCGGCCCGCGGCCTGTCGCTCGGTCTCTGCTCGCGCGGCGCACCGGCGCTCGCTGCGAGCCAGCGCGTGGTCTCGGCGAGGCTCGACGTCACGGACGAGAGGGCCTTCGAGGCCTTCGCCGACAGCGTCGTCGCGCGCTTCGGCGCGATCGACCTGTGGATCAACAATGCGGGCGTGCTCGAGCCGATCGCGCCGGTGCGCGACGTCTCGGCTGCCGACTTCCGCGAGCACATCGACATCAACCTGACCGGGCTCTTCCTGGGTACGCGCACCTTCGTTCGCCACCTTCGCGCGCGGGGCGGCCAGGGCGTGCTGATCAACGTCTCTTCGGGAGCGGCCTGGAAGCCCTACGAGGGCTGGGCGGCGTACTGTGCCGGCAAGGCGGGAGTCGAGCGCTTCACCGAGGTCGTCGCCGCAGAGGAGGAGGCGAGCGGCCTGCGCGCCTACTCGATTGCGCCCGGTGTCGTCGACACGGCGATGCAAGAGCTGATTCGGGGCTGCGGCCCCGACCGTTTTCCGGAGGCCGATCGCTTCCGGGAGATGAGCGCGAACCAGAGCTTCAACACGGGCGAGTTCGTGGCACACCACTTCCTGGCGATTGCCTTCGACCCGCAGGCGCGGCCGGACGCGGTCGCGGTCGCGCTGCCCGACGAGAAGAACTGAGGCCCGTCCGGGGTTCGCGCTCCCTGCGCGCTCAGCGCCAGAGCTGGAAGGCGAAGACGCCCAGCCCGGCGACCAGCACGACCAGGAGCGCCAGGGCGAGAGCGCTGCCCTGGGCGCGACGCTTCGCAGTGGAGAAGCCAGCGGGCACCTCGGCGATGACCGCTGTGATGTTGTCGGGACCACCGAGCTGGTTCGCGGTCTCGACGAGGTGCTCGACACTGGCGATCACGGTGTGCGCGGTCAGCTGCTGCGCGATCTCGTCGTGCGGCACGACCCCGCACAGGCCGTCCGAGCAGAGCAGCAGGCGGTCGCCCGCCCGGAGGTCGAGCTCGCCGACATCGGGCTCCACCTCGACCTCGACGCCGATCGAGCGCAGGATCTCGTTGCGCCGGGGGTGGGTCTCCGCCTCCTCGGGCGTGATCACGCCGCGGCGGATCATCTCGGCGACCACGGAGTGATCCTCGGTCAGCTGCTCGAGCGTGCCGCCGCGCAGGCGGTAGGCACGGCTGTCGCCCACGTTGGCGACCCAGGACTGGCCACTGGCGGCGACCAGGATCGCGACCAGCGTCGTGCCCATGCCGAGCAGCTCAGCGTCGCGCTCCGCCCGAGCGTACACCTCGAGGTTGGCGGCGCCGATCGTCTCGGCGAGCCAGTCGCCCGAGACGTCCTCAGCGCCAACCAGCGCCGCCTCGAGCGCCTCGACGGCGAGCCGACTTGCGGTCGCGCCGCCTCGGTGGCCGCCCATTCCGTCGGCGACGACGAGCAGACGCGCTCCCGCGGCGTTCTCGAACGTCCCGCAGCGGTCCTCGTTGTCGGAGCGAACGCGGCCCGTGTCGCTCAGTGAGGCCACGCTCCACACGGTGGGGTCGGGGGACGCCATCTCGGTCTCACCGCCCTACAGCTGCTCGCGGGTGCGGCGACACGCCGGACACAGCGTGTGCCCGGCGTGTCGTGCACACGCAGCCGCGCTCGCGCGGAGCGCGGCCACGGGTGTCGTCCCGCGTCGTTCGACGCGAGAGCGACTCAGGAGAAATCGCGGTCGAGAACCGTCTTGCGTCCGTCGCTGCGCGCACTTGCGATCGCGCCATCGCACATCGACCGGATCTTGTCAGAGAGCGCTGACAGCACCGACGCAGAGGTCTTCATATCCCCCTGCTCCTTGATGTAGGTCTTCACCTTCGAGGCGACGACCAGAACTTCGTTGTCGGCCATGAGTGGTCCGTTCCCCCATCTTGCTGGGCTCCAAGCAGGAGCACTCGGCTGCGACATCACGACGCCGGCGGTCTCGAAGCCTTTGTGACGATGGCGCTGCCCGCCCCCCCGCTAGGTGCGCTGTTGCAGCTATGGAGCATGCATCGCCCCTGAGGCGAGCGCAAACCGGGCTAGGCTGCGCGGATGGCGGCTCCGGCGGACCGGACGATTGCGATCACGGGTGTCCGGACCTGGACCGGGGCGAGGCACAGCGCGCGCTCGGCGTCGGTGATCCGGATCACCCAAGGTCGCATCGAAGCGATCGGAGCGGCGACCGAGCTGATGCGCGATGCGCGACGGATCGATTTCACAGGCGCGTTCGCACTGCCCGGATTGATCGATGGCCACGTTCATTTGGGGCTCGATCCCACCAAGGGGGTCGTAGCCCAGGCTGCCATCTCGCTGGCCGAACGCCAACGCGCAATGAATCGACGCGCGCTGGAGATGGTGCGATGCGGAATCACTACGGCTCGCGATCTCGGAGCGGGGGACTGGGCGGCGCTCGAGCTGCGCGATCGGATCGCGCGCGGCGAGCTGCCCGGGCCGCGGCTGCTGTGCGCGGGCCAGCCGTTGACGACGCCGGGTGGGCACTGTCACTTCTGGGGCGGCGAGGCGAGCACGCCCGCTGAGCTCCGCTGTGTGCTCACGCGCCAGCTCGAGCACGGTGTCGACTGGATCAAGGTGATGGCCACCGGAGGCGTCGCGACGCGGGGCACCTCACCGAGCGAGCCCCAGTTCGACGCCGCGACCCTCTCGGCGATCGTCGACCAGGCCCGTGGTGGCGGCCGAGAGGTGGCCGCTCACTGTCACGGAACCCGCGGCATTGCGCACTCGGCGCGAGCCGGCGTGCGGACGATCGAGCACTGCTCGTTCGCCGGTGCCGAGGGCTTCGGCAGTGATTTCGACGCGGCGGTGGTGCAGGCGGTTCGCGCCGCGGGCGCCTGGGTGTCGCCCACCGTGAACGGCGGCTGGGCACGCCGCGCCGATCACGAGGGCCGGCCCAGCGAGTTCTTCGAGCGAATGTCGAAGGTGCTGCGCGAGCTCGTCGCCGCCGGTGTGCCGCTCTGCGCGTCGACCGATGCCGGCATCCCCGGTGTGCACCACCATCGGCTGGTCGAAGGACTGCTCGCGCTTGCGCGCTACAGCGGCCTGGCAGGCGAGGCGCTGCTTCGCACAGCCACGGTCGAGGCAGCCAGGGCGCTTGGTCTCGAGCACGAGACGGGTCGGCTCGAGCCGGGGCTGGCGGCCGATCTCCTGGTCGTCGAGGACGACCCGTGCCGCGACCCCTCGACGCTGCTCCGGCCGCTCGCCGTATTTGCCCGCGGCCGCCAGATCGATCCGCTGCCCTTCGACGAGCGCTAGTCCGAACGATCGCGGCGCCACGCCAGGTAGCGGACGATGTGTGGTACGAGCGGTCGCGACGCGAGCTCGTTCTCGGGAACGAACTCGCCCCAGACGACCTCGCGCTCGTCGACGCGGACCACGGGTTGCTCGCTCGGGCAGAGCTCGAAGATCGTCGCGCGGTCGTGCTTGAAGTCCCACTCGAGCTCGAAGTCCGTCGCGAAGACCAGCGATTCCTCCGGCACGTCGATTCCGACCTCTTCATGCAGCTCGCGGCGCGCCGCTGCGCGCGGGGTCTCGTGGCGTCCGATTGCGCCGCAGGGCAGCGTCTCGCCGCGACGATAGGAATTGCGGATCAACAACAGCTGGTCATCGTGCCAGACCGCTACGAAGGCGCCGCGCACGCTGGGCCGGCGGAAGAACCACCACACACGCAGGACGCGATACCCCGCGATGTACAGCGCCCGGACGAGAGCGTTCAGCACGCAGGCAGGTGTACCCTACTCGAGTGATCGAGACCGGCCGTTTTGCTCCCTCGACGACCGGCCCTGCCCATCCGGGCACCCTGCTCGCGGCTCTGCTGTGCTGGCTCGATGCGCGCTCGCGCGGTGCGCAGATCGTGCTGCGGCTCGAAGATCTCGATTTCGAGCGCAGCTCGGACGCGTGGATCTCGGCCATGCGGGACGATCTCGCGTGGCTGGGCCTCGAGTTCGATCGCGTCGAGCGTCAGAGCGAGGCCCGCGCCCACCACGAGCGGGCGCTCGATCGGCTCGAGGCTGCGGGTGCGCTGTATCCGTGCTCGTGCTCGCGCAGCCAGATCCGCGAGCGCGGGCTCCGTGCCGCGGATGGTGGCTTTGCCTACTCGAATGCGTGCCGTGGTCGCGCGCTGCCCGGCGTGCGGGAGGGAGGCTGGCGAGCGAGCGACGAGCCGCTGCGCGCCCGGCTGCCCGACGAGCTCGTCGAGCCGGTGGACGAGGCCGGCGAGCGGCTGGCGCAGCATCCGTCTCTGGCCCTGGGCGATCCTGTGGTGCGCCGGCGCGAGGGCGGCATCGCCTATCAGCTGGCGAGTGTGGTCGACGACGCGCGCGTCGGAGTGACGCGCGTCGTGCGCGGCCGCGACCTGGCGGCGAGCACCGCAACCCAGGTGGCATTGCAGCGCCTGCTCGGCCTGTCCGAGCCGGTCTACCGTCACCACCTGCTGCTGCTCGAGCCGCGCGAGGGCGCGAAGCTGGCCAAGCTACACGGCTCGGTCGGGATGCCCGAGCTCCGGCGCTGCTACCGCGCGTCTGGCCTGTGCGGGTTGCTGGCTCACGCCTGCGGCCTGCGGGAGAGCCCAGCAGAGACGACACCGGTCGAGCTGCTCGACGGCTTCGACTGGGAATGCGTCACGCAGCACGACCGCGTGATGCGCTGGACGGACGAGCGTCTCGAGTGCCTGCCCGCGTTGTGGGCGGCTGCCGTCGATCGTCGCTAGCCGGCCTTGACGAGCTCGAGCACCGAGGCTTCGCCAGGAACACCCACCCGCAGCGGGAAGCCGTAGAACCCGGTGCCGCGATGCACATAGAGTCGGCTGCGGCCGCGTGCGAACAGGCCGTGGTCGGGCCAGCGCGAGCCCTTGAGCACGGTCCAGTCGAGTCCGAAGCTCACGAGCCCGATCTGTCCGCCGTGCGTGTGTCCCGACAGCACGAGGTCGATCTCGTCGTCGGGCAGATCGTGGAAGGCACTCGGGTCGTGCAGCAGCAGCAGTCGCAGGTGTTGCTCGCGGCGCGGGTGCCGCGCGAGCAGCTCGCGCAGGTGGGCCTTGCGCTCGCGCCGCACGAAGTCGGCGCCGACGATCTGTACCGGGCCCGCGGGAGTGTCGACCGAGGCCGAGTCGTCCACCAACAGCGTCACGCCATTGGCGGCGAGGCCTTGGCGCACGACATCGTGCGCCTCGTGGTCGTGGTTGCCGAAGATGGCGAAGCAGCGGCCCGGCAGGCGTCGTAGCGGGATCAGCGCTTCGGCCAGCGCGGCGGGCGTGGCGTTGCTCTCCATGGTCAGGAAGTCGCCGGTCAGAAGCACGAGATCGGGATCGCGCTCGACCAGCTCGCCGATCAGGCGGCGCAGGCGTGTCACCGGCTGCCACGGGCCGAGGTGGGGGTCGGCGATCTGCACGATGCGCAGTGGGCGCTCGAGCAGCGGCGCTGGCTCGCTGCGACGATGGCGCTCGACCGGAAGACGTTGGAACGACGCGGGCCCCTCGTTGCTCAGGTGCACGCGAACGATCTCGAAGATCGGTCGCGCGGAGGTCCCGAGAGCAACCGCGCCGATCGCGTACGGCAGCGCGTCGAGCGGAGCGAGCAGCCCGAGCAGTCTGTGGGCGTCCAACAGCCAGAGCGGCAGCCGGATGACGAGCAGCCCGAGCAGCCAGAACGCGGCGAGAAAGCTCGAGGCGACGAAGGCCTGGCCCGGTGCCGAGACGAGCGTGCGGAATACCGGCCCGCGCAAGCGCGCGCGCACAAGATGAGCGTAGTGGAGGGCCGCGGCAGAAATGCCGTACAGGAAAAGCGCATCGATCGCGGGCAGTGCGCCCTCTGGCAGCCAGCCCGGCAGGCGCGCGTGCACGCTGAGCGAGCCGGCGAGCGATATGCCGAAGGTCACGGTGCTGAAGATCGCGAAGCTGCGCCCGCGCTGATGGGCCGCGTAGAGCGGAACGATCAGCCAGGTTGCGATGGCCACGAACGGGAATGCGTCGCGCAGCAGCTCTTCCACGCGCCGCAGCCTAGCGCTGCACGTCGGCTCGTGGGGCCGCCGACCAGCGAGACCAGATCAGTAGCGGTAGTGGTCCGGCTTATACGGGCCCCCGACGGGGACGCCGATGTAGTCGGCCTGCTGCGGCGTGAGCTGGGTCAACTTGACGCCGAGGTGGTCGAGGTGCAGTCGTGCGACCTCTTCGTCTAGCTGCTTCGGCAGCATGTAGACCTGATTCTCGTACTGGTCGTTTTGCGCGAGATCGATCTGCGCCAGGACCTGGTTCGCGAACGAGGCGCTCATCACGAAGCTCGGATGTCCCGTTGCGCAGCCCAGGTTCAGGAGTCGACCCTCTGCAAGGATCAAGATCGAGTGACCGTCCGGGAAGATCCACTCGTCGTACTGCTCCTTGATGTGCTCGCAGCGGATGCCCTCGATCTTCTTGAGACCGGCCATGTCGATCTCATTGTCGAAGTGGCCGATGTTGCCGACGATCGCCTTGTCCTTCATGCGCGACATCAGCTGTGCCGTGATGATGTTGAAGTTGCCCGTGGTGGTGACGAAGATGTCGGCCGTCTCGACGACATCCTCGATCGTGTTCACCTGGTAGCCTTCCATTGCGGCCTGCAGTGCGCAGATCGGGTCGATCTCGGTCACGATGACGCGGCAGCCCTGGCCGCGAAGTGCTTGCGCGCAGCCCTTGCCGACCTCGCCGTAGCCACACACGAGTGCGACCTTGCCGCCGAGCATCACGTCGGTGGCCCGCATCAGGCCGTCGGGAAGCGAGTGCCGGCAGCCGTAGATGTTGTCGAACTTCGACTTGGTGACCGAGTCGTTGACGTTGATTGCGGGGAAGAGCAGCGTTCCGGCGCTCGCCATCTGGTAGAGGCGGTGCACGCCCGTCGTCGTCTCCTCGGAGACGCCCTGGACCTTCTCCGAGATCGGCGTCCACTTGTTACGATCGGACTCGAACTCCTGCCTTGCCAGGTCAAGGATGACGCCCCACTCCTCGGAGTCGGTGTCCGGGTTGAAGTCCGGGACCTTCTCGGCCTGCTCGAACTCGCGCGCCTTGTGGATCCACAGCGTTGCGTCGCCGCCGTCGTCGACGATCTGGTGGGGCCCCGTGCCGTCGGGCCAGACCAGTGCCTCCTTGGTGCACCACCAGTATTCCTCGAGCGTCTCGCCCTTCCAGGCGAAGACCGGAATACCCTGCGGCTCTTCGGGTGTGCCGTTGGTACCGACGGCCACCGCCGCGGCCGCGTGGTCCTGGGTCGAGAAGATGTTGCACGAGACCCAGCGCACGTCGGCGCCGAGGTCGACCAGCGTCTCGATCAGCACTGCGGTCTGGATGGTCATGTGCAAGCTGCCCATGATCTTCAGGCCGGCCAGCGGCTGCTCCTTCGCATAGCGGCGGCGAATCTCCATCAAGCCCGGCATCTCGTGCTCGGCGAGGCGAATCTCCCGGCGTCCCCATTCGGCCAGGTTCAGGTCGGCGACCTTGTACGGCAGTCGTTCGGTCATGGCATTTCTCCAGCGATGTGGCGGGCGAGGGCGGGTGTGGTGCCTGCATCGGTAGCCCGCCGATACATCTGTATATTCGGATACAGTAATTTAATCATTTGCACCCTCGCTTGTCAACGACTCCCGGGGGGCAGGAGCGCGTAGCGAGCCGATCGTGCCTCCGATCGCCATCACCCGAGACGGACGACGAGCGCCGTCAGCGCGATCACCACCGCAGCAGCCGCGACGACACTCGCCCGACGGGCGGTGCGGGCCGCGCTGGCGGAGGCCTCGGCCGCTCGCTGGGCCGCCTCGCGGGCCTGATCCACCCGCTCCCCGACATCGGCGAGCTCCTGCAGGCGTTCCTCGATGCGCTCGAGCAGGGAGAAACCCGTTGCGAGCCGCGCATCGCTGCGCGCGAGACCGTGCTCGAAAGATTCGAGCCGCAGCGTGATGCCGTCGAGCCGCGATTTCACCAGCTCCTGGAAGCCGGTCGGCTCGCTGGTGCGAGGCTCTTGCCGCCGTGTCAGCCGTCGCCACAACGAACGCCGCGGTCTGGGCTCGCTGACCGGGACGGGCAGCGTCGGCTTGGCCGCGCTCGCAGGCGCATCCACCGGGCTCTCCGCGGCCTCCAGCTCGGGCTCGGGAGTGGGTCCCGGCGCGATGCCAGGTGCACTCGGCTCTTGCTCTTTGGTCGTGACCTGCGGGACCGCTTCCATGACTGGATTCCCCCTCCACGGATTGGACGGTCGATCGTAGCGCCCCGCAGGCTCACCGCGCCGTCGCGGTGTGAAAGATTCTCCTCGAATAGCGTCAGCTGCCGACGAGACGCGACAGCTCGTCTGGCTCGAGCTGGTAGGCCCGGCCGCAGAACTGGCACTCGACCTCCTGCCCCTGGCCGCTGGCGATCAGCTCGCGCAGCTCATCCGATTCGAGCATGCGCAGTGCGCGTGCTGCTCGCGCGCGGTCGCAGGGGCAGTGGAATCGGGGAACGGCTCGACTTCGCTCGCCCAAGCCGATGCTGCCGGCGAGCAGCTCTAGCAGACGGTCGGCGTCGTTGCGGTCTCCCAGCACCAGTGTCGCCGCGCGCGGCAGCGCCTTCACGTTGGCCTCGATCTCGGCGAGCGTCGCGTCGTCGGAGCCGGGTAGCGCCTGCGCCAGGAATGCCGCGGCCGCGCCCACGCCGCCGTCGTCAGC
Organism: Myxococcota bacterium; assembly: GCA_036336835.1. GTDB lineage: Bacteria > Myxococcota_A > UBA9160 > UBA9160 > UBA4427 > JAYZFK01. The sequence goes on along the minus strand of JAYZFK010000056.1, from coordinate 7,053 downwards.
GTGCTCGATCGACAGCCCGAGCGCCGAGGGAGCCTGCTCGCTCTCCATCAGATAGCGGGTCAGATCCTTGGCGATATCGCGCAGCGTCATCGGTACGAATCCCGAGTAGGGCTCTCGCCAGCTCGGGTGGTGGCGCACGACGCCGAGCACGCCGCGACCGACACCTTGCGAGACGTCCGGACGGCCGTCTTCGCGGGGTCTTACATTGGCCTCGCGGTGGGTGAGCGTGCCGCGAGCGTGGAGCTGGGCGTCGGCGATCGCCGTCACCGTACCGAGCGGCCCCTTGCCGCGCAGCTGGATCTGGATCGTTTCGCCGCTCTTCTTGCTCGCCGCCATCAGCAGCGCGCCCATGAGCGCGCGGCCGAGCGCTCCTGCCGCGGTCGCGGAAGTCGGGCGGATCGCGACCGCTTCGCGCACCAGCTCGGTCGCGGTCAGGACCATCAGGCTGACGGAGCCGTCCTCGCTGACCGCCCGAACCAGGACGTCTGATGCCGCATCGCCGCCGCTCGCCATCCACCAAGGATACGGCGCGTGCGACTCATTGCTCGCCGAGCGTGGCCTGGAGCAGCCTCTGCGCACTCTCGCGCTCGACGCGCTCAGCGGCGCCGCCACTCCTCGATCGTGAACGCGTAAGCGTGACGTTCGTCGGCTGTATGATCGCGCGAGTGCGCGAGCTGCCAGGACGACTCGTCCCAGTTGGGGAACCGCACATCGCCCTCGACGTCCGCGTGGACACGCGTGAGCCACAGCCGAGTTGCCTGGGGCAGCGCCTGGGCATACAGCTCGGCGCCTCCTGCGACGCGCGGCTCGTCGTCGCCCTGCTCGTCGGCGAGCAGCAAGGCCGTCTCGAGACCATCGGCCAGCAGCGCGCCCTCCGCTCGGTAGGCTCGGTTGCGCGTCACCACGATCACCGTGCGTTCGGGCAGCGCGCCTGGGAGCGACTCCCAGGTTCTGCGGCCGAGAATCAGGCAGTGGCCGAGCGTCGTCGCCTTGAAGTGCTTCAGCTCGTCTGGCAGGCGCCAGGGCAGGTCGCCGTCTCTTCCGATCACACCATTGCGCGCGACCGCCGCGACCAGGGCCAGGGGGCGCATGGGCTCACACAGCGATAGGCGCAGCGATGTGCGGGTGCGGATCGTAGCCGTCGAGGCGAAAGTGCTCGTGTCGGAAGTCGAACAGCGATTTCACGGACGGATCGAGGTGCATTCGCGGCAGCGGACGCGGCGTACGCGCGAGCTGCTCGCGCGCCTGCTCGAGGTGGTTCGAGTACAGGTGTACGTCACCGAAGGTGTGGACGAAGTCGCCCGCCCGCAGATCGCACACCTGTGCGACCAGCATGGTGAGCAGCGCGTAGGAGGCGATGTTGAAGGGCACGCCGAGGAACAGGTCGGCACTACGCTGGTAGAGCTGACACGATAGGCGGCCCTCGGCGACGTAGAACTGGAACATCACGTGGCAGGGGGCGAGCGCCATCCTCGGCAGATCGGCGACGTTCCACGCGCTGACCAGCAGGCGACGCGAGCTGGGGTTGCTGCGGATCTCGTCGAGCACCCGCGCCAGCTGATCGATCGTTTCGCCGTCCGGCGCCGGCCACGCGCGCCATTGGCGACCGTAGATCGGCCCGAGCTCGCCGGTCTCCTGATCCGCCCACTCGTCCCAGATCGATACCCCGACGTCGCGAAGCGGCTGTACGTTCGTCTCGCCGCGGATGAACCACAACAGCTCGTGCAGGATCGATTTGGTGTGGAGCTTCTTGGTCGTCAGCAGCGGAAAGCCGTGCGCGAGATCGAAACGCAGCTGGTGTCCGAACAGCGAGCGCGTCCCGGTGCCGGTGCGGTCGTCCTTTGCGACCCCCTGCTCGAGCACCTGCTCTAGTAGATCGAGATATGCGCGCATCGGGCGAACGCTAGCACTGCGCGAGATCAGGTTGCCTCTTCGAGGAAGTAGTTGAAGTCCTCGCTCTCCTCACCGTGGAGGAGCTCGCAGGCGTGCGCGGGGCTGCTCGCGTTGAAGAGCTGGTCCTGGAAGGCGGGGTCGGAACCGATCGCCCTGGCGAGGCTCGCAAGCACTAGCAGGTGGCGGTCGCGCTCCTCGCTCGACGTGCCGAGCAGCACCATGCAGTGGACGGGCCGTCCGTCGGGCGTCGGTAGGTCGAGCCCTTCGCGCGAGATGGCCATCACGCCCGCCATCGGCAGGCCATCGGGCAGGATGCCGTGCGGCACCGACAGCCCGCCGCCGAGACAGGTCGTGGTCTGACGCTCACGCTCGAGCACCGACTCGAGCAGCTGGGCTCGGGTGAGCCCCGACAACGAGTGGGTGCTCAGCATCAGGTCGACGAGCCGCTCGATTGCCGCCTGCTTCGAATCGGCGCGGAAGTCGGTGACGATGTGCTCCTCCTGCAGGAAATCGATCAGGCGCAGGCGATCGCGCCCGACCTCGCCCGCTCGCGACAGCGCAATGCGCGTCATCACCGGCCCGGAGATCTCGTTGAGCGTCACCACGGCGAGCACGACCGCAGCGAACAGGCTCGAGAGGTCGGTGAACCGCGCATCCCCCTGGATCAGGATCACCAGGCCAACCGCCACGCCGGCCTGAGGCGTCAGAGCGAGCCCCAGGTTGCGCTTGACGCGCTCGGTGGCGCCCGCGAGCCGCAACGCGAGCCGCGCGGCCATCAGCTTGCCGGCGATGCGGGCCGCGAACAGCAGTGTGGCGACCAGGCCGGCCAGCCACAGGTGGTCGAGCGAGAGGTGCATGCCGGCCAGCGTGAAGAAGACCGCGAGGATTGCCGGCTCGAAGTTTGCGAAGACCGAGTCGACCAGGTGGCTGCGTTCGCGCGCGATGTTCGTCTGTACCAGGCCGAGGACGAGGCAGGTGAGCAGCGGTGACACGCCCAGCGCCGTCGCCAGGCCGCAGGCGAGCAGCAGCGACGCGATGGCCGCGGTGGCGAGTCGGTCCGGGCGCAGCGCGACGCGCGCCGCAAAGTCCATTGCGATCGCGATCACGGCACCGACCAGCACCGCCAGACCGATCTGCCGCAGCGGGCCGGTCAGGTCGACCGCCTGGCCCGACCCAACGCCCTCGGCTGCGACCGCGCGTGCGAGCTCGAACAGCATGATGCACGCGAAGTTGTTGAGTGCGACGGAGGCGAGCAGCGTCTTGACGAAGACGCCCTTCGAGCGGGTCTCGCGCACCACTGCGATGACGGTCGCGGGAGCGGTTGCGATCGAGATCGCCGCGAGCAGCAGCGACAGCTCGAACGAAGCACCGCCCAGCAAGCGCAGCACGGCGAACACGACAAACGGTGTGATCGTCGACTCCGTGAGCAGCAGGTAGAACAAGCGGCGACCGGCGTTGCGCAGTCGCCGGACGTTCAGGTGCGCGCCCACCGTGACGGCGATCAAGCCGAGCGCGAGGTGCGTCAGCGGCTGCAGCGACTGCAGCAGCGCCTCACCGAACAGATCGAGGCCGCTGCGGCCGATGACCAGTCCGCCGAGGATCTGGCCCGTGACACCGGGCAGCCCGATCCGACGCGTCGCGGCGCCGAACGCGACGCCGACACCGATCACGATCGCCAGCACGAGCAGGGGGCTCGCGTGTTCCAGGCTGGTCAGGCCGGCCATGCGCCGAATTTACGCCGGAATCGGTGTCGCCGCTGCGGCGGCGACCCGGTCAAAAGAGGTTGGAGACGATTTCGACTCCGCCCAATCCGGTGCCGAGCAGACTGCCGAGGGTCGTGAGCACGAACACCAGGAAGATCTTCAGCAGGCGGCTGCGCCACCAGCGGCTCAGGTGGGCGATATCGTCACCCACGGTCTCGAACTCGTGCACGAGCGGCGGCGCTACCCAGGTCTGGACGAAGGCCGCGACATAACCTGCGCCGATCACCGGCGTCAGGCTGGTGAACGGCGCCGCCAGGCCCCCGATCGCGATGGTGAGCGGATGGCCGAGGGCGGCGAGGCCGCCGAGGGCGGTCGGCACCGAGTTGGCAACGAGCCAGTAGAGGGCGTTCTCGCCCATGGCCGCCGGGCCCTTGGTGGCGCCGATCGTGACGAGCGCGCCGACGATCAGGGCGGGGATCCCCCAGCCGACCCATTTCAAGACGGGAGAGACCGGCGGGATCTGGTCGAACTCGGCGATATCGACATCGGTGCCGCGAGCCAGTGCGGCGCGCATGCCGGTGACGTGGCCCGCGCCGACCACGGCGACGATCCGGTCACCATCGGCTTCGCGGATGCGCTGCGCCAGGTAGGCGTCGCGTTCGTCGATCAGTACCTGCTTGAGCGTCGGCATGCTCTTGCCGAGCTCGCTCATCATCTCGTTGAGCACGTCCTTGCGGCGGATGTTGCGCAGATCTTCTTCCGACAGCTCGGTGCGATCGAACGCGCTTGCGAGCACGGTCGAGCTGAGCTCGAGCTTCCGCCACCACGACAGCGAACTCCAGGCGCGGCGCAGTGTCACGCGGATGTCGCGATCGCAGAACGAGATCGGGATGCCGTTCTCGCTGGCAACTCGGCTGGCCTCGAGCAGCTCGCTGCCGGGCATCATGCCGAGCTGGCCGCCGAGGCGCTTCTGATAGGACGCCAGTAGCAGGTTCACGAGCAATGTGGCGAGTTGGCGCTTGCGGATGACCTCGCGCAGATCGAGCTGCTTCCAGCGGTCCTCGGACGACAGCGCCTCGTGACGCTGGGCATCGAGCTCGAGGCAGACGCAGTCGGGGGTTTCGTTCTCGATGACTTCGCGTACGAGCTCGACCGATTCCCGCGAGATGTGAGCGGTTCCGACGATCACGAATTCGCGCCCGTCGATCTCGACGACCTCCACGTCATCGGAATTGCGGTACCGCGTGGCTGCCCGATCGGTTGGCGCGGTCGTGTTCGGCTCCCCGGCCGGTTTCAGAGGATCAGACATGGTCGGGTAGGGTCGCTCGGGGTTGCAGGAGGAGCAAGCGCCCTGCTGTGCGACGGCTCGGTGTCACCGCGCAGGGTCAGAGTCGATGCTCGATCGTCCCGGGAGGTGCCTCAGGCGGGTAGCGACCAGGGTCGCGACAATGCCGGTGTAGATGGCGGGTTCGAGGAGATCTGCCTTGACTCCCCAGAGGAAGTGGAGGCAGGCGGCGGCAGCGGCGACGAAGACCAGCCGGTGGATCCTGATCCAGCGGGCCCCCAGTCGCTTCATCGAGGCCCGGGTGGAGGTGACGGCCAGCGGGACCAGCGCAGCGAAGCCTGCAAAGCCGGCGGTGATGTAGGGGCGCTCGAGGATGTCTTCGGCCAGCACCGAGAAGTCGAGCTCGAGATCCAGCAGCAGGTAGGTCGCGAAGTGCAGGCTCGCATAGCCGAAGGCGACCAGGCCGAAGGTGCGGCGCTCGGGGGCGAGCCAGCTCCAGCCGAGGAGGCGCCGAGCCGGCGTCACCGCAAGTGTCAGGATCAGGAAGCGCAGCGCCCACTCTCCCGTCTCGTGGGTAATCTCCTCGACCGGGTCTGCACCCAGTCGGTCCAGCAGCGCGCGCAGCAGCAATCCGACGGCCGGCGCGAGACCGGCGATCAGCGCTGCGGAGCGCACAGCGCGCCGACGCGTGGCGTTGCTGGCGGCCACGATCAGAAGCTCCGGCGCAGGTCCATCCCGGTGTACAGGCTCGCGACCATGTCGCCGTAGCCGTTGAACGGGAGGGTGTCGCGTTTGCGCAGGTCGCCGATGCGTCGCTCGCGCGCCTGGCTCCAGCGCGGGTGGTCGACCTCGGGATTCACGTTCGCGTAGAACCCGTACTCTCGCGGTGCCGACGCGCTCCAGCTCGTATAGGGCTCGCGCTCCTGCAAACGGATGCGCACGATCGACTTGATGCTCTTGAAGCCGTACTTCCACGGCACCACGAGCCGCAGCGGCGCGCCGTTCTGGTTCGGGAGCACCTCGCCGTACATGCCCACCGCCAGGATCGCGAGCGGGTGCATCGCCTCGTCGATCCGCAGGCCCTCGCGGTAGGGCCAGTCGAGCACCCGGCGCCGCTGACCGGGCATCTGCTCGCGGTCGAGCAGTGTCTCGAAGGCGACGTACTTCGCCTTCGAGGTCGGCTCGAAGCGCTCGAGCACGGCGCCGAGCGGAATACCGACCCACGGGATGACCATCGACCAGGCCTCGACGCAGCGCAGGCGATAGATTCGCTCCTCGAGCGTGTGGGGCGCGAGCAGGTCCTCGAGCCCGATCGTCCCGGGCTTGCCGACCTCCCCCTCGATCGCGACCGACCAGGGCGCGGTCCGGAAGCCGGCGGCGTTGCGAACCGGGTCGGACTTGTCCGTGCCGAACTCGTAGAAGTTGTTGTAGCGGATAGCGTCGCGCCGAGGGGTCAGCTCCTCGTCTACCGTGAAGGGAGGACGGGCCGGTGCGAGACCCTCGAGCCCTTTCAAGCGGCGCGGCTTTGCTCCTGTGCTGTCCGCCGACGCCAGGGCGGCATCGGCGCGCTCGCTCTCGAAACAGCTGGCCGCGCCGGCCCCGAGCAGCGCCATCCCGGCCGCGGAGCGGCGCAGGAACTCGCGCCGACGCAGGTACAGCGCGCGGTCGGTGACCTCGCTCGTGGCGATCTGGGGTCGTCGGTGGATCAACACACCTGCTCGCTCCTCGGCGCTCGGGGCATCAACTGCTTCGATACCGGGCCGCCCGATTCGTTCCATCCGGAAGATTCCGTTCAGGCTGGAATCGGCCACCCCGAGTATCCCCCGGATCCGCTCCAACTGCAGTCCGAGCTTCGCTGAGCCGATGCAGACCTGCAGGTCCATTTGCCGGTCGGACCGCCCGGAAGCGCGGTCTGCCGACTGAGCCGGGGGAAGCAATGCGCGACAGCTCGGGACTGCAATCGCTCTTTCACCAGAAGCTCGATCGCGCCTTGTTCGCGAGCTACTTCGTCGGTGCGGTCGTGCCGGTCCTGCTGCTGGCCTACCTGGTGCACACCTTCGCGCTGCCCAGTCTGGCCGAGCGCGGGTTTGCGACGGCGACCGTGATCGGCGTGCTGTCTGGCGCCGGCATTCTCGTGCTGTCCGGCTACTTTGCGACGCGCCGGATCGCCCG
>JAYZFK010000055.1:0-51856 GCA_036336835.1 Myxococcota bacterium | reverse complement strand
CGGCTCGCCGGCGGGTGCCGCGGCCATGACCGCCTTCGGTCCCTACCGGATCCCCAACTTTTCGATCGAGGCCCACGACGTGGTCGTGAACAAGCCGAAGGTCGCGGCCTATCGCGCGCCAGGCGCCCCCATGGGCGCCTTCGGTACCGAGTCGCTGATCGACGAGATCGCGCGCGAGCTCGGCGTGGACCCGATCGACCTGCGCCTCGAGAACGCCTCCGAAGAGGGCGATCGCAATCCGCTCGGGCTCCCCTACTCGAGGATCGGCTTCAAGGAGACGCTCCGGGAAGCCAAGAGCCACCCGCACTACAAGGCTCCGCTAGGGGAGAACCAGGGGCGCGGCGTTGCCTGTGGCTATTGGTTCAACGCCGGCATGCAATCGAGTGCGGACGTGACGCTCCACCCGGATGGAAGCGTCGTGGTGGCCAGCGGCAATCCCGACATCGGGGGATGGCGCGCCTCGATGGGACTGATCGTGGCCGAGGAACTCGGCGTGCCCTACGAGCGCGTGCGGCCCGTCGTTCTCGACACCGACAGCGTAGGCTTCTCGGACCTCACCGGCGGCAGCCGCACCACAGTGGTGACGGGCGCCGCCATCATCGAGGCCTCGCGCGACGTGATCGCGCAGCTGCGCGCCCGGGCCGCCACGATCTGGGATGTCGAGCTCGACGAGGTGGCCTGGGAGGAGGGCCGCGCCGTCTCCGTGGGTGGCGCCGGCGAGCGCGAGCCACTGTCCCTCGACGAGCTCGCCCAGCAGATGGGGGCGACCGGCGGCCCCATCGTGGCGCGCGGCTCAGTGGTGCACCCCGCCGCCGGGCCCGCCTTCGGCACCCACCTGTGCGACCTCGAGGTGGATCCCGAGACCGGCGGTACCCGCGTGACCCGCTACACGGTGATCCAGGACGCCGGCAAGGCGGTGCACCCGAGCTACGTAGAAGGCCAGATGCAGGGCGGTGCCGCTCAGGGCATCGGCTGGGCCCTGAACGAGGAGTACATCTACGACGAGCAGGGAGTGCTCGAGAACCCCGGGTTCCTCGACTACCGGATGCCGGTGGCGTCGGACCTGCCAATGATCGACACCGTGATCGTCGAGGTCGCGAACCCGTTGCACCCCTACGGCGCTCGGGGCGTGGGGGAGACGCCGATCGTGCCGCCTCTCGCCACCGTGGCCAATGCCCTGTGCGATGCCACGGGGGTTCGCTTCACCGAGCTCCCCTTCTCGCCTCCCCGCGTGCTGGAGAAGCTGGACGGCTAGTCCCGGTTCAACCAAAACGTCTGCGCGCGCTCGTTCGGCCGGGGAGCCTCGCAGCGGAGACTAGATGGGGCTCGAAGAGAACAAGGAACGAGCACGTGCGCTGTTTCGCGCGATCGAAGCGGGGAGACGAGGGCCGTTGGCAGCGCTCTTCGCGCCGAATGCCCGCTGGGTGATCCCGAAGTCCGCGCCCGAGCCGTTTGCCGGAATCCACGTCGGGGCCGAGAAGATCGCCGACATGATGGCCGGATCGCTCGAGTCGAGCTTCGAGCCCGGATCCGCCGACTGGCGGGTTGGACTCGTGGTGGCCGAAGGCGACGTCGTGATGGCCGAAGCCAACCTGCGCGCTCGTACGCCGGCGGGCGAGTCCTACGACAACCAGTACGTCTTCGTGGTGGAGTTCGATCCCGCCAGCGGGTGCATCACAGAGCTGCGGGAGCACACCGACACACGCTACGCAGCGAGCTTCTTCGAGGGGGCGCTCGCCGAGCCGGCTGCCGGCGCGGGCGCCGCAGGGAGTCCACCGAGTGGTCCGAATCGTCTCGCCGATCGATGACTCGATCGTCGCCGAGCGCGCCTGCGCATCCGAGGGCGAGATCGACGACGCCTTGACGGCTGCGGCCGCTGCACAGAGCGAGTGGCGCGAGACGCCTCTCGGCGAGCGGGCACGACGCTGCGAGGCGGCGGTTGCGGCCATGCTTGCGATGGAGGACGAGATCGTTCCCGAGCTCGCCCGCCAGATGGGACGGCCGGTGCAGTTTGGCGGCGGAGAGCTGCGCGGCTTCGCCGAGCGCGCGCGACACATGATCGACATCGCACCGGCTGTCCTGGCCGATCACGAGCCCGCGCCGATCGACGGCTATGTTCGCTTCGTCCGCCGCAATCCGCTCGGCACGGTCTTCGTGGTGGCTCCCTGGAACTACCCGTACCTGACCGCGGTGAACTCGATCGTGCCCGCCCTGATGGCGGGCAATGCGGTGCTGCTCAAGCACGCGGCGCAGACGCTGCTCGTTGGCGAGCGCTTCCAACGGGCGTTCGACGCAGCGGACCTGCCAACCGGACTGTTTCGCAACCTGGTGCTGAGCCACGATCAGACGGCAAAGATCCTGCGCTCCGGGCGCGTGCAACAGATCAACTTCACCGGCTCGGTCGCGGCGGGCCGCGCGATCGAGCTGGCCGGCGCCGGAGCCTTCCTCGGCATGGGCCTCGAGCTCGGGGGCAAGGATCCCGCCTACGTGCGCGCCGACGCTGATCTCGACTTTGCCGTCGAGAACATCGCCGACGGCGCCTTCTTCAACTCGGGTCAGTCGTGCTGCGGCATCGAGCGCGTCTACGTGCAGCGCGGCCGCTTCGACGCCTTCGTCGAGGGGCTCGTCGAGGTCGCGCGCGGTCATCGACTGGCAGATCCGTTGGCGGCGGACACCACACTGGGTCCCATGGTCCGCGGCAGCGCGGCGGACTTCGTTCGCGGTCAGGTCGCGGCCGCCTGCTCGGCCGGTGCTCGAGCGCTCGTCGGCGGCAGTGACTTCCCGCCCGATCAGCCGGGCTCGCCCTATCTGGCGCCCGAGGTGCTCGTCGATGTCGACCACGGGATGGACGTCATGCGGGAAGAGAGCTTCGGCCCTGTGGTCGGCGTAATGCCGGTCGACTCGGACGACGAAGCCGTCGCCCTGATGAACGACAGTCCCTACGGCCTGACTGCATCGCTGTGGACGGCGGATCTCGAGGCGGCGGAGGCGCTCGGCTGCCGGATCGAGACCGGTACCGTGTTCATGAACCGCTGCGACTATCTCGACCCGGCGCTCGCCTGGACGGGCGTCAAGCAAACGGGCCGCGGCGTAACGCTGTCGGCGCTCGGGTACGAGACGCTCACCCGCCCCAAGTCATTCCACTTGCGCAAGCAGCCGTCCGACCCGTCCTGATTCCGCCCACATGCCGTTCAGCTCGTCGGCGGAGAGAGATGGCGAACGATCATCCCGCGTTCGAGTCGAGCATCGTGACGCGACCGCTGGCGATGTCGTAGACCCCTCCGACCACCCTGATCTTTCCCGAGGCCGCAGCGGGGCCGATGATGGGCGCGGCCTTGCGCAGGATCTCGACGTTGCGCCGCACGTTCTGGGCGATGGCGTTGTCCAGGAGGTCTCCCGGCGCGCCCAGCACGTCCTCGACCGCGGGCAGGATCGAGGCGACGAGGCCCGGAAGCTTCCCCGGCAGCTTCGCATCGTCCTTCGCCACCTTGATCGCCGCGTCCACGGCGCCGCAGCTCGAGTGACCGAGTACGACGACGAGGGGGATGCCGAGCACCTCGATGCCGTACTCGAGCGAGGCCTGGCCGCTGTCGGTCACGAAGTTCCCGGCGACACGGACCACGAAGAGCTGGCCCGAGGGCATGTCGAAGAGCAGGTCGGGCACCACCCGGGAATCCGCACACGAGAGCACCGCAGCGACCGGCTGCTGACCCTTTGCAAGCTCCGCACGGTGAGAGACGAGGTCGTGGTTCCCGCTCCGACCGCCGAGGTAGCGGTCGTGCCCCTGCATCAGCTTTGCAAGGGCTCCATCGGGGGTCGGGCCGGAGCCCTCGGCCGAAGCGTACGCGCTCTTCATAAGAGACACTCCGGGCAGGGCCACCGCACCTGCCACTCGGGCAGTAGCCTGCAAGAACGTTCTCCGATCCACGTCAGCATAGGAGCTGCGTCTTCTTCCGCCCACGTCATCCTCCAGGGACTCGCAAGTCTAGGACACTCTCGCCAGTGGAAGCCAGCCGGGCGGGCACGATTTCGTCGGACGCGCAGTCGGGAACGCCGCCTATACTTCCAACCAGAACGGACACCGGTGCGCATAAGCGAGAGCGGGCGCAAACTCGTCTACCGACAGCACGGAGGGTTCACATGGCTGACATCCAGGAGCGCATGCTTCGCGCCGCCAAGCTCGACGTCGAGCTGTACGAAGAGGTCGAGCACGACGAGGGAGCGCTCGGTCAGGCCACCGCGGTGGTCATCCTGGCCGCCGTCGCGGCGGGGATCGGAAGCCTCGGGATCGGCGGCCTGACCGGACTCGTCAGCGGCACGCTCGCGGCTCTCTTCGGGTGGTACGTCTGGGCGTTTCTCACCTACTACATCGGAACTCGACTGCTGCCGGAGCCGCAGACAGAGGCAGACCACGGCCAACTCCTGCGCACGATCGGGTTCGCCAGCGCGCCGGGGGTGATCCGGGTGGCGGGCATCATCCCCGGACTGGCGCCGATCGTATTCTCGGTAGCCGGCGTGTGGATGCTCGTCGCAATGGTGATCGCAGTGCGTCAGGCGCTCGACTATTCGAGTACCTGGCGAGCGATCGGCGTGTGCGCGATCGGCTGGGTGGTGCAGGCCCTCATCCTCGGGCTGGTGTACGCAATCTTTGGGGCGGCATAGGGGCGAGTGCGCCCGTGAGCGAAGCACGAATCGCCCGGCGGCGGGCGTGTTAGCCTTGTCGCTCGTTCGGAGGTCGCATCGTGAGCAATCCCATGCGTGTCGGAATCGTCATCGTCTGCATCATCACCCTCTTCTACCTCGTCGTGACGCTGACGCGCAGCGTCGCGGAAGGGGGCTGATCGAGACTGGAGATCCTCGCCGTGCGGCATCCATGTGCCGCTGCCCGGCTGGAGATCCGGGGCGCTGTCAATTCGAATCGACTGGCGGCGAAGCGGGCCGTGCGACGCCGAATCGGACCCTTACACCCGCATTGCGAAGCGTGTACTCGCTGTTGCGGTCAGTTTCCCACTCCCCGAGGCCGACCAGCCAAGTCTTCACCGCGATGCTGTCCGCCTGCGGGTCGACGGTGACGAGCGCAGTTCCGGCAACCTGCTGCCGCTGCTGAAAGTTCGTGGTGACGTAGTTCACGGTCCAGCCCTTGCGGTTGCGCGCGCGCTGGTCGTGGCACTCCTCTCCGGGCAAGATCCAGTGCCCTCCCATCACGAGAAAGATCGCCTCGTTGCCCTCGCGGTTCACCACGTTGTTCCACAGGTCGGCGACAGGTGGCCTGCGCGGATCCCTGCACCGCACCTGGGTGGCGCCCATCGGAACGCCGCCCTTGTGCAGGGAGACGATGGCCGGCACGCCCGGGTGCTCGGCCAGCACCTCACTCACCCACGCACCGATCCAGGGATCGTCGCCCTCCCACTCCAGCCCGAAGTGCAGGTACTGGATGCGTCCATCGCTCCCGGTGACGAACTGGTAGTGATTCAGCCCCTGGCTCTCGCGGGGGCTCGTCGATCCCGCCAGCGCCGGCGAAGCGCCTCCATAGGCGAGCGACGCCCGATGCCAATCGTCGTGAAAGACCTCGAGGAAGTTCTTCCACTCCGCAGGCGTTCCCCCCACGTCGTGGTTGCCCGGAACGACCGAACGCGCAAGCACAGGAGTCGAGCGGTCCATCGCAGCGCGCACGTTCTCCATGTTGGCGCGGAGCGATGAGTGGTCGGCCGTATCGCCGAGCTGCGTGACGAAACGGATGTTGTAGGCCTTGCGCTGGTCCAGGCACCACTGGACCTGGGCCCCGGGCAGCGGGTCTCTCGGCCCGAAGTACTGCGTGTCGGGAACGACGCACAGCGTGATCGCCTCCGAGGGAACACCACCGGTCGGCGGCAGCGGCGCGGCCGCACCACCCGCGGCGCGGCCCGCGGAGGCCGCTAGCAGCAGAACGGCGAGAGCGCTGTAGCTCACTTGGGGACAGGACATGCTGATCGTCTCCCGGGCTGATATCCAATCGAGCCAGCAGGTGTCAACTCCCGCGGGGCCTGGAAGCGCGTGTCGCCGACCTGATGGTCTGCGGCAGCGCAGTCGGTATCCCGAGCGTGAGCGTCGACGAAGCGACGCGACCCTCGTCCGGCCGCTCGATCGACCGTCGTGCCTGGTTGCGATGGGGCGATACAGACCGGGCGCGCGTTACGTTCTGCTGCGCCTGCCCGCCACCGAGCACGCGGCCAACCCGAGGCCAAAGAGAAGGGCAGTGGCGGGCTCGGGCACGGCCACCGCGACGGGTGGCAACGGATTGGAATCGGCAGCGAGCGAGGCAGGAACAATCGGGACATCCAACACGCCTGTTGCGAGCTCTGCCGCGGGATCGAGGGCCAGAATCCGATCACCCCCACGCCGGGAGGTGAGGTTCCGATTGGTACCGGCGAGGACGAGTGTTCTTCTTCGTGCTATGCGACAGCCTCCCCCGATGTTGCAGCCGGCGCGGTGCGACGCGATATCGAAATCGTTGAACGCATCCCGGAAGCCTGCTCGACGCCAGTTGGGCGTGTCACCCAGTGTCACGTTTGCCAGATTCACATTGCGCCGAAAAGCCCCGACAAAGGGACTCACGCGGCTCGCTGTGAACGCGATTTCGTACCACCCACTGGGGTCGTCGAAGCGGAAGCGCGTAGCGGTCAAACCGATCGTCGACTCGCTCTCGTCCACGGCGTCCTGATAGGAAGAGGACAACAAGCTCGCCTCCGCATCCAGGGCGAAGAGCAAGCACGTAACGACGATTGTGGAGGCCGACGCTCGCATCGGGAGCGTGAGCGCGGCGGATCTCATCGGCACGTGTCCTTTCCGAGCCCCGTTCGAGCTGCGACCCCCTTCCCGTGCGAGATGAGGCGCAGGTAGGTGACCGACCTCGTCCGGTTGGTGACGCACCAACTGCGAGGCACCGGACGGCGGTCAACAGAACGCGAGTGATCGGAATCCCGCCTGCAACACGGCCGACCCGCGCGATCGATCCGGTGTTCGGTCGCCGACCTCGGGAAGCGGTCGTCGGACCCTGCCCGAAAAGACGCCCCGAATACCCTCTACGCAAGAAATGTCGCTCCGTCCGAGCGTCGAACGATCCGCGGTCCGACCCACGATTCTCGTTGTGCGCCGAGCCCTTGCGAACGTGTCTACCCATTTGCGCCGCGAGCCCGGCGCTCGACCACGTCAAGGATCGACCCGGATACTGCCCGCCGGAACCGACGAGTTCACTGTATTCATTGAATTTTCCACAGGTGGCACAGGGCGTGCAGAGCTGGGGGTCGAGCCATTGTGGATCAGTGGGAATACGACCGGGCTCATCGTCGCTGGCAGGGAGCCTCCGAATGCGAACGCACATCTCTGGAGCGATCTGCGCCCAGCCCCCTGGCGGGGTGCGTAGGCGCGGGAACCCTCCGCCTCGCAGGGGAATCGGCCTGCGCGCGGCATGCTTCGTGCCGTTTCGTATCGCGGGACTCGTGGCTGCGCTCTCGTTCGTCCTGATCGCGGCGAGTCCGGCCGCCGCATTGCTGATCGCCAGTGGCAGCAGCAGCGCGACCAACTTCACCTTCCTTGGGCCTAGCAAGTGGGATCCAGGGCCGAATACCGCGAGCAACTATCTGCTCGCGCCACCGGACGGACCCATGGCACCCGGCGACGCGACCTGGAGCGTGATGCCGGCTGGAACCGCATCCATCTTGCTCGACCCGCCGCACAATGCCAACGGTGACGAGACCGTCGGTGGTCATAACGGGACGGTGATCGCCGGCACCGGCTCTGGCACCGAACTCGACGTCTACGGCGCGATGCTGGACGTGTGGTCGGCCGGGAGCTCTGGGGGCTTCACCAACCTGGGGAGGGTCTTCGACTCCGGAGCGGCGTTCAACACCACTGATCTGGGCCCCGGGAACACGATCTTCGGCGACATCCGGGTCGGCACGATCCCGTTCGACGGTCCGGGCGGAATCCTCGCTCACGCCTTCGCGCCACTCACGGGCTTTGCGGGATCGATCGGCGGCGATGCACACTTCGACAGCGGCGAGCTGTGGTGCGACTACGCCCTTGGCGGAGTGGGCTGTGGCCCGGGGTCGAGCGGATTCGATTTCGCCAGTGTCGTGCTCCACGAGCTCGGGCACTCGTTGGGTCTCGGGCACTCGGAAGATCCGGCCTCGGTGATGTACCCGTTCTTCTCGCCCGAGACGATCAGCCGGACTCTGTCTGCCGACGACATCGCCGGGATCCAGGCCATCTATCTCGCCGACCCGACGACGACCTTCCCCGAGCCCTCGACCGCCCTGCTGTACGGGCTGGGTCTGCTGGGACTCGCGAGGTTCGGTCGCAAGACCCGAGGCACGACTCCGCCGGCCGGTCTCCGCGAGCCGCCGGCCGCGGCCTGATCGCGACCGAACCCCGAGCGAGACGCGGTCTGAGCCCGACTCCCTCGGCTCCGCGGAGCTCGCGTTCTCATCGGCTTGGCTGCTAGAGTGAACCGCCCACAGCGGCAGCAATCGATACGGCGCACGCAACGAGCGCCTTGTGGATGCGCCAGAGCACAATCCCTTGCCGCGAGGCCCGCGCGCGGCGGCTGCGAACCCATGACGTCACCTACGGTCGTGATCGGTGCCGGTCCCGCAGGACTGGCCGCCGCCTGGCGGCTCGGTCGGGCGGCAAAGCCGGTCGTATTGATCGAGCGCGACCCACAGGTTGGAGGCCTCAGTCGACCGCTCGAGCTTTCGGGCACGCGCTTCGACGTGGGTGCTCACGTCTTCAAGCCGAGGACACAGGCCGTTGCAGATCTGTGGGACGAGCTCTGTGACGGCCGGTACGAACCAGAGAGCGAAGAGCGATCGGCGATCTACTCGGGCGGATCGCTTCACGCGAGCAAACGCGACTACTTCTTCAGTCAGTCGCTCCGCACCCGCGCCCGAATCGCCCTTCAGCTCCTCGGTCGCCTGCTTCGGCCTCGACCCGTCCTTTCGGGCGAGGACTGGCTCCGCAACGTCCGCGGCGATGCGCTCTACGACGCCCTCTACCGGCCACGCGAAGAGAAGCTCTGGGGCGAACCGCTCAGCAGGATCGACCCGAGCTGGTACACCTCACAGAGCCGACCCTTCACAGCGCGGCTCCGTGCCGGCCGGCAGCCGGGCTCGCCCGGCATCGACGAGGCGATCCAGGTCCCCGTCCGCTACCCGGTCGGCGGCGCCGGCGCGCTGTACGCCCGGCTCGGCGACTCGTTGGGCGGGACGACCCGGACACTTCTCGACTGCGAGGCGAGAGCCGTCGTGCAGCACGGCGGACGCGTCGTGGCCGTGCACTACCACAATCTGCAAACCGGCGAGACCGACGAGGTCGAGTGCGGCGCCGTGATCTCGACGGCTTCCCTTCCGCAGCTGGTGCGCGCGCTCGACCCGGCGCCCGAACGCGCCGTGTTGCAAGCGGCTTCGAGCCTGCAGCACCGCGACCTGGTGCTCGTGAACCTCGTGATCGACGAAGAGGGAGCGTTCCCGTATGAGTTCGTCCACCCGTATACCTTCGACGTCAAGGCCTTCCGTATCACCGGCTTCGCAAACATGTCGCCGGCGATGCGCGGGCCCGAGGGAAGGACACCTGTCACCGTCGAGTACAACTGCTTTCACGGCGACCAGACGTGGGAGGCCTCCGACGACGCACTCGTGGAGCTTGCGCTCGCGGAGCTGGGCACGATCGGGCTCGTCGACGCGCAACGCGTCCGCGACGCGAAAGTAGAACGATTCCGCGAGGCCTATCCGATCCATTCGCTCGGCTACCGCGCGATTGCCGATCGACTGATCGAGAGACTCGACGAAGTCGGCGGTCTGCAAACGATCGGCCGCAATGGCATGTTCACCTACAACCAGATGAGCCACTCGGTGGAGTGCGGCATACTCGCTGCCGAGAACGTGCTGGGCGCATCGCACCAACTCGTGGTTCCCGGTGTCTTCGACCTGCCGTTCTGAGCAGGGTTCTGCGCAGGCACTCCTGGCTAGTTCGATTCCCCCGACATCTGCCAGATGCGCAGCCGTTCTGTCGGCGAGAAGCGACGGTCGAGAAGCAGCTCGGGCTCGGGCTCGACCCGATCGATGTACGTCGCGTTGAACGCCGTCTCGTTGCGGAACCACTCGCTGTCGGTGCGGTCCAGCAGGACGATCAGCAGGCCGTCGTAGCGTTTCGCAAGCGATACGAGCACCGCGGGTTCGACCTGCCTCCGATCGAGCGGCGCATACTCGAGGTCGAGATCGGGCAGGAACTTCCCCGTACCCGACCAGTTCGTGACGATCACGCGCCCCTCGACGTGACTGACGATCGTCTCGCGCATCTCGGCCAGGCGCGCCGACCGACTGTGAAGGAACCAGTGGACGCCGAACGACGCGAGGCCGAGTCCAACGAGCCAACCCGCAACGATGACGGCTGCGACCCGTCGCGTACGATCGCGAGCAGTTGGCTCGAGCCGCTGCTGCAGAGCGTTCCACAGCCGCGGCACGGACTCCGCCATGGCGAACACCATGAGCGGCAGAAGCGGCAGGAAGTAGCGAAGCGCGAGCACGATCCGGTTCTGCAGGCTCGTCTCGACCGTACTGTACCTCTGGAAGACGAAGAAGACGAAGAAGGACACGATGGTACCGACGATCTCGGGACGCCGATCGCCGCGATAGAGCAGCGAGAGCACGAGCCCTCCCGGGATCAGGACCAACAACCCGAACAGGAAGAGCGGCAGCCGCTCGCCGATGGTGTGCAGTTCGAGGGGGTACGAGTTCCGCGCCATGAACGGGTCGCCGAGCACGAACGCGCTCGACGCAAGGCGAACTGCACTACCGGCCACGCCGCCGATCGCGAGCGCCCACCAGTGGCGATCCCAGCGGATGACGGTCCCCGCGCACAGCAGCAGGAAGGTGAGCGCATTGGGCGGCCGCAACGCAGTAGAGGCACCGAACACGAAGCCAGCGAGCAGCCAACGGCGCGGCGGCCCCTCTCGCCCGCGCCAGAAGAGCCACATTCCGAGCGTCACCATCGCGACGCTCGGCATATCGCTCATCGCCAACCGGCTCATCACCAGCGTCGGAACGAAGCCGAACAGCAGCAAGGAGAACAGCGGGGAGCGCCCGTTCTCCTGCAGCCAGCGCCCGAGCATCACGACCGCGAGCACCAGCGCGATCGGCGCCACCAGGAACGCCCCGCGCCATCCGAAGCTCGCCACCCAGGGTGCCATCAGCAGCGCGGTTCCAATGGGATAAGTGCTCGGCCGCTTCTCGAAGGTCTCGCCCGTGAGCGGATCGATGACCTCGATGGTCGAGCGCCCCTCGAGCAACATCAGCGTCTGATGCACATACTGCAACTCGTCGACGTTCATCACGACGCGGGGGTAGAAGCAGGCAAAGCCGACCAGATAGAGGACGAGCAGCGCCGCGATCACCTGCCAGGCGCGCCGCGGGTCGTCGAGACCCAGGGGCCCAGCCGAGCGCGATCCGGTGGTGGCGGCGTCCATCGACGTGCTCCCGAGGCCGGCAACGGTGCGGGCAGCGCGCGAAGGTACACTCTTCGCGGCTGCGTGCGCAAAACACCTGCAGCCCGGAGGGCGACTCGTGATCACGACCCCGGCACCGGCCGTGGACTTGATCCTCGACGTATTGACCTTTCTTCGGCTGATCGACGGCATGTCCCTCGAGCAGCACTACGGCTTCAAGCCGGCCGACACACCCGGCATCTTCGCCCCGACCAGATTCCGGCTGATCGCCCGCGAGAGCTTCCAGCTCGGACTGAACCACCTGTTCGTCTTCGAGCGAGGCGAATGATTGATCGGTTGCGCCTCGCCCCCTCCTCGTCCAGAGATCGGGCGGCTCGTTGATGTGAGAGCGCCCGAAATCAGCCGGTAGGTCGTTGACATTCCTGGGGTCTCCGGCGCTCTACGCGGGCCGTTCGGGGGTATCTGTCCGTCGCACGCACGACCCGAGCCGAGTCCACGCCTATCAGACCCAACCGTCCGCGCGAACTAAGCTATCTCTTGGTCTGACAGACTGAATCGGGGTGCACGAACATGCGGCAGAAGCTTCTCGCGGCGACGACAGCCATCGCAATCGCCGGAGCCGTGGCGCTCCTGGCACTGCCCCGAGACCCCGATGCCCCGGTCGATCTCAGAGCGGCCGAGAAGAAGGTCTTCTCACAATTCGGCGAAGACGGCGTCATCGAGAAGATCTTCGAGGTCATCGCACCGACGCATGGGTACGCAATCGAGTTCGGTGCGTACGACGGCATCCACAACAGCAACACGCGCAACCTGATCGTCAACAAGGGCTGGGGTGGATTGTTGATCGAGGGCAACCCGGCTCGAGCCGCCGCGCTCATCGAGAACCACAAGGGCTATCCGGGGGTGACGGCGCTGCACGCATGGGTCTATCCCGGAAATATCGAGGTCATCTTCGACGAAGCCGGAGCACCTCCCGATCCAGACCTGCTGGTGATCGATTTTCACCCGATGAACTACTGGGACCATGACCGATACACAGGGGCGAGTCTGCAATCGCTCTACAAACTCGCAAAGAGGAAAGGCTATGAGCTCGTCTATTCGATGAGCTTCGGGCCCGACGCATTCTTCGTCGACAAGAAGTACTACGACCGATTTGGCATCGAGGACAATTCCCCGGCGAAGCTCTTTCAGATGTGGGGGACGCCAGAGCACGATGGGACCCTTCCACCCGGCAAGCGATTCTTGCGGCACGGCGCTTCAGGGTACAAAAGCGCTTCATCATGGATCGTTGAGATCACCGGCTGCGACCGGCTGCATGCCCGTCGATCTGCCGGCGTCGTCGAGCGTCTTCTCTTCGCCCTGGAAGCGCATCACCGAGGCGTCGCGTCGGTAGTTGAGGAAGCCGAAGGCGCCCGCGGCGGACCGGAAGGAATACGGCTGGCCGGCCGCGATGAACACGCTCGAGCTGGGCCCCAGACCCAGCGAACCCAACTCGATCGCGCCATGGGCCACGACCTTCCGGTGTAGGGGTGCCACATGCCGAGGATCCACCCGTTGCTCGCCCTGTTCGTCGCCCTGGCCGCGTGCGCTGAACCCGCCGCGCAGCGCTCTGCCCCAACCGACGCCATCGCGGTCGATATCCGGGGCGTGAGCATCGATCGCCGCAATAGCTCGCCGGTCGTGCTGCTCGAGGAGGTGGCCGGCGACCGGGTGCTTCCAATCTGGATCGGATCTTTCGAAGCCAGCTCGATCCAGGCTGTGATCGACTCGCGGGAGCCGCCCCGACCGAACACACACGACCTCGCCAAGCGACTGCTCGTCGGTCTCGATGCGACGATCGAGCAGGTTACGGTGACCGAGTTGCGCGGCAACACCTACTACGCCGTGGTGCGCGTGCTCGCCAATCGCGAAGCGCGCGAGATCGATGCGCGGCCGAGCGATGCGATCGCCATGGCCCTGCGCTTCGATGCTCCGGTGTACGTTGCAGGCGCGTTGTTCGACGAGCAAGCCGGCAGAGCCGACGAGCGCGAACCAGCCGATGAGATCCGACTCTGACGAGCCGATCCAGGCGGTCCGCGCCTGGTGTGCAACTGGCGCCGTGTGTCCGTGAATTCAAAGGGTGCCTACCCGGTAGAGGTTTTCCAGAGTTGCCTTAAACCACCGTTATTATTATACTTTTTCGATCCTCCGTCGTTGACAAGTCAACTCGTCGGGGGCAGGATGGCTCAGTACGAAGGCTCGGGATTTCAGCTTTCCCGGCCCATAGCCGGTGACAGCCTCGGAGACTGCGGATGACGTTTGAAGAGATGGCGTGGGAATTCGTAGAGGTCTTCGAGACCCTCGACAACGACCGGGTCAACGAGATGTTGGTCAAGAACGTGCCCCTCGACACGATCGAGTTCGTGGCGAAATACGCGAACGACTTCGGCGAGGCGGAAGGAATCTCGGGCCGCTCGCTCGACCGGCTCCCCAACTTGATGCTGATCGGCTACCTGCTGCGCGTGCTCGAGGAGCGACTGGCTCCCACGGACCGCCTCACCTAGCAACTCGGCTCGGACGGCTGGCAAACCGCTCCCGTCTCGCCGGCCGCGTCGAGCGATCCGCTACCAGTACTGCCGCCGGGTCGCCGTGTCTCGCCCAGCCGAGAGCGGACCCTCAGCCGCCAGCCGACGCGTCGCCGTAGCGGCGCACGAGCAGCGGCAGGTTCACGGCGTTGATCACGGTGTGGGCGATCACGGGAGCGAGCAGACTACCGGTCCAGGCGAACAGCCAGCCGAGCACGAACCCCATCACGACCGCAAAGACGGTCCACGGCAGCAACTCGCGCCGCGGGGCGAAGTGGAGCACCCCGAACAGGGCACTCGCCACCACCAGCCCCACCCGGGGCTGCAGCGCGCCGCGGAAGAACATCTCCTCCGCCAGACCGCTCGCCGCGGCGAGCAGCAGGGCATCCGGAACACCGAGCCCGCGCAGCGGCTCCGCCATGGCACGTGCCAGCCGACGGCCCCAGCCGGTGAGCTCCGAGAGCCCGCACGACACGAGGACGACCGCAGCCGCGACGCCCAGGCCCAGCCCCGCCTGCGCCCACCAGGCCACACCGCTCGGGGCGCTCGCCGCCAGCCAGATCGGCTCATCGTAGAGACCAACGCGCCACAGCACGGCCACCAAGGCCATGGCCCCATAGAACAGGACGCCGAAGCGTACGAAGCGCGCCGGATCGAGCACGGGAGGTGTGGACTCGCTCATCGGTCCCTTCGTTGACTCCGCTCCGAGGGGTCGATAGCCTTCGACGAGGTTGCGAGACTGCGGCGCTCTCCCCCGGGGGCGTCGTCTTCCGTATCTAGCCATGCGCCCGGCGATCGGCCGGCTGACCGCTGCGCGGAGCGGATTCTAACCGTGCGATCCCCCAGTCGCTGTGAAGGACGCGGGTATGGACCGAGTTCCCATGAGCAAAGAGGGGTTCGACAACCTCAAGCAAGAGCTCCGCCGCATCAAGACCGTCGAACGGCCGAAGAACGTCAAGGAGATCGAGGAGGCGCGCGCCCACGGCGATATCTCCGAGAACGCCGAGTTCCACGCGGCCAAAGAGCGCCAGGGGCAGCTCGAGGCACAGATCGTCCTGCTCGAGGACAAGATCGCCAGGGCCCAGGTGATCGACCCTGCGGGGCAGGCGACCGATCAGGTGTTCTTCGGTGCGACGGTCATCCTGTCGGACGTGGATACCGATGAGGCAGTGGCCTACACGATCGTCGGCGAGGACGAGGCAGACGCGAGTTCGGGGCGCATCTCGGTCTCCTCACCGGTCGCGCGGGCCATGTTGGGAAAGCGCGTGGACGACGAGGTTGTCGTCCGCGTGCCCAAGGGTACGCGGCAGTTCGAGGTACTCAAGATCCGATACGAGTAGCATCGGGCCGATGCGACATTCGAGAGGTCGGACTAGAGCAGCAACACGAGGAACTTCTCCCGCCGCAGCGCGTGGCTGCGGCCGGGTGTCCTCGAGCACCCTGCTACCCTCCATCGCCTACAGCGTTCCCCGGTAGCTCAGTTGGCAGAGCAAGCGGCTGTTAACCGCTGGGTCGTAGGTTCAAGTCCTACCCGGGGAGCCATTCTCACCCCTATCACATCCCTGCTACGGTGATTGGCCGTGGCAAAGCAGCGCTCGATCCGCTGGGCGTGGGCCGCGGCTGCGCTCGCTCTTGGCCCGCTCGGCTGTCCACAGCCCGCGACGACCGATCTGCAGGCCGCGACGGCACCGCTATCAATCCCGGGCGACGGCTACGCGACCTCCGATGCATGCCGCGCCTGCCACCCCAGTCAGTACGCGAGCTGGTACGCGTCGTATCACCGGACCATGACCCGGCCGGCGACGCCCGCGAACGTCTTCGGCGACTTCGACAATGCCACCGCGAGCGCAGACGGTCACGAGTTTCACCTCACGCGGCGCGGGGACGAGTTCTTCGCTCGCGTACCGGACCCGGCGTGGCCGGGCGAGGGCGTACCCGAGTACCAGGACCACCGGATCGCGCTCGTCACCGGCAGCCACCACCTGCAGATCTACTGGTACGAGACCGGCATCACCCGGGTGCTCGGCTACCTGCCGGTTGCCTGGGACCAACTGGACCAGCGCTGGTTCCCTTCCGAGTCGAACTTCCTGAAGCCCCCCAAGGATCGCTCCAAGCGCTACCTGCCCGCGATCGGGACCTGGAACTACGGCTGCATCGCGTGCCACGTGACCGACGAGCGTCCGCGCTGGCTGGGCCCTCCACACGCGATGACCGAGGTGAGCGAGTTCGGTATCGCTTGCGAGGCGTGCCACGGTCCCTCGCAGGCACACGCGGAGCAGATGCGAAGCCCCGGCGAGCGCTATGCCCAGCACCTGGCGGCAGCGGCGCCCAGCGACGTCGTGAACCCCGCAGAGCTCGACGCGGCGCGAGGCTCGCAGGTGTGCGGCCGCTGCCACAGCGTTTGGCGTCACGACTCAAACGAGAGCTATCAGGACTACCTGCAAGAAGGCATTGACTACCGGCCCGGAGACGCCCTCGCCGAGAGCGGCATCGCCGTCGTAACGGCCTACGAGCGCGACCCGGGCAGCTTCTGGCCAGACGGCGAGGTCAAGCCTTCCGGGCGCGAATACAACGGGCTGATCGCCTCTCCGTGTTATGCGGGCGGCGACTTCGGCTGCACCTCCTGCCACGCAATGCACACGCCGGCCGACCCGACCGTACTCGAGGCCTGGCGCGACGATCAGCTGAAGCCGGGAATGCGCGGCAACACGGCCTGTCTCCAGTGCCACGACGTGCTGGCAACGCCCGAGGCGCGGACCGAGCACAGCCATCACAGCGTCGGCTCGTCCGGCAGCGAGTGCCAGAACTGCCACATGCCCTACACCAACCTGGGACTGCGCAAGGCGATCCGCAGTCACACGATCAGCAGCCCCAATGTCGAGACCGATCGCACCACCGGCAGGCTCAACGCGTGCAACGGCTGCCACCTCGATCGCCCTCTCGGCTGGACGGCGGGCGCCCTCGCCCAGTGGTACGGACATCCGTTGCCGGAGCTCACCGCGATCGAGCGCGCCGTGCCGAGTGCGGCCGTGGATCTGCTGAGTGGAGACGCCGCCGAGCGCGCGATCGCCGCGTCGGCGCTCGGCTGGGCACCAGCCGTCGAGGCGTCGGACGCGCAGGTCTGGGCGCCGCCCCTGCTGGCGATCCTGCTCAACGACCCGTATGACGCCGTCCGCTTCCACGCCAAACGATCACTCCAGCGCATCCCCGGGTTCGAGGACATCGACTACGACTGGGTGGCCTCGCCGGATCGCCGTCGCCAGCAGTCGGAAGCTGTCTCGCGCCGCTGGGCAAGGCAACAACGAGCCAGCGGACGCGAAGTCGGGCTCGGATTCCTGCTCACGCGAGCCGACGCGGGCGGCGCGGACCTCAGCGCTACGGTGTTCGAAGAGCTGGCTCGTGCCCGCGACGACCGACCGATACAGGTCCGCGAGTAGCCTCCCGCAGGTGCGGCTGCGATACCCTACGCCTCGACTTGCCGGCGTGCCTGAGCGCGCGAGGTCTCGGTTCGAAGCGCACGCATGCGGAGGGGGATGTGATTCGGACACAACGCACGCCTCGCCGTGGCGCAATCGCTACAGCAACCGCTGCGCTCTTGCTGAGCAGTGTGCTCGGCACTCCGCACCCTGCCCTGGCCGAGCAGGCCTGGGTCCGTGGCGAGATCCGGCTCAACCTGCGCACCGGTCCCGGCAGCGACTATCGGATCGTTCGCACGCTCAAGACAGGCGACGAGGTCACCATTCTGCAACGTTCGGAGAAGTGGACACAGATCACGCTGGCCGAGGGCGGTGAGGGCTGGATCCCGGCGGGCTACCTGCAGCCGCAAGCACCGCCAACGATCCGGCTGGGCCAGATCGAACAAGAGCTGCTCGGGCTGCGCGAGCAGTTCGAGACGGTGAGCGCACAGCGCGCGGCGCTCGCCGAGTCGAACCAGCGGTTGTCGGAAGCCGACCAGCAGCAGGCTGGACAGGTCGCCGAACTCACGCGCGAGAACGACCGGCTGAAGGGCGGACAGCGCTGGCCCGAGTGGATCACCGGTGCCGGCGTGCTGTCCGTAGGCATGCTGCTGGGCGCCCTCTGGAGCCGCTCGTTGAGCCGCCGGGCGCGCCCGCGCATCAAGCTCTAGCCGGTGCCGCTCCGATTTCCCGATCGCGTCCGCTGTGGAATGGTGCTGCCCGGCGGCCAGCGCGACGACGTGCTGCGAGGTGCCCGAGCCATCGAAGCCGCGGGCTTCGACTCGCTGTGGGTGGGCGATCACCTCTCGTTTCACATCCCGATCATCGAGTCGCTGACCTTGCTCTCGTTCGCCTCCGCCGCAACCGAGCGCATCCGGCTGGGGACTGCCGTCTACCTCCTGCCCCTGCGCCACCCGACTGCGATTGCCAAGGTGACCTCGTCGCTCGACGTGCTGTCCGGCGGGCGTCTCACGTTGGGTGTCGGGGTGGGCGGTGAATTCCCACCCGAGTTCGAGGCGGTGGGCGTGCCCGTCGCGGAACGCGGCGCGCGCGCAGACGAGGCGATCGAGATCCTGCGCCGTTTGTGGACCGAGGACGGTGTCGTCCACCAGGGCGCGCACTACCGCTTCGGGCCGATCTCGCTCGACCCGAAGCCGCTCCAGGCCGCGGGGCCGCCGATCATCGTCGGCGGGCGCCGCGGCCCGACGTTCCGACGCGCGGGCCAGCTCGGCGACGGCTATGTCTCGCACATGTGCGCGGCGGACCGGTTCGCCGAGAACCTGACGAAGATTCGAGCGCACGCAGCCAAGGTGGGACGCAAGGCACACCCGTTCGAGCCGATGAGCTTCTTGTTCACGTTGTTCGACCAGAGCTACGAAGCCGCTCTCGATCGCGCGACCGAGCTGCTCCAGCGCATCTACAACGTGCCGTTCCGCGACGCCGCAGCGAAGTATTGCCTGCTGGGCCGGCCCGAGGATTGTCTCGAGCAGATGCAGCGCTTCGCACGCGCCGGGAGCCGGCACATCATCCTGTCGGTGCTGTCGGATCCGACAGAGGCGATCGAGCTCGCGCGCGACAGCATCATCCCCGAGATCCACACCATCGCGACGAGTTGAGCGGCGGAACACGGCGCGCGCAGCCCGCCCGGAACGTCCCGCGAAGAACGAGCCGTTCACGAGCCACCGCCGGCTCAGAGGCGTCCGTACATCCCCGTCAGCACGATCGCGGCCGTCAGCAGGCCCAGGGCCGCGGCGCTCACCGCCGTCCAGCCCGCCCGGGTGTGCGAGCGTACGTGTCTCTCGGGCGCCATCGGGTCGTCGCGATCCCTTGTGACGTTCTGCGTTCCGCGCAATCGCCGAGCACGCGTCAGCGCGATCGCTCCCGCGAGCAGCATCAGCAGCACGCACGTCTCGTGGAAACGCAGGTTCCAGACATCGGGGCGACTCCAGAGTGCGAAGTCTTCCTTGCCGAGCAGTGTCGCCTTGAGCAGGTACGCCAGCAGGAAGGCGACGACGAGGCTCGTCGCTCCGATCATCGAGCGTCGGTGGGCCTGGACATTGCCCCGCCGCACCTGTCGCACGCCGTTGCACAAGAGGCCAAACATCGCCGCCATGTTCAGCAGGGCAGCACTCCAGAACAGGAATTTCGCGTCCATTGTGCCTCGCTGCTCCAGGACTCAGGACAGCGGAGCGTACCGCTCGCGCACAGCCGCGGGCTCCAGTCCGGAGGCCTTGGACAGCGCCTCGACCATTGCATCGTCTTCGAGGTCCGACGCTTCGACCCGAGTCTGGAGTGAGCGCGCGTGGCGAAAGGTATCGCTCTTGACGTCGACGTAGCGGACGCGAGCACGCTGCGTCGAGGGATCGATCAGATCCGAGAACTCGATCGGAACGCAGCGACCGGCCTGCCGTGAGACGAGCACCCCGTTCGCACCGCGGGCCAGCAATTCGATCGCGCCGACGCCGAGAGCGCGCGTGTACTCGCGGTCGAAGGCGCAGGGCGGCAGGCAGCGCAGCTCGTAACCGATCTCCTTGGCGTTGACCGTGAGCTTGACGCCACGTGCCGCGAGCGACTGCTTGACCAGACGGGCGACAGTCTTCGCCAGCGGGATCTCGGACAGCTTGATGTGGCCGTGCTCATCGCGCGCAATCTCCGCCATGCCGGCGAGGTCTTCAGGGTCGAGACGCCCGGCGATCCCTTCGGCGATCACCGCGCAACCGTGGGCCATCCCCAGCGCGAGCCGCTTCACCACGGAGCCCTCGACCGTGCGAACGACGTCGTCGAGCCGGATCGGATCCTGCGAGAACTCTTCGGCGATCAAAGTGATGGTGGCACCGGCCGCAGTGCCGGTGCCGAGGCTCAAGTAGCCGGCCTGACGACCCATCAGCTCGACGAAGAACCAGCGGTTCATGGTGCGACCGTCTTCGTGCAGCCCCGCCACGAGGTTGGAAGCGTGCTCACGCGCGGTCTCGTAGCCGAATGTCGGGATCCCCTCGGGCAGGGGCAGATCGTTGTCGATCGTCTTGGGAACGTGGACGACCCGGATGCGACCGCCTGCGGCTCGAGCCACCTCGATGGCCGATGAGGCGGTGTCATCGCCACCGATCGTCACCAGCTTCTCGACGCCCAGGGCGTCGAGCGCCTGCACGCAGCGGTCGAGATCACCGGGCTGCCGGGTCGGATTGGCGCGCGACGTCTTGAGGATCGAGCCGCCGCGCAGATGAATCGCCACCACCTCGCTGCGCGAGAGATCGTGTGCGTGGGCCTGGATGTCCTGCGCCCCCTGCATCAGGTGCTTGAAGCCCTCGAGGATTCCGATCACCCGAGCACCGCGTGCCTGCGCGGCCAGCGTGGCGGCCCCGATCACGCCGTTGATGCCCGGAGCCGGCCCCCCTCCGACCAGGATCCCGATCGTTCCGAGTGCAGTCATCCCCTCTCCTCGCGGCCCGTACGTTAGCATCGAGGGCATGGACGCGGTGGGCATCATCCCGGCTCGCTGGACCTCGTCACGCTTCCCGGGCAAGCCACTCGCCAAGATCGCCGGCCGGCCCATGATCCAGTGGACATGGGAAGGTGCGCGGACCGCTTCGAGTCTGCGCGACGTCGTGATCGCGACCGACGACACGCGCATCGCCGAGACCGCTCGATCGTTCGGTGCGGCCGTCGCGCTCACCGGCTCCCACCACCCGACCGGCACCGATCGACTCGCTGAGGTCGCGGCCGGTCTCGACGACGACCTGATCGTCAACATCCAGGGCGACGAGCCGCTGATCGCCGGCTTCGTGATCGACGCCGTGGTCGCCGCACTGATCGACGATGCGGGCGCCGATATGTCTACGGTGGTCCACGCGCTTGCGCCGGGCGCCGACGACGATCCCAACCGAGTGAAGGCCCGGCTCGACGACAAGGGTCGCGCGCTCGACTTCGCGCGAAGGCCGACGGGGCCCGGCTACGTCTGGCAGCACGTCGGGCTCTACGCCTACCGGCGCGCGTTCGCTCTGGAGTTCGTATCGCTTGCTCGGACCGACCGCGAACGCTCCGAGGGTCTCGAGCAGCTGCGAGCCCTCGACCACGGCCACTCGATCCGCGCCGCGATCGTCGAAGACTGGCACAGCGTGCCGGTCGACGTTCCCGAGGACATCGCGCGCGTCGAGTCGGTGTTGCGGTCCGCCAGCTGACAGCCTGACGACTCGACAACGCAGCGCCGCGATCGCTCTGCCGATCGGCCCGGTGCTACGCTGCGCGCGTGTCGCGTCCGCGCATTCTGATCAACGCTGTCTCGGTGACCGCGGGCGGGGGGCGTGCGTATATCCGCAACCTGCTGCGCGCGATTGCCGACGACGATCGCGGCTACGACTTCAGCGTATTGTGTGCCGCGGACCAACTCAGCGAGCAGGAGGCCTGCGGGCTGCCGCGGATAACGCTCGACCTGCTGGGGAAGTCCGCGGTGCGCAGCGTGCTGCGCCTGCTCTACGAGGAGACGGGGCTCCCGTTCCGGGCGCGCCGCTTCGATCTGCTCTACTGCATCGCCGACGTGGCGCCCGCCTGGTCCCCGGTGCCGACGGTCGTCGCGCTGCGCAACCTCAACATCTACGACCGTCGCTTCTTCAACAACACGCGCTTCAAGACGCTCGAGCGACTGGTGCGCATCGGGCTGCGCCGGGCGCGCCGCGTGGTGGTCCCGACGCGCGCCGCCGCCGACCTGATCCGCCAGCGCATCACGATCCCCGAGGAGCGCGTACGCGTGGTGCCGCACGGCATCGCGCGAGGGGTGTTCGAGGCCGTCGCGCAGGCGACCGCGCCGGACGCGCGATACCTCTTCCTGCCCTCAGCGGTCGAGGACCACAAGAACGTGCTGGCTCTCGTCGAAGCGGTTCCGTTGCTCGAGGATCCCGATCTCGAGGTGTGGATCGCGGGCACCACGGACGTCTGCCCGGAATACGTGCGTTCGGTCCAGCGCCGGATCGAAGAGCTCTCGCTCGGGGCGCGAGTGCGCCTGCTCGGGCCGGTTCCGTACGAGCACATCCTGCACTACCACAGGGGCGCTGTCGCGATGGTGTTCCCGTCACTGCTCGAGAGCTTCGGGCATCCACTGCTCGAAGCCATGCTGGCCGAGACACCGGTGATTGCGTCGGACATCGCGTCCTTGCGCGAGGTGGCGGGGGACGTGGCGTGCTACTTCGACCCCAACGACCCGGCGGCTCTCGCCGCTGCAGTCGACGGCGCGCTTCGCGACGCCGCAGGCACGCGGGCCCGGGTCGAGCTCGGCCGGGCGCGCGCGGCGGAGTTTTCCTGGAAGCGCTCCACCGACCTGCTGTGTGATGTCTTTGGGGAAGCGCTGAGCAGCCATTGACATCTTGGCCAGAACGCCCGGCTGTAGTCGGACGTCGGCAAAACGGGGCCGGAACGAAACGCCCCGGGAGTAGGCCCTGTCGGACCCCAGAGCGGCTACGGCATCCGCACTCCCGGGGGCGGTGGCGCTGGGAACCTGCGTCCCCGCATCACCGAGATCGATCGATCGACGACGATGTTCGGCGTCAGGACGCCGCCACCTCACTCGCCGTAGTGCTAGTTTGATGCAATTTCGTACCTCCTCGTCTCGGCATCGCAGTGACAACCGCGAGGCCCAGTCCCCGCGGCCGGCTCCCGATCAAGGGTGGGCGCCGTTCCCGCCCCCTCGGGCCGCCTCACTCACAAGCACCTTCGGCACCGCAAGCGAGACTCGGAGGTGAGTGAAACCCCCTGTCCTCAACGTATCGGAGCCGGGCGGCACGGTCCACAGCCCAAAACGCCGCCGGAGCGGCAGGCGATGCTATCTTGCCCGCTCCATGTCCCCGGAAGCACAGAAGAATCTCGATCGCAGCGGTGTCCTGCTGGTGTGGTGCAAAGACCGTCCGGGGCTGGTTGCCTCGCTGGCCCAGCAGCTGTACGGCCTCGGCGTCAACATCCTCGACGCCGACCAACACACCGACCGGCAGGCCCGGATGTTCTTCCAGCGCATCCACTTCGACGGGACGGGTCTGAACACCGATCGGGGGGGTCTCGAGCGCGCCATCGCGGAGGTGGCCGAGCCATTCGAGATGCAGTGGCGGCTGCACCTCGCGGAGCGGCCCAAGCGTATCGCCATCTTCGTGTCGAAGTACGACCACTGTCTGTGGGACCTGTTACTGCGCCACCGAGCAGGCGAGCTGCGCTGCGAGATCGCGCTCGTCGTGAGCAACCACCCCGACCTCGAATCGATCTCGCGCCAGTTCGGGATCGACTATCACGTCTTCCCGATCACGAAGCAGACCAAGTGCGAACAGGAGGAGCGTGAAATCTCGCTGCTCGAGCAGCGAGAGATCGATCTGATCGTGCTGGCGCGCTACATGCAAGTACTGACGGGCGAGTTCATCGAGCGGTTCCCGTCGCGAATCATCAACATCCACCACTCGTTCCTACCGGCCTTCACCGGCAGCCGGCCCTACCATCGCGCCTACGAGCGCGGCGTCAAGCGCATCGGCGCCACGGCGCACTACGCGACGACGGACCTCGACGAAGGCCCGATCATCGAGCAGGACGTGATCAGCTGCTCACACGCCGACTCCATCGACGACCTGGTGCGCAAGGGCCGAGACGTCGAGCGCAGCGTGCTATCGCGCGCCGTGCGCTGGCATCTCGAAGATCGCGTGATGGTCTGCCAGAACCGAACGGTCGTGTTCGCGTGAACATCCGCCTCTTCTTCTTCGCGATCGCCGGCGGCGCCCTGCTGCTCAGCTGGTGTGCCTCGTTCGTGCTCTGGCGCGCCGCCGAGCGCGGCGACGAGATCATCCAGCTCGAGCCGCGCGTCTTCGGGCCGCTCGAGGTGGTCGCCATCGGGACCGGCACCGCCTACGAAAACCCCACCCGACGCGGCCCCTGCATCGCCGTCGGGGCCGGCCAGAGTCTCTGGCTGGTCGACGCGGGACGCGGGATCGCCGAGGGCCTGCGCGCGGCCGCCATCCCGGTCGTCCAACCGACCACGGTGCTGCTGACGAGCTTGCTTCCCGAGAACACCACCGGCCTCGATGACCTGCTGCTGACCGGCTTCAGACAGGGCCGCTCGCAGCCTCTCCGACTGATCGGGCCGCCGGGTACGCAGGTCTTTGCACGCGCGCTCGAGCGGGCGCACGCGGGCGCCGTAGCCGCGCTTGCGGACCCGCTCGGGCTGCCGGCAGCGGGCGCGACCTTCGACGTCCTGGAGACCCTTGGCGACTTCCGCGAGGAGCAGGGCCAGATCACGCTCAGCGCAGCGGAGATCCCCGGCGGCCCCCTGCCGGGCCTCGCGTGGAGCTTTCAGCGGAACGCCCACCGCGTCGTAGTCGCCGGCACGGGCTGGGGCGTGGATGCTCTGGTCGCGTTTGCCGACGGGGCATCGCTGCTGGTGCACGAGGCCGTGTTCATCCCGACTGCCGAGGACGCCGAGAACGCCGGTATCGAACTCGACCTCGCCCCGCTGGACCGCGAGCGCCCACTGCACGTCTCGATCAACGATATCGGTCCGATCGCGCAGCGCGCCCGGGTGAGCGCCCTGGCGCTGGTCAGGCTTCGCCCCCCGCCGCTCTACGACTTCCGCTTCAAGACGATCGTGGGCCGGCGCTTCGACGGCGACGTACTGGTCCCCGAAGACAGCGAAGACGTCTGGCCGTAGCAGAAGCCTCCTGGGGGGCCGGAGCTGGCCCTCGGCGCCTCAGATCTCGACGCCGGTTCCGTCGTCCCACGGCGGCGGCTCCGCGGGACCACGCAGCAGCCATGGCAGCGCTGGAGACTCCGGCCGATCGTCGGCAGCGCGCAGCCCGACGAAGCGGTCGCGCTGCTCGCGGAAGTACTCGTCCCAGGGTGCGATCTGGATCGCCTCGTCGATGGTGAGGATCGCGGAGCGTGCGTCGCCCGTCAGGAAGTGCACCTCGGCCAGCGTATCGAGGTAATCGGGGTTGGCGCGCTCGGTCTCCGCGACCGCTCGTTCGGCGAGCTCGAGTGCACGCGTTGACGCCTGGGCAAAGCCGTCGGTCTCGGTCGCAATGCGCCAGGCGAGGTTGTTGAGGGTGACCGCGCCGACGCGCTCGAGCGCCAGGATGTTCCGGGCGTGGCGATCGAGGGCCCAGCCCATGCGCAGCACCAGCGGCGCTGCCGCCGCAAACGAGATCGCGACCGACGCAACGACGGCGATGGCGGCGGAACGCAGCCAGCCGCCGGCGACACGCTCACGAAGGGCTCCGCGCGCCACGATCCTCGCCGCGAGATAACCGCCCAGGAAGCCACCCAGGTGTGCCCAGCCGGCGATGAATGTCAGCGTGAATCCCGCGACCAGCTCGACGGCGAGCGCTCCGATCAGCAGGCCTCGCCGAATCCGCCAGTTTGCGGGCAGGCGCTCGGGCGCGTTCAGCTCGAGCGCGAGCACGGCACCCGCGAGGCCGAGCACCATCCCCGAGGCCCCGAGCACCTGCTCCCCGGAGACGACTGCGGTGACGAAGATCGCTCCGAACGCCGCCAGCGCTAGGACGAAGATCGTCCGCGCGCTGCCGAGCGGCTGCTCGACGAGGTGCCCCAGGAGCAGCATCCCCATGCAGTTGAGCGCGATGTGCGACGGGAAGCGCAGGATCAACGGGATCCCCACGGCGGCCTCCGGCGAGACGAAGAACCACGTCTCGTCGTGCAGGAAGTGGGGCGTCACGATGCGCCACAGCTCTCCTTCCCCGAGAAGCTCGCGCACGAAGATGCCGGCCTCGGAGACCAGACTGTCCGAGATCTGCATCAGATGCATGGCGATGCACAGCCCCACGACCGCGATCGTGACCCAAGGCGCCGTGGCCCGGCGCGCGCGCTCGTCGATCTCTCGCATCCGCGAGAGCTGCCCAATCCCTCCCGGCAGGCGCGCGATCCGCCGCTCGATCCGCTGAGCGATGTGCTGGAACGACAGCGGGCTGCGGCGTCCGTGCGTGATCAGGCGCACGGTGCTCCCCGTTCCGAGCCACAGCGACCGCTTGCCGATCACGAGGTGGGTCAGCGAACTCCACGGGACGAAGCGAGCGCGCTGCGAGTTGCGAAGGCGCCCGAGGTACAGACCCGACTCCGAGAGCAGCAGGTAGTGGCCGCGGCGAGTCAGCTCGAACAGCTCGTCGCCTTCGCGAACGACCAGCTCGAACGGGGCTCGGGTTCGGCTGGAACGCACCCGTCGAGCATAGCGCGCGCCACGCTGGGCGAGACGCGGTGTGGCCGCGCGCGCGAGGGCTTGTGGCGATCAGTCCGACTCGGGAAGCGCCAGCGACGGGAACACGCGTGTGTACACCAGGAACACGAGCGAGAATGCGCCCAGGAAGCCCACTGCGATCAGCATCTGCAGGCTTCCGAACCAGACGAAGCCGCCGTCCTTGATCACCGACGGCCAGATCAGCAGATTGCGCTCGACCCACAGGCCGACCAGCACGATCGTGGCGACGGTACCGAGGATGTACGGGTTCTTCTTCGGGTACTGGCCGAGCAGCACCCAGAACGGAACGATCCAGCAGCAGGTCCAGACGACCATCGACGTCCAGCCGTAGGCCTCGTTCAGTCGAGCGAAGTCGAAGTCCCAGCTGATCCAGGCGCGGTCCCAGGCGGCCTCGCTGAAGCCCTTGTCGATCACGAATTGCGGGCCGAGCCGGTCGCGGAGATAGAGCGTCTCCTCGGGCAGGTTGCCGAACCAGATCACCAGGTACTGCGAGAAGAAGAGGTACATCCAGAAGATCGAGAAGGCGAACAGCAGCTTGCCGATATCGTGGCGCCGCTTCTCGGTCATGTGCACGCCCAGATCGGGTGAGTTGCGGAGCAGCACCGACACCAGCGCCATCCCGGCGATGGCCGCCAGGATACCGCCCCAGATCACGTACGCACCGAACAGGTTCGAGTACCAGGTCTGCTCCATCGACATCACCTGGTCGAAAATCAACACGCTGTAGCCGAACGCGAACAGCAGCGTGGTGATCGGCGCGAGCGAGCGCTTGCGCGCCTCGGCGGCTTCGACCTCCTCGGCATCGCCACGCCATCCGGCGGTCAAGCGCTCGGCCATCATCCGCGCGAAGCCCGTCGCGGTCGATGCGGCGTTGCCTAGCGTCGGACGGACCGAAGCGCGCAGAAATGCAACACTCAGCAGTGTCATCACGGCCAGGATCCCGAAATCGGTCCACCACAGGCGCGTCGGATTGAGCCACGACTCCTTGCCGTGCACGGCGCCCTCGCGCTGCCATTCGAACAGGAACTCGCCCGAGCCGGCCAGCCACGAGATGCAGAACAGAATCAGCGTCGCCGGCACCCAAGCACCGAAGCCTTCGGCGATCCGGCGCAGCGGCCCGGGCCAGCGCGCGTTCACCAGCGTGAAGATGCACGACAGGATCACGCCGGCCTGCCCGAGTGTCGCGAAGAAGACCCAGTTCGACTGGAAGGACAGCCAGGTGATTTCGGGCTCGGCCGACACACCGTATGCGAACGCCGCGGCACCCGCGACGGCGGCGATCGAGCAGATCGCGGTCAGCGGCTGCGGGAGGGCGCGCAGGGTGGCCTTCTCCACATCCACGATCGAGGAACTCACTGGCCGCCTCCGTTCAGCTCGCGCACGTAGTTCACGACGTTCCAGCGATCCTCGGGGTTGATGCGCGAGTAGTTCGGCATTCGCCCACGGCCGAGCGAGATCGTCGTGTAGATGTGTCCGTCGGTGAGCGCCCGGGCCAGACTCGCCGGACCGCCGATCGGCAGCACCAGACCGAAGGGGCCGATCCCGAACGGCGGACCGGCCACCGGACCGTCGCCCCCGCCCTCGGACCCGTGGCAGGTCTCGCAATAGCGATCGTAGAGCTGCTGACCGCGGCGCAACGACGCCAGCGTGCGCGGCACCGGGTTCGCAACCGCATCCTGACCCGCCATGTCGAGGGAGCGGAGATCCGGCACCCCGGCATAGCTCACCGGCACGGTGCCCTCGGGCGGCGTGAAGCCCTGCAGCTGGCCCCCGTACTCATCGTGGTAGATCGCGTTCTCTTCGAAGGCCTGCACGGCCAGCTGCCGCTTCATCTGCGGGAACCACTTGCCGCCATCGACCTGCTCCCAACAGCCCGCGGATGCCAGGGTCAGCGCCGCGACGGCGACGGCACAGCTACGCATCGACAAGGGACACCTCCTTCGCCGAGTTCGAGCGCATCAGCGCGTCCACTTCGGAGACATCACGGTCCTTGCAGGTCACCACGATGCCAAACTCCTCGGCCGAGAAGCGCATGCTGTAGGCGGGGTCGAGCCGGAAGCGGGGATACAGCCTGCCGACAAACAACAGGCCAACCAGTGTCAGCAGACCGCCGAACAGGATCGTAAGCTCGAAGCCGATGATCACGTAGGGCGGGATCGACGCGTAGGGCTTGCCGGCGATCTTCAGGGGCCAGTCGAGCGACATCCAGATCTGCATGGCGAAGCCCGTCACGACGCCCGCGAGGCCGCCGATCAGCGTAAACAGCCGCACCGGACTCGGCCTCGGATCGACCGCATCTTCGATCTCCTCGAACGGCGCGGGGGAGTAGGTCTCGAGGTCGTTGAAGCCTCGGCCCTTGAGCTTGGTGACGACGGCGGCCACGTCCTGCGGCCGGTCGAACACACTCAGCAGAGTCGGCATCAGTGCGCCCCCCCGTACTTCTCGTGAATCGCGAGTTCCTTGACCTCGGTGATTGCGATGATCGGGAAGAACTTGATGAAGAGCAGGAAGAACATCGCGAACCAGCAGAAGCTGCCCGCCAGGATCGAGAGCTCGACCGGGCTCGGGATGTACAAGCCCCACGCCCCCGGAATGAAATCACGCGACGTCGACGTGATGATGATGACGTAGCGTTCGAACCACATCCCGATGTTGATGATCACCGACAACACGAACAGCGTCGGAACGTGCGTACGCAATTTCTTGAACCACAAGAGCTGCGGGAAGATGCAGTTGGCACTGATCATGATCCAGGTGCTGACCCAGTATGGACCGAAGGCGCGCAGGAAGAAGCTCGTCTGCTCTGCTTCGACACCGCTGTACCAGGCAATGAAGTACTCCATCCCGTATGCGTACCCGACGATCCACGACGTAAACAGGATGAAGCGCGACATATTCTCGAAGTGGTAGTCGGTGATATATGCCTCGAGGCCGAAGATCCGACGCGACGGGATCATCACCGTCAGTACCATCGCGAAGCCGCCGAAGATCGCGCCCGCCACGAAGTACGGCGCGAAGATCGTGGCGTGCCACCCGGGGATGATGGACATCGCAAAGTCCCAGGACACGACCGAGTGCACTGACAGCACCAGCGGCGTCGCCAGACCCGACAGGTGGAGCACTGTGCGGGTGTGCGCCTTCCACTGGCCCGAGGTGCCCTGCCAGCCGAGGCAAAGGATCGCGTAGATGACCCGCTTGAGACCCGTCGAGCGATCGCGCGCGACCGCAATGTCCGGGATCAGGCCTACGTAGAAGAAGACGATCGAGATCGTCATGTAGGTGTTGATCGCGAACACGTCCCACAGCAGCGGGCTCTTGAAGTTCACCCACAGGCCCCGCTGATTCGGATACGGAATCAGGAAGTAGAACTTCCAGAGCCGGCCGATGTGAATCAGCGGGAACAGCGCCGCCGTGAGAACAGCGAACACCGTCATCGCTTCGGCGCCACGGTTGATCGCGTTGCGCCACTTGGCGCGGAACAGGAACAGGATCGCCGAGATCAGCGTGCCGGCGTGACCGATTCCGATCCAGAAGACGAATGTGATGATGTAGACGGCCCAGAAGACAGGCGCCTGATAGCCGGCCACGCCCAGGCCGACGTAAGTCTGGTAGCCAAGCGAGAAGACAGCCTGGCCCACGCCCAGGACCGCCAGCAACAACAGCCCCAACCAGGGCAGCGAGACGTAGCGAGTCGGGTTCAGGATGTCCCGATTGATCTTCGAGTCCTGGAACGCGGGCGACGACTGAGCCATATCGGCGACAGCCGTCGCAGGAGGCGGAGGCGTCATGAGTGAGACTCCTCGGAGACGCGCTTGACCTGCGCGAGGTACGTGATGCCGGGCCGGGTATTCAACATGTGCAGCGAGTAATAGGAGCGCCGCTCGTCGACCCTGGTGTTCACCGCGGCCTTCGCGTCGCGCGTGTTGCCGAAGGTGATCGCATCGGTCGGACACGACTGCTGGCAGGCCGTGACGATCTCGCCGTCGCGGATATCTCGCCCCTCGTCCTTGGCTGGCTGACGCGCGAGTTGAATGCGCTGTACGCAGAACGAGCACTTCTCCATCACGCCCTGGCCGCGAACCGTGACGTCGGGGTTCAGCATCAGTGACAGCAGCCCCGGCCAGTTGTCGTAGCCGTAGTCGAAGTAGTTGAAGCGCCGCACCTTGTACACGCAGTTGTTGGCGCAATAGCGGGTACCGACACAGCGGTTGTAGATCATGGCGTTCAGACCGTCGGGCGTGTGGTAGGTCGCAATCACGGGGCAGACCGACTCGCACGGCGCCGAGCCACAGTGCTGGCACAGCATCGCCGCAAAGCGCACGTCGACTTCACCGCCGAGCACCTCGCGATCCGGGTGCGGCCGGCGCTCCTCGCCGCCCTCGGTGTCGCCGTCGCCGATGTAGCGCTCGATCCGGATCCAATTCATCTCGCGGTGTTTGATGGCGTTGGTCTCGCCCACGATCGGGACATTGTTCTCGACGTAGCAGGCGGCGATGCAGGCGCTGCAGCCCGTACAGCGATCGTTGTCGATCGTCAGTCCCCAGCGGTACGGATCGCCGGGAGCTGCATCGTTGGCGCGCTCGAACGGCTGCTCGATGACGTGCGGACCTTCGTGGTCGTCGTCGTGCCCGCCGGCCAGCGCCAGCAAGGACACCTGCCTGGCCAGCCCACGTCCACGTTGATTGTCGAACCACTGGCTGAGCGCAACGCGCTGGAAGGCGCCACTCTTCGTCAGCGAGGCGCGGGTTGCGAGCCAGGCTCGACCCCCGCCCTCGTCGGTCGCGGCCGGCAGCAGCGCGGCCACGTTCGCGCCGCGCGCAACGCCCGGTGAGCCGTCGCCGGCCATCGAGGCGTAGTGACCGACCGTGTGGCCCTGGCCGATCGCGACCGCCACCGCGTCGTCGCGGATACCGCCGCGCGGATAGACGGGAGCCTCGATCGCGCCGTTGCCGGTGTCGATCCGGACCACATCGCCGAATTTCACGCCGAGACGCTCGGCCGTCGTCTTGCTGATCTCGGCCCACGAACGCCACGAAAGCTTGGTGACAGGATCCGGGATCTCCTGCATCCAGGGCAGCGCAGCGCCGGAGCCGTCGCCGAGATAGCTGTGCGGATATGCGATCAGCGTGTAGTCGCCGCTGCCCGAAAACTGCGAAGCGGCCCCGATGGCCCCGGCCGCACCCGTCTCGACCGACGCGTGGCCCGCCGACGATTCGGAGAAGCTCCCGCCGCGCACCAGTGCCGCGCGGAAACTGGCTCCGCCGCCCCAGTTTGCCGCGACGATGTCGCGCGTCGTGCCAGAGGGAACACTGACACCGAGCCCGCGACCGAGCACGAGGAACACGTCGCCGATCGCCCGCGTATCGTGAAGCGGCCGGATGGTGGGCTGAACAAGCGAGCGAACACCGGCGCGCGGCTCGGCATCGCCCCAGGACTCGAGCGGGGTGTGGTCGGGAAGGA
Organism: Myxococcota bacterium; assembly: GCA_036336835.1. Taxonomy (GTDB): domain Bacteria; phylum Myxococcota_A; class UBA9160; order UBA9160; family UBA4427; genus JAYZFK01. The sequence continues at coordinate 19,669 of JAYZFK010000055.1, read as the reverse complement.
CGAGGGCGGCCTCGACCGAGGTCTCGTCGACCAACGAGGCCAGCGAAGCCACCAGGCCCACCTTTTCCAGAGCCGCCGAGAAGCCGCTCGCACTCGGCAGCGAGTACTGCGGATTGGCGTCGTGCACGATCAACACCGAAACCTGGCCGGCGTTCATCGCATCGACGAGTGCCTGCACCTCGGCATAGGGTGCGGCGGCGCGCGGATCCGGCCCGCGCGGGATCTTGACACCCGAGCCGACCGAGCCGGCAACAGCGTTGAGCAGCAGCACCGCGGCGTTGGCCGCTACCGCATTGGTGCCCGCAGCGGCCGGGTTCGGCGGAAGCGCCACGACCGCGTGCGCGTGCGCGATCGCATCGACGAGTTGCTCGAGCGATGCGAGGTCGACGTCGGCCGCCGTCGCAGCCGCCGACAGCGCGGGAGCCTTCGCGATCGCGGCATCGAGCGCCGCGTCGACGACTCCTCGCTTCGAGGCCACCGCTCGCGCGAGGGCCAGGGCGAGTGCGCCCTCACTGCCGGCCGCGGCGGGAATCCAGCTCTCGGCATTGCTGCCGGTCATCGTGAGGCGTGGACCGATCGTGACGAGCCGGGCACCGCCGTCGGGGTGCCGGGCGATGTCGCGCGCCGCCGCGAACTGTGCGGCGTTCTCGACCGGCGAGAGCCCGGTGTCGAGGAAGCCGGAGTCGAAGTCGAGCACCAGGTCGGCGCCCGACAGGTCGAACTGCGGCGTGGCGGCGACGCCGAACACTGCTTCGGTAGCGGCACGCAGCGCCGAGCCGTCGAACGGCTGGTACACCACGCGCCCGCCGAGCCCGCCTCCCGCGACGACCGCGTCGATGATGCCGTCGATCGTCGGGCCGCGGCTCGCTCCGAGCACCCAGGTACCGCCCGGGTTGGCCTGCACGGCCGCCAGCAGCCGCGCCTCGGCATCGTCCCAGGTCGTGGCCTGCCCGTCGGCGCGCGGCCCCTCGTAGCGGTCCGGATGATAGGTGCGGCCGATCCCCACCTGGCCGCGCGCGCACAGCCTGCCCCGATTGATCGGGTGCTCGGGGTTGCCCTCGAGCTTGATGGGCCGGCCCTCGCGCGTGGAGACGTGAAGACCGCACGCGGCTTCGCACTCGCGGCACGTCGAGGCATACACCGTCGCGATGCCCGGCGTGATCTCTTCAGGCTGCACCACATACGGGACGAGCTTCTCGATCGGATCCGAGCACCCCGCCGCTGTGGCAGTACCGGCCCCGAGGCCAACGAGCTTCAGAAAATCGCGACGATCGAGATCGGGCATGCGTCCGTCCTGGTCGTGGGTGGTTCGCGCTGGGGGCGCGACCTAGTGGTGACAGGTGACGCAGTCCTGCGTCGCCTGCTGGTTGTTGTCTCGATGACACTCGATGCACCAGCCCATCTCGAGCTTTGCCGTCGGCAGTCCGTAGAACCACCACTTGGTGTCCGGAACCATGTGCATCTTGTCGATCTCCTCGACGGGACCGTGGCACTGCTGACAATCCACTCCCGCCTGGATGTGACGGTTGTGACGAAACTTCACGTGCTCGGGCAGGCGGTGGATCTGCTGCCAGGCGATGGGTTGCTTCTCGGCCCAGTATTGCTTGAGGATCCGAATGCCCTCGAGTTCGTCGTACTCCGCGGGGAACATCTGGTGGCAGCCCATGCAGACCTCCACCGACGGCATCCCCGCGGCACGAGAGCGATCGGTCGCCGAGTGGCAGTACTGGCAGTCGATCTCGAATTCGCCCGCGTGGTGCGCATGGCTGAATGGAATCGGCTGCATCGGCCCGTCCGCGTCCTCGTCCCAGGCCGCATCGTGCGACTCACACGCCGACAGCGACGGCCAGGGCTTGTCGAATTCCTTGGGGATCTCGATCGAGAGCCGCGAATCGTCCGCCTTGCGCGCCTTCAGCCGCTGCGCTTCGCACACGCTGGCGGCGACCAGCGTCGGCCCCCGTGTCGCCTGCGGCTCCTCGGCGTGGCCCCCACCGGCAGCGTCACCAAGCGACGGAATCAGCACAGCGGCAGCACCGACCGCGCACGCGGCAAGTACGACGGCACAGTAACGGCGAGTTGTCTGATTCATCTGGGTCTCTTCGAGCCCACCCCGCCCCGGCGCCAGCTGCCGCTGTGAGCCAGGGGCGGGCGTTGATTTACTGCTGGTTCCCCGGGGCCCCGAGCCCACACCACCGGTGCAGCAGCGAGCCAACGAGTGACCAGCAGGATGTCGAAGCCACTCACACGCGTACGCAGTGCTTGCGTGAGACTTCTCTGCGGCGGAGCGTGTGATAATCCGCAAGCCCCACCGAGTCAAGGAGGATCGGGCGTCATCCCGGTCGCTGCGACGCATCGAATGGTTGCAGTCGGCGAGGCCGCAAGCCCACCTGCGGCAGCCTCAGCCACGAGGACAGCTGCGAGCGTCGTTGAGGTATTGTGCGGGGCTCGCCACGCATGGGCGCTGGCGGCCGCTCCTGGTTCGCATCCCCTCATCCACGCGTCGGCACCCGATGACACGCCGCGCAAAGGAGCCCCCGATGTCGGAAGCCTGGATCATCGACGCCGTTCGAACACCTCGCGGCAAGGGCAAGCCCGAGACCGGCGGCCTGTACGGCGTCCATCCGCAGGAGCTGCTGGCGCAGTGCCTGAACGCTCTGCAGGATCGCAGCGGGTTCGAGCCGGCCGACGTGGAGGACGTCGTCGCGGGCATCGTCAGCGCGGTCAAGGATCAGGGCGGCTGCCTTGCGCGGATGGCCGCGCTCGCGGCCGGCTGGCCGGCCGAGGCCGCAACCGGCGTGACGCTCAACCGCTACTGCGGCTCCGGCCAGCAGGCGGTGAACTTCGCGGCCATGGGCGTGATGTCGGGCCAGCAGGATCTGGTGATCGGCGGCGGCGTCGAGTCGATGTCACGCGTGCCGATGGGCAGTGACGGCTCGAAGATGCACGGCGGCAACCAGAACCTGATCGACCAGCACCCGCAGGTGCCGCAGGGCATCTCCGCCGACCTGATCGCGACACTCGAGGGCCTCTCGCGCGAAGAGCTCGACGCCTACGCGGCGGAGAGCCAACGACGCTGTGCGACCGCCCAGGCGGAAGACCGCTTTGCGAGAAGCCTGATCCCGGTGCGCGCCCTCGCCGGCGATGTCGTGCTCGAACGCGACGAGCACCCGCGCGCCAGCAGCACCGCCGAGTCGCTGGGCCAGCTATCGCCTTCGTTCGAGAAGCTGGGCGCCCACGTCGCCCGGGGCGAGGTGCGCACGCTCGACGAGATGGCGCTCTCGCGGTACCGGCAGCTCGATCGAATCGAGCACGGACACACCGCGGGCAACTCCTCGGGCCTCGTCGACGGCGCCAGTGCCGTGCTGTTGGCGTCGCCCGAGTACGCGAGGTCCCACGGGCTCTCGCCCCGCGCCCGGATCCTCGCAATGGCGACCACCGGCAGCGAGCCGGTGGCAATGCTGACCGCGCCGTCGACGGCAGTACCGAAGGCGCTCGAGAAGGCCGGAATGCAGATCGGCGACATCGATCTGATCGAGATCAACGAGGCGTTCGCCACCGTGCCGCTCAAGACCATGCGCGACACCGGAATGGATCACGCCAGGGTCAACGTCAACGGTGGCGCGATTGCACTCGGCCATCCGCTCGGCGCCACCGGCGGCATGTTGATCGGAACCGTGCTCGACGAGCTCGAACGCAGCGACCAGACGACGGGCCTGGTGACGATGTGCATCGGTGGCGGAATGGGAATCGCGACCGTTCTCGAACGGCTCTGAGTGGGTCCGGGCGAACTGCAGCCGCGATGATCGACTTCGACCCGACCGACGAGCAGGCACTGGTGCGCGATACGGTGCGCCAGTTCGCCAGCAACGAGCTGCGGCCCCGAGCGCGTCCGTGTGACGAAGCCAGCCAACTCGATCGCGACGTGCTCGGCGCGGCGCACGAGCTCGGGCTCGTCGCAAACGCACTTCCCGAGGCGTACGGGGGCGGCGGCGAGCTCAGCGCGGTCACTGGCTGCCTGATCGCCGAGGAACTCGCCTGGGGCGACCTCGGGCTCGCGCTCGGCGTGCTCTCTCCGTCGCTGCTCGCCATCCCGGTCGCGCTCTACGGCAGTGACGAGCAGAAGCAGCTGCTGTTGCCCGGACTGGTCGGTGCCGAGCCGGCCGCGGGGTCGCTCGCCTGGGTCGAGCCGCGCTTCGACTTCGATCCGGTTCGACCGCAGACGACCGCCAAGCGCGACGGTGACGAGTACGTGCTCGATGGCGCCAAGTGCTTCGTGCCGTGGCAGGAGGACCTTTCGCATCTGTGGGTGGTCGCGTCCGAGGAGGGCGAGCTCGCGGCCTTCCTCGTCGATACCGACGCAGCCGGCCTTCACGCCGAGCCGGAATCGAACATGGGGATCCGCGCGCTGCCGACGGCAGAGCTCGCGCTCTCCAGCGTGCGGCTCCCGGCCTCGGCGCGGCTCGGCGGCGCTGCGGACGGCGACCTGCGAGCGCTGCTCGCGCGGGGCCGCGCAGCGCTCGCGGCCTGTGCCGTCGGCGTTGCTCGCGCGGCCTACGAGCTGGCGCTCGCCTATGCGAAGGAGCGCGAGGCCTTCGGCGCACCAATTGCCACCAAGCAGGCCATCGCCTTCAAGCTGGCCGACATGGCTACCGAGATCGACGGCACTCGCCTGCTGGCCTGGGAGGCCGCCTGGCGCATCGATCAGGGGCTCGATGCCACGCGCGAGGCGATGCTCGCGATCGGCAAGGCACAGCGCACTGCGCTCGCGGTGGCCGACGGCGCGGTCCAGGTCTTCGGCGGCTACGGCTACATCCGGGACTACCTGCCCGAGATGCACCTGCGCAACGCACGCGGCTTTGCGAGCTTCGAAGCGCTGACGCTCGTCTGAGCGCGGCAATCAGAAACGGAACGGAAGCGCCATGGGAATCGACTTTCAGCCGACCTCGAACACCGAGATCTCGCGCGCGCACTTCAATCGGATCGCGCACGAGCAGATGCGCCCGATCTCGCGCAAGTACGACGATCAAGAGCACGACCTGCCCACCGAATGGGTCGATTTCTGGTGGAACGAAGGCCGCAAGGGTGCACCGGTCGACGTCTCACAGCCGACCGACGGCTTCGTCACCGTGTGCATCCAGGCCGAGGAGCTGTGCTTCGGCGATGCGGGGCTGTACCTGCGCATGCCGACGCCGGCACTCGGCGGCTCGGCCGTCAGCGCGGCGGGCACCAACGAGCAGCGCGAAGAGTTCCTGTCCGCCTTCCGCGGCTCGGGACATCCGATCTGGGGCGCCATGGCGATCACCGAGTCGAGCGCGGGCTCGGATTCGGCCGCGATCCAGGCAACGGCCGACTTCGACGAGGCGAGCCGCGAGTGGGTACTCAACGGCACCAAGATCTTCTGTACCGCTGGCGAAGGGGCTTCCCAGGTCGAGGGCGGCTTCGTCGTGGTGTGGGCGACGGTCGACAAGAGCGCCGGCCGCGGTGGCATCAAGTCGTTCGTCGTGCCGGCCCGCACGCCCGGGATGAAGCTGGTCGGGGTCGAGCACAAGCTGGGCATCCGAGCATCGGACACCGCGACGCTCGTATTCGAGGATTGCCGCGTCCCCGAGTCGAACCTGCTCGGCCGGCGCGATGTCAAGAAGAGGGACCCCAAGCAGAGCGGTGACAAGGGCTTCAAGGGCGCAATGGCGACCTTCGACGCCAGTCGCCCGATCGTGGCCGCGATGGCCGTCGGTGTCGGGCGCGCCGCGCTCGACTTCCTGAAGGAGGAGCTCGGGCGTCAAGGCGTGACGATCCGCTACGACGCTCCACCGCGCGAGCTCACCGCGATCGAGCGCGACGTGATCGAAATGGAGGCCGAGCTGCAGGCGGCGCGCCTGCTGACCTGGCGCGCCGCAAAGATGATCAGCTCCGGTGCCCCGAACAGCCTCGAGGCGTCGATGGCCAAAGCAAAGGCCGGGCTCGCAGTCACGCAGATCACCCAGAAGGCCGTCGAGCTGCTCGGGCCCGTCGGTTACTCGAACAAGCTGCTGGTCGAGAAGTGGATGCGCGACGCCAAGATCAACGACATCTACGAAGGCACGCAACAGATCAATCAACTCATCATTGCCCGCCGCATCCTCGACTACCCGTCCGCGATGCTACGCTAGCGGCGCGCCCGGAAGGCAGGTCGCAGCAGCCACGGCGTGGCTTCCCTCCGACACCGCCTCCAAACAAAGGGATTCGTCATGCCCGTCAGCCAGGAGCTCCTCGACATCCTCGTCTGCCCGGAAACGAAACAACCCGTGCAACCGGCGTCTACCGAGATGCTGGCGGCCGTGAACGGCAGGATCGAAGACGGCTCGCTGCGCAACCGCAGCGGCGACGCCGTGAGCGACCGGATCGAGGAGGCCCTGGTGCGCGAGGACGGCCGCGTCCTCTACATCGTCGACGACTCGATCCCGGTCATGCTCGTCGAGGAATCAATCGAGCTCGACTGATCCGCAGGGCCGACTAGCCCGGCCTGCGGAGCACCGCGAACAGCGACAATCCGACCGGCAGCGGAAGCACCCGCAGCCACGCACGCTCGACATTCGCGCAGGCGATCAGCATCCGGTTCAGCACGCTCGGGACCCTCGGAAATTCTGCCGGCGGCGCGTCGCGCGGAAACAACCGCTGAAGCCCGCGAACGGCCAGGGCCGCCGGCAGGCTGAAAGCATTCCAGTGCGTAATCCGCGCGACGTCGAGACCCGCCTCCATCGCCTGCCCGCGCAGCATGCGCACCGTGTAGCGTCGCTGATGACCCAGCGCGCGATCCCAGTCGCCGTGCAGGAACGGATAGGCTGGAACCGTGATCACCGCGCCAGCCCCCGGACGCAGAGCGCGCCGCACGTTGGCGAGCACGCTCACCGGGTCGGCGATGTGCTCGAGCACGTCGAGCAGCACGGCCACGTCCAGCGAGCCCTCGCCGTCGGGCCAGGTGCGCTCGAGGTCGTGCCGGAGGACGTCGAGACCGCGCTCGCGGGCGTTGGCGACCGACTCGGGCATCGCGTCGTAGCCCGACACCGTGTAGCCCGCGCGCTGGAACTCGAGCAGATCGCGCGCAGAGCCAACACCGCCTTCAACCAGCCGGCAGGGCGCCGGAAAATCGCGCGCGAGCAGCCCAATCACCAGCCTGCGCTTGGAGACGTGCCACCAGTAGGTGTCTTCGAGCTCGATCAGCTCGTCGAGGTGCGCCGGATCCATGTCCGCCCAGCCGCCGGGGCGGCGGCTACTGCCCGAAATCCCGACGCTTGAGCTGCTTCACGTAGTCGCTCAGCTCGGGATCCGCTGCCACGATCTCGCTCACACGTTTCTCGAAGTCGACGGCCTCGGAGCGCAGCTCGGCGTCGTCGAAACGAACGCCCAGATAGCGCCCCAGCCGATCGATCAAGGCCAGCGTACCGCGCGGGTTGGGAGAGGTATTCAGGTAGTGCGGCAGACCCGCCCACAGCGACAACACCTCCCGCCCCTCTTCCTGCAAGCGCTCCGACAACACCCCGATGATACCCGTCGGACCTTCGTAGACCGAGGGCGTGACCCCGAGCTCGTCGAGCACCGCCGGATCGCTCGCGAAGCCCGAGACGTCGACTGGCCGCGAGTAGACGACATCGGCGAGATGGGCGCCTAGCAATACGACGCGCGTGGCTCCGATCGCGGAAGCCAGCGATGCGACGCAGTCGCTGAATTTGCGCCAACACATATGGGGCTCGGTGCCAAGACCAGTGACGAACTCGATCGGATCGAGATGCCCGTAGCGGAACTCGGTGCTGGGCCAGACGATCCGGCGCTGTCCACCGTCCTCGAGCGTGATGTGCGGGCGTGTGACCGTGAAGTCGTAGAAGTCCTCGGGGTCGAGCTCAGCCAGTGGTACCGCACGCAATGAATCGTTGACGAACTGCACAGCACCTGTCGCGGCTTCGCTGGCGTCGTTCCAGCCGGCAAATGCCAGCACCAGCACCGGGGCGTCCAGCTCTGGATGAACGTGGTATCGCAGCGCGCTGTACACGCCCCGAGGTTGGCACGGCCGGAGGGCGATCCACAAGTCAATCGTGATAGGGTGGCTGAGCGAAAAAGCTTGCAATCAGCGGACGAATTTGTACCCGTGGCCTCGAACCGCCACGATGTGTCGCGGGCTCGCCGGATCGCGCTCGACGTAGCGTCGCAGCCGCACGATGAAGCTGTCGACCACACGCGTCTTCGTGTCGGGACGGAGCCCCCAGACCTGCTCGAGCAGCTCGCCCCGCGTGATGGCCTCGCCTTCGCGATCGACCAGGGCGCGCAACAACCCGGCCTCGCGGGTGGTGATGCGCTCCGTCGCGCTCGGTGTCACCACCTCGAAGCGATCGAAGCGCACGGTGACGTCGCCGAACGACACCTCGCGGCAGGGGTCGCGCTCCGCGCCACCACCATCCCAACGGCGGCGACGCAGCAAACCGCGCACGCGCGCCAGGAGCTCGTCGAGCCGAAAGGGCTTGGTCAGGTAGTCGTCTGCACCCTCTGCGATGCCGCGAACGCGGTCCTCGGCGTCGTCCTTGGCCGTCAGCATGAGGATCGGAACGTAATTGCCGGCGGCCCGGGCGCGCCGCGCAACCTCGAAGCCGTTCATCGACGGGAGCATCACGTCGAGCACCACGAGATCGGGTACCGACTCGTTGGCGGCGAGCCGTTCACAGGCGATCCCGCCGTCCGCAAAGACCTCGACCTCGTAGCCCTCCGCCTCGAGGTTGAACTGGAGGCCCTCTGCGAGATGCGCCTCGTCCTCGATGACCCAGATCGTCCCCACGGCTCAGGCTCCCGGCTGCGGCGCGGCCCGGAGCGTCACGACGAAGCGGCTCCCGTGGCCGGATCCCGCGGACTGCGCCACCACCCGCCCTCCCTGGCGCCGCAGCAGTCCGCGCACGATGAACAGGCCAAGCCCCAGGCCGGCCGCCTTTCGCTGCACGTCTCGGCCGGCGCGGTAGAAGCGCTGGAAGATCTTTCGCAGCTCCGCCGACGGGATGCCGATTCCGTTGTCCTCGATCTCCACGCGCACCCGGCCGTCGTTCAGCTCGCTCAGGCCGATGCGCACGTCGACTGGCTCTTCAGAGTACTTGATGGCGTTCTCGAGCAGATTGCGAAACACGATTCCGAGCTCTGCAGCATCGCCCCGCACCTTCGACGCTTCCCGTCGCGTGAAGTACACCGAGTCCCGCGGAAGCCGGTTGCGTTCGCACACGTCGTTCGCGCACGCGTCGAGCAGCTCGCTGATCGCGACGCTGTCGCGCGCCCCGCCGCGCCGCTCCTCGGCGCGCGCCGCGGCCAGCACCTGATCGACCGTAGCGTCGAGTCGATCGATGTCTTCTCCCATGCGGCGGATGAAGCCCTGCCGACGCTCGGCGTCGAGATCGTGGCGACCCAGCGTGTCCAGGTACAGACGAAACGAGGCGAGCGGCGTCTTCAGCTCGTGGGTCACCGCATCGACGAACGCGCGCTGCCGTTGGTTGAGCCGCATCTCCTGTACCAGCCACGCGCACAGCCAGACGAGCCCGATCAGCACGACCAGGAAGAACAGCGAGCCGAGCACCAGCAGGATCCAGTCGAGCGTATGCGGTCCCGGGCGCGGTTCGAAGTCGCCGATCACGAGCACCTGCCAACCCGCCGCCAGCAGCAGCAGCAGCAGCACCGTTACGATGCCGATCACGAGCGGAGTTCCGATCGAACGACGCGCCATCACCGCCTCCGTCTACCGAGGGTAGGATAGACTCCGCCGATGCCCCCGCATCGCGCGCTCGTCCTGCTGCTCTCCGGCTGCCTTGCCAACGGGATCGCCGCTGCCCCCTCGACCGCGACGCCCCCCGATGAGGACGACTGCCCGACGGTCTCCGGCGGCAGCACCGGCCGCGCGGGCGACGGCGCCGAGCCGCGCGATGCGGTCGCCGTGACGCTGCGCGAGGGCATGGTGCTGACCGCACACGACCTGCTGATCCTGCGCCAGCTCGTCCCAAAGGAGATCTGGGCCCACCGCGAGGCCTTCTTCTTCGAGGGCATGCGCATGGAGATCGGGCCGTGTCATCGCCGCTATCCGATCCCGGGCTTCTTCACGCGCGCCGGCGACGAACACGCCGGTGAGGTGCGCCTCGAGCAGGACGGCTCGCTGCGCGGCTACCGCGCCGGCCTGCCCTTCCCGCCCGCAGCGATCGACCCGGAGGCCGCCGACGCCGCCGCACGCTGGGCCTGGAACCTCGAGCTGCGCTTCCGCGGCGGGGGACACCGCGGTCACTTCCGCGTGGTCGACTTCTCGAGCCGCGCGGCCAGCGCCCTGACCTACGAGGGTGACTTCTTCCTGCTGCCCACGCGCGGGCGCGCGGATCTGGCGGACGCGGGCTATGCGGTCGCCTCGGCCAGCGACTACTGGTGGATCGCCGGAGGCCGCTTCACCAAGCCGTTCGATGTGCGTCACGTGGCCTGGCGCCAGTTCCGGCCGAAGACGGCCCTGAAGCGCTACCAGGAGCCGGACGACACCTTCGTCTACGTCCCCGAGATGCGGAAGTCGCGACGCGCCTCGACCTCCTGGGTGGACGGATTGTACTTCCCGACGTACTCGGTCTCGGCGCAGGGTGGCGGCGGCCCGATCTCGTTCGGCAGCGGCGGAAGTATCAATCCCACCGCCGGCCGATCGGCCGCGAGCACGACCCACGCCTATCGCGGCTTCGAGGGGCTCTCGCTGCGTCCGAACGCCTATCACTGGCGGATGCGCGGCACGCAGGACGTCCTCGCACCGATCAACGCGTCGAAGCCGGGCTTCCCCGCGTCGAGCAACCGAAATTTCGGACCGGCCGGGTTGTCCGTCGCGAGCGACCGCTGGGAGCCGCGCCATGCGGTGGTGATCGAAGGAGCTCTGCGGCGCAACGACGAGGCGATCCGCACGGTGACCTACTGGGTCGACTACCAGACACAGCAGCCGCTGTTCCGGCTGACACGCGCCGGCAAGCGCCGACTACTCGACATCCAGATCTTCGTGCACCGCTTCAGTGGGGATCAGCCCGAGTACCCGGAGTGGCCCGGCGGCGTCCCGGCACTGGTGTTCGACCCCGTAGCACAGGTCTCGTACGACTCGATCCACGGCGGCGGCGGCTGGCGCCGCGAATCGTACGACGTGCGATCGCTCCCCTTCGACAAGAGCGACCTGCCTGGCCTGACCTCCGCCGCAGCGCTCGACCGCGGCCACTGACCTGCTGGCCCGCTAGAACGAGTAGCGCAGGCGGACGAACAAGTTGTCGATGTGCCGCACGATCGACACGCCGACGTCGCTCTGCGCCTGGTAGGCGTACGGCCCCTGCTCGTTGCTGACCGGCCCGAGGCCGTTGATCGAGATCGGGTTCACATCGGGTCGACCGGCGAAGAACTGCGCTCCGACGACGATCGAGAAGGCCTCGGTATAGCGGTACTGGATCTGCGGCAGCACCGCACCCGTGCTCGAGCGGATGTCGTACACGAACGTCACGCTCGGCAGCAGCCGGTCCTGGAAGTAGCCCGCAAGGATCGTGAACGTGCCGAGCAGGTCCCAGCGACCCGGCGCATGGCTGAAGTCGCGATAGCGGAAGAACCACTGCGTGTTGAAGAAGAACGTCCGGTTCGCGTTGAGGAAGTTCACGAACGTCGGGCGGTCGATCGACAGGGTGATGTTGTAGTCGTCGGCATTCCTCACACCGCTGTACGTGTCGGTGCTGCTGCGCGGAACGTCATTGAACCAGGTCGCTTCGAGGCTGAAGTTCGACTTGGTGAAGTCCTCGGCGAAGTCGCCCGAGAAGCCGAGCACGTTGCGGCGGGCGAACCCGAGCACGGCCTCGCCGCCCGACTGCCAGACGAAGGTGCGGCGCCCGAACGTCCCGTCGCCGCCCGCTCGGAGCACGTTGCGCGTCAGCCCGGCCAGACCCATCAGCCCGCGCACCGTGCCGCAGTACTGCGGTGTCGCGAGGCTGCAGACCGGCACGGGCTTGCCGGACGCGTCGAGCTCGCACGGGCCCACCAAGACCGCGTCCGGGTCCGAGTCCTTGCACAGGGCGAAAGGATTGTCCGCATCGAACAAGCCGTCGTTGACTGCCAGCAGCATCAGGAAGTTGAACGACAGCGCCGCCATCTCGCTGCGGAAGTACTGCGGCTGGTCGCTGCCGCCAATCGGCGCAAGGCGCTGCGTTCCGGTGGTGGCGAGCGGATGCCGGAGGGCGTGCAACGGCACGTTGGGCGAGCCACTGGTCTCACACTCGGTCGGAATGGTAAGCCCCAGGCTCGCGTACAGGGCCCCGTCCCCGACGCAGCCGTCCTGCATGGGCCGGTACTCCGGGTTCGCGATCAGCGTGCCATCCTCCGCGTCGAAGGCGAAGGCGCTGCGGGCGCCGGGCAGCACCATCTGCTCCCCGGTGTCGCGATCGACGACCACCGTGCCCACCGGACCGCCGCGAAAGAGGATCGTGCCGGGCTGCTGGCGATCCTGGCCGTCGTCGGCCATGCGACGCCCCAGCACCGTGCCATCGAACTTCATGTTGTTCGTCGTCCACTGCTGCGGCAGTGAGGCACCGGCCGGGCCCGCCGTGAAGTTCGCTCCGCCGGCCGGGTCCGCGGTGCCCTCGAAGCCCGGGAACGACTGGAACAGCACGCTGGCCTCGGCGTGCAGCAGATCGATGCCCGAGTCCGCACAGTTCGTGCCGAAGAACGGGCCGCAGCCGAGCATCGCCTGCTGCTCGGGGCTCAGGTAGAGCCCGAGGTCGTCGATCATCGACCCGGAGCTGTGGCAGGGGATCGACTTGGTGCCGAAGGGCGAGAAAAAGGTGCCGTTGGTATCGATGAAGTTCCTGCGGGTCAGCTCGCTCTGCTCGAGCAGAGCGTCGTCGACGCAGCCGAAGTTGTTGTCGTCGTATCCGACCTGAGCCGCGGACTTCCAGGCGCCCCAGCCCCGAGGGCCCTGGTCGGTGCTACTCGCGCGGCCGGACTGCTCGCCGTCTCCCAGGTCGCGGTTCAGCTTGACCAGCGCAGAGTCGAGGTCCCTTGTGTTGACGCCGGCGGCCCCTGCGATCAATTGTACGCCCAGCGCGCCATACCCCAGGGACGGGTCGCCCATGCCGTCCTTGGCGCCGCTCCCGGTCAGGAAGTTGCCGATCAGGGGAGCGAGCCGGTAGAGGTTGGCGTTGATCGGCAGCGCCTGCTGGCTGCCGAAGATCGTGCCCGCGCACGCTGCGGGGTCGAGCGCGCTCACGCCGACTGTGCCGGCGCAGACCGCCGCGAAGAACTGCTGATTGACCGGTGAGGCGTCCAGCGCGTTGTTGGGCGAGTACGTCGGGTCGCTGGGGTCTTCGCCCGCGAAGACACCCGGGTGGCCGGCGAGCGCGGGGATCGGCATGCCGTCGGACCCCAGCGGCAGCAGGGCGGCGTTGGCGAGATAGGTGTTCAAGGGCACGCCGCCGATGAACTCGCCGGGGTCGAGATCGTCGCGGCGGGTGGGTCCGGCCTGGAGACATGCATCATCGACCATGGGGATCCCCATCGCCGCATTCGCGCGCAACGCCAGGGGCTGGAACCGGCACGGCTGATCGGCGCCGAAGCTCCCCATCACCCGCATGCGGCCGGTCAGCGGATCGACGTTGCGCTCGTAGGTCGAGATGCGATCGAGATACGGCAGGTCCTCGTAGCCGTAGAAGTCCGCGATCGCAAAGCTGAAGCGATCCCAGCGCCACTCGATCCGACCGCCGAACTCGATCTTGCTGATGTCCTCCCACGGCGACTCCGGGAAATCGACGCCCGCCAGGCCGATGCCGAAGGCACCGTGCGCGAGAATGCCGAAGGTCGCGGCACAGACCGGGTTCGGCGCGAACGGCTCGCCACAGGCGCCCAAGTCGGCCGACTGGTAGTCGTCGATGTTGGCGGCGAACTCGAGGCGCACGTCGTCGAAGGGGCCCACCTCGTACAGCGACAGCACGGCGCGCGCCGACCACAGTGCGATGCGCGTCTCCTCGAGGTTGCCGAGCGTCACGAGCGCCAGGTCCACCGGATTGAACTGGTCCGTGGTGCGGAACAGCTCGGTCTTGCCCCAGACGATGTTCTGCTTGCCGATGCGCAGCCACAGCCGGCTGTCCCAGGTCTCGAGGTCGATGTAGGCCTCCTTGAGCTCTCCCTCGTCCTGGCTGGCACCCCGGTTCCAGGTGCGGTCGCGCTCGTCGATGTTGAAGGGCAGCCGGTCGAGGCGCCCGCTGTCGATCGCCTGGCGCAGCCCGCGGCTCGGCAGGTAGACGCCGCGGGCCTGCGAGTCGCCCTCCGCGAAGCGGCCGTGGTCCACGATCGGCACGGGGCGCATCGGCTTGGCGGTGCCGCGGCGGTTGGGCGAGACCGACGAGCCGACTCCTGCGATGGGGATGGCTCTGTAACGCGGCGGCCGCGGGCAGGGCGGAAATAAGCAGGCGTTGTCGTTTAGGAATGGGTCTCTCGGCGGCGGCTGGTAGATCTGGCCGAGCGACTTGGGGGCCGTGACCACGAAGCCCGGAGGGTTCTCGGATGGCCTCACAAGAGGAATCGGGAACTCGGAGGTGTCGCTCATCGAGATCAACGCGCCGTTTTGCACGTCCGTAAAACCGATGGCCGACCCTGCCGGGTCCACGACCGTTCGGTTGTAGATGTAGTTCTCGAAGAAGGTGTTGGGATCGTCGGGATCGATGTCGCCCGCGCTGAAGTTCAGCCCGTAGGCGGCGACGTTGGCGTAGTACGATCCGTTGTGACCCGCCCGGGTGAGCAGCTCCGACGTGACGGTTGCATCGAACGGGTTCTCGACGTCTGCGAGCATCGCGTTCGGGTAGATGAAGTTGCTGGGCAGCCAGGGACCCATCACCGCCACGGGAAGACCACCGGCGGCACCGCCGCGAACCCCCCGGTGGGCGAACCGGAGATCCAGGAAGCGCTCGAAGGCCAGGGGGAACGGGTCGTCGTCGAACAGCGCCCAGTCGCCGCCCGGGTCGCCCGGGCCCGACTTGAGGGGGTCGTCGGGGAAGTCCGGGTCGAAGGCCAGAATTTGCGCCGACGCGCCAGAGTCGTTGAGCTCGTAGGAGCGCACGCTTCTCTCCGCGACGGCAGGAATGTCCAGATCGTTCAACCCCTTGATCCCGAACGGCGCAGTGCCCGTGTAGCCGTCGGCGCCCGCCTGGGCCGCAATGCCGGAGAATCCGGGGATTTCGCTGAGCGGCAGCACGTTGCGGTTCGGCGCGATCGCCTGGTCGTACACCGTCGTCTCGATCCGCTGCCGCGTCGAGTCCTCGATGCCGTCGCCGTCCGTGTCTACGAACTCGTTGATGCGGCTCTGGATCTGGTCGAGCCGGATTGCGCCGTGATAGATGCTCTGACGACCGCTGGCGATGCGCTCGGGAAGCGTCTTGGCCTTGTCTCCGTAGGTGTCCGCGGCCTGGACCATCCCGCAACCCTGCGTGTAGAGGCAGTCATAGCGACCCTCGATGCGCACATAGGCCGACAGCAGATCGATGTATCCCCAGCCGTCTGGCAGGATGTCGACCTCGATTTCGAGATTCAGCACCTGGTGCCACTGCGCCAGATCGTACTCGTGAGAGAAGTCGTCGCTGATCACGCGCAGCTGACTCTCGAAGAAGCCGTGCGCCTCGATGCGGCCGTCGAGGGCTTCGAGTGAATGGGCCGCCGAGAACGGCACCACTAGCAGCGTGGACACGAGAGCAACTCGCACGAGGTGCGTGGCAAGATCCCGGATCATCGGCTCCCCAGAATCGCGCCCGCCGAGTCATCGGAAGGCGCGCGGCAACGGGTTTGACCGGGCTCTGCGCGCAGGCAGAGCCCCATCGGCACTGCGCTATTTAGGCAAGTACTGCCGCGAAGAACAAGCGGTTTTCTGCGACTCGAAGTCAGCCGCGCGGCAGGTTCCTTCCGCGTCAGGTATCTCGCCCTGCCGGGTCAGTCCGCTGCCTCGGCCTTCTTGCGAGCCGCCTTGCGCGACCTCTTCCTCGAGGTCTTCTTGCCGGACTTCTTGCCGGTCTTCTTGCCGGTCTTCTTGCCGGACTTCTTGCCCGCCTTCTTGGAGCCGGCGGCGCGCGGCTGGAACTCGAAGCCGTGTCGACCGCTCTCCTGCAGCACGAGCGTGGCCGAGAACGGACGTCCAAAGCGCGAGGTGAAGTCGGTCAGCAGCTCGGTACGGCCCTGGGTGAGGTAGTGGAGTGCCTCGTCGCGAACCAGCTCGCGCTTGCAAACGGTGCGCGGCAGCACGTAGCTGCACGGCTTGCTCTTCGCCTCACGCGTCGCCTTGCGCCGAGCCGAAATCGCGGCCTTGCGATCCTCGTCGCTCAGCTTGGCCTCGGCAGCCTTGGCGACGACGAGGGCCGCCTCGGCGGCCAGCCGCTGCTCGCAGCTGTACTCGGTGGCCGTCTCGATTACGCGGCCGCCGCAGCCGCGCGGACAGGCCCCGAGCGGGCGTTCGTCTATGTCGTACTCGGGGATGTCGCTGGCTGCCTCTTCGTTCCAGCCCGCCGAGCGGACCTTGAGCTTCCACTCGTCGCGATCGACCTCGATCTGGCCCCTGTAGGTGCGCCCGCTTCGCGCGGTGAACCCGTCGAGGATCCGGGTCACACCGTCCGCGAGCAGTGCCCGCACGGAACCCTCGTCGAGGTAGCGGCCCGAGGTGTCCTTCCAGAAGCGCATCGGGCAGTCGTCTTCTTCGAGCGGCGGCTCGCAGCGGTAGAACCAGGCTCCTTCGACGACCTGCCGATTGCAACTGGGACACGGGCCGAGCTCCGGCGCACCCTCGTACATCTCGTGGTAGTCGAAGGTCTTCGCCCGCTCGACCACCTCGACGGCGTACTGCGTCACCTCGCTCATGAACTCGGCGGCCGTGCGCTCGCCACGCTCGACCTCGAGCAGCTGAAACTCTAGATCGCCGGTGAGCTGCGGCGAGGCCAGACGGTCGATCTGGATGCGCTGCAAGCTGTCGATCAGCCGGATGCCCTTGACGGTCGGGCGCAGGCTCTTGCCCTGACGGACGACATAGCCCTTGCGAATCAGGTTCTCGAAGATCTCGGCGCGGGTCGCGGGGGTGCCGATCCCCTTCGTGTGGAGCACCGCCGCAACGTCCTCGTCGTCGATCTGCTTGCCGGCGTTCTCCATCAGCGAGAGCAGACGCGCCTCGCTGATGCGCGGCGGCGGCTTCGTCTCCTCCTCGGAACTCTCCGCCTCGCGGGTCGCGACGGCAATGCCGCTCGCCTCGACCTCACCGGGCGAAAGCGGCGCGAGCGTCGTCGCCTCGGACTCGTCGCTGGCCTGCGCCAGAACGGAGCGCCAGCCGGGCACCTTGAGCGAGCGGGCCTTCTTCTGGAACGAGTGGCCGGCCACCTCGGTGACGCGTTCGACGCGTTCCCACTCGGCGGCGGGGAAGAACGCGCCCAGAAAGCGACGCACGACGAGATCGAACAAGCGCTTGTCGTCACCGGTCAGCTCTTCTTCGGGGAGCGTGCCGGTGGGAATGATCGCGAAGTGATCGGACACGCCTTTGTCGTTGAACGAGCGCGCTTCGTTCTCGAGGCCGTGCTCGAGCAGGTGCGCCGCGCTGCGCGCGTAGTCGTCGAAGCCCTCGGCGTGACCGCCGCCAGCCGCGTAGCTCTGCAGCACCTGCGCGACGGTCTCGCGATAGTCCTCGGGCAGACAGCGCGAGTCGGTGCGCGGATACGTCAGGATCTTGTGGCGCTCGTAGCAGCGCTGCGCCGCGGACAGCGCGCGCCGCGCCGACCAGCCGAAGCGCCGGTTGCCCTCGCGCTGCAGACTGGTGAGATCGAACAACGGCGGAGCCGATTCCTTCGTGGGCTTGCGTGTCTCGCGGGCGGCCGCGGGTTGACCGCGCACGACCTCGACGACGGCCGTCGCCTCGGCCTCCTGAAAGAGCCGATCTTCGCGACGCGTCTCGTCCTCGTTGGCCTCGAACGACGGGTCGAACCAGGTGGCTTCATAAGTCTCGCCTTCGTGCTCGAAGGTGCCCGTAACGCGCCAGAACGGCTTCGGCACGTGGGCCAGCACCTCGAGCTCACGCTCGACGAGCAGGGCGAGGGTGGGTGTCTGGACGCGGCCCGCCGACCATGCCGTCTTCTCCTTGCGGCTGGCGAGCCGCTTGGTGAGCGCTCGCGTCGAGTTCAGGCCGATCAGCCAGTCGGAGTAGGCGCGACACTCGGCCGATGCCGCGAGCCCTTCGAGCTCTTCGCCAGGGCGCAGCTCCTCGAACCCCTGGCGGATCGCGTTGGTCGTCATCGACTGCAGCCACAGTCGCCGGATCGGCTTGTCCGAGCCCAGGTAGCGGATGATCTCGCGAAAGATCAGCTCGCCTTCGCGACCCGCGTCGCACGCGTTCACGAAGCCATCGACGTCGTCGCGTTGGGCCAGCTTCTTGATCGTGCGGATGCGCTCGGACTGTCCCTTCTTGGGCTTGATCTGGAAGCCCCCTTCGCCGGGCAGGATGGGCAGGACATCGAGCGTCCAGGCCTTGTACTTCTCGTCGTGCTCCTCGGGCTCGAGTAGCTCGAACAGGTGGCCGACCGCGAAGGTGACGACGTACTCGTCGCTCTCCTCGTAGCCATCGTGCTCCGTGAAGCCGCCGAGCACCCGGACGATGTCCTGGGCGACGCTCGGCTTCTCGGTGATAACCAGGGACTTGCCCATGCTCTCCCCCCACTGAGAACGATCATCGATTAGCCCGACCGCCCCCGCATGACAAGCGACCGTCTGTGAAGCCCCTCGGGGACTTGCGCGTCAAGTTGCGGGTCTCCAGGCCTTCGGGCAAGCTGCGCGACCGCCGCAACCCGGCGGGGAGACGACGGAATGAGCGATGCCCAGCCGATCACGGGGGCCCGTCCCGGGGACATCGCCGAGTCCGTCCTGCTGTGCGGCGATCCAGCCCGAATCGCGACAATCAGTGCCGGCTGGAGCGGTCTGCGCACGATCTGCGACTTGCGCGAGTACACCATCGTGACCGGTGAGCGAGCCGGCGTGCCGCTCACGGCGGCCTCCACCGGGATCGGTGCGCCGAGCACGGCGATCGTGATCGAGGAGCTCGCCAAGCTCGGCGCCCGCACCCTGCTGCGCATCGGCAACTGCGGTGGGCTCGACCCTACGCTCGAGCTCGGGGACCTGGTGATCACGACCGGCGCCGTGCGCGACGACGGCACCTCGCGAAGCTATGTCGTCCCCGAGTATCCGGCGGTGGCGAGCCATGAGCTGGTGGCGGCGCTGGTCGACGCGGCGCGCGATTCCGGTGCACGACACCGAATCGGAATCACCTGGTCGCTCGACGCCTTCTACGCGCGCAACGCCGTCGCGGGCCCGGACGACTCGATGACGTCGATGAGCTTCGAGGGTTACTGGCCGTCGCACTTCGAGACGCGAATCCGGGACATGCGGGCCGCCCGCGTGCTCAACTGTGAGATGGAGGCCGGCATCACGCTGACCCTCGCCGGCCTGTTCGGCTTGCGCGCCGGCTGCATCTGCGTCGTCTCGGACCGGACCCCCTGGAGCGGCCCCGCCGAGCTCGACCTGGACCGCAACATGGCCGCGTGCATCGAGGTCGCCACCCAGGCCATCCTCGACCTGGGCGGGGCCTAGCCCTGCGAGGGGTCAGCGGGGGACCAGG
>JAYZFK010000054.1:0-7948 GCA_036336835.1 Myxococcota bacterium | reverse complement strand
GAGCGAAATTCCTCAGTAGAATTCGCTGCAATGGGGGTATTTTGCCCTGTTTTGGCGCTGGCTGGTCGAGTGGCCGCCGAGAAGTCACGTCCTGCGAGCTGCACGCCGTCGCAACCGTGGCCAGAGGCGCGCTCGTCATCGGGTGACCGATCGCGCGGGCTCGCCGCACGAGGCTCTCCGCGCGCGAGCGTGTCCGAGGCAGACCGGTATTCGCTTCCCAGCTGCGGCACCAGGCCGGTCCGCTCCGTGCCTCTCAGGTCATACTTCGCGCGAGCATCGCTCCCGTAGCGACGCCGGCCACCGCGAACAGCAGGCTCGCTGCGACGTTGGCACCCGCCATGCCGAGTTGCCCGGTGCTCGCGAGTCGCAGGGTGTCGAGGCCGAAGCTCGAGAGGGTGGTGAAACCGCCGAGGAGGCCGGGCACTGCAAAGGCGCGCGCGGTAGGCCCGAGCCAGCCGTGGTCGTCGGCGAACGTAGCGAGCATCCCGATGCCGAAGCAGCCGAGTGTGTTCACCGCGAGGAGACCCCACGGAAAGGTCGAGCTAGTTCGCGGATCGATCCAGAGCATCAGCGCCACGCGCAAGCAGGCACCGATTCCGCCGCCAACGAAGATCGCGAGCCACAGTCCCACGCGGGGACGCTAGCTGAAGCCAACTGAATTGACGGGCCATTGGCGGCGCGGTACCCCATGCCGCGGTGGCGCCGTAGCCAAGTGGTAAGGCGCGGGCCTGCAAAGCCCTGATCGGCGGTTCGAATCCGCCCGGCGCCTCCACCCGCGATCCGCTTGAGCTGCTGGGAGGCCAGATGCAGGAGATCGATCCGAGCGTCCTGATCGCCCCCGGCGTCCAGCTCTACGGCAAGGTTCGTGTTGCGGCGAGGTGTTCGGTGTGGCCCAACGCCGTGATCCGCGCCGAGGCGAACCATGTTGCGCTCGGTCGCCTGACCAACCTCCAGGATTTCGGGATGCTCCACGTCGGTTACGACCATCCGACCGAGATCGGCGCCTTCTGCTCGATTACACACCATGCAACCGTCCACGGCGCGACCGTCGAGGATGCCTGTCTGATCGGGATCAACGCCGTCGTGATGGATGGAGCGAGGATCGGCCGCGGGTCGATCGTCGCACCCGGTGCCGTCGTGACGTTGGGCAGGCAGATTCCGCCCCACTCGATCGTCGCAGGGGTTCCCGCCAAGGTGCTCGAGCAGCGCGACAGTGAGCGGGAGAATCGGCGCAACGCCTGGCAGTACTACTGGAACGCACAGGCCTTCCAGCGCGGCGACCACCGCAGCTGGGATGGAGACGCGTACCGCGAGTGGCTGGGCTGGATCTCCGGCGAGATCGAGGCCGACCGCGATCTCGCAGCCGGCTTCGATCCGCGCGTCGAGTCGCGCTAGCGCGTGCGTCGACGGCGCAGATCCGCCGCGTGCAGCGGCGCTGCCGCGACGCCCTCGTCACGCTGTCGCAGGGCAAGGTCGAGCCGGGCGGCGGCTTGGATCAGGCCAAGGTGGCTGAACGCCTGTGGGAAATTGCCGAGCGGTGCCCCGGAGCTCGGGTCGACCTCCTCGGCCAGCAGTCCCACGTGGTTCGCGGCGCTCGCGTGGGCGGAGAACACCTCGATTGCGCTGTCGAGCTGGCCGGCCAGTGCCAATGCTTCGGCTAGCCAGAAGCCGCACAGCACGAAGGCGCCCTCGTCGCCCGGGATGCCGTCGTCGATCTTGTAGCGGTGCAGGAAGCGCCCCGTGCCGAGTTCGCTGCGCACGCGCTCGAGGGTGCGCAGCATGCGTGGATCCCCTCCGGGTAGGAAGCCGTAGATCGGCATCAGCAGCAGGGTGGCATCGACGTCGTTGCCACCGTAGGTGCCGACGAAGGTGCCGCGCTCCTTGTCATAGCCGCGCGATTCGATGTTGCTGCGCAGTGCCTGATGGGTGCGCGCCCAGTGGCCCTGCTCCCTGTCGCCGCCAAATAGCGCTGCGAGCCCGAGTCCGCGATCGATCGCCACCCACGCCATGAGCTTCGAGTGCACGTGGTGATCGGGCTCGGCGCGGGGCTCCCAGATGCCGTGGTCCGGCTCGTCGACGGTCGAGATCGCGACGTCCACCAGGTGCCGCACCTCGCGCCACAAGCGGAGCGACGTCATGCCGCCGACGTTCTCGTGCAGCAGCGCGGCGTCGAGCAGTGGCCCGACGATGTCGTATTGACGCTGGTTGGCCGCTCCATTGCCAATGCGCACGGGCCCGCTGCCGCGGTGACCTCGAAGATGATCGAGCACCTCTTCGCGGCCCACTTGGCTGCCGTCGATCGACAGCATGATCTCGAGCTGGCCGCGGGTGTCAACGCATTCGCGCACGAAGTGGAAGAAGCGCAGCGCCTCGGGGGCGTAGCCGATCAGGTTCATGGCGCGGATCGCCATGGCGCTGTCGCGCGTCCACGAAAAGCGGTAGTCCCAGTTGCGCGTCCCGCCGATCCACTCCGGGAGGCTCGTCGTGGGTGCTGCAACCATCGCACCGGTTGGAGCGTACTGGAGCAACTTGAGTGTCAGCGCGGCGCGCAGCACGTCGTGGCGCCAGGGACCATCGTAGTCGAGCTGCGCGGACCAGCGCCGCCAGAAGCGGCGCGTCCGCCGCAGCTGCTCGAAGGGTCGATAGGCGGCGATGGGCTCGGGCCTGTTCTGTCGCCAGGCGAGCACCACCCAGATGCGTTGCCCGGCGCGCAAGCGGAAGCGGGCGGAGGCGCCGCCGCGCTCGCGCGGCTGGAGCTTCACCCTCTCGTCGACGGCCAACGCCAGCCGCTCTCCCCCCGGTCCCTCAGCCAGGGCGCCGTCGGTCGCGGGGGTCACTCTCGTTGCGCCGCGGCCGTAGTCGAAGCGTGGGTCGAAGACGAGTTCCATCTCAACAGAGCCTTCGCGCACCTCGACCATGCGGTGGAGTTCGTGGACGGAGAAGCCCTCATCGTCACCGGACCAGGGCATGAAGTCGGTCAGCTGCACGACACCCTGTGCCGAGCGGAACAGCGTCTGCACCACGTTGGTGGACTCGTCGTAGGCCTGCAGGCTCTCGAACTCGCCGCTGGCTGGAGCGATGCGGCAGACCCCTCCGCGCTCGGGATCGAGGATCTCCGCGAAGACGCTCGGAGAGTCGAAGCGCGGCAAGCACAGCCAGGCGACCGAGCCGTCTACTCCCACCAGCGCACAGCTTGCGCCGTCTCCAATCAGCGCGTGGTCGCCGATCGAGCGCTCCGCGAACTCGCCGTTCGAGCGGAAGCCTCGGGACAGTCGGTGGGCGGCGGTGTAGAGGTCCACGTCGGCGGCTCAGCGACTGGTCGCGGCCGGCAGCTTGCGACCGGCTGGATCAAAGATCGCGAAGCTCGCCAGTCCGCGGCGCTGTAGGAACAGCTGTACCGAGGTAGCCAGTACGCCGAGGCCGTACTTGACCGAGCGCTGGAAGTTGATCGACGACGCATCCTCGAAGTAGGCCGCCGGGCAGCTCACCTCGCCGATGGCGAAGTCAGCGTTGATGATCTGCGCAAGCATCTGGTTGTCGAACACGAAGTCGTCGGAGTTCTCCTCGAGCGCGCAGGCCTCGAGGACCGCGCGCGAGAAGGCGCGGTACCCGGTGTGGTACTCGGACAGCTTGGCGCCGCCCAGGAAGTTCTGCGTCGCGGTGAGGATGCGGTTCGCCACGTACTTGTAGTACGGCATGCCACCGGCGAGCGCGCTGCCGCCCAGGATGCGCGAGCCGAGCACCGCGTCGAACGGGCCGTCCGTGATCATGCCGATCATCGGGGTGAGCAGCTTCGGCGTGTACTGATAGTCGGGGTGGAGCATGACCACGACGTCTGCGCCCAGTTCGAGGGCGGCGTTGTAGCAGGTCTTCTGGTTGCCGCCGTAGCCCCGGTTCTTCTCGTGGACGATCGTGTGGAGACCGAGCTTGCGAGCGACATCGACGGTCTCGTCGCGGCTCGCATCGTCGGTGACCACGACCTCGTCGACCAGGTCGAGCGGGATCTCGCGGTAGGTCATCTCGATCGTCCTGGCCGCGTTGTAGGCGGGCATGACGACAACGATCTTCTTGCCGTGGAACAATGACTGGCTCCGGGTCGGCGCCCTCCCCAAGCTGGGCGCGGCAGGATAGGCAGGATAGACTGGGCCGTTGCAGGAGCGCCCGGGTGGCGGAATGGTAGACGCGGGCGACTTAAAATCGCCTGGCCCACGGCCTTGCAGGTTCGAGTCCTGCCCCGGGTACCACGCGTGTCTCGGTCGTCTCGCGCTCCTTCAGCCGATTGGTTCGCGCAACAGCTCGCGGATCTCTTCGACCTCCAGTAGTTCTTCGAGTGCATCGCGATCGAGCAGGGTCGTCCGCTGGTAGTTCATCTCCGGCACCTCGAACTCGATCCGGAAGATCTCGCGCGGATTCGTGAAGACCTGCCGGATCCGGAGTTCGCGGGCGTACTCGCCGTTCGAGATCTCACAGCGCAGCGAGTCGACGATGCGCTGCGTGCGCAATGCGTCGCCAATCGAGAGTTCCGGCTGTGCGTCGCCTTGCTCACGCGGGGATCCAAGGAGTCGGTATGTGCCGTGGGGCTTCATGGAGCACTTCAGGATACCCGGCGGTACGCGAACGCGCTTCAGGCGCGCGTCGGCGAGCCTCCGGGCTGGGACGGCGAAACGCCGTCGAGGAATTCTTCGAGCCGGCGCAGCTCTTCCGGAGAGCCGTCGAGGAATTCGATCCCGACGCCCGGCCGCGCCGAGGCGTCTGCGCTCTGGATCTGTGTCCTCGTCCAGGCGACGCGAGCGACGGTCTGTACCGGCTCGCCGCTCGGTAGCTCGAGCAGCGGCCGCTGGCCCCGCGACACGTTCGCGCAGGTCTCCTCGGTGGTGCGGAAGTACGGTGCTCCGGTCTCGGGATCCGCCTCGGGATCGATCGTCGAGATCCGGACGCCGACGCGGACCGCGACGCGCCGGTAACGCTGGCCGCTCTTGGCGGACTGATCGTCGCTCATGCTCGTGCTGTCTCCCGGCTATTCGATCGGCTCTTCCGGACGCCGGGCTTGAGTGGAGAGTTGGCGTGCCTCGCGCTGCTCGCTGGCTGCGGCCGGACGCCCCCGCCGGTTCAGCCCCTCAAGGGCTCCTGGGGGAGAGTCGATGAAGGCCCGGAGCTGGTGACGTCTGGACTGGGAAGGCGAGGTCGAGCCGGACGACGTGGTCAAACTGTGTCTATCGAGGCGAGGTCTGATCGCCGAGGGGCTCGAGCAGCGCGATGAGCTGCTGCGCTTCGTCGCCCATCTCGAGGATCCCGGGGTCACGCTGTCGACCGTGGCGGGTGTGCGTGACGACCTGCCGGGCAACGGCCGTGCCGTCTACGATGCCATCGAGACCTGCGAGGGCTTCCCCGCGGTCTGCCGGCGGGCGGGCCTCGACCCCGTCTCGACCGCTCGCACCGTGCATCTGCTCGAGCTGCTCGGCGCTGTGGAGATCTGCAGGGCTCCCAACCCGCAGGCGCTCCCCGTCGGCGGGGGCCAGCGGGCGGGCGACGATGATCGCCTGAGACGCCTGGTGTTGGGCCACGTCCAGCTGATGGCCGAGCTGGTGGCACCGATCGTGATGATCGAAGGACACGGGGCCGTCCACGACCGGCTCTCGCGGGTCCTCCGGGATATCGGTGCCTCGCATCCCGGGCTCCTCCGAGGGGTCGAGCTCGCACGGGGCTGCGTGCTCGATCCCGACGTGATCACCAGCCGGGCGTTGCGGCTGGCAGGCAGTCGCGAGACCGCTGTCGCCGCCGCGCTGGGCGAGCTGGTCTCGTACGTCGAGTTCGAGCTCGAGCACCACCCGGGCATCGAGGATGCCGGTGCCTTCCTCGACGCGGTCAGCGATCTGCGGGCGCGCGTCGGGCGCAGCGACGCCGACTGCGGCGAACACGGGTGACTCCGGCTCCTTGCGACATCGTTCGTCCTGATTTCGCGGGCGGGCGGGACCGTTCGAGCGACGGGCCGGCGCGGAGTTGCAGGTCCAGCGTTGCCGGCCGGTGCCCGGCTTCGCTACGTGGAGCCCGTGCCTGACTCCAGATCCGACCCCCGCCAGCGCCGATCGCCCAGGCGGCGCTCGAGTGCCGCGAGACCCGAGCGACTCTCCGGCGTCCACTGCGTGCGTGAGGCGTTGCGCGCCCGCCGTCGTGAGCTGTACCGGCTGTGGGTCGAACGAGGTGCACGGCGTGGCGAGCTGGGCCGGCTGTGCGACGAGGCGGAGCTCCAGGGTGTTCCCGTCGCGGAGCTCTCGGCAGACGAGCTGAGCCAACGCCTGGAGCCCGCCAGCAGGCGCTCGAACCCTCAGGGCCTGCTGCTCGAAGCCGGGTCCCTGCCGGTCCTGACCCTGGAAGAGCTGATTGCCACCCTTCCGGCGGGCGGTGGCTGTCTCGTCGCCCTGGACGGCGTGGAAGACCCACAGAACGTCGGTGCGCTGATGCGCGTGGCCGAGGCGTCGGGAGCCCACGGGATGATCCTGTCGGCCCGCCGGGCCCCGCCGCTCGGAGCTGCGGTTGCGCGAGCGAGCTCGGGGGCACTCGAGTGGCTCCCGGTAGCGCGCGTCGCGAACCTGGGGCGAGCGCTCGACGATTGCCGGGCTGCAGGGGCCTGGGTCGTGGGAGCAGAGCAACGCGCGGAGCGCTCGCTCTACGAGTTGCCGGACCGGCTGCTGTCCGGCCGGCTGGTAGTGCTTCTGGGGTCAGAGGGCCACGGATTGCGGGAAGGCATTCGGAAACGTGTCGATCACGCGCTCTCGATACCCATGGAGGGAAGGGTCGATTCACTCAACGTGTCCGCCGCCGGTGCGGTCATTCTGTACGAGCTGCTCCGCCGGCGGGGGGCGGATACATCACCTCCCCCCCGCGGGTGATCAAGTCCTGCGTTGCCCCGAGGGCGCCTAGTTACAGGCTTGCTCGCGCTCCGGAGGGGCCGTATAGTCCCTAGCGTTTCGTGCCCAGGCTGACGTAGCTCAACTGGTAGAGCGGCGGATTTGTAATCCGCAGGTTAAGGGTTCGAGTCCCCTCGTCAGCTCCAGTCACTCATTCCTCTGCTGTGCGAGCGACATTCCGTCAGTCTGGGTTGGATCGAAAAACCGAATCGAAGCTACTCGGGTTCCGCTGCCCTTTCAGCGTGTTGGCGTGATTGATTGCAGATCGCGTGACACGCATTTTTTTGGAAGAGGGACGAGAGCGACCGGGTCGCTTTACGCTTATTTCGCAACGCTGTTGCCGACGAGCCGGCATGATCGTTGCGTCAGTCGAGAACGGAGAGGTACCGAAGCGGTCAAACGGGGCAGACTGTAAATCTGCTGGCTATGCCTTCGGAGGTTCGAATCCTCCCCTCTCCACCACGTCTGTCTCGTGCGGTGGAGCAGATGCGCAAGCGCGGTTGATACGACTGCGACCCCGACCGCTTCGGGACGGACTGATTGGGGGTCTCGTGCAGCCCGGCGAATGATCGCCGCGCGGTGTGAGCAAGTGATGTACGGATCGGAACGGTGTTGCGGCCGCGCAACGTGGAGGCAATTGGCAGGACTTTCGAGCTGCCGATCGAGCGGGAGTAGCTCAGTTGGCTAGAGCACGAGCCTTCCAAGCTCGGGGTCGCGGGTTCGAGCCCCGTCTCCCGCTCCAGGTTGCACGCTGGAACACGATCGGTCGCGGGAGTTCGGGCTCACGTAGCTCAGTCGGTAGAGCACGTTCTTGGTAAGGACGAGGTCAGCGGTTCAATCCCGCTCGTGAGCTCCACGCTACGGGACGGGTCGCGGGGCGGCCCGCAACAGGGTCGAGGGAGAGACGAGGAATGGCCAAGGAGAAGTTCGAGCGGACGAAGCCTCACGTAAACGTGGGGACGATTGGTCACGTGGACCACGGGAAGACGACGTTGACGGCGGCGATCACGGCTCGTCAGGCGCTGAAGGGTCTGGCGGAC
>JAYZFK010000053.1:0-28261 GCA_036336835.1 Myxococcota bacterium | reverse complement strand
GCGACCATGGTTGCGACTACAACTTCGACGGTCTGGTGAACAACTCGGACGTGCTGGCGTTCCGGTCGAACTTCGGTGAGACGTGCGAGGGGCCGTCGGAGTCGAACTTCCCGTACCTGGCGGGGCACCTGATGCTGTTCGCGGCTCCCGAGCCCGCGATCCTGCTGGCCTCGGTGTCGGTGGCATCGCTGGTGATCGTGCTGCAGCTACTGCCCGGGCGTCGGCGGCGCCGCTGACAGCAGCCGCAGCCGCGCGGAGAGCGAGACCAGCAGCGCAAAGACGATCCACACCCAGTCCTTCAGGAAGCTGAGGTCGACGGCGCCCATCACCAGAAAGGCGGCCCACGACGCGGCCAGTGCCGCGGCGAGGTTGCGCGACGCTGCCGTGAGCGCGTCTCGCCAGGCGGAGCCGACGCGGCGCAGCGCGAGGGCGACGAGCACCAGGAAGCTCCCGAGCCCGAGCAGGCCTCGCTCGGCCAGGGCCTCCAGGTAGAGACTGTGGACCCAGGGGATGTAACCGCGCTCGGCGTGGTAGCCGCCGGGCAGCTCGACCCGCTCGACGAACGAGGGATAGAGCCGGTCGAACAGAAAGGGCCCCGAGCCGAGCAGTGGGGCTTCCCGGAAGATCTCGAGTGCCGAGAGCCAGAGGCCGATGCGTCCGTCTCCCCGGACCAGTGCCGGGTCCAGTAGCCGATACACGGCGCTCTGCGGATCGACGACTGCGACGAGGCCCCCCGCGAGGACCGCGAGTGCGGTCAGTGCGAGCCAGGCGCGCCGGCTCCGCGACGCGAAGAGCGAGACGGCAACGACGACGGCGAGGCCGAGGAGCGCGTTGCGGCTCCGGCTCAGGCCCACGGTGGCCACGCCGAGTGCAATGGCCAAGCCCCCGCCGGCCGACAGCCAGCGTCTGCTTGCTTCGGTGACCGCCAACGCCGCGAGCGGAAGCAGGATCGGGATCATGGCCAGGTCGTTCGGATGCGGCAGTCCGCCGCGGATGCGCTCGCCGTAGAGAGACTGGCCGGAGATCGGGGCTGCGCCGCTGTAGGCCTGGTAGATGCCGTTGATGCCGAGCGAGCCGATCACGGCCAGCAACACGAACGAGAGGCGCAGCAAGGAAGCCCGGGACACGACCGCAACCTGCAAGGCGAGAAAGAAGAGCAGCGCGATCGGCAGGAAGTAGGCTCGCCCGGCACTCAGGCCGCGGTGGTCCGAGGTGAAGATCGAGATGCCGAACGAAGCGAAGAAGACGAGGGTCGGGCCGAGCAACTCGAAGCGCAGGCTGGGCTGACTTCGCACGAAGTCCGCCCAGCCGACGAGCAGCAGGCCCACCAGGATCGCCGCCAGCGCAACGGTCTGGAAGACGGGCGGAAGCTGTGAGGCGAAGGGAAGCTGGACGAGGTAGCCGAGGATTCCGGCCTCGACACAGGCTCGAGCCCGCAGCTCGAGGCTGCTGCTCACCGCTCGGTTGTGGGGTGTCTCGTCCACGGCCCAGCCGGCCCCCCGGAAGCCACTCGGCTTCTGGGGAACCAGTCTACCGGCGGCGGGAACTCGAGAGTGCCAGGAGCCCGATCAGGAAGAGCACCGAGCTGACCGGTTCGGGCACGGTGATGCTGCCGGTTCCAAAGAAGCCGGGGTCGGCGTCGATCATCGTCCCGTCGAAGAGCACGTTGTCGCCCACTCCGGTGAAGAAGCCGAGCGTGAGATCGTAGGGACCCGGCGCGAGACCCTGGAAGTCGATCGTCCCGAGCAGGATGTCGTCGCCGAATGGTCCGCTCGTCTGGAAGAAGCGATTGGATGTCAGCCCGACGAGCCCGGGCAAGTCGAGCGAGTCATCGAAGCCCGTCAGCTGCCAGAGCGGCCCCAGCGTCAGGTTGCTCGCCGCCAGGCCCGTCGCATCGAATCCGATGTCAAAGCCGAACCCGAACAAGCCCAGGCCGTCGGACCCCGCCGGAATCCCCGAGGCAAGGATCGACAGGGTGACCGAATCACCAGTCCGCACGTTTCCGTCCGGGCCCGCTCCGCCGACGGAGAGATGCATCAGCGGTACGGCATGAGCCGGGGCGGACACCAGCAACAGGAGCACAGCGCCAACCACGGCGCGGTTCGGGAGAATGCTTGCCATCCGGAAGACCTCCATCCACAGGTTTCGGGCACCAGAGGGCGGACGCTGCGACCGAACCCAGCGCGCAGAGCGATCGTGCGTGGCACGGAACGCCGCGCGGCCGCCTCCAGTGGCAAGTGGTTCGAGCGCGGACGAAATGGCGATCAAACTGGCCCGGCCGCTGCGCGACACAGGCAGGGGCGGCTTGCTGGATGGAACTGGTCGAAATCGTTGAGGAACTGAAACGGCGCCCGGACGCCGCGACGGCGGGACCTGCGGCCGTGGCAGATCCGGCCCGCGGCCCGGATCAGCGAGCGGTCGGGTCCTGCTGCGCCCGGGCGTCGAGCGCCGCGCGGATCCGCGCGTGCTCCTGCTCGGTGAGCTCGAAGCGGTAGAAGATCCAGATGGCGACGAGGAAGCAGCCCGTCGCCACCCAGCTCATCAGCGCGCTCATGGTGAACTTGACCAGCTCGGTCTGCTCGGCGTTGGGCTCGTAGCCGACCAGGCTCAGGGCGAAGCCCGTGACGATGATCATCACGCCGCTCGAGCTCTTCATCAGGAAGGTGAAGACCGAGAAGTAGGCGCCCTCCTTGCGCTCGCCGGTCGTGTACTCGTCGTAGTCGATTACGTCCGCCTGGATCGAGGGACCGATCACCTGTCCACACGACGCGGCGGCGCCGGTCAGGGTGACGACCAGGAACATCAGGTAGAGGTCGTGATAGCCGACGAAGAAGATCGTCGTGTAGCCGGCGACCGCAACCGCCATGCCGGTGAGCCAGGTCGCGCGCTTGCCAACGCGGCGCGCCATCTCGGTCCACAGGAAGACCGTGAGCAGCTGCGAAACGAGATAGGGGATGAAGATGATCGCCGTCATCTCCGGCATGCCGACGACGTAGTGCATCAGAAAGGGCGAGAGCACCGCACTCGCGCCCGAGCCAATGCTCTCGGTGAGGTAGAGGAAGATCAGCCGCTTGCCGTGGGGGTTGCGCCAGACGTCCCCAAACGAGCTGAAGGGGTTCGCCTTGGTGCGTCCCTGGAAGTCCGCGCGCTCGGACAGGCGGGCCACCGCAATCGCGACCGTGAGAACGGTGATCGCCCCGGCGGCGACCATCAGCCAGAAGGCGGTGTTGCGCGGATCATCGAGGTTGGTGAGCAGGTGGATCCCGAGGATCAGGGCGAGCGCGGAGCCCGCGATCGAGCCGATCTGCCGGCCCGCGAAGATGCGCGTCCGGTCGTGGACGAGCTCGCTGAGCTCGGCGCCGAGCGCGTAGTGAGGTACCAGGAACGCCGTCATGGCGGTCATGTAGGCGAACAGCATGACACCGACCCAGAGCGCCATGACGTCCTGGCTCACGAACCCGGGCGGCGACCAGAGCAGCAGACCACAGATGGCGACGGGAATGGCCGAGCCCAGCATCCAGGGTCGCCTGCGACCCCAGCGATGCCGGGTCTTGTCGCTCAGAAAGCCGATCAGCGGATCGGTGACGGCATCCCAGACTCGCGAGAGACCGAAGATCAGGCCGATGGCGGCGGGCGCGACGAGCAGGACGTCGACCGAGTACTTGGCGATGTAGGCGATCGTGAGAACCAGCGAGAAGTTGATGCCGACGACCGGGAGCGAGAACCACGCGACGGTCGGGATCCCGACGGGGGTCGATGCGCCGGAGGCGCCGGAGACGCTGGAGACGGCCATGGGCCGGCCATTCTAGACACTGGACCCGCTGCGCGTCCGCTCAGTTCAGAGAGCGTCGAAAGCCGCCAGCGCGCGCTCGAACTTCGCGGCCAGAATCTCGCGGAACTCGACGTGGGTGAAGATGTACTCGCGATCCTGCTCGATCCCCAGCCTCACGATCTCGCCCACTTCGTCGGGCTCCATTCCGCCGTCGATCATCGCGCGCAGCCCAGCCGAACGCGCCTTGCCCGGACCGACGTCGTCCGGCCGCAGACGGTCGGACTGGTCGAGATTGGTGTCGATCGGCCCCGGGCACAGCGTCGAAACCGAGACCCCTGTCTCGGCGAGCTCGGAGCGCAGGGCTTCGGTGAATCCCATCACCGCAAACTTGGAGCCGCAGTAGGCGCTCATCTCCGGCCCGGAGAGCCAGCCGCCGACCGAGGCGGTGTTCACGATGTGCCCCTCGCCCTGCTGGACCAGCAGCGGCGCGAACACCTGGCTGCCGTTCACGACGCCCATCAGGTTGACAGCGAGCGTCCACTGCCAGTCGCTCTCCGCGATCTCGAGCGCGCCCCCGCCGATGTAGATACCCGCGTTGTTGCACACCACGTGGACGGCTCCGAACTCGCTCAGCGCGGCATCGCGCAGCGCCGAGAGCTGCTCTCGCGACGAGACGTCCGTCCGCACGCCGAGCGCCGCGGCACCCGCCCCGCGCAGCGCCTCGGCACACGTCTCGGCTGTTTCCGCCTCCACGTCCGCCGCGACGATCTTCATGCCGGCGCGAGCCAGGGCGCGCGCAATGCCGCGGCCGATGCCACTGCCGGCGCCCGTCACGACTGCGACCTTGTCGGTCAGCTTCCTCAACGGTGCTCCTCCCCGCGGCGCCCGTCGTACGGGTGCTTGTACTGGGTCTGGTGGCTGGCGATGTCCTCCCAGCGAAACGTCTCGTCCAGGATGTACTCGTGCCCGGTGTGCGAGATCAGCCACTCGCCTTGGTACAGCTTGAACTCGTCGTGGTAGAAGGCGAGCAGCCGTTGCGAAAGATCGAGATCCGGATTCCACATCGGGTTGTACAGGCGCGAGACCGCCCGCGCGTGCTCGAGCGTCAAGAAATCGATCTCGATGCACTCGGCCGCGTGCACCGTCACCACCGGGTTGGTCTCCTTCGCGAACGGCGTCTTCTTCAGGAACTCCATGATCACATCGCGCCCCTCGAGCGCAATCTGCCCGTCGAGCCAGCTGGTCGTGCACTCGGGGTGAAAGGTCGCCGCCATCTCGTCCCACCGCTTGGTGTCGAGGCAGCGCAGGTTCCTCCACTTGACCTGGCGGATCCGTTCGCGCGCGTAGAGCTCGCGGACCATGGCATCGGATTCGAGAGATTGGGGCATGGGGCCTCCAGCTGCGCTCGGATCGGGGAGACGATCGGGCCCGGGCGCTCGGTGAGCCGCGCATTCTCGCGGGAATCGACCGGCGCGACAAGCGGCGCGATCGAGTACAACCGCGGGAGCTGGATGGTCGCAGCGGCTAGAGTCCGCCAGCGCGCCCGGCAACTCATCGCCACGCGGCCCCGCTCCCCTGGGGCCAGGGAGGACTATCCATGGCCGTTTCCGATCACGTGAACCTCGAGCAGTTCATGGACGGTGTGAAGCGCCGCAACCCGGGGGAGACCGAGTTCCAGCAGTCGGTCTACGAGGTCGCCAGCAACGTCTTCGAGTACATCGCAGACAAGGAGATCTACCACCACTATCAGATCCTGCGCCGGATCGCCGAGCCGGATCGCGTCGTCAGCTTTCGCGTCTGCTGGGAGGACGACAACAGCAACATCCGCGTCCAGCGCGGGTGGCGCGTGCAGAACAACAATTCCATCGGGCCGTACAAGGGCGGGCTGCGCTTCCACCCCTCCGTCAACCAGAGCATCCTCAAGTTTCTGGCGTTCGAGCAGACGTTCAAGAACAGCCTCACCGGATTGCCCATGGGGGGCGGCAAGGGCGGATCCAACTTCAATCCGAAGGGCAAGTCCGATCACGAGGTGATGCGCTTCTGTCAGAGCTTCATGTCGGAGCTGTACCGGCACGTGGGCGAGGACATCGACGTCCCGGCCGGCGACATCGGCGTCGGGGCGCGCGAGATCGGGTACCTGTTCGGCCAGTACAAGCGCCTGACGAACCGCTTCGTCGGTGTGCTGACCGGCAAGGGCATGGAGTTCGGCGGCAGCCCGATCCGCGTGGAGGCAACGGGCTACGGCACCGTCTACTTCATGGAATCGATGTTGAACCACGCCGGTGATTCCGTCGAAGGCAAGACGTGTCTGGTCTCCGGCTCGGGCAACGTCGCGCAGTACGCGGTCGAGAAGCTGATCGATCTCGGCGGCCGCCCGGTGACCCTGTCGGACTCCGGCGGCTTCATTCACGACCCGAAAGGGATCGACCGCGACAAGCTCGCGTTCGTCAAGCAGCTCAAGAACGAACAGCGCGGCCGTCTGACGGAGTACGCGAGTGAGTTCGGCTGCGAGCACCACGAGGGGCGTCCCTGGCAGATCCCCGCCGACCTCGCCTTCCCCTGTGCGACCCAGAACGAGATCTCGAC
The DNA here is from genome assembly GCA_036336835.1 of Myxococcota bacterium. Classification (GTDB taxonomy): domain Bacteria; phylum Myxococcota_A; class UBA9160; order UBA9160; family UBA4427; genus JAYZFK01. The sequence goes on along the minus strand of JAYZFK010000053.1, from coordinate 21,903 downwards.
CGAGGAAGCGAAGACCCTGATCCAGAACGGCGTGAAGGGCGTCTCGGAGGGCGCCAACATGCCCACCGAGCAGGAAGGGATCCACGCCTTTACGCAGGCGCGCATCCTGTTCGGGCCCAGCAAGGCCGCCAATGCCGGCGGCGTCGCGGTCTCGGGCCTCGAGATGAGCCAGAACTCGGCGCGCATCACGTGGAAGGAAGACGAGCTCCAGAAGCTGCTGCGCGACATCATGTCGGGAATCCACGACAAGTGCGCGGAGCAGGGCGGTATCGCCGGCACCGATCACATCGACTACGTCAAGGGCGCCAACATCGCGGCCTTCATCAAGGTCGCGGACGCCATGCTCGCCTACGGCGTCGTCTGACCCGCCGCCCAGCGTCAGCACGACTGCGCGGGAGCCTATACTGCCCGCGTGATCGACGACCAGCCCAGCGAGACTGCGCTCGCGGCCGCGGCGTTCCGCGCCGCGCACCGGCTCGACCACCAGCCGATCGTGTTCGACGATCCGTTGGCAGCGCAGCTCACCAGCCCCGAGTGGCGCGAGCGGCTCGACGCCGGTGCCATGGCCCCGATGATCGAGGAGCTCGGACTGCTGCGAATCCAGGCCGGGCTGGTCGGCCGCGCGCGCTTGCTCGACGATCAGGTCGAGGCGGCAGTGGCCGACGGCATCGGGCAGTACGTGCAGCTGGGCGCCGGCCTCGACAGCTTCGCCTGGCGCCGACCCGACCTCGCGAAGCAGCTGCGCGTGATCGAGCTCGACCACCCGGCGACCCAGGGCTACAAGCGCCAGCGGCTCGCCGAGCTCGGCCTCGCAATACCCCCGGGCGTCGAGCTCGCTGCGGTCGACTTCGAACGAACGGGCCTGGCCGGCGCGCTCGCCCGGACTTCGTTCGATCCGCGCGCCACGGTCTTCTTCTCCTGGATGGGCGTCGTCTGCTATCTGACGAGGGCCGCCTTCGAGGCGACACTCGGCGACGTGGCCCGGGCGAGCGTGGCCGGCAGCCGCATCCTGTTCGACCACCCCGTCCCGCCTGAGTTCGTGGCCGAGGGGGACCGGGAGCTCGGCCGCGCAGTCGACGCAGGGGTGGCCGCGATGGGCGAGGTCCGCGGCCTCAAGCTCGCCCCCGCCAGCGTCGCCGCCACCGCGCGCCGGCTCGGCTTCGAGCGGACCCTGGACCTGTCCCCCGAGAGCCACCGCAATCGCTATTTTGCGGACCGCACCGACGGACTGCTGCCGAACCCGGAGGTCCACCTGGTTCTGCTGCAACGCACGGGCGCCCCGGCGCCGGAGGCGTAGGAGCCGCTGCATGCTGCAGGGAATTCGCATTCTCGATCTGACCGACGAGTCGGGCTTCCTGGCGGGCAAGGCGCTCGGCGACATGGGTGCCGACGTGATCAAGCTCGAGCCGCCGGCCGGCGACCCGGCCCGCCGCGCACCCTATCTCGGCGAGATCGAAGACCCCGAACGCAGCCTGCTGTGGCTCGCGATGAACACGAGCAAGCGCGGGATCACGCTCGACCTCGGCCACGCGCGGGGCGCAGAGCTGTTCGGCGAGCTGGTCGCCGGCGCCGACGTGGTCCTCGAGACGTCCCGGCCCGGCGAGCTCGACGAACGCGGCATCGGCTGGGAGTCGCTGCACGCTGCGCATCCGCGACTCGTCTGGTGCTCGATCACACCCTTCGGTCGGACGGGGCCCTACGCAACGTATCGCGGGGGCGACCTGGTCTGCGTCGCGATGGGCGGCAACCAGCAGGTGACCGGCTGGCACGACCGCGCCCCGATCGCCTGCAGCATGCCGACCGCCTACTACCACGGTGGGCCCGAGGCCGCGCTCGGTGTCGCGATGGCCCTGTTCGCCCGCCTCTCCACGGGCCGCGGGCAGCTGGTCGACGTGTCGCTCCAGGAGACCCAGCTCCAGACGAGCTTGTCCGGCCCCGCGCAGTACGCGCTCGACCCGAGCCGCAACGCCGAACGCCGTCGTCCCGGCGATCGCATGGGGCTGTCGAGGGAGATCTGGAAGACGGCCGACGGCTACGTGAGCTACGGCCTGCGCGGTGGCGCGTCGCGAATTCCGAACCTGGTCGCCCTCACGAAATGGATGGTCGAGTGCGGCGAAGCGCCGGACTGGCTGCGCGACTACGACTGGAGCCGCTACAACCACAACCTGCTCGACCGCGAGGGCTTCCGGCCCTTCGAGGAGGCCTTCGGCGCCTTCTTCGAGAAGCGCAGCATGCGCGAGCTGTACGCCAACGCCGTCGAGCGCCGCTTCTTCCTGGCACCGTGCAACGACGCGCGGGAGATCGCTGAGCACGTGCAGCTGCGCTCGCGCGACTTCTTCACGACGGTCGAGTACGACTGGCTCGACCTCGCGCTCGAGCATCCCCGCGGCTTCGCACACGCCAGCGAGGACGGCATCGGCATCCGGCGGCGCGCACCGCGCATCGGCGAGCACGACGGCGAGGTCTACGGCGAGCTCGGGGTCGCCGCCGAGCGGCTCGCATCGCTGCGCCGGGAAGGAGTGGTTCGCGATGCAGACGCCTAGCATCGATCTCGCACCGGGCGTGTTCTCGGGGCTCAAGGTGATCGAGATGGGCTCGGGAGCGGCGGGCCCGGTGGCCACGCGCTACCTCGCCGAGCAGGGCGCGACGGTCATCCGGATCGAATCGTCGAAGCGGCCCGACTTCCTGCGCGTCTTGTGGCTCACGCCGGACTCGAAACACGGGCTCGAAGGCTCTCCGATGTTCGCGATGCTGAACCCGGGCAAGCACTCGGTTGCGTTCGACTTGAAGCAGCCGCGCGGCGTCGCCGTGGCGAAGCGGCTGGTCGAGTGGGCAGACGTGCTGTGCGAGAACTTCGCACCGGGGCCGATGGAACGCTTCGGCATGAGCTGGCCCGCGCTGCGCGAGATCAACCCTCGTCTGGTGATGGCGAGCGGCTGCCTGTTCGGACAGACCGGACCGCATCGGGGCTACCCCGGCTTCGGCGCCCAGGGCTCGGCGCTCTCGGGCTTCAACCACCTCACGGGCTGGCCGGACCGCGCATCGACCGGGCCCTCGGGCACGATCACCGACTCGCTGGCGCCCCGCTACGTCGCGCTCGCGATCGTCGGCGCACTGATCGAGCGCGAGCGAACCGGCCGCGGGCAGTACATCGACCTGGCCCAGGTGGAGACGGCCGTCTACAGCACCTCGGACGTGATGTTGCGCTACTTCGCCAACGGCGAGGTGGTGACGCGCGACGGCAACCGCAACCCCCACGCCGCGCCGCACGGCGCCTTCCCCTGCGCGGGCCAGGACCGCTGGATCGCGATCGCGTGCGGCAACGAAGCCGAGTGGGCGGCGTTGCGCCGGGCGATGGGAGATCCCGACTGGTGTTCGGACCCGAAGTTCGGGTCCATCGAGGGCCGCAAGGCGAACGAAGACGAGCTCGAGCAGCAGCTCGGCGCGTGGACGAGCGGGTTCGAGCCGCACGCTTTGATGGAAACGCTGCAGGCAGCCGGCGTGCCGGCCGGCGCCGTACAGGATTTCGAAGCGCTCCAGCACGACCCGCAGCTGGCGGCCCGCCGACACTTCCAGCTCCGCGAGCACCCGGCACTCGGACCACTCCAGCTCGAGCACGCGGGTTTTCGGCTCTCGGACTCGCCGCCCGACTACGCAACCCCCGGTCCCGTGCTCGGCGCGCACACCAGCTGGGTGCTGCGCGACGTGCTCGGGCTCTCCGAGGACGAGATCGCCTCGCTCGAGGCGGACGAGGTCCTCGTCTGACGGGCTGGCGCGCTCAGCCTTGCTCGGCGCGGCGCACGGCGTCCCGGAGCGCGGCGATCTTCTGCTCGAACTCGGCCGGAACCGGGCCGTGCGTCACCAGGTAGGCTCGCTCCTCGCGCAGCGCTGGGATCAGATCGCGGATGGCATGGGCCGGCTCGACGACCGACTCCGGCGTGGGTGAGATCACGCGCGCGAGCTTCGCGATGGTTTCGCGGTCGATCTCCGACGGCGCGCCCAGGTGTGCCGGACGCGCGCGATCGCTGCTCTGGATGTGGGTCGTCGCCATGCCGCCGGGCAGCAGCGCCGTCACCGCGATCCCCTCCTCGCCCAGCTCGAGCCGCAGTCCCTCGGCCAGTCCGAGCACCGCCATCTTGCTGGTCGCATAGCCGACCAGACCCTGCACGCTGACCAGCGAGTTGATCGAGCCGGTCAACAGGACGTGTGCGTCGTCGCTGGCGCGCAGCAGCGGCAGGAAGGCGCGCACCGTGTCGGCCGTCCCGACCACGTTGGTCCGGATCAGCCAGGCGAACTCGTCGCGCGTCATGGCGTCGAAGCGCGCGATGCGCTGCACGCCGACATTGGCGGCGATCAGATCGCAGCCGCCGAAGGACCGCTGTGCAAACGCGGCGAGCGCGTCGAGCGACCCCGCATCGCCGACGTCCACCTGCGAGGCCGCCGCGCGGGCTCCTTCGGCTGCGAGCCGGCTCGCGACCTCCGCGGCTCCCTCGGCGTCGATGTCCGCGACGACGACGCGCATGGCCTCGGCCGCAAAGGCGCGTGCCATGGCGGCACCGAGACCCGACGCGCCGCCGGTGACGACCGCAACTCGGCCAGCGAAGTCGCGCATCGCTCTCAGCCCGCCATCGTGAGCCCGCCGCTCACCGAGAGCACCTGGCCCGTGATGAAGGACGCGTCTTCGCCGCTGAAGAACTCGATCGCGGCGGCCACCTCGCCGGGCTCTGCGGCGGCGGCCTTGCCTCCCGCCTCGTCGATGTCGAGCAGCAAGACGCGGTCGCCGCGCGCCACCAGCCGCTCGGCGGCAGCGCGGCCGATGCCGGACGCCGCACCGGTGACGATGGAGAGAGTCTGCACGGAGCTTCCCTTGCTGGCCGGTGACCGGTTGAGTCGAGACGCCCGGTTGGCGTGCCTCCCGAGCAGCTCCAGATGATAACCATCAGATGGTGGCAGCAAGAGACCGGGATCTCGACGCCCTGGACGAAGACGGCCCGCCACCGCACGAGGTCGGCCGCGCCGACGACTAGTCCGGCAGCGCGTACGCCACCAGCGCGTCTCCCATCTCGGAGAGCGGATTGCTCCCGGCGACGACCACCACGTACTGCTTCGCGTCGGGGCGCAGGCGATAGCTCATGGGGACCGCCGCGGCGTCGAAGGGCAGCCGCGTCTCCCACAGCACCCGGCCGGTCTTGCTGTCGAAGGCGCGGAAGGCCTTGTCGAGCGAAGCGCCGATGAAGTAGAGGCCGCTCTCGGTTGCGAGCCCACCGCCGAACGCCGGCACGCCCATGTCGAGGCCGACCGGCGCGAGCTCGCGCGTGTTTCCGAGCGGTACGCGCCACGCCACGTCGCCACTCTCGAGGTCGACAGCGGTCAGGCTGCCCCAGGGCGGCATGTTGCACGGCGCGCCCAGCGGCGAGAACAGCGGGAATCGCTTCACCCCGTACGGCGTGCCCGTCATCGGATAGAACTCGTTCGGGTACTCCATCTCCTCGGGCGTGATGTGGGCGGCCTGTTCGCGCGGCACCAGCTGCACGACCTGCGCGACGTGCACCTGATTCACGATCAGCAGCTTGCGCCGCTCGTCGATCGCGACGCCGCCCCAGTTCATCCCGCCGCTGGTGTGGGGGAAGCCGATCGTCCCCTCGAGCGTGGGCGGTGTGTAGAGGCCGTCGTAGCGGTATCTGCCGGCCAACTCCGCGCACGCCCTGCGATCGAAGGGGGTGAAGCCGAACACGTGATCCCGGTCGACGACGTAGGGATGCAGCGGCGCGGGGTGGGTCGGGAAGGGCTGAGTCGGCGAGAGCTGCTCGCCCGGTACGCCGCCCTGCGGCACCGGACGCTCCTCGACCGGATACAGCGGCTCGCCGGTCTCGCGGTCGAGCAGGAAGATCATGCCCATCTTGGTCGACTGCGCGAGACCCGGGCGCCCTCCCCCCACGCCTTCGATCTGAAAGGAAGCGGCCGGGCTCGGCACGTCGTAGTCCCAGACGTCGTGGTGGACGCTCTGGAACGACCAGCGCACCGCACCCGTCGCGGCGTCGAGCGCCACCGTCGAGCTGCCGTAGTAGTCGATACCCTCGCGCTGGCCCCCGTAGAGATCGGGAGAAGGATTGCCGGTCGGAACGAAGACCAGTCCTCGTTCGGGGTCGCCGGCAATGATCGACCAGACGTTGGGAGTGCCGCGCGTGTAGATGCGTCCCGTCTCGGGGTCTGGAGTGGCCTCGAAGTCCGGCGGCACCGGGTCCCAGGCCCAGCGCCGCTCACCCGTGCGCAGATCGAACGCGCGCACCACACCGCCGGGTGCATCGACGCGCACGTTGTCGGCCACCAGTGCGCCGAGCACGATCACATCCCCGATCACGTAGCCGGGCGAGGTCGGGTAGTACTCCCAGCTCGGGGCCTCGCCGATGCCCTCGCGCAGCGCGACACGCCCAGCGCTTCCGAAGCTCGCGCACGGCTTGCCGTCGTCGGCATCGAGCGCCCACAGCTCGGAGTCCTTGGTGCCGTGATAGATGCGGCGCTTGCACGCTGCCTCGTCGCGTGCGAGAGGATCCTCCCAGTACGAGACACCGCGACACGCCAGCGGATAGGGCCCCTCGCCCTTCCGCGCCTCGAGTTTCGGGTCGAACATCCACTTCTCGGCACCCGTCTCGGGGTCGAGCGCGAAGACGCGCATGAACGGGGTGCAGTAGTAGAGCGTGTCGTTCACGACGATCGGAGTGGCCTGGCCGGCCGTCACCCCCGAGTCACCGCTGCCGTCGAAGTAGTCGCCGCTGCGATGGGTCCAGGCCACCTCGAGCGCCCCGACGTTTCCGGCGTCGATCTGACTGAGCGGCGAGAAGTGGCTCGAGCGCGGACCGGCGTACAGCGGCCAGTCGCCGGTCGGGCCGTCGTAGCGCACCGGCCCGGTCTCGCCGCCACAGGCGCCGCAGGCGAGCAATCCCGCTGCGAGGCCGAGCGCGCGCAGCCGGCTCGGCGCGGTGAGATCACCAGAGCGCTGTTCGCTCATCCGCTGGCTCATGAACCCTTGCGTCCAAGGGCCATCTCGTGTCCCGCCGCCGAAATGAAGATGCCTTCCGCCTCGGCGCACAGCGTCTCGCCGTGGTGCATCGTGCCCTTCGCCCAGGTCTTGCGGCCCTCGCGGCGGTCGACCCATGCGCGCATGCGAATCGGCTCGCCGATCGGTGTGAGCGCGCAGTAGCGAATCGTCAGTGTGCCGGTGAAGCCTCCGAGCCCGCTCACCACGACCACACAGCCCAGCAGCTCGTCGAATACCAGCGCCACCACCCCGCCGTGCACGGACGCCGGCGGGCCACACCACGGCGCGTCGAAGACGTGCTCGGCGACGAGCTCCTCCCCCTGCTGGACGAACTCGACGTGCGGCGCGATCGGGTTCGCAGGGCCGACGACCGGGCTGTACGGGAAGAACACCGAGGGCTCGTGGGCGTGCGGAATCATGCTGCCCTCGCCCATGTCGAGGACCCCCTGCATGTAGGGACCGGGGTGGTCGTAGGGTGCGAGCCGCTGGTGGAGCGCCTCGATCTGCCGCTCGACCTCGCCGAGCAGCTCGGCCGGCGCCTTTGTCTTGCGCAGGTTGGCGATCAAGCGGCGAAGCGCCGCCACGGCGTCTGCGAGCGCCTGCGGATCGGGGTCGGCCATTCGTCTCCTCGGTGCGGGGCGCCGAGCTTCGCTCAGACGATGGCGGGACGCACTCCCGGCCTTGCCGCGACACCTTCCGCGACCAGGCCGCCAGCCTCGACGATCGGCGTGCCGTTCACGATCACGGCGGTGACACCCGTGGGCTGGTCGGCGGTGAGCCGCTCGGCGCCGGCCGGGAAGTCCCGCACGCGGCGAATCGGGCCCGGAGCGACGGTCGCCGGATCGAAGATCACGATGTCGGCCGCATGACCTTCGCGCAGGTAGCCACGGTCCTGGAAGCCGAAGATGTCCGCCTGCTGACCCGAGAGCCGTCGCACCGCGTCCTCGATCGGCATCACCTTGCGCTCGCGCACCCAGTTGCCGAGCAGGTCGGTGGCCTGGGGCGCATCGCACAGCTGTCCGACGTGGGCACCCGCATCGCTCAGCCCGAGCGTCACGCCATCGCGAGTCAGCAGCCAGGCAACCCCCTCGAGGTCGTCGTTGGCGATGATCGCCCGAAAGCGTGGCTGCAGATCCTCGTCGAGTGCGATGTCGAGCATCGCGTCGAGCGGTCGCACGCCTCGCTCGGCCGCAATCTCCTCGAGCTTGCGGTCGACCAGCGCCGGATCGGCGCTCTCGGCCACCTCGAAGGTGTGCCAGCGCGGGGCCATCACACCGCCGACCAGCTCCTCGAGCACCCGATCGCGGAAGGCCGGGTCGCGATAGGCGGCGATCCGCTCTTCGCGCGTTCGGCTCATCAGCGCCGCCACACAGCCCGCGACGTTCAGCGTGAAGGGATCCTCCATCGTCATCTGGAAGGTGAGCGGTCGCGGGGACACCTGCGGCCAGACCGAGACTCCCTCCGCATGACCGGTGTCGTTGAGGGCGACCAGGTCCTTGTAGCCGCCGCCGGGGAAGGTGAGCAGAGCGCCGTAGGTGAACGGACGCCCGACGCGCGGCTGTAGCTCGTACAGCTCCTGGATCGAGATGTTCTCGCCGGGCGCGAAGTGGACGACGCCCTTGCCGGCCTTCGCGACGGCGAAGCACAGCGCCTCGATCTCCTTGCGCTCGGCGAAGCGGCTCGGAATCGGCTTCCCCGCCACGCCGACGTGGGTCGGCGCGAAGCTGGTGGCGAAACCCGGCGCGCCGGCCTCGACCGCGGCCGTGACCATGCCGCCCATGCGCTCGATCTCGTCGTCGGTCGCGGCGCGCTCGTAGGCGTCGTCGCCCATCACGAACAAGCGCAGCGCCGTGTGGCCGATGTAGGCAGTGTAGTTGAGCGCCGTCCCGCGTCGCTCGATCGACGCGAGGTACTCGTCGAACGTCTGGAAGTCCCACGGGATCCCCGCGTTGAGCGTATCGACGTTCATGTCCTCGACGCCCTCGAGCGTGCGCACGATCGTCTCGCGGTGCTCGGCGCGCGTTGGCGCGATCGAGAAGCCGCAGTTGCCCGCGATCACGGTCGTGACACCGTGATAGCAGGAGGGCGTCAGCGCCGGATCCCAGAACACCTGCGCGTCGTAGTGGGTGTGAATGTCGATGAACCCGGGCGCCACGACCTGGCCCGTCGCATCGATCGTCCGCTCGCCGTCGAGCCCCTGCCCGATCCCGCAGATCCGCCCGTCTCGGATGGCGACGTCCGCGGGGAACCCCGGCTCCCCACTGCCATCGATGACGAGTCCCCCCCGAATCACGATCTCGGCACTCACGACACATCCTCCTCCGGACAGCGCTTGCTGGCAGCGCGGTCAGCGCCCGCGACAGCGCGAGCCAGGGCTCGCCGTCCCGGACGAAGGGTTCTCCGACGCCGACCCCGAAACGTCCAGTGCCTGGAGCCCGCTGCGGCAGGCGACCGGGGCGTTGCTCGCGGGCGCCAGAACGAAGCCGTCTGCCATGCGCGCAGCATGCCACCTTTTCATTGACAGAGTCAACGAAGTTCCCGCATTCTCGCAGCCACAAGGTGAGCCGAACAGGAGCGCTCCATGTACGACCTGATCCTTCGCGGCGGAACCATCGTAGACGGCACCGGTGCGCCTCCCCGGGAGGCCGACATCGGCATCACGGGGGGCAAGATCACGGCCATCGGTCGCGAACTCGGCGAGGCGACTCGCGTGACCGACGCTGCGGGCCTCACCGTCACGCCCGGCTTCGTCGACATTCACACCCACTACGACGCGCAGCTGACCTGGGACCCCCACCTCACACCCTCCGGCTACCACGGCGTGACGACCGCCGTCGTCGGCAATTGCGGCGTCGGGTTCGCGCCCGCCCACCGCGACAAGCACGCCTGGCTGATCCAGCTGATGGAAGGCGTCGAGGACATCCCTGGCGCCGCGCTGTCCGAAGGCATCCAGTGGGACTGGGAGACCTTCCCGGAGTATCTCGACGCGATCGAGCGCGCGCCGCTCGCGATCGACGTCGGCACCCAGGTGCCCCACGCCGCCGTGCGCGCCTACGTGATGGGCGAGCGCGGCGCGCGGAACGAGCCCGCCTCGCCCGGGGACATCGAGCAGATGGCCGCGATCGTCAAGCAGGGCATCGCCGCCGGTGCGCTCGGCTTCTCGACATCGCGCACGATCGCCCACCGCGCGCTCGACGGCGAGCCCGTACCCGGCACCTTCGCCGCCGAGGACGAGCTCTTTGGCATCGGTCGAGCCCTCGGCGAGCTCGGCACGGGCGTCTTCGAGGTCGCGGGCGCGGGCGCCGCCGGCGAGGACATCGCGGCACCCATCAAGGAGATCGACTGGATGCGCCGGCTGTCCGCCGAGATCGGCCGGCCCGTCACCTTCGCGATGGTCCAGCTCGATGCGGCGCCCGAGCTGTATCGCGAGCTGCTCGAGTACGCGAAGCAGGCAACCCGAGAGGGAGCCCAGATCTTCCCGCAGGTCGCCGGCCGGCCGTTCGGCATGCTGATGGGGCTGCAGACCGAGCGTCACGCCTGGGTCGACAAGGCCGCCTACCGAGAGATCGCGGATCTGCCGCTCGCCGAGCGCGTCGCTGCGCTGCGCGACCCCGCGCGCAAGCGACGCATCCTCGACGAGCCGGACAGCAGCGAAGGCTTCTCGATCGTCTGGCAGATGTACTCGAAGTTGTTCCCGCTCGGAAACCCGCTCGACTACGAGCCGCGCGAGGAGGACAGCATCGCCGGACTCGCCGAACGCGACAGCCGCGACCCGAAGGAGCTGCTCTACGAGCGAATGCTCGAAGACGGCGGCAAGGCGATGATGCTCGTCCCGGTGCTCAACTACTCGTACCGAAGCTGCGACCCGATCTACGAGATGATGCACCACCCACGAGCAGTGCTCGGCCTCGGCGACGGCGGCGCGCACTGCGGTCTGATCTGCGATGCGTCGATCCCCACCTTCATGCTCACGCACTGGGTACGCGACAGGAAGCGCGGCGAGCGCGTGCCCATCGAGTTCGCGGTGCAACGGATGACGCGCGACACCGCCCGCCTGTTCGGCATGCACGACCGCGGCACGATCGAGCTCGGCATGAAAGCCGACCTGAACGTGATCGACATGGACGGCCTCCGCCTGGAGCTGCCCGAGGCCGTCTCGGACCTGCCCGCGGGGGGGCGCCGCCTGATGCAGAAAGCGCGTGGCTATGTCTCGACGATCGTCTCGGGTGTCGAGGTCATGCGCGACGGCCAGCCCACCGGCGCGTTTCCGGGCAAGCTGGTGCGCGGCGAGCAGCCGGCCCCCGCCGCCTAGCCTCACATGGCCACGGCACTCACGCCTCCCCCGCCCCGCACGCGACGCGAGCAGCAACGACTCGCGACGCGCGAGCAGCTGTTCGAGCTCGCGATCGACGAGTTCCGGCGCGTGGGCACCGCCAAGGCGCGGATCCGCGACATCGTGGAGGCGGCCGGCGTGGTGCCGGGCACCTTCTACTTCCACTTCCCGAGCAAGGAACACGTGGTCTTCGAGCTGTGGCGGCGCAGCTCGCAGCAGCTCGTGGCGCAGCTGCCTGCAATCGACCGCGATCCGCCGCCGCGGGCCGAGCACTACCTGCGCTCGCTCGGCGACGCGATGATCGACATCGAGCAGCAGATCGGCGACAGCGCGCTGGTGCGCGATGCGATCGCCAGCGTGCTGCGTCCACCGGAGGGCGCCGACCCCTCGACCTTCGCTGTCGGCGACGCGATCGTCGCCCTGCTCACGGGCGCGCTCGAGCGCGGCGAGATCGCCAGCGAACTCGGTCCACCCGAGCTCGCGAGTGTGCTGCTGACGTCGATCCTCGGCGTGCTGGTGGCGGCACCTGCCGACTCGACCGCCCGACGGCGCGAGCTAAGGCGGATCATCGACTTCTTCCTCAAGGCTCTGCAGCCCACCTGATGGAGCCCGCAAGGTGAGCCCGCGCTTCCCGTGATTCGAGCCCGATGCGTCGCGCTCGCTGCCGGTCTGCTCTGCGCCTGCTCGCCTACCGAGCAGCCGGTGCCGAGCGCGCCGACCGACGGACCCGGATCCTCGGCACGAGCCGAGCCCGCGCTCAACATCGTGCTGATCCTCGCCGACGACCTCGGCTACGGCGACGTCGGGGTCTACGATCCCGATTCGAAGATTCCGACGCCCCGGATCGACCAGCTGGCACGCGAGGGCGTGCGATTGCTCGATGCTCACAGCCCGACCTCGATCTGCTCGCCGTCGCGCTACGGCGTCCTGACTGGTCGCGAGCCCTGGCGCGAGACGCATGTCCAGCACAGCCTCCGGCCCACGTCCCCGCCGGTGCTGAAGGAAGGACTCCCGACGCTGCCCGAGCTGCTCGCGCGGGCCGGCTACACCACGGCCCTGGTGGGCAAGTGGCACCTCGGACGCCGCTATGCGCTGCTCCCCACTCGGCACAGCCACGAGCTGCGCAACATCGACTGGAGTCAGCCGCTCGTCGATGGTCCGCTGCAACACGGCTTCGACCACTTCTTCGGTCTGGCGCGCCCGGGCTGGACGTTCATGGAGGACGGCCTGGTCCTGGCGCCGCCCAGCGAGGAGTTCGACCTGGGTGACGTTCCGGAGGAGATCTTCGGCAGGCACGCGCACCAGGGCCAACGCGCCCCGGGCTTTCGCTTCGAGCAGGTGCTGCCGCGCTACACGGAGTGGACCGTCGAGTTCATCGAGCGCGTGGCGAGCCGGGAAGGACCGTTCTTCCTGGAGTTTGCACCCGCCGTCCCGCACACGCCGATCGCTCCGAGTCCGGCATTTCGGGGCACGACGTCCGTCGGGGCATACGGCGATATCGTCCACCAGCTCGACGACTCCGTCGGGCAGATCCTCGACGCGCTCGAACGCGCCGGCGTCGCGGACGATACGCTCGTCGTCTTCACCAGCGACAACGGGCCTGAGACCCACGCCTACGATCGGCTGCGGCACAGCGGCCATGCGAGCATGGGCCCACTGCGCGGCGCCAAGCACAGCATGTTCGAAGGCGGTCACCGCGTCCCCTTCATCGCGCGCTGGCCGGGACACATTCCGGCCGACAGCACGAGCAACGAGACGATCTCGCTGGTCGACCTGATGGCGACCTTCGCGAGCGCCGCGCGCATCGTCCTCCCGGCCGACGCAGCTGTGGACAGCCACGACGTGATGCCGGCGCTGCTGGGCGAGCCGGGCGACGCGCCGATCCGCGAGGTCACCTTCCACAGCCGAAGTCGACGCGTCTCGATTCGCCGAGGGGCCTGGGTGTTGCTCGAGAGCGGAGGCGGCGGCCGACCCGAGCCGCCCTGGTTCCTCGATCAGCGCAACATCGTCGATCGCCAGCGCCGCGGCGTCGCACTGTTCGATCTCGAAAACGATCTCGCGCAGACGAAGAACCTCGCCGCGCAGCATCCCGATCGGGTGGAGTCGCTGCGCGCGTTGCGTACGCGCCTGACGGCGTCCGAACGCACCGCGCCCCGCGGTCCCGAAGTCGCTCCCGCTGCGCGCGCCCGGTGATCGCTCCCGAAAGGCGTAGGATCGGGGCTCGGAGTCATGCCGCGGCGAATCGCGCGCATCCGGCAACGCGCGCCGGGTTGGCAACTGTCCGTGCTGCTTCCAGCAACCAGCTGCTTCGAGTAGAGTTCTCGAGCACCCGCGCCCCTGGAGACACCATGCCCCGCCAGCTCGCTGCCCTGGCCCTGCTCGGCCTCGCCGTCGCCTGCGCTCGCGAACCCGAGATCCCCGCGCCCGTCGCCGATCTCGCGACCGAACGCGTGCTTCCCGCCGGGCGCATCGTCGGCGTCACATCCGCCGACGGGGCCCACGCCTGGCGGGGCGTCCCATTCGCCCAACAACCGGTCGGCGAGCTTCGCTGGCGCGCGCCGCGCGCGCTGCCTCCCTGGCAGGACACGCTCGAGGCACTGGCTCCGGGCTCGGAGTGCGTACACTTCCCAATGTCCTTCATGAGTGACCGAGATCCCGAGAGCGTCGTTGGCAGCGAGGACTGCTTGACGCTCAACGTGTTCGCGCCGCCGCCTCCGCCTGCCGGCGTCGCGGTGGGGGACGCGCGCCTTCCGGTGATGGTGTGGATCCACGGCGGCGGCAACATGATGGGAGAGAGCGGAACGTACGACTGGAGTCGCTTTGCCGTGACGCACGACACCCTCGTCGTCGCACTCAACTACCGACTCGGGCTGTTCGGCTGGTTCCGCCACGAGGCTCTCTGGACAGGGGACGACGACGCATTCGACCGCTCGGGCAACTTCGGCACGCTCGATCTGATCCTCGGTCTGCGCTGGGTGCGCGACAACATCGGCGCATTCGGCGGCGACCCCGACAACGTCACGATCTTCGGGGAATCGGCCGGCGGCAACGACGTGATCGCACTGCTGCTGTCCCCGCCGGCCAAGGGCTTGTTCCACCGAGCGATCGCCCAGAGCGGCGGCACCTGGTCGGCCAGCGTTACGGAGGCCGAAAACTGGAGCGACGCGGACGAACCCGGACGCAAGTTCAGCTCGCGCGAGGTCCTCGCCCAGCTGCTCGTCGACGCGGAGATCGCCAGCGACCGCGAATCGGCGCGCGCACACGCCGAAGCGATGACAGCCGAGGCGACGCGAACGTTCTTGCGCAGCCGCTCGCCTGACCAGCTGATGGCCGTGCTCAACGAGCTCGGCGACGCGACGATGGACACCCTCCCGCTCACCATCCGAGAGGGTACGGTGGTCCGCGAGGGTCAGATGATCGATCGCTTTGCGCGCGGCGACTACACGCGCGTGCCGACCATCCTCGGCAGCAACCGCGACGAGAGCAAGCTGTTCATGATGTTCGACCCCGAACACGTCTGGAAGCTGTTTGGCCTGCTGCCGCGCCTGCGCGACCCGGTCCGCTACGAGCGCGATGCGGAGTACGGCAGCGACGCGTGGAAGGCGGCGGGGGTCGACGAGATCGCGATCGAGATGCGCCGTGTCCAGGGGCCGAGCGTGTTCGCCTACCGTTTCGACTGGGACGAGCAGCCGACACGCTGGGGCACCGACCTGACGCGGCTGGTCGGCGCAGCACACGGCCTCGAGATCCCCTTCGTGATGGGCGTGGCGAGCCTCGGACCGATGGACGCACTGCTCGTGAGCAAGGAGAACACGCCCGGGCGCGAGCAGCTCTCCGCTCGCATGGGAAGCTACTGGGCGCAGTTCGCGCGCAGCGGCGAGCCCGGCCGCGGTAGCGGCGGCGACCTCCCGCACTGGACGGCGTGGGACGATTTCGGCGAGGACAGTCCTCGCTTCATCGTGTTCGACACCGAGCGGGACGGCGGCCTGCGCATGTCCGCCGACTTCGTGACCGCGCAGCGGCTGGCGGCTCGCCTGGTGCGCGACGATCGCTTCAGCGACACCGAGCGCTGCGAGAGCCTCGCCGTACTGGCCGAGTCGTTCCCGCGCTACGCCCCGGTGCAAACGACCAGCGTCTGCGAAGAGCTGGGACTGGCGTTGCGCACGGACTGACGGCCTCGGCCAGTGCCGCCGAGCGCGGCGAGCCCCGGTCGCGGCCGCGGCGCGTGCGGGTCGCGATTCGCGGCCTGTGACATCGGCGCCCGATTGCGCCAGCATCCGCCGCGACGCGGCCTGCAGTGGAGGCGCCCCGGGTGAAGAGATCGCTGTGTGTTGCCCTGGCCATCGCCCTGGGATGTGCCGGCGGCCCCACCCCGTTCGCGCCGGATCGCACCTGGCTGCCCGCAGACGCCCATGCGGGAGTCGAGCAGCGGGACCTGCAGCGCCTGCTCGACGACCACTGGGCCTGGACGCTCGAGCGCTACCCGGTCTTCGCGACGCGGATCGGGCTGCGGCGCTTCGACGACCGCCTGGCGGACGCGTCGCACGCCGGCGTGCTCGCCAGCCGCGATCGCCTGCAACGATTCGTCGACCGGGCGCGACGAATCGCACGCTCGAAGGGACTCTCGCCCGCCGACTCGACGACGGTCGAGATCTTCGTCTCGACGATCGAGGGCCGCCTCGCGACCTCGATCTGCGAATTCGATCTGTGGTCGATCGACCCGCACCTCGACAATGTGCTCAACGAGTTCAACAACCTCACGGTGCTGCACACGCTCCGTTCCGAGCAGGACGCCGCCAACCTCGTGCACCGCTACCGCGAGATACCCCGCGTGCTCGCGCAGCGTACGGCCAACCTGCGGCTCGGGCTCGAGCGAGGCTACGTCGCGAACGCCGAAGCCGTACGACTGATGGCAGCAATGATCGAACGGGACATCGCAAAGCCGGAGTCCCCGCTGCTCGAGCCAGCAGACAGGAGGCAACCCGGCTGGCCGCCGGGGGCGCGCGCCGCGTTCGCCCGCGACCTGCGCGAGGCGGTCGAATCGCTGGTGAAGCCTGCGCTCGCGCGCTACGCCCGATTCCTGCGCGACGAGATCGCGCCGCAGGCGCGCGGCGTCGACAACGAGGGCATCGCCGGCATCCCGAACGGCGAGGCCTGTTATGCCACTCGCGTGCGCGAGCAGACGACCCTGCCAGACGCCACCGCCGCGTCGCTCCACCGACGAGGGCTGATCGAGATCGCGCGGCTCAACGCCGAGATGGTCGCGATCGGCGAGAGCGAGCTCGGAAACGCGGGAGTCGAGCAGCTGATGTGGCGCCTGCGCCTCGACCCCGAGCTCCGATTCGCCAGCGGGGCCGAGATGGTGGCGCGGGCCGAGGCCGCGCTGGCTCAAGCCGAGGCAGCACTCCCGGCCTACTTCGGTGCGCTGCCGAAGGCGCGCTGCGAGGTCGAGCCCGTCCCCGCCTATCGCGCTCCCGCATCGCCTGCGGGCTATTACTCGATGAGCGGCCCGAAGGATGCCCGTATCGGACGCTTCTACCTCAACACCTATCGGCCCGAATTGCGGCCGCGCTTCGGGATCGAGGCGCTGGCCTATCACGAGGCGATCCCGGGACACCACCTGCAGATCGCTCTGTCCCAGGAACTCGGCGCGATGCCGGCCTTCCGCAAGTACGCGGTGACGACGGCCTTCACCGAGGGCTGGGGCCTGTACGCCGAGCGCCTGGCGGTCAGGATGGGGCTGTACGACAGCCCGCTCGATCGCATCGGGCAGCTCAACGCGGACGCGTGGCGCGCGGCGCGGCTGGTGGTCGATACGGGACTGCACGAACTGGGCTGGACTCGCGAGCAGGCGGTCCGGTTCATGCTGAGCCACACGGCTCTTCCCAACCACGACATCGAGACCGAGGTGGGTCGCTACATCACGAACCCGGGACAGGCGCTGGCGTACAAGGCCGGACAGCTCGAGATCCTGCAGCTGCGCGAGCAGGCGATGGAGCGCCTCGGAGAGCGCTTCGACATCCGTGGCTTCCACGACGCGGTGCTGCTCGGCGGCGCGGTCCCGCTGCCGACGCTGCGCCGACAGGTCGAGCGGTGGATCCAGGAACAGGCGATGTGAGCCGACGGGGCTTCGACGTTTCCGCAGCCGGCCTGGCGGCGCTTCTCGCTACTTCGGCGCGAAGCGCTGCGCGCCGTCGATCCGGATGGTGCCGCCGTTGAGCATCGGGTTCTCGATGATGCTCCGGGCCAGCATCGCGTACTCGATCGGCCGGCCCATGCGTCGGGGGAACGCAGCATCAGCGGTCAGCGCGTCCTTCATCTCCTGCGGAGCCAGGTGGGTGAGCCCTGTATCGAACAGACTCGGTGCAATCGCGTTCACCCGAATTCCGAGCGTGCCGAGATCGCGGGCCGCCACGAAGGTCATGCCGACGATGCCGGATTTGGCTGCCGCGTAGGCGACCTGCCCGATCTGGCCCTCGAAGGCCGCGATCGAGGCGGTGTTGATGACTACGCCGCGTTCGCCGTGCTCGTTCGGGTCGTTGCGGCTCATCACATCCGCTTCGAGTCGCAGCAGGTTGAAGGTCGCAACGAGATTCAAGTCGATCGTTCGCTTGAAGTCTTCGAGCGAGTGCGGCCCCTTGCGCGACACGGTGCGCGCGCTGACACCGCCGCCCGCGACGTTGATCCCCGCGTCGATTCCGCCCAGCGCGTCGGCAGCGGCCTGGATCGCCGTGGCAACACCCTCCTCGTCGGTGATATCGAGCTCGAAGAACGAGCCGCCGAGCTCCTCGGCGACCTGCTTGCCGGACGACGCCGGCAGATCGAAGATCGCGATCCGCGCTCCGCCCTCGGCCAACAGCGTTGCGGTCGCCCGCGCCATCCCCGAAGCGCCGCCCACCACGACGGCGCGCAATCCATCGACCTCCATCTAGTCTCTCCTTCCAGCTTCGAGCATTGCTAGCGCTTGCGGGCCAGTAGCAGTCCATCGCCGACCGGGATCATCGAGACTTCGACTCGCTCGTCGGCGATCACGAGGTCGTTGAAGTCCCGGATGGCCACCGTCGACTCCTGCTGGTTCTCCGGATCGACCACGGATCCACCCCACAGGACGTTGTCACACACGATCAGGCCGCCGACAGGCATGCGTCGAAGGATTTCCTCGTAGTAGGCCGGATAGCCCTGCTTGTCGGCGTCGATGAAGGCGAACTCGAACTGCATGTCCTGCGGCAGGCCCGCGAGCGTAGCGGCCGCTGGAGCCAGGCGCAGCTCGATCTTGTCGGCCACACCCGCCTTCTCCCAGTAGCGTCGCGCAATTGCCGTCCACTCCTCACTGACATCGAGGCACAGGAGCTTCCCGTCGTCGGGGAGCCCGCGCGCGATGCTGATCGACGAGTGACCGGTGAAGGTGCCGACCTCGACCGCGCTCTTCGCCCCGCAGAGTCGCACCAGCAGCTCCATGAACGCGCCCTGCTCGGGCGCGATCTCCATCATGGCCAGCGGGCCGGCCACGCGGGCCGTCTCCTCGCCGAGTTCGCGAAGCACGGGATCGACCGGCTCGCTGTGGTCGACGATGTAGCCGTGGAGGGCTTCGCTGAGCCAGCTGGATTTGGGCATCGACGATCTCCGTTCCGTTCGGGCGGACGTGGTAGGGTACGCGGCGCCACTCATCCCTGTCGAGGAACGATGCCCCGCAATCCGCTGCACGACGTCGCAATCGTAGGCGCCTACAACACCCCGCAAGCCAAGATACTCAAGGACTGGACGGAGCCGGCGCTGCTGATCGACGCAATCCGCGGCGGCCTGACCGAAGCGGGCCTGACGCCCAAGGACGTCGACGGCATCAATATCCACAGCTGGGTCTGGCGGCTGAGCTCGCGCGATGGCGCGTACATGCTGGGTGGGCAGCCGTGCTGGACCGGCGCCGAGTCGGGGATCGCAGGCGTCCTGGAGGCGGCGGCAGCCATCGCAACCGGCCAGTGCCACACCGCGATCATCGCCGCCGCCCAGTGCGGCGAGTACACCGACCACGCATCGACGGTCTCCTGGACACGGCCGGCCAACGAGTTCGTCGAGTGCTGGGGTCTCTACACCGCCGCCGAGTTTGCACTGATCGCACAGCGACACATGCACCTCTACGGCACGCCGCAAGAAGCGCTGGCGGAGGTCTCGGCCGCAATCCGGATGAACGGCGCGCGCAATCCCAGTGCGGTCCACTATGGCAAGGAGGTCATCCCCGAGCACGTACTCCGGTCGCGCATGGTTGCCGATCCATTCCACCTGCTCGACTGCTGCATCACCTCCGAGGGCGGCGCCGCTCTGGTGCTGACCACCGCCGAGCGCGCGCGCGACCTCGACGTCACCCCGGTCTACCTGCTCGGCGGCAGCTGCGATCGGCAGGGAATGGCGTACGTGACGTCTCCGGTCTGGGACAAGTACGGCAAGGTGGGCAGCCGCGCAGCGGCAATCGCCTTCGAGCAGTGCGGTCTGCAGCCGAGGGATGTCGACACGCTCGAGCTGTACGACCCATTCTCGTTCGAGATCATCCGCCAGCTCGAAGCGTTCGGCTTCGTACCCGAGGGCGAGGGGGGTGGCTACGTACTCGAGGGCAACGTCCGCATCGATGGACCGACGCCGGTCGCAACCAACGGCGGGCTGCTGTCGTTCAGCCACGCGGGCCTTGCACAGCTGATCCAGAAGCCGCTGGCGGCAGTACAGCAGCTGCGCGGCGATGTGCCCAAAGATCTCAAGGTGCCGGAGGCCAAAGTCGCAATCGCGAGCAATGGCGGTGCCGGGGCGCTGTTCGACGACGTGATGCTACTGGGACTGGAGCAACCGTGAGCGCAGACGAGCCCACCGCACCGCAGCCCGAGGGCACACCGCTGCCGCGTACGACGCCGCTGTCTCAGCCCCACTGGGACGGCTGTCGCGTGGGCGAGCTGCGCGTGCAGCGATGCACCGATTGCGGCAGCCACATCTTCATTCCGCAGCCCGTGTGCACGAACTGCTTCTCCGAAGCGCTCGAGTGGGTGACGACGAGCGGCCAAGGGACGGTCTACAGCTACACGGTCGTCCACCGCCCGCAGCGGCCGCAGTTCAAGGTGCCCTACGTGATCGCGATCGTGGAACTCGGGCCGGACCTCTTCATGATGACGAACCTGATCGACGTCGACCCCGCCGCCGTGCGGATCGGCTTGCCCGTCGAAGTCGCGTTCGTCGAGCGCAGCGAGGCAATCACGCTCCCCTACTTCAAGCCCGCTTGAGCGCGCCGAGCGACGCCCCGGCACCCTCGTCCCCGAGACGACGGACCACGGGCCGGCTCCTCGATGGGATCCAACCCCTCGGGCCGAGCTCCAGCCGTGTTACAACGAGCGCATGGCCGGACACATCGACAGCCGCCTCTCCCGACTGGGCATCTGCCTAGCCGAAGCCCCGGCACCCGCAGCCAACTACCTGCCGTTCGTGCTCGCCGGCAATACGGTCTTCATCTCCGGCCAGGTGCCGTGGGACGACGGCAAGCTCGCATGGCAGGGCACCGTGGGCGACGACCTCAGTCTCGAGCAGGGCCGGGCCGCCGCACGAGCCTGCGGGCTCGGCATCCTGGCCCAGTTGCGACAGGCGTGTGACGGCGACCTGGACCGCGTGCAACGCTGCGTCCAGCTCCAGGGCTTCGTGCGCTGCACGGCCGACTTCGAGCAGCAGCCTGCCGTGATCGACGCGGCCTCCGCTCTGATGGTCGAGGTGTTCGGCGACGCCGGACGGCACTCGCGGTTCGCAGTTGGCACGAACGCGTTGCCGTTCGGCGTGGCGGTCGAGATCGCCTCCGTATTCGAGATCCGCCAATAGAAGTCCGCCTCTACGACCCTCTCGCAAACACGGCCTCCGGGTGCGCTGGGGCGGTCGCCCGCGATACCCGGAATGCCAACTCTGCTTCGGCATCGGCTAGACTGCGGCGCCGCGCCGAGCGCAGAAAGGCTTGGTGCCGCGCCCCTCGAGCAACCGCACGATCCAATGGTGAGATTCCAAGCATGAGTGATCTCAAGGTGCTCGAACCGTTTCGACAGGAAGTTCGAGAGTTTCTGGAGGCCGACTGCCCGGCCACGATGCGCGGCCCAGCAGACCCGACCGGCACCATGAACTGGGGTGGACGCCAGCGCGAGTTCCTCCAGCCCGAGGAAGACGGCGAGCGCTGGATGCGGACAATGGCCGAACGCGGCTGGACGGTTCCAACCTGGCCGAAGAAGTACGGCGGTGGCGGGCTCGACGCCGCCCACGCCAGGGTGCTGGCGCAGGAGATGGCTCGCGTGCAGGCAAAACCCCCGCTGATCAATCTCGGCATCACCATGCTCGGACCGACGCTGCTCGAGTACGGCAGCGAGGAGCAGAAGCAGGAGCACCTGCGCGCGATCGTCGAGGGCCGCATACGCTGGTGCCAGGGCTACAGCGAACCGGGTGCGGGCAGCGACCTGGCATCGCTGCAGACGCGCTGCGAAGACGAGGGCGACCACTTCCGCATCAACGGCCAGAAGATCTG
>JAYZFK010000052.1:0-39687 GCA_036336835.1 Myxococcota bacterium | reverse complement strand
GCGATCATCTGGTGGCCCACGGCCTCCACCAGGCTCGCCACGTCGTCCTCCGGGTACGGTGTGACGACGACGTGGCGCCGGGCGATCGCGGTCGGCCGCTCCTCGAGCGGCCCGCCGATCCACGGCCCGTTGCGCCCCATGCCCCTCATCTTGTCGATCCGAGCCATGAAGTATGGAAGCCAGCCGGCGCCGTTCTCGACGCTCGCGACCTTGATGTTGGGGAAACGGCCGAACAGATTGTCGTAGATGAGCTGGGAGAGTGCTGCCATGACCGCAACGTCACCGTAGCTGTTGAGCCACTGCCAGGCTGAAAACTTGAACACGTGGACATCCGGGTCATACCCCCAGAGGGATGCGAGCGCTTTGTTGTGCCCACCCTCTCCCTGATGGAAGAGCACGGAAATTCGCGCTTCGTTGACGCGGGCCCAGAAGGGATCGAAGTGCGGGTCGGCAGCGGAGCGACCGTACGCGTGTCCCGGTCTCAGATTGATGGCGCGCGCTCCGCCGCGGATCACCCGCTCGAGTTCGTCGATCGCCATGTCGCGATCCCGAAGCGACATGAAGGCGGGACAGAAGATGCGCTCCTTGTACGCATACCCCCACTCGTCTTCGACCCAGCGATTGAGGGCACGCAGGTGCGCGTAGAGCGCCTTCGGATCCTCGATGCGGTGCTCGGTGGAAACGGCCGTCGAGAACATCGCGCAGGCGTCGATTCCCTGTTGATCCATCAGCGCGAGGCGCTCGTCGCGGTCTCGGAACCCCGGCAGTGCTGGCATCAGGCCGTAGCCCTCTCCCTCCTCACCCGACTTCAGCTTGTGCAGGTACTCCTTCAGTGATCCCGGACGCAGCACCCAGTCTTCCTGTCCCGGGCTTCGGTCTCCGAGCTCGCCGAACTGTCTCTCTTCACCGAAGAGCAGGAAGGCGGCGCTGAAGCGACCCCGGTACGCGGGCTCCAGATAGCGCGTGAACGCTTCCTCGGTTTCGTAGTAGTGGTTGTCCAGGTCGAACAGCCCGTAGTCGAGTCGCACCGTCGGGTTCTCCTGTCCGCGCTCGCTCGTCTCGCGACAGACTGTAGCGCCCCCTTTGGGACTCGATCCGCCGGCCACAGCGTCGCCTCGTCGCGGAGAGCGAATTGAATTCCATTCGGCGCCCAGGGTACGCTTGCCCGCCATGGACCTCCGCTACGGCGAGGAACACGAACACTTCCGGGCGCAGGTGCGCGAGTTCATCGCGCAGCATCGCGCGCGCGCGCCCAGGGGCCAGGGGGTGATGGGGGCGCGCGCTTCGGAAGCGATGCTCGCCTGGCAGAGGCTCCTGGTGGAGAGAGGCTACGCCGCGCGCACCGTTCCCCGCGAGTACGGTGGCTACGGCGGCCAGCCCGACATCCTCGAGACGATCATCGTCGGCGAGGAATTTGCCCGCGCAGGTGTGACGACCGGCGTCTCGGGCCCCGGCATCGACATGCTCGTTCCCACGCTGCTCGAGCACGGCAGTGAGGAGCAGAAGCAACGATTCGTGCCGCCGACGATCCGGGGAGAGCTCGTCTGGTGTCAGGGGTACTCGGAACCCGGCTCGGGAAGCGACCTCGCAAGTCTGATGACGGCCGGCGTGGAGGACGGCGACGACCTGATCGTCAACGGCCAGAAGATCTGGACGAGCTCGGCCCATCTGGCCGACATGATGTTCGCCCTGGTGAGAACGGAGCCCGAAGCGCGACGGCATGCGGGAATCAGCTACCTCCTGATCCCCATGGATACGCTCGGGATCGAGGTGCGACCGCTCCGCGCCATGACGGGCGACGCCGAGTTCAACCAGGTCTTTTTCAGCGATGTGCGCGTCCCCCAGACGAACGTCGTGGGCCGACGCGGTCAGGGCTGGGAGATCGCGCACACGACGCTCGCACACGAGCGCCAGGTGGCCGGCAACCCGAGAGATCTGGAATCGATGCTCGAGTCCCTCGTCGGGCTGATGCAGAGCGAGACCTGCAATGGAGCGCGCGCCATGGACCACGCGTCGTTCCGGGATCGTCTGCTGCGCCTGCAGGCGCGCGTCCTGGGCCTGAAGTGCCACGCGATGCGGCTGCTGGCGTACGACCTCCGCGACGAGCCGCCTGGCGTCGCCGCGCTCGTCGTGAAGCTGCAGGCCTGCGAGCTGATGCGCGAGATGGCGGCGCTCGGACTCGACGTGATGGGTGAGCTCGGTGCCCTGTATGACGGATCGAAGTACGAGCGCGCAGAAGGCAGTTGGCAGGCGGAGTACATGAGGTGGGTCGGTTTCATCATCGCGGGTGGCACCGCGCAGATCCAGAAGAACATCATCGCGGAGCGCGGGCTGGGCCTGCCGCGCGAGCCCAGACCGGGTGCCGCACGCTGAAACGCGGCGCTGGCCCGAGAACCAATTGAAATCGAAGCAGGCGCCGCGTAGCGTGTCAGCCACCGGAGGAGAATCGTGATGCTCGACACCTCGGATCTCGACCGATGGATCGGAGTCCCGCTCACGGGCGGCGACATCGTCGAAGACATTCACGTCAACGACATCCGGCGCTGGGCACAGGCGATGCAGAATCCCTATCCACTGCATCACGACCGAGCGTGGGCGCGCGGGAGCCGCTTCGGCGACATCGTGGCGTCTCCCTCGTTCACGGTGAACACCACCTGGGGACATGGCGCCGAGCCGTCGATCCAGGGCGTCGTGCCCGGAACGCACATGTTGTTCGGCGGCGACGAGTGGTGGTTCTACGGGCCGCGCATCTGGCCGGGAGACGTGATCCGCTGCGAGAAGATGATGTTCGACTACGCCCAGAAGGAGACGAAGTTTGCGGGCCCGACGATCTTCACTCGCGGCGACACCACCTATGTCAACCAGTCCGGCCAGCTGATCGCCAAGCAGCGCTCGACCTCGATCCGCTATCTGGCCGAAGAGGCGGCGAAGCAGATCCGCGAGGATCAGACCGTCGATCCCGAGTGGAGCGACGAAGAGCTTCACCGGGTCGAGGAGGAGAAGATGGACTACTACAAGTCCTTCCTCGACCTCGGACACGATCGGCGGCTGATCGTCCGCAAGGGCGAGAAGCTTCCGCGCCGGCCGATCGGCCCGCACACGATCCAGTCCTTCACCACGGAATGGCGCACCTGCCTGTTCACGGTCTGGGGCGCCACGAACTACGACTACGACGACACCGGCTCGTCGACCGAGCGGGCGGGCTGGCTGCCGGAGATGACCAAGGATTTCGAGGGCGGCAAGGTCGATCCGGCGCGCACGGACGGCCTGTACCTCGGGCCTTCGCGCGGGCACACGATCCCGCGCTACGCGAAGCTCATCGGCATGCCGCGCGGCTATGGCTACGGTGCCTCGATGGGGGCCTGGGCGCTCGACTACATCAGCAACTGGGGCGGCGAGTGGACCGACCTCAAGCACTCGAAGATGAATCTCCGCGCGCCCGCCCTGACCGGTGACGTGACCTACCTGGACGGCGAGGTGACGGAGGTCGACTACGACGACAAGAGCGGTCGCCCCCTCGTCACCATTCGCGTGTCCATGACGAACCAGCTCGGCGACCTGCTGGGGCTCGGTGATGTGCAAGCCCTGCTGCCGTCGGAGACCGCACCGGAGCCCGTGTAGGCGAAGGGAGAGAAGCCGCGTGGCCAGGATCGGCACCGTCGTTCGACCGGAGGACGCAAAGTTCCACGCGCCAGCGGAGCGGGACGACAGCTGGTGCGAAACCAACTGGTTCGGCTTCACCATCCCGGAAGAACGCATGCGCGGCGCCGCCTACGCGCTCTTCCGCACCAATCTCGGCGTCTGCCGCTCGATGATGCAGGTCTACAGCAAGACCCAGCGGCACGTTCTGGCGATGGACTACCTGCGCGACGATTACCACATTCGCATTCCGCCGGGAGATCTCGACGACTTTCGCCTGCCGAACGGCCTGCACGTCAAGATGACGAGGCCAATGGAGGAATGGCTCGTCCAGTTCGACGATGGCCGGGGCAACCACTGGGATCTCGTGCAGACGGCCCTGATGCCACCCGTGAGCATCACCGAGCTGGCGGTTCCGGACTCTGGAGCCGGCTATGCGATCTTCCAGCGGCACGACCCGAAAGCGCACGCGGTCACCGGGCACATCGATCAGACGATGCACGTCGAGGGAGAGGTCGTGGTGAACGGGCGTGCTCTCCGGGTCGACTTTCCGTCGAACCGCGACCATTCCTGGAGCCCGCGAAGAGAGTACGGCCACAACGTCATGGGCAACTTCGACGAGGCGCACTTCGGCAAGGACGTCTCGTTCTTGCTGCAGACGCGCAACGACCAGCTCGAGCGTGGAACCGTCACGCACGGCTATCTGCGAGAAGGGCGCGAGGTGATCCCCCTCAAGGCCGGGGTCGGCCGCTACCGCTGCGAAGACTGGGTCATGGGCTCACTCGAGTACGAAGTCGAGGACGCCAGGGGGCGGACGCACCGGCTGCGCGGAGAGCCGCTGTCGTTCGCGGAGTCCTACCACGCGAACGCCTTCATGGTCACGGGACTGGTGCGTTGGACCCTGGCCGGCGAAACCGGCTGGGGCGACTTCAAGTGGCATTGGGACGTGCAGAAGATGCAGGCTGCCGTGCGCGAGGGACGGTTCGATCTCTAGCCCGTTCGCGCCACCGAGGGATCTTGCGTGAAGTACATCCTTGGCCTGCCCACGGACGACGTGGAACGACGAGAGGAGTTCGGCACGGTCGCGGCGCTGACCGAGCTCGGCAGGGCGGCCGAAGAGCTCGGCTACGAGGGCGTGTACGTCACCGATCACCCGGCGCCGACGCCGAAGTACCTGACGCAGGGAGGACACCACGATCTGGATCCGCCGGTGGCGCTCGCGGTCGTTGCCGCCGTCACGCAGCGCCTGAAGCTGATGACCAACCTGTACATCCTCGCCTTCCGCAAGCCGTTCGCCGCTGCCAAGGCGCTCGCGACCCTCGACTCGCTGTCGGACGGGCGACTGATCCTGGGCACGGGCACCGGCTATCTCGCGCCGGAGTTTGCGGCCCTCGGGGCGGACTTCGCGCAGCGCAACGAGCACCTGGACGAGAGCCTCGCGATCCTGAAGAAGATCTGGACGGGCGAGCCCGTCGAGGGCTCCGGCCGCGACTTCCAGGCCGTCGGGAACTTCGCGCGCCCCACACCCGCGACCCAACCTCACCCGCCAATCTGGATCGGTGGCAATTCGCGGCGCGCCCTGCGGCGCGTCGCCGAACACGGCGACGGCTGGCTGCCGATGCGCGTCGAGAAGAAGATGGCGCGCTACGTACACTCGGCCCCACTCGAGACACTGGAAGATCTCCGCGAGCGTCTCGCGTACCTGCACCAGCAGCTGGAGCGGGTGGGGCGGACGAAGCCGGTGGACGTGATGTTGAGCCCGGTGGCGCTGGGCTACGGGGGCGCGGACTTCGACGGAGACGCCCTGGCGGACGAGCTCCATCAGCTCGGCGCGCTCGGCGTCGGCTACGCGGGCGTGACCTTCGCCTTCCCCGGAAGCGGTGGGCTCGAGTCACGAGTACAGCTGCTCACCGCGATGGAGCGCTTCGCCAGCAACGTGATCCACGCCTCTGCATGAGCAGCGCCGAGCGACGCTTGCGTCAAGCCAGAGCGCGGGCACGCAGCTCGCGCTTTGCGAGCTTGCCGCTCACCCCGTGTGGCAGCTCGTCGACGATTTTCACGGAATTCGGAACCTTGTAGCTCGCGAGATTCTCGCGGCAGAACGACAGGATTTCGTCGCCGCCGACTCGCGCCTCGGGATTGAGCACGACGAACGCATGGGGACGCTCGCCCCATTCCGCGTCTGGCAGCCCGATGACGGCGCTCTCGAAGATGTCGGGGTGGCTCTCGAGAACGTTCTCGATCTCCTTGGGGTAGATGTTGGCTCCACCCGAGATCAGCATGTCCTTTTGCCGGTCGCAGATCGTGTAGAAGCCGTCCTCGTCGAAGAACGCGATGTCGCCCACCGTCGCGAACTCGCCGCGCAGCGATTGCTCGTAGGCCTCCTCATCGCCGAGGTACGCCCGGTAGACCGAATCGCTCCTGGCGTAGAGCACGCCCGGTCGGTGGGGCTCCGTGATCACCTGATCGTCGTCGTCCACCAGCAGGATCTCGACACCCGGAGCCGGCCGGCCGCACGAGCCCGGCTTGCGCAGCTGGTCTTCGGGCGCCTGCACCGTGACCGTGGCGAGCTCGGAGGATCCGTAGAGCTCCCACAGAGCGCAGCGCGGAAACGAATCCACGAACGCCTGCTTCAGTGAATGGGGCCACTGCGCCGCCGCGGCGATCATCGTGTTCAAGCTCGAGGCGTCGTAGCGGCTCTTCACCGCCTCGGGCAGACCGCAGATGTGTCGCACCGGGAACGGGGCGCTGTACGAGTTGCTGACGCCGTACTTCTCGACCAGGCGCAGCCAGTCGGCGGCGTCGAACTTGTGTTGGAGGACGACGCTGCCACCGATCAGCAGGCTGTTGTTCGCCATGCCGTTGGGACCGCCGTGCGAGAGTGACCCGGTCACGATGAAGACCCCGTTGCCGCCACCGAGCAGGCCGGTCTGGAGCTCGACCTCGCTCGCACCCAGGCCATAGCGGATGACCCCCTTCGGCAGCCCGGTGGTCCCCGAGGTAAAGATCAGAATTGGATCGAAGCCAGTCCGAGAGCTTTTGCGCGGCTTCGGCTCGTCGACCGATCGCCCCGCAATGAACTCGCCCTCGGCGGTCTGCCCGGAAAGCGGATCTCCGCCGAACACCACGACGTCCCGAACACTCGGCAGCTCGTCCCGGACGAAGAAATCGCGGAAGGCCGAGTCCGTCCACACGAAGGTGGGCTCGGCAACCCGAACGATCGAATGCACCTCGCCCTTGGTGAGCCGGTGATTCAGCGAGATCGAGAAGCCACCCGCCTTGCGGGCGGCGTGCTGGATGGCGATCACCTCGACGCAGTTGCGGCCCGCCCACACGAGCCGTTCCCCCGATCCGAAGCCCACGTCGACCAGCGCGTTGGCGATCCGATTCACCATCTCGTTGAGCTCGCGAAACGAAACGACCCGCACACCTCCATCCGGGCGGTCGTCGATCAGCGCGGGCTTCTCGGGCGTCGAGGCCGCATTGATCGCAAGCTGATCGAGCGCTTCACCAATCGGAGCCATGCTCATGTCGGCTACCTCGTCGTCATCGTGCGCGCGGCGTTTCTCAGCGCGCGGGCGTCGCGCCGCCGTCGGGGTTGCCCAGCAGCAGCTCGGACAGCTGCCGGCGGTGATGCGCCGCGTCGCCAAACGTGTATTCGGCCCACTGAGCCCGCCGGAAGAACAGCTGGGCCTGACAGTCCCAGGTGAAGCCGAAGGCACCGTGAAACTGAATCGCGCGATCGACTGCATCCGTGCAGGTCTCACCCGACTGTGCCTTGCTCATGCGGACGGCGATCTCGATCTCGCTGGCGTCCTCGCCGGCATCCCACAGCGTCGTCGCGCGGTAGAGCAGCGAGCGGCTGTGTTCGAGACCGGCCATGATCCACACCATCGGGTGCTTCAGCGCCTGGTAGCCGCCGATCTTCTTGCCGAACTGCACGCGCGTCTTCAGGTACTCGAGCGTCAGCTCGAACACCCCCTGTGCCACGCCGGCCATCTCGGCGCTGACCAGCAACGCCCCCAGCATCTGTGTCTGGCCCAAGCTCTCCGCGACGTCTCCTCCCGCCAGCAGGGCCTCGAGCGGCAGCGTCACGCCGTCCAGTCGGAGACGCGCGCTGCGGCGCGTCTCGTCGACCAGACGCTCCGTGCGCAGCGCCCCATCGGGAAGCTGAGCCCGCTCCACCACGACCACGGCGGGCTCGTCGCGCAGCGTGCACGCGACCACGAGCAGATCCGCATTCTGGGCGTCCAGCACGAAACACTTCTCACCCTCGAGTCGAAGCAAAGCGCCGTCCGCCGTGGCTCGGGCAGTGGGCCTGGCGAGATCCCAGGATCCGGAGCTCTCGCCGATCGCGAGACAACCGATCGCCTCTCCCGAGACCAGACCGGGTAGCCAGCGCCGCTTCTGCTCGTCGCCGCCGATCCGGTTCAAGAGATCAGCCGCCAGGGCGCTCGCCAGGAACGGTGAGCCGAACAGCCGACGTCCCATCGACTCGACGACGCAGACCTGCTCGGTGACCCCCATGCCGGAGCCGCCAAACTCCTCTGGAATGCCGATGCCCAGCCAGCCGAGCGCTGCGATCTCGCGCCACAGATCCGGGTCGTAGCCGGGCTCGCTCTTCATCCACTCGCGGACCCCGTCGAAGCTGCAGCGGCTGCTCAGGAAGTCGAGTGCACTGCTCGCGATCAGCTCCTGCTCTTCGCCGAATGCAATCGCGTCTGCCACGAATCAGCCCTTGTCCAGCCCGAGCACCCGCTCGCCGAGGATGTTCATCTGGATCTGGCTCGTGCCGCCGCCGATGGTGACCGAGTACGCGTTCATGTAGTGACGCTGCCAGTCTCCGTCCTCGACCGCAGCCGGGTCGCCGATGTAGAGCTTCGCCGCCTCGCCCTGCAGGCTGACGGCGAAGCGGGACATCCTGCGTCGGAACTCCGAGGTCACGAGCTTTCTCATCAGACCGATCGCATCCGGGCGCTCGCGGCACAGACCTTCGATGTGCCGGCGGACGTCGTTCATGTCGATCGCCCGCTCCTCGATCGACAGTCGCACCAGCTGTTCGCGCACGACCGGGTCTTCGATGGCTGGCCGACCGTCGCGCCGGCACTCGCGCGCCATCTCCACCAGCTCTGCGACCCGGAGCTGCACCATGTCGAGGCCGCCCGCCTGGCCGCCTTCCGCGTAGCGCTCGAATGCCAGAGTGGCCATGGCGATGGCCCAGCCCTGCCCCTCCTCGCCCAGCATGCAGCCTGCCGGAACTCGTGCATCGCGAAAGCTCGTCTCGTTGAATCCGTACTCCCCGGTCATCTTGCGGATCGGCCGCTTGTCCACGCCCGCGCCGTCGACCGGAGCCAGAAAGAACGTGAGCCCGCGGTACTTGCTTCCGGCATCGGGATCGGTGCGTGCCAGGAGAATCATGTGGTGAGCTTGTGTGCCCAGACTCGTCCAGATCTTCGTGCCGTTGATGATGTACTCGTCACCGTCGCGAACAGCAGTGGTCTGGACGTTGGCGAGGTCCGAGCCATTCTCGGGCTCGGAGAACCCCTGGCACCAGATTTCGTCGGCGCGGAGCAACGGCGCCAGGAAGCGCTTCTTCTGCTCCCGAGTGCCGAACTTGAGGATCACCGGACCCGCCCACATCAGGCCGACGATGTTCAGCATGAAGGGCCGATTCCGGGCTGCCATCTCGGCGTTGACGATGTCCTGGTAGATCTGCGGGAGGCCTCGGCCACCGAATTCGCTGGGCCACGAGATGCCGAGGTAGCCCGCGTCGTAGACTGCGCGCTGCCACGCTCGCAGGTGTTCGAACTGCTCGTTCGAGCTGACCTCGAGGAAGCTGTCGGGCAGCTTGAAGCTCGGCTTGGCAGGAGCGTGCTCGTCGAGCCAGTGGCGAGCCTCCTGGCGAAAGGCCTCGAGATCGGCTTCAGAGGGTTCCAGAGCCACGCTCATGGGATCGAGACTAGGTTGCCTTTCCGCGCCCTGCTAGACGAGGGCCAGACCGCCGTCCACCGGGAGCACCGCACCGGTCACATAGGAACCCGCCCGCGACGCCAGGTAGAGGACGGCCGCCTCGATGTCCGAAGGCTCGCCGAACCGCCGGATCGCGAGCTGCTTCAGCACGCTCTCCTCGCCCCACCGCTCGATGGCGGGGCGCAGCATGTCGGTCCGGAAGGGACCCGGCGAAATCGCGTTCACGGTGATCCCGTCGCGAGCCAGCTTCTTTGCGAGGTGACTCACGAGATGGTGAAGTGCCGCCTTGCTGGCCCCATACGCGTAGACGTCCATCTGCGGGATGCGTGAGCCGTCGGAAGAGCCCAACGCGATCACCCGCGCCGGATCGCCCGGACTCGACGCCGCCTTGATCTCGGGCAGCAGCTCCTGCACCAGTCGGAAGAACGCCTTCACGTTGATCGACCAGATTTCGTCCCAGGCCGCTACCGAGTGATCCTCGACCGAGCCGACGTGATGAGCAGCCGCCGAGTGCACCAGCACGTGCAGCGCAGTCTCGGTGGACCGCAGCTCGTCCGTCAGAGCGCGAATTCCCTCCTCCTGCGAGAGATCCGCCTGGATCGGCAGGCAGCGCCCCTCCCGGGAGAGCTCGCGCGCGGTCTCTTCGCACCCCGAGCGCGCGGCGATGTAGACCGTCGCTCCGCGCGCCACGAGCCCTCGCGCGATCATGCGCCCGATGCCGCGCGATCCGCCAGTGACGAGAGCCACTTTCCCCTCGACTCCGAAGAGATCCGTCACGCCCGATCCCCCTACGCCATCGCGCTGGATCGAGCGGCACCCGCAGGAGCGAACCCCTGAAGCTCCGCCGCGCGGTTTCTCAGATACTCGGGGCCCCCGAGCAGGTGGCGCGCATTGCCGATCCGCTTGAACCAGAAGTGGAGATTCTGGTCGTCGGTCCAGCCGACGCCGCCGTGTACCTGGGTCGAGACGCTGGCAATCTCGCGCGCGATCTCGGAGGTGTGTGCGAGCACGTGGCACGCCATCAACGGCGCCTCGTCGGGGATCGCATCGAAGCTGTGCGCGGCGTACCAGAGCAGCGATCGCGCGGGCTCGACCTCGGCGATCATCTCCGCGCACATGTGCTTGACGGCCTGGAACGAGCCGATCAGGCGATCAAACTGCTTGCGTTCCTTCGCATAGGCCACCGCCTGCTCGACCATCGACTCGCAAGCACCGAGGGCGTCTGCCGCGAGAGCGATGCGGCCGGCGTCGAGCATGCGTGCGATCGCCTTCCCCGCACCTTCGAACACGGCTTCGGGCGCGGCGCCGTCCAGGACGATCTCTGCCGTGCAACGCGTCGCGTCGACCGTCTTCAAGCGAGTGATCGCAAGTCCCGGCGCGTCCGCGCGGACGACGGCCAGTGTGTCACTGTCGATCGCGACGAGCACGAGGTCCGCGCCACACGCATCGATCGCCATCATCGCCTTGCCGTCCAGCGCACCCGCATTTGCGGTGATGCCCGCGGATTCGCGCACCGAGAAGAGCTCCGTCACGGCGACCCCGAAGACGAGCTCACCGCCCGCGATCCCGGCGAGCCATTCGCGGGCCTCGCTCCCGCCCACCGCCGCGAGCGCCGTGGGCACCATGACGCCCGATGCCAGGAAGGGGGTCGGCGTCGCCGCGTGGCCCAGCGCCTGGGAGACGAGCGCGGCGTCGAGCAACGCGAGCTCGCTTCCGCCTTGCGCCTCCGGCACCAGCATGCCGCTGACGCCGAGGCTGGCGAGCGCACTCCAGGTGGCCCGATCGTTCGGACACTCCCTCTCGCGCAGCTCGCGCACGCGCTCGATGGGCACCTGATCCGCGAGGAAGCTCCGCACCGTCCGCTCGAGCAGAATCTGGTCTTCCGAGAGTCCGAAGTCCATGTCGTCTTCCCCGCCCGCTCAGGCCTTCGCCGGCCTGGGCTCGCGCGGCAGTCCGAGCCCGCGCTCCGCGATGATGTTCTTCTGGATCTGGGCGGTACCGCCACCGATGATCAGCCCGAGCGAGAACATCGAGTGGGCTTGCCAGTAGCCGCGCGCGCGCTCGTATTTGGTGTGATCGTACAGCGCACCGAGCTCGCCCATGACGTCGAGCGCGAGCGCCGCCATGTCGAAGTTGAGCTGGCAGTTCTGGAGCTTCACGACGAGTCCGGCAACCCCCGGCGACTCACCCTTCAGGCTGCAAGTCAGCATCCGCATGCCGTGGTGCTTCATCGAGAGCGCCCGTTCCTGCAGCCTCATCAACCGGTCGCGAAGGATCGGACTCGCCATGGCCGACACCCCGTCGATCGTCTCCTCGTTCATCAGCCGCGAGAGACGCATCAAGGTGCCTTCGGCGTTGGCGTTCAGCGCGTTGCGCTCGTGCTCGAGCGTCGTGTTCGCGATCTTCCAGCCTTCGCCGCGCTTGCCGACCACATTCAGCTTGGGCACGCGTACGTCAGTGAGAAAGACCTGATTGAAGGAGTTCTCGCCGATGTCCCCGGACATGGTACGCAGCGGCTGCACCTCGATCCCCGGCGTGTCCATCGGGAGCAGGATGTAGCTGATGCCTTCGTGCTTTTTCGCGTCGGACTCGGTTCGGACGAGGATGAAGCACATGTCGGCCGCATCCGCCGTGCTCGTCCAGATCTTCTGACCGTTGATCACGAAATCGTCGCCATCTTCGCTCGCCCGTGTCTGGAGGCTCGCGAGATCGCTGCCGGATTCGGGCTCCGAGTAGCCCTGACACCAGATCACCTCGCCGCGCATGGTGGGGCCGATCCAACCCTTGCGCTGCACTTCGCTGCCGTGGCCGAGCAGCGTGGGCACCAGCATCGACGGGCCCTGCGCCATCATGCCTCGCGGCACGCCTGCCTTGTTGAACTCCTCGTCCATGATCACCGTCTCGAGAAGATCCGGCTCGGCTCCGTAGCCGCCGTACTCCTTCGGGATGGTGCGCGCCCAGTAGCCCTGCTCGATGAGCAGGCTCAGCCAGGCGATCTGCTCCTGCTTCTTCCCGTCGTCTCGGTCCGAGGGACGGGGCGGCGCGTGCGTCGCGAGGAAGTCGCAAACCTGCGCTCGGAACGCCTCGTATCGTGCATCGAACTCGAGATTCATGGCCTCTCTCTGACGCGCCGCCCGGCGCGGCTCAGCGGCTGCCGGTTCGCGCGCCGGGCGCCGGCGGATCGGCGACAGCTCCGGCGAAGCACTGGGCAATCGACATCCACTGCGTGGCGACCGGGCCCACCACCTCGAGCGCCGTATCGGCGACGTTCCGGCCCTGCGTCACGACGTGGCAGAAGTCGACCGCGTCGCCGCGGATCAACTCGGTCTCGCTGGGCTCGTTCCATTCCCAGATCGCGCCCGACGGCGCCACGATCCGCACGTGGGGCGGAGAGTCGGGGACCTCCATCTTGCGGTTGACGAAGGTCCAGTCGAACGTCTTCACGCCGATGGTGGCGATGTTCTTGATCCTGTCCGTGTAGCGGCGCGACACGCCGACGAGGTCGTAGACCTCGTGCGCGTGCGCCCAGGTCTCCATGTAGCGGGCAGTGGTGAACATCTGCACGCCCATGTCCGGCCCGAACCAGGGCATGCGCCGTTTCGGATCCGCCTCGCCGAGGGCCTGCGCGAGGCCATGGGCCGTGCCGTGCCAATGCTCGAGCAGGCTGGCCGCGTCGAGACTTTGCAGGCGTTCGTGGGCGAGCTGCTGGAGGGTGCGGCCCTCGCCGACGGCTGCGATCAGTACCACGCGTTCCGGCGCAAAGGCCTCCTCGCCCTCGAGCGACGAGGTCGAAACCAGGTCGAAGTAGTGGAGATGCGCAACCACGTCCCAGGTCGTCCACTGCATGAAGCCGGTTTCGCGCCGCCAGTCCTCGGGCTTCAAGGTCTGGAGGAATCCATGGAACTCGTCCACTTCCTCACGGAAATCCGCGCACACTTGCAGCATCCCGCTAGCTCCTCGTTCGGCTGCCGCAGTCGGCTGCGGTCGCCGTGCTCACTCTGCGTCGGCAGCCCACGGCGGCCTTTCGCGCTTCAGGAAAGCCTTCATTCCGGCGGCCGCTTCCTCGCCCGCAAAGAGCTGGCGAGAGAGATCGGTGGTCCATGCGACGGCTTCCGCCTGCTCCATGGCCGGCACCTCGTAGACGAGGCGCTTCGCGGCCCCCAGCGCACCCGGCCCGCCGAGGCGCAGATCGGCGAGCACTTCGTCGACCGCCGCGTCGAGCTCCTCCACCGGCACGGCGCGGCTGATCAGACCGAGCTCGGCGGCGCGTGCCGCCGGAAAGCGGTTGCCGCGCAGAAACGCCTCCAGCGCGTCGCCGCGCCGCATCTTGGGCAGGCATACGACGGAGATGATCGCCGGCGCCACGCCGAGCCGAACCTCGCTGAAGCCGAACTTGACGTCGTCGCGCGCGATCGCGATGTCGAGCGCCGCGGCCAGACCGGCGCCGCCGCCAACCACGTGGCCGTTGATCTTGCCAACGATCGGCGTGGGCGAGCGCTGAATCTCGCCTAGCAATGCCTCGAAGCCCAGCTTCGGCCGAGTGGCCGTGACAGCACCGGACTGCTCCTTCAGATTCGCCCCGGCGCAGAAGGTCGTGCCTTCATTGGTCACGACGACGGCGCGGATCTCCGGATCGGCGTTCGCCTCGACGATGGCATCGTGCAACCCGTTGACCACCACGGCGCCGAGCGCGTTGCGGTTCTCCACGTCGGCGAGCGTGACGGTCAGGACCCCGCCGTCGGTCTCGACCCGGACTTCTCCCATTGCTTCTCCCGAGGTGCGCGTGAGAATATTTATTGCCTATTATTACCGTCTCTGTTACCTGTGCGTCAACCGACTCATCCGGATGGAAATGCCATGCAACCCTCGCTGCTCGCTCCGCCCCTGCGTTCGACCCTCGATCCGCGCGCGCCCGAGTTCCGGGAGAACCGGGACGCGATGCTGAAGAAGCTCGAGGAGATCGACGCGCTGCTCGACGAGGCCGAGCTCGGTGGGGGAGCCTACCACCACGAGCGCCTCGCCAAGCGCGGCAAGCTCCCGGTCCGCGAGCGCATCGCACTGGCCCTCGACCCGGACAGCCCCTTCCTCGAGATCAGCTCGCTGGCCGCCTACAACTCGTCCTACACGATCGGCGGCGGCGCGGTGCTGGGCATCGGCGTCATCGGCGGCGTCGAGTGCGTAATCTTCGCCAACGACCCGACGGTGCTCGGCGGCGCGCTCACGCCGCACGTCGGCAAGAAGTGGATGCGCGCCCTCGAGATCGCCCGCGACAACCGCATCCCCTACGTGAGCTTCGTCGAGTCGGCCGGCGCCGACCTGCGCAGGCGCGGTGGATCGAAAAAGAAGGATGGAGCCAGCACGGCCGGGGGCACCAAGATCGAGCACTTCGCCGAGACGGGTCGCTTCTTCTACGAGATGATCGAGCTCTCGAAGCTCGAGATCCCGACGGTCTGCGTGGTGTTCGGCTCATCGACGGCGGGCGGCGCGTACCAGCCCGGCATGTCCGACTACAACGTCGTGATCAAGGAGCAGTCGAAGATCTTCCTGGCCGGTCCGCCACTCGTCAAGATGGCCACGGGCGAGGAGTCCGATGACGAGACGCTAGGCGGGGCCAAGATGCACGCCGAGATCTCGGGGCTCGGGGAGTACCTGGCCGAAGACGAGCCGGACGCCCTGCGCCTGTGCCGCGAGATCGTCTCCCACCTGAATTGGCGCAAGCCGGGTCCGACGCCCTCGCTCCGGGCGGATCCGCCCGAGCTCGATCCAGAGGAGCTGCTCGGCATCATGGACGCCGACCTGCGTCGGCCCGTCGAGATCCGAGACGTGATCGGGCGCATCGTCGACGGCTCGCGCTTCGAGGAGTTCAAGCCGCGCTATGGACCGACCCTGGTCTGCGGCTTCGCCTCGATTGACGGCTATCCGGTGGGCTTGCTCGGCAACAACGGTGTGCTGTATCCCGAGTCCGCGGAGAAGGGCGCCCACTTCGTCCAGCTCTGCAACCAGATCGACGTCCCGCTCGTGTTCCTGCAGAACCTGACCGGCTTCATCGTGGGGCGCGACTACGAGCAGGCGGGCATGATCAAGAAGGGGTCGCAGCTGATCAACGCCGTCACCAACTCGGAGGTGCCGCACCTGACAGTCATCGTCGGGGCCTCGTACGGCGCCGGCACCTACGCGATGTCGGGACGTGCCTTCAACAACCGGTTCACTTTCATCTGGCCGAGCGCCCGGATCGCCGTGATGGGCGGCAAGCAGATCGCCGGGGTCATGTCGATCGTGCGCCGCGGGCAGGCCGCGCGAAAGGGAGAGCCGTTCGACGAAGAAGCGGACGCCGAGATCCGAGCCGCGGTCGAGGCGGAACAGGAGCGGGGATCGATCGCGCTCGAAGCCAGCGGCGCGATCACCGACGACGGCATCCTCGACCCACGCGACACGCGGACCGCGCTGGGCATCTGTCTCTCGGTGGTGCGCAACAAGCCGATCGAGGGCGCGTCGGGCTACGGAGTGTTCCGGCTGTGAGCTTCACGACCCTTCTCATCGCCAACCGCGGAGAGATCGCTCGCCGCGTCATCCGCAGCGCCCACGACATGGGCATCCGCTGCGTGGCCTTCTACGTCGCTGCCGATGCCGATGCACCCTTCGTCCAGCAGGCCGACGAGGCCGTGCGCCTCGAGACCTCCTATCTCGACGGCGACGCCATCCTGCAGGCCGCGCGCGCCACCGGTGCGGGCGCCGTCCATCCCGGCTACGGCTATCTCTCCGAGAACGCCGGCTTCGCGACCGATGTGATCGCCGCCGGGCTCGCCTGGGTGGGCCCCTCGCCCGACGCCATCGACCAGATGGGCGACAAGCTCGCCGCCAAGGCCCTGGCCGAGAAGGTGCAGGTCCCCACCCTGCCCGGCTCCGAAGACCCGCGAGCCGCAGAGGAGATCGGCTACCCACTGCTCGTCAAGGCCGCCGCTGGCGGCGGCGGCAAGGGCATGCGCATCGTCGCGTCGCCGGGCGGCCTCGAGGAAGCGCTGGCCGCGGCCCGGCGCGAGGCGAAGAGCGGCTTCGCTGACGATCGCGTGTTCCTCGAGCGCTATCTGTCGCGCGCGCGCCACATCGAGATCCAGATCCTGGGCGACGCCCACGGCAACCTCGTCCAGCTCGGCGAACGCGAGTGCTCGATCCAGCGTCGCCACCAGAAGATCATCGAGGAGTCGCCCTCCCCGCGCCTCGACGCCGGGCTGCGCAAGACGATGGGCGACGCCGCGCTGCGACTCGCGCGCGAGCTCAGCTATCACTCGGCCGGTACGGTCGAGTTCCTGCTCGACGACGAAACCGGTGAGTTCTTCTTCCTCGAGGCCAACACGCGCCTCCAGGTCGAGCACCCCGTCACCGAGCTGGTGACCGGCATCGACCTGGTGCGAGAGCAGCTGCGGATCGCCGCGGGCGAGCCGCTCGGCTACGAGCAGAGCGACATCCGGTTCGACGGCTCCGCGATCGAAGCCCGCCTGTACGCCGAGGATCCGGCGAATGACTTCCTGCCGGCGACCGGCACGCTTGCTGCGTTCGCACCCTCGCCGACCCCCGAGGTCCGCTGGGACGCGGGCGTCGCCGCGGGCTCGGTCATCGGCACCGACTTCGATCCGATGCTCGCCAAGGTGATCGCGCACGCGCCCACGCGGCGCGAAGCCGCCGGTCGGCTTGCGCTGGCACTCGCACGCACTCACCTGGGCGGCGTCGTCACGAACCGCGATTTCCTCGTCGCCACACTACGCACGCCCGAGTTCATCGCCGGCGACACGACGACGGACTTCATCGATCGCGTGAAGCCGGCGCGCGCCCTCGAGCCGACTGACGAGGAACGCACACTCCTCGCTCGGGTGGCTGCACTCTGGGTGCAGGGCGCGAACCGAAGGAACGCACTCGTGCTGGGCTCGGCGCCGTCGGGCTGGCGCAACGCCCGCATGCCGGCCCAGAAGCTCGTGCTCGATCACGCTGACGAGAGTGTGACCGTGCTCTACCGCTCGCT
Organism: Myxococcota bacterium; assembly: GCA_036336835.1. Classification (GTDB taxonomy): domain Bacteria; phylum Myxococcota_A; class UBA9160; order UBA9160; family UBA4427; genus JAYZFK01. The sequence continues at coordinate 22,061 of JAYZFK010000052.1, read as the reverse complement.
TCGCGGCGAGCGCTTCCGGTTCGAGCCGGCGGGGGAAGCGGGAGCGGTCCTCGCCCGCATCCACGCGTGCAGCGAAGCAGGCATCGACGCCGAGATCGACGGGCGCCGGATCCAGGCGCGCGTCACGCGCGCGGGCGATCAGCTGATCGTCCAGGGGCCGAACGGCGACCTCACCTTCAGCGAGCGGCCCCGCTTCACCCTGCCGGGTGCCGAGCAGACGGCGGGCGGGTTCGTGGCCCAGATGCCGGGCAAGGTGCTCGACCTGCGCGTCAAGCTCGGCGACCGCGTCAGCGCGGGGGACACGGTGCTCGTGCTCGAAGCCATGAAGATGGAGCACCCGATGCGCGCCAGCGAAGCCGGCGTCGTCACCGAGATCCGGGTCGCCGAGGGAGAGCAGGTCGAGGCGGGAACGCTCCTCCTCGTGGTCGAGTCCGCGGAAGACGAATAGGGAGCTGCAACATGGCCGATCCGATCCGCATTGCGAACTGCTCGGGCTTCTTCGGAGACCGGCTCTCGGCCGCCCGCGAGATGGTCGAGGGCGGACCCATCGACGTCCTCACCGGCGACTGGCTCGCCGAGCTCACCATGCTGATCCTCGCGCGCACGCGCGCCAAGCGGCCCGGCGGTGGCTACGCGCGCACCTTCGTGACGCAGCTGGAGCAGGTCATGGGGACCTGCCTCGATCGGGGCATCAAGGTGGTGAGCAACGCCGGAGGCCTCGACCCGGACGGTTGCGCCGAAGCCGTGGCCGAGGTGGCCAGCAAGCTGGGCCTCGACCCGAAGATCGCCTACGTCCGGGGCGACGACCTGCTGCCGCGCATGAACGAGCTGATCGCTGGCGATCAGCTCAGCCACTTCGAGACCGGCGAGCCGATCAAGGACGCCTCGGCGTTCCTGACCGCCAACGCCTACTTCGGCTGCTGGGGGATCGTGGAGGCGCTCGAGCAGGGCGCCGACATCGTGATCACCGGCCGCACCACCGACGCGGCCGTGGTGTGCGGCCCGGCCGCCTGGCACCACGGCTGGAGTCGCACCGACTGGAACGCGCTGGCCGGCGCCGTCGCGGCCGGCCACGTGATCGAGTGCGGCACCCAGGCAACCGGCGGCAACTACTCCTTCTTCAAGGAGGTTTCCGGGATGGCCCGGGTCGGCTTCCCCTGGGCCGAGATCGCCGAGGACGACTCGTCGGTCATCGGCAAGCACGACGGAACCGGTGGAGAGGTCTCGATCGGCACCGTCACGTCGCAGCTTCTCTACGAGATCGGCGGCCCCGAGTACCTCGGGCCGGACGTGACGACCCGCTTCGACACGATCGAGCTCACCCAGCAAGCGCGAGACCGGGTGCGCGTCCACGGCACGCAGGGCGAGCCGCCGCCGAGCACGCTCAAGGTCTGCATCAACCGCCCGGGCGGCTTCCGCAACGAGATGAGCGTGTGCCTGACGGGCATCGACATCGAAGAGAAGGCCGAGCTCGTCGAAACGGGCTTCTGGCAGGCGTGCCCCTTCTCTCCGGACGACTTTGCGTTCGTGTCCACTCGACTCGTGCGCAGCGACAAGCCCGACCCGGAGACCAACGAGCAGGCGGTCGCCATCCTGAAGATCAGCGTGAAGGATCCCGACGACAAGAAGGTGGGCCGCGCCTTCTCGAACGCCGTGATCGAGCTCGCGCTCGCAAACATTCCGGGCTTCTTCGGCGTGGGCGGCGGCCCGGGCTCGGGACGCGCCTTCGGCGTGATGGAGCCGGCGAGCGTCCCGGCCGAAATCGTGCCCCAGCAGGTCGTGATGCTCGGAGGCGAGTCGCGCGAAGTCTCCTCCGTGATCCCGCGCCCCGCGGTCGGCGTGACGCCGACTCCCGGCCCCGCGGCCGCAGCGCCGGACGGCCCGACCCGACGCGTGCCGCTCGGCACGCTCTGCGGCGCGCGCTCGGGCGACAAGGGCGGCAACGCGAACCTCGGCGTCTTCGCGCGCAGCGACGAAGCCTGGGCCTGGCTCGATCAGTTCCTGACCAGCGAGAAGCTCGAAGAGCTGCTTCCCGAAGCGGCGAGCCTGCAGGTGGACCGGCACCGTCTCCCGGCGCTGCGCTCGCTCAACTTCGTGCTCCACGGACTGCTCCAGGAAGGAGTCGCGGCCTCGACGCGCCAGGATCCACAGGCCAAGAGCCTCGGCGAATGGCTGCGCGCACGCGTGGTCGAAGTACCGGAGGCTCTGCTGCCGTGACGCCCGTCGCCAGCCACGAAACCGCTTGGCTGCGCTTCCCTGGCGTTCGCGCTCCGAAGCCAATGCTATCGCGCGAGGCCGAGCGACAGCTCAGCGCGCGGCAGCTCGAGCTGCTCGACGAGCTGGAGGCGGAGCTGATCCGCCAGAGCCTCGCGGATCTCACGATGGCCGAGATCGCGGCGCTCGTGGGCTGCTCGCTTCGCACGCTCTACGGCATTGCGCCCAGCAAGGACGGGCTATTGCTCACGGTCGTCGACCGTCGTCTCCACCGCATCGGCCGCGCCGCAATCGATTCCCTCGACGCGTCGATGCGGCCGCTCGACGCGCTGCGCGCGTACCTGCAGGCCGCCAACGAGGCGGTCCAGCCCGAAGCGGTGGCTCTGGCGGCCGATCTCTCGAAGGTCGCCGGAGCGGGCCGCCTGATCTCGGCACACGAGACCTACCTGATCGCCGTAGCGCAGAGCCTGCTCGACCGCGCCGTTGCCGAAGGGCAGATCGCCGCGGTCGACACCGCGTCGGTCGCCCACGCGCTCGGCGGCCTCGGCCGCGAGTTCGCGCGACCCGAGGTCGCCGAGATCGCCCAGGCCTCTCCCAAGGAGACCGCGGACTCGATTGCCGAGCTGATCCTGCAGGGGTTGCTCGCGACGCGCTAGCGAACGGGAGCGGCCGTGCTGTAGTCGTTGACGCTCCAGTCGTAGTCGAAGTAACGGATCCGCAGCGCATCCCCCTGCGCCCGGACGAAGCTCGCGTCGTCATCCGGCAGATGCGCAACGACGAACGGCAGCACGCTGTCGCCGAAGTCGTCGGCGAACCAGTCGAGAATCCGGCTGAGACGGAGCGTGCGAGTAGCCCGGTCGATTCGCGCCCCCTTCCGCGGGTCGGCGAGCCAGCGGCGCGCGTTGTCGTCGAGCTGCGCGTCGAGGTCGGCCGCCCGGTACGGCTCGCGCCGCAGCGGCGGGCAGGAGAGGGACGCGCACACCATCGCCGCGTGGACCCGGGGCTCGCCCATCGGAAGCAAGATCTCGTGCTCGATCTCGTGCAGCGTGTACGAGCGTCCGCCGATCTCCCCCGCCTTCTTCTTCCACACGGGAGAGAAGAAGCCGCCGATCGAGCGAATGCTGTCGATCGGGTAGTGCCGGCGCACCAGATCGATCGCCAGGATGTTGTACGCATTGATCCAGAAGGCGATCTTCGCCCTTCGCGAGCGCACCCGCCGCGGATCCGATTCACGCAGGCTGACGATCAGCCGCTCCCAGGCTGGCGACGTGCGCAGCGCCGCATAGTCGACCCGGGTGGACGCGATATCGTCGACCGCGACGGTGTGCGCCTCGAGCAACGTGGCGTAGAGACCTTCGTCCAGCGCCGGCGCCTCGACGGCGACGAGAGCAATCGCGAGAGCGACGCTCGCTGCCCGGATCATCGGAGCCTCCCCACGAGCAGCCCGGCGGTTTCCCGCTGGACACGAGACAACGGCGCGTCGACCGAGTGCTTCGAGTCCACCATCCATCCGCTCCTCCATTGCGCGACCGAGCTGTTCCACCTCGGGCGGAGCATGCTAGAGCCTTTCGCTCTCCTCCGCCGACGGAACGACCGCTTCAGCGCAGCGCGGGGAGGATCTTCTCGGCCACCTGTTGCATGAGCGCGAGCCGCGCCGGCCGATCCCGGGCCTCGAAGCCGATCCGCAGGTGGTGGACACCGAGACGGTCGAACTCCCGCAAGCGGTCGATCAGCAGGTCCGCTTCTTCGATGGAGATGGCGCCGTTGGGAGCCGTGAACTTCCACGCCTTGGCGTCGCGCTCGGCGGTGATCGCGATTCCTGCACTTGCATAGATCGGGACCGAGGCGGCATCGCGTCCCTCCGCCTCGACCAGGCTGCGCAGCTGCTGCGTCAAGCTCGCCAGGCGCACCGGCGGCATCGGGCCGGCGATCCAGCCGTCTCCGATCCGCGCCGCTCGCCGCAGTGCAACATCGCTGTGTCCGCCGATCAGGATCGGCGGACACGGCTTCTGCACGGGTCGCGGTTCCGGATGGATGGGCGGGACGCGGTAGAACCTTCCCTCGAAGTCGACGGTGTCGCCCTCCGCCGTCCAGAGCCGACGCATCAGCGCAATGTGCTCATCGGCGCGAGCACCGCGATGGTCCCAGGGCATCTGCATGGCTTCGGCTTCCTCGCGAAGCCAACCCACTCCCACGCCGTAGAGGAGTCGTCCGCCGGAGTAGATGTCGAGGGTTGCCAGCATGCGCGCGTTCAGGACGGGATTGCGCAGCGGCAGGATGGCAACGCTGGAGCCGAGCTTCGCACGCCGGGTGATGCCCGCGACGAACAGCAGCGTGCTCGTCATCTCGTAGTTCGGCGCCAGCAGGTCGGACACCGCGTTGTCGGGCATCGTCCTCGGTCGGCTCCCGAGCGTGTACTCCGAATCGCTGTGGGGCGGGATGGCGGGGTGATCCACCGTCCACAGCCCCTCGTAGCCGAGCTCGTCGGCGGCCTGACAGAAATCGCGCACATACTCGGGCGAGGCGAGCTTGCCCGTGTGGGGAATGCCGAGTCCGAACTCCATTGGGTTCTCCGATCGATCGTCCGGAAGGTACTCGAACTGCCTTCCGCTACGCGTCGAACAGGAAGCGGTCGGCGATGCGGTGCGCATTGTGCACGGACATCTCCTGCTTCGTGTTCAGCCAGTGTCCCTCGAAGCCGCGCTGGTGCAGCCCGGCGGTGACCTCGGACATGTTGCGAAAATCCTGCTCGAGCACCTGGCCGAAGTCGCCGTCTTGCCAGCGCTCGTGGAACTCGAGCTCGACATGGGGCTGCTTGCCCGGGCCGAAGAGCTGAAGCGACCAGACATCGAAGACGCACGAGTCGGGATCGTCGCCATTGGGCAGAGAGCGGTAGCCGAGCGCGCAGCCCAGCTCGAGCAGGATCACCAGGGTCGGAAGAACGTGCCAGTCGCCCGCCCCGGCGTCGAGCTGCTCGTGGGTAAACTCGGGCAGACGCACGCCGTCGGCCTCGGCGTGCTTGCGGCGGAGCCGGGAGAGCTCCGCATAGGGATTCGCGCCGGGCGCAAGGTCCGTGTCGAGCAGCTCGCGAGCCGCGCGCGCATCACTCTCGGTATTCAGGGCCCGGAGCTGTGCGACCTGGTACAGGATGTTGTTGGCGACGGTCTCCTTCGAGATCGGTCCCCGCTGATGCGAAGCGCCGTCGTCGCGCATGCCAAACACGAAGCGCGAGTGGTTGCGGTAGGTGATCGTCGGCGTCCAGAGCCCCGCTCCAAACTCCTCGGCGGTGGTCGGCCGGGTGCTCGGCGCGGCCCCCTGGTCGAAGCGCCCGTACTGCGGGTGCGTTCCCGGGGTGTGGTAGCCCTCGATGAACGCGTCGATCGCCGTCTTCCAGTTCGCCGGTAGGATCGTCCGCTTGTGCCAGAGATAACGCATCTCGTCGAGGCGCCAGGGCGCGACCGCCTGCGGGATCGGATCCAGCCAGTCGAGGAGCGGCTCCGCATCGGGATCGAAGCACACGAAGACCCAGCCACCCCAGGAGTCGCAGCGGATCTCGCGCAGGCGGCGCTGCGCCTCGGGCCGCGGGTTGAACTCGTCGGCGCAGTACATGAAGGTGCACTCGCCGTCGAGCGCAAAGCGCCAGCCGTGGAACGGGCAGCGCAGCTCCGACGCGCGGCCCCTTCCCCGGACCAGTCGCGTGCCGCGGTGGATGCAGGCGTTGTAGAACGCCTTGATCCCGGACTCGCTGCGCACCACGACGACCGACTGATCGCCGATCTGGTACTCGAGGTGGGAGCCCACCGCGGGGATCTCCTCTTCGCGGCAGGCCATCTGCCAGAGCCTGGGGAAGAGCCGCTGGTACTCGAGCTGGAGAAAATCGCGGTCGATGTACCGACCCTTGGGCACGAAATCCTCGCCCAGCCGCCAGGCCTCGGGAACGCGGGTGTCCTGCGACATCGACGCGGCTCAGCCGCCCGCGTACTTCAGCAGCGTGACGTTGGCCTCGCCGAGCACGCACTGGAAATTCGAGAACGCGGACTCGAGCTCGTCGCGCCTCCACCTGGACATCGCCAATCCTCCGGTCTGCCGGCGAGTGGGCATTATATGCTGCCGCAGGGGCGAGACGCGCGGCCTCTGCGCAAGCCGGGCGCGGACCCGCGCCGGCAGGGCCACGGACTATCGAACGGAGCTGCCGAGCTCGGGCTGCAATTCGACCTGCGGCGGTGCGGTAGGCTTCGCGGATGCCGACCGGGGATTTCGAGACGCTGGAGCTGGAACGCGAAGGCCCGGTCCTGCGCGTCTGGTTGAATCGGCCCGAGAGACTCAACGCGATCGACAACACGATGCTGCGCGAGATCGGCGATCTGTTCGGCTCGCTCGAGACCGAGTGGGAGGCGCGTGTCGTCGTGCTCGGCGGCCGGGGCCGCAGCTTCTGCGCGGGGGCGGACCGCAAGGCCGGAGCGCCGGCGGCAGCACCGGCGAGCGACCGGGAGCGGCGCTGGATTTCACAGCTCGGCCGCCGCGCCAGCAGGGCGATCGAAGACTGCGACGCACTCACGATCGCAAGGGTCCACGGCCACGCGATCGGCGGCGGCGCGTGCTTTGCCCTGGCGTGCGACTTCCGCATCGCGGCTCGCGACGCCGTGTTCCGGGTTCCGGAGGTCGACCTGGGGATTCCGCTCACCTGGGGCGCGACCCCCCGCCTGCTGAACGAGATCGGTGCCGCGCGCACCCGCGAGGTGCTGATGCTGTGCGAGGACATCGCGGCGCAGAAGGCAGCGGACTGGGGAATGGTGCACCGGGCGGTCGACCCGGAGGCGCTCGACAGCGAGGTCGACGAGCTGGCACGCAAGCTCGCCGCCAAGCCGGAGATGGCCATCTCCATGACCAAGAGCCAGCTCCGCGCCTACGCTCGCGCCACCTCGCTGGGCGACGTGAGCGAGACCGACGGCGACCTGCTGGACCGCGCGGCACGAAGCGAGTCCGCGCAAGGTCTCTTCGGGCTGCCCAAGAAGGGCTGACCAGCCGGTCGTACGCAGCCCCGCATCCGCTCTGACGACGAGCGAGCCGAGCGTCGACCGCGGCGTGCTCGCGTTCCTCGTCGTGCATCTCCCAACGCGATCAGCTCCGCTCCGCGTTCGCACTCGATCTCCGACGAGCGGCCAGCAACACGGCCACCCCGACGACCGCCGCGGCTGCGGACACGCGGAGCCCCGCCGCGCGCATCGGTGTCATCGAGAAGCGCGCTTCGAGCACGCCATTGCTTCCGGCGGGCAGCTCGAAACGCATCAGGCCGAGCGACGTCTGCCCGATCTCGATGGGTGCTCCGCCGAGGGTCGCCGTCCAGCCGACCGAAAAGGCGAAGTGCGGGAACACCACGGACGAAGAGCTCACGGACTCGACCCGGGCTCGCAGGCGACCCTGGGTTCGCTCGAAGCTCTCGACGCGGGCACCGGGCGCGGCTCTCGGGATCGACTCGAACAGGTCTACCGCCCGCAGCTCCGCGCCGAGCGGCATCCATTCGAGCGCGCCGGCAGGGTCGAAGTCGAAAGCCTCGATGGCCGCGACATCAGGGAGCTTCGGCGCATTCGAGTTTTCCGTGTAGCGCGAGTAGGTCTGGCTCGTGAACAGGGCGACGCCCACGACGAGTGCGAGCACGGCGCCGCGCAGGCGTTCCGAGGGCCAGGGAAGCATGGCGCCCGCGAGGCACGCGGCGAAGACCGTTGCGAGGGCCAGCAGTCGCCACGGAAACTGGAGCCGCTGGAGCGGGACAAGCTGGGCCCAGACGAATGCCGATGCCTCCGTCATCAGGAACACCATCGAGACCAGCGCCGCGACGGCCAATACCACCGCCATCGATTGGGCCCGGTCCAGTCGACGGCGCCGCACAATCCCGGTCACCAGGTTGATCGCGACCAGTGCCGGGAGAAGGGGGCCCAATGTGAAGGGGACCGGCGTCTCTCGCGTATAGGGTCCCACCAGCGCGAAGACGTCGACGAAGTGCTTTGAGTGGTCATAGAACCCGGTGAATGCACGACTGGATGACACCAGGTCCCACTCGAGGAAGACGGGCATCCAGTAGAAGGCCGAGAGGCCGACTCCGACCCCCAGCGCCGCGAGGGCCCCGACGGCCCGGGCGCGGTGGGGCGTCGCCAGGAGTCCTACCGCCAGCATGCCGAGCACTCCGTAGCCGACGAGCCCGATGGCGGGATGCGTGACGGGAAGCGCGCCCGCCACCACGGCCAACAGCGCGATGCGCGATGGCTTCCCGTCTTCGACCCAGGCGGCCAGGGCACAGAGTGCCGCGGGGAAGAGCATCATCGCAGCGAACTCGGAGAAGTCACCGCGAAGGTAGATCTCGGTGCAGGCGTACACCGAGAGCAGCAGCAAGCTTCCCGAGAACGCGCCCGACAGCCCACCGAACCAGCGACGCACGAGGAAGTAGGTCGCCGCGTATCCGAGCCAGGCCAGCACCACGACGCTGACCCCGAAGGCGCGCATAGGCGCGAGCGACCAGGGGACGAGGCTCGAGAGGTAGAAGATGCCGGGCTGGTAGTAGCCGAAGTACGGCGTGCCGAAGCCTTTGTGAAAGTGCGTGGCCCACTGCGGCGACCAGTAGCCGGCGGCCAGCAGGTCGCGGAACTCGAGCAATCGGCCCGAGTAGCTGCGAATCCGCACGTTCTCGTGGGTCAGGTGGATCCAGTCGGGATCGTGCAGGAAGAACACACGTCCCAACCAGATCGCGAGCAGCAGCCCCCACGCGATCGAGCCCGCATGCCAGCGGCGATGGATCGTGGAAGCCGATGACATGCTGGCGAGTCCCCTATCTCACGGCTCTCGCGATACGGTAGAGGCGCTGCCGTGTCAGGTCGATGGCCAGCGCCTCGAGCCTCGCCGGATCCGCGTCGAGCGGTGCATCGAGGAGATCGAAGAAGCGAATCCGTTGCCCACTCGCCGAATCGCGATCGGCGACGATCAGCGCCGTCCAGCTGCGCGCCGGACCCGCGGGCCTCGTCCAACGCAACAAGACTCCGTCGGCGGCACGCTCCGTGTCGGGGATGACAGCGGTGCCGTCGACGACGAGCTGGCGAGCCGCCCCGCCGCCACCCTGGCCTTCGAGCTGCCACACGTCGACCGCGCCGACGGCGGACGCCGGCTCGGCCGCGGCCGCCGTGACCCAGCGGCCGACTGGTTGGTAGTCGAGCATGCCTCGCTCGCCGAGCAGACGAGCTCGCGACACGATGAGCTGCGGCGTCGGGTGAATCCGGGCCAGTAGCGGGTTCTCGGGCAGCACATCGATGAGCTGCAGGCTCAGGGCGTTCTGACGAAGCTGCTTGGAGTACTGCGGCAGCTGCCGCGCGCCGTTGATCCAGCTGAGGACCGCCAGTCCGCCGAGCACGACGAGCAACGCCAGGTCGATCGGAGTGCTCGCGCGAGTGTGCTCGCCATCGCGGCGCGCCCGCATCAGACAGATGAGCCCGGTCAGCCCGACGGGGATCCAGAGGACATGAGTCGCATAGCGTTGCACCAAGGCTGCCTGCTCCCCCGAACCCATGCGCCCAGCCGTCGTCACCAGGCCCGAGATCAGCCCATAGGCGAGCAGCGCCAGCCAGGGGATGGCCACTCGGACGAGATCCCGATCCCTGCTCCGCCGGGCCTGCCGGACGAACGCCGCGACCAGCCCGACCACGACGACCAGGATGACGCTGCCCGCGACGGGTGCCGCCTCGAGTGGCCAGACGGCGTCAGAGAACGGCGCCCCGAGCCAGCTCGCAAAGAACCAATAGGCCTTCGCCGGCTCGAGCAGCGCTGCCGCGAGGGAGGGATGATGGGCGGGCGTGGTGTAGTCCCAGAAGTAGAGCAGCAAGGCCAGCGCCGCACAGGCCAGATAGATGCCGGCCAGCCTGCGCAGACGCGCCCGATCCTCTCCGCGCTGGGCCGCGACGAACAGCGGCAAGGGCGCCGCGAGCAGCCAGCAGAGCATGCCGTTGGCGTACGAGAACGTGGACAGCGTACAGAGCCCGATGATGCCGACGAGAATCAGCGTCGCCGAAGCGCGTGAACGCGCCAGCTCGAGCGCCAGGATCAAACAGAAGGATGGGACGAAGACCACGAGCTGCATGCCCCAGAGAAAGTTCGAGTACTGGGCCAGCGAGAACACGAACGCGCTGACGATCAAGCTCGCGACGAGGCTCAGCGGCGTCCGGACGGTCTGCCCGAGCCAGCGTGTGGTGATCAGCGCGACCACGAGGGTCGCCAGCCAACTCAGCAGCATGAAGAGCTTCGGATGCCAGCCGAAGGCATGGGACGCGGCATAGAACAGCAGCCGCGGGAACAGCGGCCGACTCTCGTTGTGCTGGGCGACGAAGTCTCGTGCGCTCAGTCCGCGATGCGCCTCCGTCTCGAGCAGACTCCCCGGCGTATCCCAGCCATCGGCAAAGGGAAGATCGATCGCGACGATCGCGATGACGGCGAGCGTCGACAGGGCGGGCAAGCCGACGGCCGTGAGCCCGAGGAGCCGCTCGGCTCGACCCGTGCGCATCGCGGTCCCCGCAAACGACGTCCGATCAGCCTGGGTCATGTCAGTTGCCCCGAAGGCCCTGCCGCGACGCGACCAGGTCCGCGTCCTCCAGCAGATAGGCGCGGTGCTCCAGAACCTCGGTCCGGACCGTCTCGAACTGGTGGGTGAAGCCGGAGGCCTGGTTGCGCGGAGAGAGCGACGGGACGTTGTTGGCGGGCAGGCCGGCCACCGGGAAGCGCTGGATCACCCAGTCGCCCCGGGCTCGAAGCGCATCGATGGCCGCCTTCTGCGCGGGCCAGTAGCGCGGAATGATCACGTCCGGGTCGAGCTCGAGATCGCGCTCGAGGTTCGCGCCGTAGTAGCCGACGATTACGTGGCTGCCGAGGTAGTACATCAGCGAGGGCTCCTCGTAATCCGTCGCAATCACGAGTCTCGTCGGGTCGGCGTAGCTGTCGTTCAGGTACGGGATCAGGTAGTCGAGCGGACCGCGATAGCGAACGCGCAGCTCGTGGAGCTGGCCGCTCATCTCCGGGACCCGCAGGAGTACCGAGACCGCGAGTGCCGCGCCGACGGCGCCGAGCGCGCCGGCTCGGACGGCACGGATCGCGCTCGTGCGCGCGAGCTCGGCGATGCTGAACAGGTCGAGCATCAGTATCGCGATCAGCATCGGCCCGATCGCGAGATAGTAGCGTTCGTAGAAGAACGGCGTGCGCGCAACCACGATCCAGTGAACTGCACAGAACAGGAACAGGAAGCTCGCCAGCTCGCGCCGTCGGCGAAGCCCCTCTCCGCCGGTCCGGCCGCGCCCGAGCGCAAAGACGGCGATCCGCGAGACCACCACCGGACCGAGAAACTCGAACCGCAACATGTGCAGCGCAACGGTGCGCAGGATGCTCGGATAGCTGTTGTCCGGGCTCGCCACGTATAGATCCATGAAGGCACTCGTGACCGCGAACAGATTGAGGAACGCGATCCCCGGAACGACCGCGACGAGAGCGGCGGCGATCGGCAGACCGTCGCGCAGCAGTCGCTGCAGGCGATCGCGCCATGGCGCGCGCGACGCGAGCGCGCGAGCCAGGTGGTGGACGCCGAGCGTTGCGACGAGGACCCCGAACAGCGGGTAGAAGGTATTGCACAGCAGGAAGAGCAGCGTGACCAGCGCCGCACAGTACGCCGCGTAGCCGAGGCTGCGGTAGACGTGGTGCCGCGCGAAGACGTAGACGATCCCCGCCGCCAGCAGGACCGCGAGCGAGTAGTAGCGCGCCTCGCGCAGATGGAGCAGCAGCGAGGTCGAGCAGATCGCGAGCAGCACGAAGCCGATCGCGAGATGGCGTCGCGGGGCGCGGCCCTCGACCGCGGGCAGCAACGCCAGAAGCAGGACGAGCAGGCCCGCCGCGCCGGCCACGGCGAAGGGCAGACGCAGCCGAGCCGTCTTCTCGTACAAGTCGTCCGTGGCTGCCGCGTGGGCCACGCCGATCGCGGCGTAATAGTACTGTGCCCATGGCGAACCCAGGTAGGCGTCCAGCTCCGAGTCGACGCCGATCTCCTGATCCTGGCGCAGCCCATACACCACGTTTCGCTCGCCGTGTACCTTCGGATACCCGTACTCGAGCACGCGCTGACCGAACATCACGGTGTCGCTCTCGTCGTGCCAGATCAGCGGATAGGACAGATGACGAAAGAACATCGTGAGCAGCGCGCCGACGAGCACGAGGAGAACGATCCACTGAAGGCCGGCGTGGAGCCGGTGGCGTCGCACGTTCACGGCAGGAGGATAGGCGAAACCTCTCTCGTCCCATGCCGGGCCCGGGCATCTCCGCGTGGCGAGACGCCGCGCCACCCCCTCGTACCCGGATCGCGCGAAGTCGGCGTTCGAGACCCGGACGGCAGTGCTAGGCTCGGCCGCTCGGACGCGTAGCTCGGTCGACGATCGCACCAGCTCAGCCGCGAAGGTGTCCGCTGCTCGTCTCCGCGCGCATCCACTGGGAAAGCTGCCGGAATGTCCTCGACTCGCGCCCGCCTGCTGCTGATCGCCGTCTTCGCACTCGGCGTTCGCCTGGTCACGACCCCCGAGGTCGGTACCGGCGGCGACGCGATCATCAAGTGGTGGAACGGCAAGGTCCTGCTCGGAGTCGCCGAGGGCGAGTGGGAGTGGAGCCACCACACCACGCGGATGGGCGTGATGCTTCCAATGCTCGCCTCGCAATACCTCCTCGGCTCGAAACCCGTCTTCTACTTCGTGCCCACCTTCGCGATCTCGGTCGTACAGACGGTGCTCATGTTCGCGGTGGCTTCGCGGGTCGCGGGGCCCGCATGGGGCTTCTGGGCCGCGGTCGCGCTCGTGCTCCACCCGCAGATGGTGATCAGCGGCGCGCAGCTCCTGCCGGGAGCGTACTCGTCGACCTATCTGCTCGCCTGCACCTGGTTCCTGCTCGCCTACCGGGACGCCAAGGGCGACGGAACCGCACCCCTGCTGTGCGCGGCGTTGGCATTCTTCCTGGCCTACCTGACGAAGCTGTCGAACGCGCTCTACGTGCCGGGCTTCGCGCTCGCGCTGTGGGGGTGGCGCCGCCGCCCGCGCGATCTCTTCGTCTTCGCCGGCGCCGTCGCATCGCTCATCGCGCTCGAGTTCGGGCTGTATCGGTCGTTCGCGGGTACCGACCGACTGCTGATCATCGAGCAGGCCGGCATGGTCAACCCAATCGATTCCTGGACCCAGCTGTTCGGACGCTATGCGGTTCTGCCGTGGTTCTGGCCACCCGTGCTGCTCGCCTACGTCGTGGCGGCCCTCGCGCTGGCAACCGAGGCGATTCGCGGCCGCCTCGACGGTCGAGAGCTCGGGGTGATGTGGCTTCCGGCGAGCTTCCTGCTCGGGATCACGTTCGCACTCCGGAGCATCGACCCGCTGGTTCCCGCGCAGGCCTTCTTCTCGAGATACTTCACGTCGGCGCTGCCCTTCTTCATCCTCGTGATCGTGCTCTTCGCGAAGCGCCTGGTCGAGCGCCTCCCCGTGGCGGTCGTCGTGCGGCCCAGGACCGTCGCGGGCAGTGCGACCGTCCTCGCTCTCCTGCTGGTGGGCCAGGCCGCGCTTCGCTTCCCGGGCTACGACGAGCACCCGATGGTGCGGCTCGCGGCCGACAGCTCGACGGTCGCCGAGTTCGCAAGCGGTACGCCGGTGGTCTCGTTCGACGGTCGCGGCTGGGCGGCGAAGGCGTGGATGCAGCTGTACTGGAACGAGTCGGTACCCAGCGTTCGGGCGGCGCGCTTCGGCGCGGACGGGTTGAAGGGGTTCTGGTACGGGCTGGCGGACGAATCGTCTCCGGTGCGACAGCAGCTCGAGACGGCGGAATACGACGGCGACCTGATCACAGTGGAGGCACGGCTGCTGCCAAACTCGGACACGCTGGGCTTCCGGGTCGGCCACATGAGACTCGACCCGGAGCTCCGCGCGCGGCTCCGAGGCGCCGAATAGCCACCGCCTCCGCCGGGCTCGCCGCCCGGGATTCGCGACGCAACTGCCTATAATCGAAGCGTGAGCACCGGCGTCCACGTAGAGCGAGAAGAGGTTGGAGCCGCGAACCGCTCCTTCTCCTGGTGGATGGGGTGTGGCGTCGCGCTGCTCGCGATCGGGCTGGTCACCCGGATGACTCCGCTGCTCCTGGGTCGCGAGCGCCTGTTGCGCCAATTCATCACCGAGGACGGTTATCTGATGTTGACCGTGGCGCGCAACATCGCCCTCGGCAAGGGAATGAGCGTTGCAGACGGCACGATCCCGACGAACGGAGTCCAGCCACTGACGACGTTCGTGTACGCAGCCTGCTTCTGGCTGGCGGATGCCGAGCGTACGACGGGAGTCGCCTATACCCAGGTGTTGTCGATCGCAGTGGCGAGCGCGAGCGCTCTGGGGATCGTCTGTCTGGCAAGAGCACTGATGCCGGGCGATCGCCGGGGATGGGAGCTGGGGCTGTTGGCTGCCGGCATCTGGTTCTCGGCGCCACTCATCCTGCGGCACTCGATGAACGGCCTGGAGACGGGTCTGTATCTCCTGGCGATCGTCGCCGTGGCGAACCTGCTGGTGAGATGGGCAGACGCCCCCGATCGAGCGTGGTCCCTAGGACGATGCACGGCCTGGGGACTGGTGCTCGGCGTGGCGTTCTGGGTCCGAAACGATGCCGTGTTCCTGGTGACGTCGTTCTCCGTGGTTTGGCTGACGCTCTGCGCAGGGCAGCGCGGCGTCTCGCTAGCCGGTCGCACGAGAGAGCTCGCGGTCGTGGGCACGACAGCCCTGATCGTGGCGGCACCCTGGCTGGCCTTCAACTACACCGGGTTCGGAAGCATCGTACCGATCAGCGGGATCTCGGAGTCATTCAACGTCCGCCTCGGCGAGCACGCGCAGCTCGTGCCCGTAAGGCTGGCCGAGCACGTGCTCTTCTTCCTGCCGGAGTCCGGCAGTGTCCTGGTACCGACGGCAACTACGATCAGCTGCCTGGTCCTCCTGGGGCTCCTCTCGGCCGCACTGTTCTGGGCGTACAGGAGATCGGAGTTTCCTGCCCGGGTGCTGATCTTGACCACGACTCTCTTTGGAACGACGCTGGTGCTCTACTACGGGTTCTTCTTCGATGCGCCGTACTTCCTGTCCCGCTATTTCGCCGCCCCGACGCCGGTGATTGCCCTGGGAAGTGCTGGGGCGCTCATTTTCATCGGACGCAAACTCACCGAGCGAGGCTGGCGTCTGGCGGTGCCCGCCGCCTCGATCGGCCTGGTCCTCCTGGCTCTGAACCTCGACTATCGCTTGTACTCGCGGGGGCTCGAGCACCGGCACTTCCAGGTCGTCGGCTGGGTGCAGAACAACCTGGACGAGCAGCAGTGGGTCGGGGCGATCCAGACCGGGACGCTCGGCTTCTTTCACGATCGAACGATCAATCTGGACGGCAAAGTGAATCCTCTGGCACTGCAAGCCAGACTGCGGGGCAAGGTGCTCGAGTACGTGTTCAACTCCGAGATCGAGTATCTCGTCGACTGGGTCGGGATTCTGAAGTGGGCGGACCAGGGCCAGCCGAGGTTCGGGGAGTACTTCGAGACGCTGGTCAACGACCCGGCGAGGAATCTCGGTGTACTGCGCCGCGTGCACGCTCGGCAATGACACGAGCGGCTGCGGCCACGCTCAAACCTTGTAGATGGCCCGGATGGCTCTGTCCAGCAGCGCCGAGGGAAGCACTCGTCGCGCGGCGACGCCGAGTCTCTGGCCGAGTGCGCCCACCGGGTAGCGACTGCGCGGAGCGGGATTGGCGATGATCTTCGCCAGAAGCTCCGCGAGCTGCTGGGGGTCCGCGCCGTTCTGCTCGTCGTGCTCCATCACCGCCACGGCTCGCTGGCACCTCTCGCGGTAGGCGGAGCCCTCTGCACTCGCGGCAGACAAGACGCGGTTCTCCGTGAACTCGGTCTTGAAGTCGCCCGGCTCGAGCAGTGTCACGCGGACGCCGAAGGGCGCCAGCTCCATCCGCAGCGCGTCCGACATCGACTCGAGGGCGTACTTGGACGCCGAGTAGAATCCCTGGAACGGCAGCGTGACGAGCCCTGCGAGCGAGCTCACGTTCACGATCAGACCCGACCCCTGCTCCCGCAGCGCGGGGAGCACCGCTCGGCAGACGCACAGCACTCCGAACAAGTTGGTCTCGAACAGCGCCCTCGCCTCCTCGAGCGAGGTGTCCTCGACCGCACCGGCCAGGCCCACCCCGGCGTTGTTCACCACGACGTCGATCCGCCCCTCGCGTTTCAATACGAAATCCACCGCTCTGCGCACCGAGTCCTGGTCGCGCACGTCCATCGGAAGCATCAGCGGTGAGGAGCCAGCCTCGGCCGAGTCGGGAAAGTCCGCACGGCGGCTGGTCCCGTAGACGCGATGCCCGAGCCGAGCCAGATGTCGGGCGCAGGCCCTGCCCAGACCCGCCGAGGCCCCGGTGATCAGTACGACGCTCGATGTCATCTCTCGCGCCCGCCGGTCAACAGCCGTAGGTGACAGGATCGATCTCGCAGACGAGACCCTCGAGTGGTCTGCCACTGGCCCGGGCGGCGGCGTTCTTTACTGCCCGATCGCGGTAGAGCCGCAGCGCCGCCGCGTCGTCGAGCGGGGCCGTGTCGACACCCAGGTGCTCGAGCAGGAGCTCGACGCGCAGCGCATGCACCGTGGGACGGTGCCAGAAAGAGGCGTTCAGCTCCGTATCACCACGGAAGGACCGGTCGGCGACGTTGGTCGAGCCGATCGTCGCCCAGACGTCATCGACCAGAGCGATCTTCGCGTGGACATAGACGTCGTGGTACTCGCCCGGCCCGCCGTTCGAGGCGATCACGGCCAGACAGAAGTGCTCGAAGCGGCCGAGCGCGTGGAGAGGCTCGAACAGCGCAGCGAGCTTCGGGTTCGCTCGCGCCTCCACGAACTGGGGATGCGCGTTTCCCGGCACCAGGAAGACGACCTCGACGCCCCGCTCGAGCGCCGCGTCGAGATGTTCGATGATGCTCGGCGCCGCGATGACCTGATCCTCGAGATAGATCGAACGCCGGGCGCCATCGATGGCGGCCAGGTACTGATCGAGCACCGATCGCTCGCCGCCGCCAATCGCGAACGGCTTGCCTTGCGGAGTGGGGTTCTCGCTGCTGTAGACATCTCGGCGCACGGTGCGCGTGATCTGCACCGGCACCTCGCCGCACGCAGGCGACAGCTCTTGCGGGAAGCGCAGGTCGTCGCACGCGTCGACGTCGGGCCAGGCGCCATCGGCGCGATCGCGTTCGCTGGCCTCGTTCCACCGCTGGACGAAGTTGTGATGGACGTCGGTGGCCGCGGGACCGCTCAACCGCGCATACACGTCGTGAACGCTGCCCACCCCGCGCGGCGCATGGCCCGGCGCCGCCACCGAGGCCGCGTCCAGGTTGATGCCGCCGACGAATGCGATCTCGCCGGGCGCGCCGGCATCGACGAGCCAGCTCTTCTGGTGATGGCACAGTTCGCGGGGAAGTACGTCCCAGCGCGCCAGGAAGCGCGATCCGCGCTCGACGAGCGCTCGACGCTGAGCGTCCGTCCCGAAGAAGTGCACGCCCGGCTCTTCGTCCTCCTGGAACCGAGAACGCCAGAAGATCACGCGCACGTCGAGACCGCGGTCGGTCGCGCGGTCGAGGACATCGAACAAGCTGCCGTGCCCGTCGGGCATCTCGAAGCCGTCCTCGAGGAACGCCACCGTCACCCAGACGGACTCGCGCGCCTCGGCAACCGCGCGGGCGATCGCGCGGAAGGCTTTCTCCCCGTCGACGAGAGGCTCGAGCTGATTGCCCGAGCGCAGCGGATACGCACCCGACTCGACGTGCGGAATGTGTCTCGCCTCGCCCTTCACGCCCGCCTCCAACCGACAGGATCCTAGCAGGCGGGGCCGAATGGGCGGTCGCACACACGCGCTCACCGCGTGGGCGCAGTGCGTCGATCCGGAAGCCCGAGCTTCACTCGAACAGCGCCTCGCAGCCACTGCCCGCCAGCAGGCCATCGACCCTCGAGCGCGCCGCGGCGTCGAGTGCGGCATGGCTCTCGCGCAGCCAGCCGAGACACTTCTTCTGATAAGGAAAGGGCGTCTGGACCCACGGCTGACCGGCGATCACGGTCTCGACACGATCCGCGCCCTTCTCGAGGGCTTCGGCGTTGGCGAGCAGGAAGGGCGCGTGGAAGCGTCCGACTTCTCCGAGGATCGCTCGGACGCTGTCGGGGAGCGCGTCCGCAGCGAGCCAGTCGGCGTCCTGCGGCTCGCTGCCCGAGAGGTCTTCGACCAGCTCAGTCCAGGCGCAGATGCGCGCCGACTCGGCAAGCGCCACGGCCGCCGGCGTCGGGTCGAACAGCACCAGGCAGGTCAGCTGGCCAAACACACCGAAGTCGCTCGACGCCGGTCTGCGGCCAAACAAGAAGGGACTCCCCTGCAGATGCGCATCGAAGGCGCGCAGGAACCGCCGGTAGCTCTCTTCGATCACCCCCGCGGTGACGTCATTCGATCCAACGACACGCAGTCGCTCGATCTGACGGTCGCCGATCATCTTCTGGATCGGCGCGATCTCGTCATCGGTGGCGTCGATCCTGGACCAGTGTGGAAGCACCCGACGCGCCTTCGTCGCATCGGCCTCGTAGTACCAGCGGTAGTGAAACATGCACTTGGTCAGCCACTCGTCCGCATAGTCCTCGATCAGCTCGTCGAGAAAGGCGAGCGCGGGATCCGGGGGAATGATCGAGCGTCCTTCGAAGGCGCGCTCGAACCGACGGATCAGCGGGGTCGAGTCGGTCACCGCCACGATCTCGCCGGCATCGTTCGGCAGATAGAAGGTGGGCAGGAGACGCACCTTGGGCTCGGGAAGATCGGCCACGTCGGGGGAGAACTGCTGAAGGAACTCGTACGGAATCCGTCGGTAGCGCAGGACCGCACGCATCTTGCGCGTGTAGGGGGACCCGGGGGCACCCATGAACTTGAGCGGGGTCGTCAGTGTCACCGTTTCACCTTCTAGCGAGCGCTCGGGACCATTAGTTTGGCCAGTAGGCAAACGTTTCGCCCGGCACATACGGATCGGCAAGCGTGCGGTCGATCGGAATCACGCCCTCGACGAGGACTGGAAAACTCCGCGGACCCAAATCCTGGTTGTGGGCCTCGAGGCGCGCCTCGAGGCTTCGCAGGATCTCGGGCTCCTGCTCGCTCTGGTCGACCTGCTCGGTCGGGTCGGCGGCGAGGTCGAAGAGCCAGCGCCTTTCCTGGCGCCCGTCCACCTGGAGCTTCCAGCCGTCCGACTGCACTGCGCTCAGGACACCAGAGCGCCAGTAGAGCGCTTCGTGAACCGGACCGGAGCGCTGGCCGGTGGCAAAGGGAAGCAGGTCGACGCCATCGATCTTGCGGTCCCCCGGCACCGCCACCCCGGCAGCCGACGCCGCGGTGGCGAACAGATCGATGTGCGAGACGGGAGCCTCGACACTCGTGCCGGCGGACAGCCGGGCCGGCCACTTCAGGAAGAACGGCGAGTGCAGCCCCCCCTCGAAGAACGTCATCTTCCAGCCGCGGTACGGCGCGTTCAGGTCCGGAATCCCGACGTAGTGAGCGCCGCCATTGTCGCTCGACAGTACGACGAGTGTGTTGTCATCCAGCCCATTGGCGCGGAGCGCCACCAGCACGCGACCAACGCCGCGATCGAGACCGCGAAGCATGGCTGCGTAGACCCGGGTCGGGTGGTGGTCGATGTGGTCGAGGGCCTCGTAGTCCCGAAGAGCCGCCTGAAGAGGAGTGTGGGGGGCGTTGTAGGCGAGATACAGGAAGAACGGCCGGTTGCGATTGGCGTTGATCGCCTTCACGGCCTCGTTCGACAGATAGTCGGTCATGTAGTCGTCGGGTGCGAAGCGGGGGCCGGTGTCCTTGCGAACCGCGAAGGGAAGCACACTCCAGAGGAACACGTCGATCGGGTCGAACGCCTGCCGCGCACTGACGATCTCCGGATCGTCTTCCGCACCGTAGAGCGACCCCCCGGAGTAGAAGCCGAGGAACTCGTCGAAACCCTGGTCCGTGGGCCTCTGTCCCGGCTCTTCTCCGAGGTGCCACTTGCCCAGCATCAGCGTGCGGTACCCGCTCTCGCGAAGCAGCTCTGCGACCGTGATCTCGGAGCCCGGCATGCCCTGCTCTTCCATCGGCGGAACCTTCGGGAGGCTGTCCTCGTAGAACAGGGCCGACGCTTCTCCCGGCTGGCGAGCGGGTTCCGACATCTCGGCGACCATCTTTCCCAGGGCCGCGGGCGCCGGGGTGGACTCGAAACCGAAGCGGGGCGGATAGCGTCCCGTCAGCAGCGCTGCGCGGGACGGCGCGCACGTCGCGTTGCCCGCGTAGCCCATCGTGAACTGCACGCCGTCGCTCGCCAGAGAGTCGATGTTGGGCGTGGGCACGCTGCCGTCGGCCACGCCGCCGCCGTTCCAGGTCAGGTCGTTCCAGCCCAGGTCGTCGACCAGGACGAAGACGATGTTGGGGGGTCGCGCAGAGGGAGCCTCCGCGGGCACCGAGGGGCCCTCTTCCCATTCGACTTCCGCGTACGGGCCGATCGGGTCGGTGATCCTCGAGATGATTCCGATGAGCGCGGGGAATCGGAGGATCAGCGATGGACCCCCGAGCGCCAGGGCGCCCGCCAGGACGACCACGACGAGAACGGTTCCGGCAATCCACTTCAGCATGATTCGTTTCCCTGCTCCTTGTCCTTCGACGTTAGCGAGCCGCAGAGCCTCGCGGGCCCCCTACACTGCGCTCGATGACCTCGCCCGGGAGCACGCCGGTGTGCTCGCCCCCTTCGATCAGCACCTCACCGTTGACGAGCACCTGCTCGATGCCCACCGCACGCTGGACGATGCGGCGGCCGCCGCCCGGCACGTCCTGGCGCCACTCGCGCGGCCCGGCGCCGATCGCGTCGGGGGAAAAGATCACGACGTCCGCAGCGGCCCCCGGTGCGAGCCGCCCGCGGTCCGCAACACCGAGCACGTCGAACGACATCGACGTGAGCCTGCGCACCGCCTCTTCGAGCGACAGCAGCTTCTGCTCGCGCACCCAGTAGCCGAGCAGGCGCGCGGTGAAGTCGACGCCGCAATCCATGTCGAGGTGCGCGCCGGCATCGGAGACCCCCGGAAGGCAGTGTGGCCCGGCCAGGATCGCGCTCACTGCGTTCATGTCGCCGTTCATCAGCCCCTGGTAGACGAAGCGCGTCTCGAGATCGTCTTCCAGCGCCAGATCGAGGATCGCGTCGGTCACGTTGCGACCGCTCTCGCGGGCGATGTCGAGCATGTTGCGACCGATCCACTCGGGGTGCGAGGTCGACTCGAGCACGACGACCAGTCGCTCGCGCGCGACCATCTGGCTCGGCCCCTGCGCCGCATCGCTAAACTCGGCGTGCATCCTGGCCCGTGCGGAGGGATCGGCGAAGCGCGCGCGCTTCTCGGCTTTCGGCAGCGCGATCGCCTCGTGCCAGCTCGGAAACCACACGAAGAGCCGCGTATCGACCAGGTCGAACTCGAGGTCGAGGCGCTGGCACTTGGCAACACTGAACACCCGGGCGCCCTCGTCCTCGGCGCGCTGCATGTACTCGAGCAGATCGCGCCAGCGCTCGGGCTGGTCCCAGCGGTGCTGGAAGGCGTTCCACAGCACGGCCCCGCGACTCGCCTTCGACATGTCGATCATCAGCTGTTGATAGGCGTCGGAGATGTCGGCGGCGCCGGGGTGCGGTGACACCGTGACGAGCCCGCCGCCGGCACGGCCCACCGCCGCCGCCAGCGCGCGAAGCT
>JAYZFK010000051.1:0-36814 GCA_036336835.1 Myxococcota bacterium | reverse complement strand
CCAGGTCTCGCACTCGCGGTGTGCGCGACGGCCCTCAGCTGCTCGGGCCAGCCGCCGGAGGCCCGCAGCGGGCTGCCCCTGGTCGTCGTAACGGTCGAGCCCCACCGCTACTTCGTCGAGCAGCTGTCCGGTGGCGCGGTCGATGTGATCGCGTTGCTCCCGCCCGGCGCCAGCCCGACCAGCTTCCAGCCCGGGATCGAGACGCTGCGCGCGCTCGAAGACGCCAGCCTGCTGGTGCGCGTCGGACATCCGCATTTTCCGTTCGAGCGCGCCTGGCTCGATGGGCTGCTGCGCGAGCGGCCCGATCTGCGCGTCGTCGACGCCCACTCCGGCGCCGCCCGCGACGACAGCCACGATCCCCACGCCTGGCTGTCGCCCACTGCCGCCGCCGCACTGGTCGACGCGCTGGCGCCCGAGCTGGCGCGGCTGGTCGGCGACGAGCCCGGGGTGCGCGCACGCGCCAGCAGGCTGCGCGCCGAGATCGAAGCACTGGACCGCGAGCTGCGCGGTACGCTCGCCCCCGTGCGCGGCGGACGCTTCCTGGTGCTGCATCCGGCCTGGGGGCACTTCGCGCGGCACTACGGACTCGAGCAGGTGGCGATCGAGCACGAGGGCAAGGCTCCGGGACCGCGCGAGCTGTCGCAGCTGGTGCGCAGCGCCGCGCGGGACGGCCTGCGCAGTGTGATCGTGGTGCCGCAGATCGACCCGGGTCGCGCCCACAGCGTCGCGCGCGCGATCGACGGACGCGTCGTCGAGCTCGATCCGCTGGCAGCCGACTGGCCGGAGAGCATGCGGCGCACCGCCCGGCTGCTCGCGAGCGAGGCGGCGGTCCCGTGACGGCACCCGCGATCGAGCTGCGCGGCGTGAACCTGCGACGCGGCAGCGCGCAAGTGCTCGAGGACGTCGATCTGCGGGTCGAGCGCGGGGCCTTCCTGGCGGTGCTCGGCCCCAACGGCAGCGGCAAGACCACACTGCTGCGCACCATCCTCGGCCTGATCAAGCCCCAGAGCGGACAGGTGCGCGTGCTCGGCGGCTCGGCGCGCGATGCGCGCGGCCGGATCGGTTACGTGCCGCAGCGCGCGGCGTTCGATCTCAACTTCCCGATTCGCTCGGTGGAAGTGGTGCGCATGGGCCGCCTGGCGCGCGGACGCTGGCTGCGGCGCTACGACGCCTCCGACCGCGAGGCCGCGCATCGCGCGCTCGAGACGATGGAGGTGGCGCATCTGGCGAGTCGCCCGGTCGGCGCGCTGTCGGGCGGCGAGCTGCAGCGCGTATTGATCGCCCGCGCGCTCGCGATGGAGCCCGAGCTGCTCCTGCTCGACGAGCCCACGGCGAGCCTCGACGAACGCATCGGCCGTGGCGTCTGGGAGATCCTCGAGGAGCTGTCCCAGCGCATGACGCTGGTCCTGGTCTCGCACGACATCGGCGCCATCTCGCACTATGTGCGCGGCGTGGCCTGTCTGAACCGGCGCCTGCACATGCACCCCGACGGCGAGCTCACCGACGAGATGCTGGAGGCGACGTACGGCTGTCCGGTAGACCTGCTGGCACACGGTCATCCGCACCGCGTGCTGCCGCCGCACCAGGGGGGCGACTCGTGATCGAGGCGCTCTCCACTCCGTTCTTCCAGCGCGTCCTGGTGGCTGCGCTGCTCGCGGCCATCCCCTGCGGCGTGATCGGAAGCTATGTCGTGGCCAAGCGCATCGCGTCGCTCTGCGGCGGGCTCGCGCACTCGGCCTTCGGCGGCGTCGGCCTCGGCTATCTGCTCGGCTTCTCGCCGATGCTGGGCGCGGCCGGCGCCGGCCTGCTGGCCAGCGTGATCATCGGAACCGCCTATCGTCGCCTCGGCTCGAGCCTCGACACGGTGATCGCCCTGGTGTGGTCGGCCGGCATGGCACTGGGCGTGCTGTTCGTGGCGCTGGCGCCCGGCTACACGCCCGATCTCTCGTCGTATCTGTTCGGCAGCCTGCTCCTGGTGCCGTGGGAGTACGTCGCGCTGGTCGCTGCGCTCGACGTGCTGGTGGTCGGCGTGGCGTGGCTGCTGCACAAGGAGCTGCAGGCGGTGGCGTTCGACGAGGAGTTCGCCGAGGTGAGCGGGCTTCCGGTGGAGCCGCTGTTCCTGCTGCTGCTCGGGCTCTCGGCGCTCTCGATCGTGACGCTGATCCGCGTGGTCGGGATCATCCTCGCGATCGCGCTGCTCACCGTCCCGGCCGCGATCGCCAGCCAGTGGCGCACCACGCTGGGATCGATCATGGGGCTCGCGATCGCGATCTGTGCTGCGAGTCTGGTCGCGGGACTGATGCTGTCGTGGCAGCTCTCGGTCGGCGGTGGACCGTCGCTGCCGCCGGGGCCGCTGGCCATCCTGTGCCTGGCGGCCGCCTACCTGGCGTCGAGCGCGACGCGCCGCCTGCAGGCCTGAGCGAGGGGCGGCCGCTCGGCCTATTCCTCGACGAACTTGTTGTCGGCGTCCCCGGTCAGGACGTGCTTCATCACCTTGCCCGTGGCGTTGCGCGGCAGCTTGTCGCGCCGCACCTCGATGTAGGCCGGCACCTTGAAGTAGGCGAGCTTCTCGGCGACGAACGCCTTGAGCTCCTCCGGATCGGGATTGGCCCCCTCGCGCGGCACCACGATCGCCTTGGCTTCCTGTCCTAGCTCGACGTGGTCGACACCCACCACGGCCACCTCGAGCAGGTCGGGGTGCGCCTCCAGCCGGTTCTCGATCTCGACGGGATAGATGTTCTCGCCGCCGCGGATGATCAGGTCGCGCTTGCGTGCGGCGAGGTGGAGCCGGCCGCGCTGGAGCCGCCCCACGTCCCCGATCTTGAGCCAGCGCTCCGGCAGCAGCGTCTCCGCATTCGCATCGTCGTTCTCCCAGTAGCCCAGCATCACCATCGGACTGCGCACACAGATCTGACCGTCGACCCCCTCGCCGACGTCGTTGTCGTCCTCGTCGAGGATGCGGAGCTCGACGGTCGGCAGGGGGGGACCCACGCAATCGGGCGACTCGATCAGCATCGCGTGATTGGCATAGGAGACGAGGGCGCCCGTCTCGGTGCTGCCGTAGCCCGAGCCGAAGGTTCCCCGGGTCTGGGGAATGCGCTCTTCGCTTCGCCGGATCAGCTCGGGCGTGGTCGCCGAGCCGCCGATGCCGACGCTGGTGAGCACCGACGTGTCGAAGCCCATCTCGTCGACCGCATCGAGCAGGCGGAAGACGTGCGTCGCGGCGCCACCCCAGGTGGTGATGCCGTGCTGCTTGGTCAACTCGATCACCTTCTTCGCATCGAAGCGCCCGGTCGGCCACACCGATGTCGTGCCGGCGGCCAGGCCGGTGGTGGTCGATCCGAACATGCCCGAGACGTGGAACAGCGGGAACACGGCGAGCCCCGCGCCACCCGGGCGGCTGTCCGTGGGCTCGGTCATCGCGCGGCGGGCGCCGATGAAGAAGGTCGACATCACGAAGGCGCACAGATTGCGATGCGACAACATCGCCGCCTTGGGGCGGCCCGTGGTGCCACTGGTGAACAGGATCACCGAGGGATCGTCCTCGGCAATCGGGACGTCCGGCAGCTCGGCGTCGAGATCCCGATTCCAGAGCGCGTCGAAGTCCGTCTCCACCACGACAGTCGGCACGCCCGGATCAGCTCCGTCGAGCCGAGCCAGCCTGCGCTGATCGGCGATCAGGAGCTTTGGCTTCGACACGCGGAGGCCGTATTGGATCTCGTCGCCGGTCCACCAGCCGTTCATGCCGACCACGATCGCGCCGAGCGAGACGCTCGCCCAGTACGCGACAATCCACTCGGGACAGTTGGCGGCCAGGATCGCCACCCGGTCGCCCTGCTGGACGCCGTGATCCTCGCTCAGCGCCCTGGCCACGGACGCGACGATGCGCAGGTGCTCGGCGTAGGTCACCCGGCGACCGTCGTCGAAGATGAAGTACGTCTTGTCGCCGTGCGCCGAGGAGCCCGCGAGCAGCTCGCGCAGCGAGCGGGCGCGGTTCTTGTAGAGCTGAATCCGCTGGCCGAGGACCTCCTCCTCGACAGTCTCGAACGGCGCGCCTTCGGCGGTCAGGCGCTCGGCAACCTCTTCGTAGGTGAGTCGCTCGGGGGATTCGGACGTCATCGGTCGCAGCCTACGGCAGGCCGCGCATCGGCGTCTACTGGCTTGGCTGCTTCGACACCTGGCCGGCAGGCGGCAGCGGCGGCCCGCTCGCGCCCGCTCCGCGCCCACTTCGCTTCCACTGGCGAGTCGCCGCCCTGTATCCTGGCGCGCTCGACAGCGCGAGGGAACCCATGAGCGACGACGCCGACCGCCTGCTCTCCGGCGAGGCCTGGCACGATTTCTGCGACCGGCTCAAGAGCGTCGGCGACACGATCATCGGGGACGGCTTCCCCGACGAGCCGCGCGATCGCGCCGAGGGCTTCCGCTCTCTGACGCGCCTGCTCTCGTACGCCATGCGCATGGAGATCGAGTGCGGCGATCCGGCCTACCCGCAGCTGTGTCGCTACGAGGAGCCCCACAATCAATGGGGCGGCCCGAATCCGGACAACACCTACCTGCGCGCCGCGATCCATCCCGACTACGACTACCGCGTCTGGGGCAACCTGACCGACATGCGGCAGATCATCGTGTCGCTGCAGGAGGGCGACATGCAGCTGCAGCAGTACGGCGTCTACAGCGAGCAGGGACTCGACGACTGGCAGGTCGGGCCGAACGGCGAGTTCGAGCTGTTCGTCTCCCGGAGCAAACCGGCGGGCGCCGCCAACTGGATGCCGATGCACGATGCGGCGCGCATCTTCCAGGTGCGCACCTACCGGAGCGACTGGGTGACCGACTCATCGCCGACGCTGCACATCGAACGCGTCGGCGCCGAGGGGATCGCCCCGCCGCCGCTCGACCCGGCCGCGCTCGCTACTGCGCTCGACCGCAGCGCGAACTGGGTCGAGAAATCGGCCGCCTACTGGAACCAGTACACCGCGCAGGCCTGGGAGCGGGCGACACCCAACCAGGTCTCGGCGGCGCGCTCGACTCCGGGCGGGGCCGAGAACATCCTGTACGGCAGCTGCTTCTGGCAGCTCGAAGAGGACGAGGCACTCCTGTTCACCTGCGAGGAGCCGGAGGCGCAGTACTACAACTTCTGCATCCACACACTGGGCTGGCTCGAATCGGGTGATTTCGCAAACCGGCAGGTGAGCTTGTCGGGACACCAGCTTCACATCGACGACGACGGACGCGTGCGGATCGCACTCTCGACCCGCGACCCCGGCGTGGCGAACTGGATCGACACGGAAGGGCGCCGCCGCGGTCTGCTCGCCTATCGCTGGGTCTGGGCAACCAGCAGCCCGGAGCCATCGGGCGAGGTGGTGAAGGTCGATGCCGTCCGCGGTCTGATGCCGAAGGGTCATCCGCTGATCGACGAGAGCGAGCGGCGCCGCCGACTGTCGGCGCGCCGCGAGCAGCTCTGGAACCGCTACCTCTAGCCCGATCGTGGCCTGGACCCCGCCCGAACGCCCCGACTGGCTCGCGCGCCTGATCGCGCACGGCCCCGCGGTGGGCGGCGCGGCACATCTGGTGTCGCTCGACCCGCAGGAGCTGATCGACACCGCCATCGCCTCGACCGGCGGGCTCGACGACTTCGGCAGTGCGGACTCGGCGGACTGGCGCAGGTGGTTCGAGCTGCTCGTCCACTCGCTGCGGACCGAGTCGTCGCTCCACGTCGCCGGGCGGCTGCTGGTGCGCCACGACCTGCTGCGCTGCCTGCGCAACCGACTGCTGCTCGCCGACCTGTGGAAGCGGCAGCCCGAGGTGCTCGCGACCGAGCTGCTGCCACCGGCCTTCGTGGTCGGCATGGCGCGCTCGGGCACCTCCATCCTGTCGGAGCTGCTGGCACTCGACCCGACCGCCCGCACACCGGCGATGTGGGAGATGCTGCACCCGGTCGAGTCGCTCGCGGACGACGCATTGCGTGCGCACGGGCACGCCGAGACCGTGCTGATGGAAGACTTGGCGCCCGAGTACGCCACGATGCACGAAAACTCCGGCGACCTGCCCAACGAGTGCATCTTCATCATGGCCAACACGTTTCTGTCGGATCAGTGGAGCGGCTGCCACGTGGTGCCCAGCTACCAGCAGCAGCTGGTCCAGGCCGATCACCGGCCGGTCTACGAGTTTCATCGCAACGTGCTCAAGACGCTGCAGCAGCGCGGCGCCGAGGGCTGCACGCGCTGGGGACTCAAGGCGCCGAGCCACCTGCAGCTGCTCGAGGAGCTCCACTCGGTGTACCCGGATGCCTGGGTGATCCGGATCCACCGCGATCCGCTGGAGTCACTGCCGTCGACGGTCAGCCTGATCGGCACGCTCAAGCGGATGCGCTGCGAGGAGGTCGATCTGTCCGCGTCCCCGCAGCAGCTGGCGATGGGCTGTGCGTACATGTTCCAGCAGGAGATCGAGAAGCGCGCCGACGGCCGCGTGCGCGACGAGCGCTTCATCGACGTCCAGTACCACGAGTTGATGAGCAACCCGTCGGCAACGCTGCGCACGATCTACCAGCGCGCGGGCTGGGAGTTTCCGGACGCTCTATCGCAGCGGATCGACGACTACCTGGGCAGGCGCCCGCGCGGCAAGCGCGGCAAGCACGAGTACACCCTCGAATCCATGGGCTTCGACCGCGACGAGGAGCGCAAGCGATTCCGCTTCTACTGCGAGCACTACGGCGTCCCTGAAGAGGCTTGATCCCGGACAGCCCCCGACGTGGCAGAATGCGGGCGGCAGAGGAGACCCGGCGTGGCGCATCCCGACCCCGAGTATCCCCAGATCGATTTCGCCTCGGGCGAGGTCCTGGAGCTTCACGAGATCCTGGCCGATCTGCGCGAGCGTCATGCCGTCGCGCCGGTGATCTATCACGGCGAGGTCGCTCGTCTGATCACACGCTTCGCCGATCTGCAGACCGCCTTCAGCGACGACACGACCTTTCCCTCCGAGGCCGCCTACTCTCGTCACAGCCTCCCGTCGATGGGCAAGACGATCCAGTGCATGGGGGGAGACGAGCATCGCCGCAACCGCGGGCTCGTCTCCAAGGCGTTTCGCCCGCGGCTGATGACCGAGTTCGTCGAGGCCTTCCTCACGCCCGTCGCCCACGAGCTGGTCGACGGCATCGCAGACAAGGGCGAGTCGGACCTGGTTCGCGACTACACCACGCGGTACGCCTTCACGGTGATCACGCGCCTGCTCGATCTGCCTGCGACCGACTTCGAGCAGCTCAAGCGCTGGGGCGACGGCCTGATCGATTTTCCCTGGGACCCGGAGGGCGCACTGAAGGCTCGCGAAGAGTTCACCGCCTACCTGAAGCCCATCATCGACCGGCGGCGCAGCGAGCCCGGCGAGGACCTGATCTCCTCGCTCGCGACGGTCGAGGTCGACGGCGAGCGCCTCGCCGACGAGGAGATCTTCTCCTTCCTGCGGCTGCTGTTTCCGGCGGGCGCGGACACGACCTACCGGGGACTGGGCAGCATGCTGTACGCGGTGCTCCTGCACCGCGAGGTGTTCGAGGCTGTGCAGCGCGATCCCAGTCTCGTGCCACGTGTCGTCCAGGAGGCGCTGCGCTGGGAGCCACCGACCGCGCTGCTGCCGCGCTTCGCTCCCAAGGATGTGCACTTCGCGGGCAGCGACATCCCGGCCGGATCCGAGGTGCTCTTCGGTGTCACGTCGGCCAATCGCGATCCCGCCGCCTTCGCCGAGCCCGACCGCTTCGATCCCTGGAGGAGTGAGCGCGAGTTCCTGAGCTTCGGCTACGGGCTGCACTTCTGCCTGGGCTCCCACCTCGCCCGCCGCGAGATGGAGGTCAGCCTGCGGGTCTTCGCCGAACGGCTGCCGGATCTCGAGCTCGGCGATCCCAGCGCCGTCGGCATCGCGGGGACGGTGCTGCGAGGCCCGAAGTCGCTGCCGGTGCGCTTCGCACCGCGCTGATCGAGCGCGTCGCTGGACCCGCCGCGCGGGCTTCGCGGCTCAGGGCCGGACGATCTGCCCGCCGTCGACCGCGATGATCTGGCCCGTCACCCATTGCGAAGCGTCGGAGCACAGATAGAGCGCCGTGCCGACCATGTCGACGGGCTGCCCCAGCCGCGACAGCGGGAAGCTCGCGACCATCTGCTGCTGGAACTCGACCGTCGTCGTCTTGTTGAGCGCCTCGGTGTCGGTCGGCCCGGGAGCGATCGCGTTGACTCGGATGTTCGAGGGTCCGAGCTCGCGCGCCAACGACTGCGTGAGACCGTTGATTGCGAGCTTCGAGAGCCCGTAGTAGCCAACGCCCATCCAGGCCGCGGTCGAGGATTGATTGACGATCGAGCCGCCGCCGCGCTCGGCCATCGAGCCGTAGCACGCCCGGGTCATCAGCAGCGCACCGTCGAGGTTCACGTTCATGAAGAACTTGTAGTAGTCCCACTCGACCGCGAGCAGGCTCGACAGCTTCATGTCCTTGAACACGGCCGCGTTGTTCACCAGGAAGTCGATCCCGCCGAAGGCCTCGACCGCAGCGGCGGCAGCCTGCTGCGTCGACTCCTCGGAGCCGATGTCCGTGTGGACGAAGGTGGCCTCTCCGCCGCTCGAACGGATCGATGACGCGACGCGCTCACCGCCCTCCTTGTCGAGCTCGGCGACGACGACCTTCGCGCCTGCGGCCGCAAATCCGGTTGCGTACGCCTCGCCGATGCCGCCGCCACCGCCGGTGACGATCGCAACCTTGCCCTCGATCCCCTCGAACGCCATCGAAATGCTCCTCTTCTCGTTGCGGGGAGGGCATGATCCTACTCCGCTCGGGCAGGGACGTGTCGGGAAGTTGGCGTTGAAGTCAGAGAGAGGGATCGGGACGAACCATGAGCCGAGCCAGCGAGCCCTACTCACGCGCGTACGTCGGGTACGCGATGGGCATCGTGCTGCTGGTCGCGATCTTCAACGTGGTCGACCGCACGATCGTCGCCATGCTGGTGCCCGGCATCAAGGCGGATCTCGGGCTCGGCGACACTCAGATCGGGATCCTGCTCGGGCCGTCGTTCGCCGTCGTCCACCTGCTGGCCGTGTTGCCTGCCGCCTGGCTCGCCGACCGGACGTCGAGACGAACGGTGATCTCGATCGCGTTGTTCGTGTGGAGCGCGATGACCTCACTCGGGGCGGCGGCGAGCGGCTTCTGGACTCTGTTCGCGACGCGCATGGGCGTCGGCATCGGCGAGGCGGGCGGCGCCCCCCCCTCGGTCTCGCTGCTCTCGGACACGGCGCCCGAGTCGATGCGGGCGCGGGCGCTCTCGTCGCTCACGATCGGGTCGCTGATCGGCATCGGCCTCGGCCTGACGGCCGGAGGCTATCTGGCGGGCACGCTCGGCTGGCGCGGTACGCTGATCGCCGTGGGCGTGCCGGGGCTCGCCGTCTCGCTGCTGGTGCGGTTCACGCTGCGCGAGCCCCCTCGCAGCGGGATCGAGAGTGCCACGCCACTGGCGGCGGCAAAGCACCTGTTCGGGCTGCCTTCGTTTCGCTGGATGGTGTTTGCGGCCTTGCTCGCCGGGGTCGGACAGATGGGCCGCACCATGTGGGAGCCCGAGTTCATCCGACGCAGCTACGGCTACCAGGGGCTCGAGGTCGGCATCACGGTCTTCGTCTACGGCGCGCTGCCCACCGCGCTGGGCGCCTACCTCGGCAGCGCGATCGCCGACCGGCTGCGGCCACGCGACGAGCGCTGGCCGCTGTGGGTGTGTGCGATCGGCAACTTCGGCTCGGCGCCGCTGATACTCGCCTTCCTGCTGTTGCCGCCGGCCCCGGCAGCCGACGGGATTCCCGTGGCCTTCGGGCTCTGGATCGCGGGCTCGGTGCTGGTCGGATTCTTCTCGGCGCCGATGGCCGCGATGGCGCAGGCGCTCGCCCGACCCAACATGCGGGCGCTCGCGCACGCGATCTGGACGATGATCTTCACCGGGGTCGGACAGGGCTTGGGCCCGTGGATCGTCGGCGCGCTGACCGAGCACTGGAGCGCCGAGTACGGCGACGATTCGCTTCGCTATGCGATCGCCGCAATGACGCTCGCGGTCGCGGCCTCCGGGCTGGTCTACGCGGTCGCCGCCCAACGCGTGCCCGCGGACCTCGCCCGGCTGCGGGGCGGAAGCTGACGGGTCGACCGCACTGCGGTCTCGGGCCGGCCGCCTCAGGGATCGGTGTTGCCCCAGCGCTCGAACCAGGTGACCTCCGCGGCGGGTCGGCGGGTCACCGGCCCGAACTTCCCGAGCGGATAGCCGATCGGGATCGTGACGACGACGCCGTACTCGTCCGGGATGCCGAACCGCTCGGCGAGCTCGTCCTCGAACACCTGGTGCATGGTGGTCAGCGCGGCGCCGAGGCCGACCGCGCGACATGCCAGCAGGATGTTCTGCACACACGGGTAGACGGCGCCGTAGTTGGGCGGCGCCTTGCCCACGCGCTCTTCCGGGGGCACGCGGAACGGCCAGTCCCGCAGCCCGCACACCAGCAGCAGCACGGGAAACTCCTGCATGTGCTCGGTCTGGTACAACACGGCGCGGAGCTGACGGATCATCGGCGAGTCTTCCGAGCCACCCGGCTCGGAAAGCGAGAACCCCCCGAAGCGCGCTTCGATCGCGGCCTGGTAACGCTCCGCAAACCACTGCTTGCCCTGCGGCTCGCGGATCACCACGAACGACCAGGGCTGCGTGTTCATTCCGCTCGGCGCCTTCACCCCGGCCTCGAGCACCTTCCACAGCAGCTCGAGCGGCACCGGATCCGGCCTCAGCCGCCGCATCGCCCGCACCTGCCCGACCAGCTCGAAGAACGAGATGTCAGTCATGCCGCTCCCCCGCGCTCCGGTCCGAGGAGGATGCGGTCTCCCTGCTCCATCGTGACTTCGATGCGGCGCTGGCGGCTTCTCCAGCCAGCGGGGGTTCGCACCAGCTGGTCGGCGTATCGACCCCACATTTCGTAGCTCCGGCCGGCGTGCTCTCCCTTGCCGAAGTGCATGACGCGGATGTAGCAGCGGCTGCTGGCCGTGTCGCCGTCGAGCTCGATGCGGTAGTTGCTGAGCCGGTGCTGGCTCGGCCCGCAGCCGTCGAGGAACGAGCGGATGTGGCTCGTCACCGCCTCGAGACCCGTCGCGCGGTAGCCGCCGACGTCCAGGTCGACATCCGGAGTGAAGACATCGGCCAGCCCAGGCCAATCGCGCTCATCGAGCACCTCCGCATAGCGATCGAGTACGGCGATGATGTCGAAGCGATCGTCCGCGGCGCCCATCGCGCCCTCCCGTGCGTCAGGCGAGCGTCCGACCCGTGCCGCCGTCCACCGGCAGCGCGACGCCCGTCAGGAAATTCGCTTGCTCCGAGCACAGGAAGGCCGCGATCCGTCCGAAATCGTCGGCATCACCCGTCCGCCCACTCGGCAGCGACGCCGCGTAGGCGGCGATGTCGGGAATCAGGCTCTCGAGTCGCTCGGTGAGGTGGCTGTTGGGCAGCAGCGAGTTGACGGTCACTCCGTCGGCGATCACCTCGCCCGACAGCTGCTTCAGGTACGCCGTGAGCCCGGTTCGGGCAACGTTGGAGTAGATCATGCCGGGCAGCGGCTCTTTGACGCCGACCGTGGTGATCGCCAGGATCCTGCCCCAGCCGCGCTCGCGCATTCCGGGGAGCACCGCCCGACACATCGCCATGTGGGCAAACAGGCTGCGGTCCACCCACTCGGACGCGACGGCGGGGTCGACGTCGACGGCCCGCCCCGGCGGCGGCCCCCCGGCGTTGGCCAGCAGGATGTCGACGCGACCGTCGTGGACCGCGAGCGCCCGGGCGATGAAGTCGTCGGCGCCCGCTTCGGTCGACACGTCCGCCACGAGCGGCGTCGCGAGCTCGCCGACCTGCTTGGCCGCCGTCTCGATCCGTCCGGCGTCGCGGCTGCACATCGCAACCCGGACTCCCTCGGCCGCGAGCGCCCGGGCCGTCGCGAGCCCGAGCCCCGCCGACGCACCGGCCACCGCCGCACAGCGTCCCTCGATTCCAAGATCCATCTTGCCTCCGCACCGGGCGATTCAGAACAGGAAGC
This sequence comes from Myxococcota bacterium, assembly GCA_036336835.1. GTDB lineage: Bacteria > Myxococcota_A > UBA9160 > UBA9160 > UBA4427 > JAYZFK01. The sequence goes on along the minus strand of JAYZFK010000051.1, from coordinate 24,739 downwards.
CGTCCGCCTCGAGCCCGAGCTGGAGTCGCCCCCACAGCTCGTGCCGCGCATCCCAGTCGAACGCGACGTGCGACGAGGCTGTGTTCGCATCGCGAACCGCGCGCTGCAGCGGATCGCGCTGGAAGTGGGCACTGCCGCCGCTGGCGTCGGCGATGCGCTGGATTGCGCGGCGCGCGCCGTGGACGGCGCGCGTCAGCGCGAGCGACCAGCGAGCCCGCTCGAGCAGGCTGGCGTCGCCCCGCCGGCGCATGACCTCGGCGATCACGTCGCGCATCAACAGCTCGGCCTCGCGCACCTCGTGCGCCGACTCGGCCAGGCGCGCCTGCACCGCACTGCGATCCCGCTCGGCCACCGCCGACATCGCGCGCACCCGCTCGGTCGCCTTCTCGCCGAAGCGCCGCACCACGCTGCGCGCCTGACCGACCACGGGAGAGGCCGCGGCCGTCAGCAGCACGGGGGCCATCGGCGAGCCGTAGATCGGCGACGCGTGCAGTGTCGCGCCGAGCCCGTTCCCGCTCGCGATGTCCAGCAGAGATGCCGAGCGCTCCCGGGGTACGAAGCCGTCCTCGATCACGATGTCGTTGCTGCCCGTCGCGCACAGGCCATCGACGTGCCACACGTCGTCGATCCCGACCTCGTCCGCGGGCAGCGCGAACAAGCACGCCGTCGCCGGATTGGCTGGATCGCTCGCACCGCCGACCATCACCCACTCCGCGTGCATCGCGCCGCTCGCCCAGTGCCAGCGGCCGTCGAGCGCGAACCCGCCCCGCTGCTCGCGGATCGTGGACTCCCCGAACAGCGCGGCCGGCGCGCGCACCGCGGCCCGATCCGCGAAGAGCTCGCGCTGGAACGGCTCGGGAAACTGGCAGAGCAGCCAGTTGTGCTCCATGTAGAAGCTCGCGACCCACGCCAGCGAGGCGTCGGCCTCGCCGAGTGCCAGCGCGCACTCGAGGAAGACGTCCAGGTCGAGCTCCAGCCCGCCGTACGCCCGGGGCACCAGGAGCTCGAGGCAGCGCGTCGCTTCGAGCAGCTCGATGGCCGCGTCGGTGGGCCGGCGCAGCCGCTCGCTCTCCTCCGCCTCGGCCTCCAGCGCGGGCAGCGCCGCGCGAACCCCATCCAGCAGCACACGACTGGTCATTCGAAGCTCCAGCGCGTTGCGGTCCGGATGAACTGCGCCGCCGCTTCGATGAAGCCGAACGCCACGCGCGGGCGCACGACGAAGGTCGGCTGGGTCGTCTCGGCCAGGCTCCAGTCGTACTTCGCGCGGTAGGCCTCGACGAAGCACGCGAGCTCACTCGGATCGGTCACAGGCCGGGCCTCGCCCTCGACGATCGCGCACTCGTCGGCGCCCTCGATGGTGATCACGCAGTGCGCGTTGGCGGCCAGATTGCGCACCTTGCGCGACGCCGAGCCGGTGTTGAACCAGAAGGCGTCGTCGAGCCACACGCCCCACACCGGCATCGCGTGGGGTCGTCCATCGGGCCGCGTGGTCGAGACGAAGTAGTTGCGCGAGCGCTCGAGTCGCTCGACCCCCCAACTCCAGGGCAGCAGCTCGCCGTCGGACACACTCGCCAGCCCGTAGCCCGGCATCTGCGGCCGATCCGCCCGCGGCGCACTCATCGCGTCATGCCTCCCCGTAGCTGGCGAGCGTCGATTGCAGGCGCGCAAGGCTATCCGCCAGTCCGCCCTCGCGGCTGCGCAGGCGCCAGCAGATCGCCTGCTCTTCGATGGCGGCGGCGAGATCGCGGCGCAGCTCGGGGTCGCTCGGCCGCTTCGCCCCGGTCTCGCGGAGCAGACGATAGGCGCCGTGCCGCGCGAGACGAATCGCCTGCGCCAGCTCGCGCCCCACCACCGCGCCGTCCGAGCAACCGGGCCGCGCGCGCCCGACCGCCTCGCCGGCCGCTTCGAGCCGATCGAGCGTTCGCCGAAGCGCCGCCGAGTCGGGCTCGCCGAAGGCACCGAGCAATCCGTCCGTCACCGTCGCAGTGAACAGCGGGCTCGCGTTGAACGCGGTCTTGCCCGTGTCGAGATAGGCCTCGCCGAGCGAGAGCAACGCGGCGCCGAGCTCGCCGGCCGCGTCCTCGAACACGTGGAGATCGAGCGCCGCCGCGACGTCGAGCTCCCGGTTCGCCTCGACGCACCAGCTCACCGACGCGCCGTAGGCGAGCGGCAGCCAGCTCACCGACGGCGGCTGCATGTGCCCGTTGTCGCCCCAGTCCGTGATCAGGTACCCGCCCGCTCGCTGCGCTCGGCCGACCTCGGCTGCGTCGAGCAGGTTGGCGCGCGCATTGGGCCAGCGGCCGAGCAGCGTGTTCCAGGTCGAGGTCCCCGGGCACACCCAGAAGGGAAGCCCGGCCTCGACGAAGGCCGGGACGTGCCCGGCAAAGCCCAGCTGCGCGCGCTCGGAGATGCCGAACTCGGCCACCAGCTCGCGCACCGACTCCGGCAGCTGCGGGTCCGCGACCGGCGCCTCGTACCACCAGGCGAGCGCCACGGTCTGCTCGCTCGGCAGCTCGGCCACCAGCTCGGGGTGCTCGCGCAGGATGTCGCCCCAGAAGAGCACCTCGCAGCCGTCTTCGTGAAGTCCGGCGAGCAGCCGCTTCAAGTGATCGAGGTACACACGCGCGCGCCCGCGCTGCTCGACCTCCGCTCGGCTCTGACCGCGGCCGAGCTCGAAGGTCTCGTCGCAGCCGATGTTGACGCGGCGACTGGTCACGTTCTGCATCATCTCGCGCACCAGCGAGAGCGCGAACTCGGCGTTGTCCGGAGTCGGCGCCAACACGCCCGGCTCGAGCGTCTGGCCGAGAGGGCTGCGCCAGCCGCCTGGCGCCTCGGCGCGCCGCGCGTAAGCGGGGTGCCGCAGCCAGCGACCCATGTGTCCGAAGGTGTTCTGGTTGGCCGACAGCTCGATCCCGCGCTCTCCGCACAGCCCGTCGAGCCAGCGCAGATCTTCGGGCGTCATCGGAGTGGCATCGCGCCACACGGTCTCGTGGTCGCGAAACGCAAAGGTGTGCTCGGTGTACAGCTCGAGGTGGTTGATGCGCAGCACGTCGAGGACGTCGACGATGCGCTCGAGCGTCTCACGCGTGGGCACGCGGTCGCGGCTGATGTCGAGCATGTAGCCGCGCACGGCGAAGTCCGGCCAGTCCCGGATCTCGAGCGCCGGCACGGGGGCGGGGCTGCGCGCGAGCTGCGCCAGGGTCGCCCGCGCGTAGCGCAGACCAACCTCGTCCGCGTAGCGGATCGACGTGCCCTGCGGCCCGGCGCGCAGCACATAGCCCTGCGGCGGCAGCGCGGAGTCGTGCTCGACCGCGCCGGCTTCGGCGAATCGGGCCTGGCCCTCGCCGGTGTGTTCGAACTCGCGCGGGCGCGGCAGCAGGACCGGATCCGGCATCGCTCGCTAGCTTACCTGCTCGGCGCTCCGAGTGGCGGTGTAGACTCGCCGCCCATGGCGGACCGCCAACGCAGCTGGACCTTCCGCGATGCGGGGCGGCTTCCGCTCGCGCTTCGCGCGCTCAATGCCGCCGGCCGCCTGGCCCCGGGCAAGCCCGCCCTCGACCCCGACGCGATGGTCGAGAAGGCGGTTGCCAATACCGGCCTCCACGATTTCGGCGACGACCACTGGCGCGAAGGCCTCGAGGTGCTGTGCGATGCCTGCACCCGCGAGGCAGACCTCCACAGCTTCGCGCGGTTCACGCTGCGGGCGATGTACACCGGCACCCTCGAGAAGCGCCTGCGAGTGATCGACTGGGTCAGGCAGCACCCGGAGGTCCGCGATGAGAAGATCGAGGCCCCCTTCGTGGTGCTCGGCTTGCCGCGGACCGGGACGACCCTGCTGTCGCACCTGCTGGACCTCGACCCGCGCTCCCGTTCGCTCGAGAGCTGGGAAGCGTCGGCGCTGGCTCCTCCCCCGACACTCGCCGGCCACCGCGACGACCCGCGCATCGCCGAGGAGACGAAGCGAGGCGCGGCGCTTCCCCGGCTGATCCCTCCCATCGCCGCAATGCATCCGCTCGGCGCGTCGCTTCCGACCGAGTGCGTCACGCTCTTCGCGCTCGACTTCCGCAGCCTGCTGTTCGAGACCCAGGTGCTGGCGCCCGGCTATGGCGACTGGCTCGAGGAGTGCGACATGCGCTCGGCCTACGCCATCCACGAGCTCTGCCTGCAGACACTGCAGTCGACGATTCCGACCGATCGCTGGGCGCTCAAGACGCCCAACCACCTGTGGGCGCTCGACGCGCTGCTCGAGCGCTACCCCGACGCGCGATTGATCTGGACGCACCGCGACCCGAAGCGCGTGGTGCCTTCGGTCGCGAGCCTGAACACGACCTTCTATCGCACCTGGTCGAACCGCGCCGATCCGCTGGCGACCGGGCGCGCCTGGGCTCACAAGCTGCAGCTCGCCGCCGCGCGTGGCATGCAGCACGACGACGAGCAGGGCGGCAAGCCGTGGTGTCACCACCTGCAGTACGCGGACCTGATGACCGATCCAGTCGAAGCGGTGCGCGGCCTCTACGCCCACTTCGGCGAGGAGCTGACGCCGCTCCACGTGCGCCGCATGCGGGTCTGGATGGCGACGCGCCCGCAGAGCACCTTCGGTCGACACCGCTACGAGATGAGCGACTTCGGATTCACGCCCGAGGCACTCGACGAGATGTTCGAGAGCTACTGCGAACGCTTCGACGTGCCGGACGAGGCGGACTCGTGAGCCCGCAGCCCGCGTGGCGCGATCACTCGAACGTCGTCTGCGAGCGCGCGCGGCCGCCCGGGCCACTGTAGGCGGCGCCGTAGCCGGGCTCGCTCTTCCACTCGACCTCGGGCAGCGAGGCGACCGCGCGCTTCCAGCCGGCGATCAGGGCATCCTCGGCCGCGTAGTCGAAGGGGTCCTGCAGCAGCGACTGCTGCTCGGCCGACAGCGGATGGTCGACCAGCCAGCGGGCCGCGAGCGCGACTGCCTCGCGCGGCGGCACGACGTCGCGATAGCCCAGATCGCGCTCGAGCTTGCTGACGTCGAGCACGCGGTGTGTGGTGAGCGGCTGCGTGATCAGCGGGCGCGCCGGCAGCGCGATCTCCCAGGGAAGATTCACGATCTCCCAGTCGTGGCCGAGCGCCTTTGCGATGACCTCGACCACCGCTCGCAGGGTCAGCACCTCCTGATCCGCGGCGTTGTAGATCTGGCCGAGGCAGCGCTCGGGGCGATCGACCGCGAGCAGGATCGCCGACGCGAGATTCTCCGAGTAGCCGAAGTGGTGCAGCGTGAGGCCGCCGTCGGGCAGGATGATGTGCGGCCGTCCGTCGAGGATGCGCTTCACGATCAGCCACTCGCGCGGCACCGGCTGCCGCGGCCCGTAGACGAACGGGTAACGGAAGTGCGTCGCCTCGGGCTGGTGCTCGAGCACGGCGCGCTCGGTCAGGCGGATCCGGTAGCCCTTGGTATCGGCCGCCTCGTCGAGCACGGTCGGTCCGTCGGCCGGCGTCGGCACCGGCATGCCGTGCGGCTCGAAGGCGAATGGGTTCATGTAGCCGAGCAGCGCCGGAAAGCCGCCGATCGAGATGAAGCGGCCGACCTTGCCCGCGGTGAGCTCTGCGATCGCGCGCAGCCGGCCATAGGAGGCAACACACAGGTCGTAGCGTCGCCCGTCGAGCGCCGCGGCGAGCTTCTGCGGATCGAAGGCGTCGGTGTGGATGTGGACGACCTCGTCCGGGATCTCCGGAACCTCGTTGCGCCCGCTGTGGAGCATGTCCACGGCATAGCCGCGCTCGAGCAGTCCGTTCACGATGAACGGCCCGGTGGGGCCGGTCCCGCCGATCATCAACGCCTTCACGTCCGCCGTCTCCTCCGCGCCTGCGCGCTCGTTCCCAATCGGCCCGTTCCGAGCCGGCCCGTTCCGATCTGGCCCGTTCCGAGCCCGCCCGTTCCCATCTGGCCCGTTCCGAGCCCGCCCGTTCCCATCCTATAGTAGTCGCCCTTCGGGGTGCCCGACGACGCGGTGCGCGAGCGCTGCGCAGCCTGGCCGAGCCGCTACGACTCGCGGGCAGCCGGTGCGCGCTGCGGCCGCATCACGGAGTCCTGCCCGACCGAGGCAACGAGCGTCCCGTCGCGGGTGTACATCGCGCCGCGCGCGAAGCCGCGCGCCCCGGCCGCGCGCGGGCTCTCCTGGTAGTAGAGCGTCCACTCGTCGGCGCGCGCGGGCACGTGGAGCCACATGGCGTGATCGACGCTCGACATGGCCAAGGGCCGCGACCCGGCCGACTTGCGGTGCGGCCGGTACGCCGTGTCGTTCAGGGCGATGTCGCTCGCATACGCGAGCAGGCACTGGTGGAGTAGGGGATCGTCGGGCAGCTTCGACTCGGCGCGGAACCAGGAAAGGTTGGGCTCGAGAGAGGGCTCCCCGCCGAGATAGCTCGGCGGCTGGGTGTGGCGCACCTCGAGCGGCCGGGGCCGACCGGCCCAGTTCGCCACCTCGGGCGGAATCTGCGCTCGCATCTGCTCGGCCAGCTCGCGGGCAGTGGGCAGCGACTCGGGATCCGGCGCCTCGGGCGCCGCGCTCTGATGCTCGTAGCCGGGCTCGAGCGCGTGGAAGGAAGCCTGGAGCGTGAAGATCGCGCTCTCGCCCTGCCGCGCCACCACCCGGCGTGCCGAGAACGAGCGGCCGTCGCGCAGCCGCTCGACCTCGAAATCGATCTCCCGCGTCGGATCCCCGACCCGCAGGAACAGAGCCTGCAGCGAGTGGGCCGGCCGCGGGCTGGCGGTTCGGCCGGCCGCCATCAGCGCCTGGGCAACCACCTGTCCGCCGAAGATCCGGCCGTGCCGGCTCGGCTCGCAGTGCCCGCGGAAGCGCGTGACGTCGCCCGGTGGCGACGCGACGGCCTCGAGATCGAGGCACTCCAGCAGTCCGACGAGCAGGGGATCCACGGCTAGCGCATGTTTCCCACGCCGGGGATCAGCGGCAGATCGAGCGCGGAGAGCAGGCCCGGCTTCGCTGCCAGCACCGCGGGGATCGCCTGGATCGCGCGCATGCCCGTCGACAGACAGCCGCCGGAGTTCGAATCGCCGTCGTAGGCGCCGCGAAACGCGATCTCCTGCGTGATGTTCGGGCTGCCCTTCACCACCACGCGGTAGCAATCGTCGTCCTCGAGCTTCGCGCGCGGCCAGTCGGGCGCGGTGGCCGTGGTGATGCGGTTGACGTGCTCGATCACGATGCGCGGCTCGCCCTGCACATAGCCCTGGATCTCGAAGCGCACGGCCGCACAGCACCCCGCGCGGATCACGCCGTTCTTGTGGTGGATGTCTTCGGGCGCTTCCCACTTCTGGTAGACGGACTCGTACTTCTCGATCTCGACGCCGAGCGCGTCCGCGATCATCGGGATGGTGTGGCCCCAGGAGTAGACCAGGACCCGGGTGTTCTCGAGCAACGCCTCGAAATCCATCGGCTCGCCGATGCCCATCGTCCTGGCGTAGTCGCCGGTATAGCTCTGGTAGTCGAGGATCTCCTGGATGCGAACCGAGTCCACGCGCCCGCACAGACCCATCAGCGTGAGCGGAAACAGATCGTTTGCAAAGCCCGGGTCGATCCCCGAGGTGAAGCAGCTGGTGCCTCCCTCCTTGCAGGCGGCCTCGAGCGCTTCGACCATCGAGGGCGGGCAGGCCGGCGGATAGACGAGCGGTGTCATCGCGGTCGAGACGACGTCCTTCCCGGCGCGCAGCGCCTTCGACATGTTCTCGATGTTGACGGCCGCGTACTCGGCCGTCGGGACGTAGTAGGCTACGACGTCGGCCTCGAGCGCGAGGGCGGCGTCGGCGTCCGTGGTGCACGCGATCCCGGCGGGCTCGACGCCGACGAGCTCACCGATGTCCTTCCCGTCCTTGGCGGGGTCGCTCACGATCACGGCGACGAGCTCGAACTGCGGATGCTCGAGCAACTCGCGCGCGACCATCTTGCCGGTGAACCCGGTGCCCCACTGGATGACCTTGTACGGCACGACCCTCTCCCCTCGCGATCGATGGCACGCGAGCCTAGCGCCTCGACGGCCTGCTAGGCTCGCGCGCCATGACAGCCCCGATGGATGACATCCGGGTGGTCGAGATCGCAAGCTTCGTCGCCGTTCCCGCGGCGGGGGCGCTGCTGGCCGATCTCGGGGCCGAGGTGATCAAGGTCGAGGTGCCCAGGGGCGAGACGCTGCGTCACGCGACGCCGCGCAGGATGGGTTATCGCAGCGAGCTGCCGGAGTCGCCCCACTTCCAGATGGACAATCGCGGCAAGCGATCGCTCGCGCTCGACCTGTCCGCCGGGCCCGCGCGCCGCGCGCTGCGCAAGGTGATCGCCCGCGCGGACGTGGTGCTGACCAACCTGCTGCCCGGACGACTGCGCAAGTTCGGCCTCGATGCAGCGACGCTCCGCCGTGCGCAGCCCGAGCTGATCTTCGCCTCGCTCAACGGCTTCGGCGCGCGCGGGCCGGAGGCCGACACCCCGGCCTTCGACTACACCGCCTACTGGGCGCGCACCGGGATGATGGACACGATGCGCGACGTCGGCGCAGCGCCCGCCTTCCTGCGCCCGGGCGTGGGCGACCACGCGGCCGCGCTCGCGCTGGTGAGCGGGATCCTGGCCGCCCTGCGCGAACGCGATCGCAGCGGCGCCGGCCAGGAGGTCGGCGTCAACCTGCTGCACATGGGCCTCTACATCGCGGGCAACGACGCCTCGCTCGTCGCCACCACCGACCAGGAGGCTCGACGCCACGACCCGGCCGGGCCGCGCAATCCGCTCTGGGCGCACTACCGCACCGCCGACGAGCGCTGGATCTTCCTGGTGATGATCGATTCGCAGCGCTACTGGCCGGCGCTGTGCCGAGCGATCGAGCGGCCGGAGCTCGAGCGCGACGAGCGCTTCGCCAATGAGGTCGGCCGCTACCGCAACTCGCCAGAGCTCACCGCGCTGCTGGCCGCCCGCTTCGCCGAGCACACGCTCGCGGACTGGCAGACCCGGCTGGCCGCTCATTCGCTCATCTGGTCGCCGGTGCAGACGTTGCTCGAGGCGACGCGCGATCCGCAGGTCGCCGAGATGCAGATCCTGGCCGAGGTCGAGCACCCCGAGCAGCCGGGCATCCGCACCGTGGCACCGCCGATCCACCTCTCGAGCCACGCGATGCCGGGCACCCGGCCGGCGCCGGCGCTCGGCGCCGAGGGCACCGCGGTGCTGCGCGAGGCGGGCTGCAGCGCCGGCGAGATCGAGGCCGCGCTGCCGCCGGAGCGCGATCGCTAGGCGCCGCTCAGCGCTCGCCGATGCGTTCGCTTCGATCGGCGTGAAGCGACTCGAAGTGCGCCGCCTCGACCGAGATGAAGGTGCCCGTCGCCTCCACCGTCCGCGTGTCGCCGTCCCAGATCTCGGCCGACACGTAGATCTTGCGGCCCTCGCGGCGATCGAAGCGCGCCTCGAAGCGCAGCGGCACCTTGATGCGCGTCGGCCGGACGAAGCGCACCGTGTACTCACCGGTCATGCCGGGATTGCCCGAGTAGATCGTCACGACACCGAGCACCTCGTCGAGCAGCGCCGCCAGGAAGCCACCGTGCACCAGCCCGGGGCCTCCCTCGAAGGCCTTGCCGAACTCGACCTTGCCGCGGACGCAGTGCTGCTCGGGGTGGTGTTCGAGCACGGCGGGCGGAGCCAGCGGATTGGCCAGCCCGACGATCGGGCTGCGGTCGTGGAAGGTCTCCATGCCGGTGAACCCCTCCGACGCCCGCTCCGGCCGCGCCACCGCGTGCCGGCGCAGCTCTGCGGCCAGCTCGAGCAGCCGCCCGGTCTCGGCCATCAGCTGCTCGGGCGGCGCGCCGGTCGCATCGAGCTCTTCGATGATCTCGCGCAAGGCCGCCGCGAACGCGCGCTTGGCCTCGGCGTTGCCGGACTCGGCGTCGAGCTGCTCGCGGTAGCGCGCAAGGCGCGTACTGATCGGTTCGTCTTCGGACACGGCTGCTCCAGGCTGGGCGGCGCGCATCGTATCACGCGCGGCCGCGGCCGATCCCCCGAATCGGCGCCTTCACCACTGCCCGGCTCGGGTAGACTGCGCGCCCCACAATGAGAAGGAGGCGGGATGCTGGACTACAGCCGCTTCGGCGAGAACCTGCGCGTGTCGTACGACGACCACATCCTGACGGTGGCGCTCGACAACCCGCCGATGAACTGCAACACGGGCGCCATGCACAAGGCGCTCACGCAAATCTGGGAGGACGTCCACGACGACGACGATGTCAACGTCGTCATCCTCACCGGCGAGGGGCGCGCCTTCAGTGCCGGCGGCGACGTCAAGGCCATGCAGTTCACCATCGACAACCCCGAGACCTGGTGGGTCACGGTGTCCGAGGCCAAGCGCATCATCTACCGCATGCTCGAATGCGACAAGCCGATCGTCGCCCGGGTAAACGGCCACGCCGTTGGGCTCGGTGCCACGCTCGCCCTGGCCTGCGACATCATCGTCGCCGTCGACACGGCCCTGATCGGCGACCCGCACGTCAGTGCGGGGCTGGTGGCCGGCGATGGCGGCGCGCTGCTCTGGCCCCAGGCGATCGGCTTTCCGCGCGCCAAGGAGGCACTGCTGCTCGGCGAGCTGATCCCGGCCAAGCGCGCTGCGGAGATCGGCCTGATCAACCACGCGGTCCCGAAGGACGAGCTCGACGCAAAGGTCGGCGAAATTGCCAACAAGCTCAACCAGGGCGCGGCGCGCGCCATTCGCTGGACCAAACAACTGCTGAACACGCCGCTGCGCCAGATCGCCCACCCGATGATGGATCTGGGGATGGCGACCGAGACGCTCTCGACCTTCCGGGACGACCATCGCGAGGCCGTGAAGGCCTTTGCCGAGAAGCGCGACCCCGTCTTCAAGCGCGAGTAGGGAGACTCGCCGGGTGGCTGCAGCAGGCGAGCCGGAGGCCGTCTACCAGATCGAGGGCGACCGGATCGTCCCGTCCCTGCTCTCCCAGGGCCCGTGGGACCCCAACGGTCAGCACGGCGGCGCCGTCTGCGCGCTGCTCGCGCGCACGCTCGAGCGCGAGCCGACGCTGGTCGCGATGCGCTTTGCGCGCATCAGCTTCGACCTGATGCGCACGATCCCGCTGCAGCCGCTGCGCGTGCGCGCGCGGATCGCGCGCGAGGGCAAGCGCGTGCAGCTGGTGGAGGCAACGCTGTTCGACGGCGAGACCGAGGTCGCCCGCGCGACCGGACAGCGGATCCGGCTCGAGCCGGGGCTCGACACGGGCACCCCTCGGCCCGCCGACGAGCCGCTCCCCCCGGCCCCCGGCGAGAGCCGCGGCGCAGTGATCACGGGCGATGGCGTCCCGGGCTACCTCCGCGCACTCGAGTTCGTGCGCGGCGCCGACGAGCCGGGGGGCGCGGGCTCGCGCACCGCCTGGGTCCGGTTCCGCGTGCCCATCGTCGCCGGCGAAGCGAACTCGCCGCTGATGCGGCTCGCCGGGGCCTGCGACTTCGCCAGCGGCATCGCCAACGCGCTCGACTTCTCGCGCTACCAGTCGATCAACCCGGACGTCAGCCTGCACATCTACCGCTACCCGGAGTCCGACTGGATCGCGCTGCGCGGCCGGACCGAGATCGCCACCGACGGCACTGGACAATCCGAGGCGCTGGTGTTCGACGAGCGCGGACGCATCGCGCGAGCGATGACGTCGCTACTGGTGGCGCGGGTGGGCTGAGCGGAGACCGGCCTACGCGACGTCCGGATCGGGGTCGAGCGACTCGCCGCAGTCGCGACAGAAGCGGGCATCGTGCAGGTGGCCTTCGCTGAGACAAGCCATGCAGGTGCGCGTGGTGATCGGCCGCCCCCTCTGGGCCTCGATGATCTCGGCCGTCACGATGCCCGTCGGCACGGCAATGATCGCGTAGCCGAGGACCATCACGAACGAGGCCAGCAGCTGGCCGCCGCCCGTGCTGGGGGTGATGTCGCCATAGCCGACCGTCGTGAGCGTGACGATCGCCCAGTAGACGCTGCGCGGAATGCTGGTGAAGCCGTGCTCGACGCCCTCGATCAGGTACATCGCCGAGCCGACGATCACGACGATTACCAGCACCGTGCCGAGGAACACCGCGACCTTGCGCCGGCTCGCCTGCAGGGCGGTCGCCAGGATGTTCGCCTCGCCCAGATAGTGGGCCAGCTTCAGCACCCGGAAGGCGCGCAGCAGCCGCAACGCCCGGATGGTCAGCAGCGATTGCGAGCCCGGGAAGAAGAAGCTCACGTAGGTGGGAAGCACGGCCAACAGGTCGACCATGCCGAAGAAGCTCCGCGCATAGCGCGAGGGCCGCGGCGAGGTGTAGAGCCGCAGCCCGTACTCGAGCGTGAACAGCAGCGTGAACATCCACTCCACGGCGAGCAGCAGCCGGCCGTAGCTCGCCCGGATGCTGGCCACCGTCTCGAGCATCACGACCCCGACGCTGATCGCGATGGCCCACAGCAGCGCGATGTCGAAGACGCGCCCCGCCGGCGTGTCGGCCTCGAAGATGATCTCGCGCCAGCGCTCGCGCCGACTCGCGTCCCCCGCCATGGGCCGGAAGATACCGCTTCCCAGTTCAATCGGTTCGACCGGTTCAATCAGTTCGATCGGTTCAATCAGTTCGATCAGTTCAATCGGTTCGATCGGCGCGAGCCGCGCGGTGGCGCGGGATCAGGGCAGCGCGAAGGCCACGAACTGCGAGCCGGGCTTGCGGCCCAGCTTTCCGCCGCCGGCGGCGACGACCACGTACTGCTTGCCGCCGACGGCGTAGCTGATCGGGGTGGCGAAGCCCGAGGCCGGGAGCGGCGCGCGCCAGAGCAGCTCGCCGCTGCGCGAGTCGAAGGCGCGGATCGTCTCGTCTGCCGTGGCGGCGATGAACAGCAGGCCGCTGGCCGTCACGATCGGCCCGCCGTAGTTGGGCGTGCCGGTGTCCGTCAGCCCGCGCCTGGCGAGCTCGGGAAAGGAGCCGAGCGGCACCTGCCAGCGCAGGGCGCCGGCCGACAGATCGATCGCCGTGAGCGTCCCCCACGGCGGATGCTGGATCGGAATGCCGTCGTCGTCCTTCAGATCGATGTAGCCGCCGTGCACATAGCGCTCGTTGCCAACCGCCGCGGCGGCCACGGCGCGGGCAGCGGCCGGATCGTCGGGGTGGCTGAGAAAGGCGATCAGCGCCCCCATCACCGGCATCGGCAGCGTGGGGAAGCCGGGCATCGACCCGACGCCGCCGATGATCGTCGTGTACAGCTCGATCGGCGTCCTTCGCTCGACCACGCCGCGCAGCGACACGCCGCGCGCCGTGCCCTCGAGCTCGGCCCCGTGGCAGGCGGCGCAGTTTGCCCGGTAGAACGAGCGCGCATCCACCTCCCCGCCCGCCTCGGACAGCTCGAGCAGCGAGGCCACCTCGCTCGCGTTGACGAACAGGAGCCCCGCCTTGGCATCCCAGGCCGAGCCGCCCCACTCCGCCCCGCCGTCGTAGCCGGGATAAAGAATGGTGCCGCCGAGCGTCGGCGGAATGAACGGCCTGCCCATGCGCATGCCGGTCAGCCGCTCGGCCCACGCCTGCGCGGACGGGCGATCGTCGAGCATCGCCAGCGTGAAGCGCTGGCGCGTAAAGGGCGGCGGCAACGTCGGGAAGGGCTGCGTCTCGGCAACCACCTCGCCCGCCACCGCACCGCGCGGCACGCGCCGCTCCTCGATCGGAAAGACGGGCTCGCCCGTCTCGCGCTCGAACAGGAAGACATGACCGCTCTTGGTCGTCTGCGCCACCGCGGCGACCTGCCGCCCATCCCGCTCGAGCGTCACCAGGCTGGGCGGCGACGGCAGATCGCGGTCCCACAGATCGTGGTGCACGATCTGGAAGTGCCAGCGCCGCTCGCCGGTCTCGGCATCGAGCGCGATCAGCGAGTTGGCAAACAGGTTGTCGCCCGGCCGATCGCCGCCAAAGAAGTCCGGCGAGGCGGAGCCGGTGGGCGCAAACACCAGCCCGCGCTCGACGTCCACGGTCACACCCGCCCACGCGTTGGCCCCGCCGCGCTGGCGCGCCGCGCCCGCCGGCCAGGTCTCGGCGCCGAGCTCGCCCGCGTAGGGCACGGTGTGGAAGCTCCAGCGCAGCGCACCGCTTCGCACGTCGAAGGCGCGCACATCGCCGGGGGCCGCGCCCGCCTGCTCGCTCACGCGCGTGCCGAGAATCAGCAGGTCGCCGTACACGGCGCCCGGTGTCGTCAGCGAGACATTCGGGCTGCTGCCGGTGTGCGCGAGCCCGCGGGCGAGATCGAGCCGCCCGCCATCGCCGAAGTCTTCGACCGGCGCACCCGTCTGCGCGTCGAGCGCCCACAGATCCTGCCCGGAGGCCGCAAAGATGCGCGCGCCCGTGCCGTCCGCCGCGCGCCAGTAGGCAACCCCGCGGTTGCGCGTCTGCGCCGCACTGCCGTGCGCCTGCGGATCGAAGCGCCAGCGCTCCGCACCGCTCGCCGCGTCGAGCGCAAACACCACCGAAGAGTGGTTGGTCGCGTACAGCACCCCAGCCACCACGATGGGGCTGCACTGCATCTCGCTGAAGCTGCCCGCCTTGGCACCGGTATCGAAGCGCCAGGCCACCTCGAGCCGGTCGACGTTGCGCGGCGTGATCTGCCGCAGCCCCGAAGCGTGGCTGCGTGCGAGATCGCCCAGATAGTGCGGCCAGTCCGTATCGGGAGCCCGACCCGTCAGGCCACTCCACCACCCCGACAGCGAGCCAGCACAGGCGAGTACGGCGCATCCGGTCAGGAGCGCGGCTACCCCGCCTCGCCTTGCGGCCGTGCTCGACTCCCCGGCCACGCAATGCCCCCCGCTCGTTTGCGGAACGATAGTTCAGACGGTTTAAACGGTTCAGACGGTTCAGACGGCCGTGGCCCTGCGAGCCGGTCGCCGAGCGCTCGCGCGGTCCCCGCAGGAAGTGCGCTCTCACGAGCGAGCACGAGCGATCCGGGCCGGACACTCTCGGACACAACCGAACCCCCACGGAGCCCTGCGAGCCGCTGCAATACACGCCGGAGGTTCTTCGAGAGTGAAACTACGCACGCGCGCCCGTGCAACCACTCCGTGGCTCGCCGCCCACGCGGCAAATACGGGGCGCGCCGGGCTCTCCGCAACCCCACGGGCCCCAGCACCTTGCCGCCGCTGCGGTATGCGACCCGGAGCTCAGTGGTCGGCGATGACCGCACAGAAGTGCGACGAACACGGACACGATTCTACGGTCCCGCCGGATAACTCTTGAATGTTCGCCGGATCGACGTCCTGATACAATGTTAAGTGGCCCCAGGAATAGAGGCGCCACATGATCGGGAAGGTGCTCGTCGTCGACGACCTGGAGCGCGCCCGCCGCGCTCTCGCAACCGAGCTCTCCGACGCCGGCTTCGAGGTAGTCGAAGCCGAGGACGGCCTGAATGCATGGGAGCAGTTCCGGCTGCACCGCCCCGATGTGGTCGTCACGGACATGGTCATGCCGCATAGCGACGGACTCGACCTGCTCGGTCGCATCCGGTCTCAGTCGGACGTGCCAGTGATCCTGTTCACCGCCCGAGGCTCGATCCAGACGGCGGCCAGGGCCTTCAAGGGCGGCGCCGACGACTTCGTCGCCTCCGACGAGGTCGAGATCGACGACCTGGTCCAGACCGTCCGCCGCGCCATCGCAAGCCGCTCGGTCCCGCGCCAAGGCGACGATCTGGCCGATCGGATCGTCGGCGGCAGTGCCGCGATTCAACGTCTGCGCGAACGCATCGGGGGCCTTGCACCGCTGCGCCACCCCGTCCTGGTGTGTGGCGAGCTCGGCTCCGGGCGCGACCTCGCCATCACGGCACTGCACGAGCTCGGCGCGAGCGGCCACGGCACCCTCGTCCGCATCCCCGCCGAGCACGCCGCCGCCAGCATGAGCATTCCGGACTGCTCGGCCATCTACCTCGACGGAATCGAAGCGTTCCCCAAGCACGCCCAGTCCTTCTGGACTCGCTATCTGGAGGATTGTGAGAAGCGGGCCTTCCAGGGATCGCCCCGTATTCTCGCTTCGAGCGCCAGGCCGACCGTCTCGCTCACGAGCACCGCGCAGATCGACCAGCTGCTGCTCGACCAGATGCTGCGCTACGCGATCGAGCTTCCCCCGCTGCGTTCGATCCCCGAGGACATTTCGGCCATCGCCGATTCTCTCGTCGAGCGCGGCTGCGAACGAGTCGGACGTCGGGTCAAACTCTCGCCCGCCGCGCGCGACTTCCTGGCCCAGCAGCGCTGGCCCGGCAACGCGCGCCAGCTCGAGCAGCTGCTCGAGCGGTCGATCGCCTTCACCCGTGGCCGCCTGGTGCGGCGCGAGACCGTCCAGGACGTGCTAGCCGAGCTCGCGGAGAGCCTCGACAGCATCCGAGAGCACCACAGTGTGCTCGAGCGCGAGTCGCTGATCCGCGCAATCCGCGAGTCGGGCGGCAACGTCACCCGCACCGCCGAGACGCTCGGCAAGAGTCGGGGCGCCGTCTATCGCTTGATCCAGAAGCACGACATTCCGTTGCGTCGACAGCACTGAGGATCGGGATGCGCGCTGCCTCTACTCGAAGCCCCGTTCCCTCGACGCGGGCCTGGGGAGAGCCGCGTGTCTGGCTCGCCGTCGCGTGCGCGATCCCAACCGTCGTCGCGCTGCTCATCGCGTCGGCTGGCGTGCTCGGCAGCGAGGGAACCCACGAGCTCGGCTGCTGGGTCCTGCCCAACGCCCATGTGGTGCGAGCACCGGGAACCCGGCTGTGCGAGGTCAGGACGAACGGGCGCGTGCGCAGCTATTGGACGGGAGACGAGCGCACGCCCGTGTTCCACGCA
Organism: Myxococcota bacterium; assembly: GCA_036336835.1. Taxonomy (GTDB): domain Bacteria; phylum Myxococcota_A; class UBA9160; order UBA9160; family UBA4427; genus JAYZFK01. The sequence goes on along the minus strand of JAYZFK010000051.1, from coordinate 7,908 downwards.
GCCGGCCTCGAGGCCGAGCTCGATTCGGGCCGAAGCTTCCTGCCGATCGAGGTCCGCGACGGGTACGACGAGTACCCGGCCACGATCGACATCCTGCACGTGAGCGCGCTCAGCCAACGCTCACGCCTCGGTGCCGCGGCGCTGTTCGCGGCGATCCTGCTGGCCCTTCCCTTCGTGCTGGCCGTGCACGAGCGCGAGGCGCTCGCCGTACCCCCGATCACCGTTCTCTACGGCACGATCGCGTTCATCAGCGTCGTCGCCATCACGGCACGCGCTTCGCCCTGGCTCTCCGAGGCCGCACTGCTGGCGATCGGGATCGCGCCCGCGGCACTACTACACCTGGCGCTCACCTTCCCCCGCGTCCACCCCATCACTATCGCGTTCCCCGAGACCACGCGCTTGCCGTACTGGTCGATCGCCCTGCTCGGACCGATGGGCTGGTTCGCGCTCAATCGCACGCCAATCGTCTGGCCCTTCTACCTGGTTCTGCTCATTGGCCTGTCAGTCGGTGCGTGGGTGATCCTCGTCATGTGCTGCTACTCCGCTCTGAAGGAGTCCAAATCTTCGCTCGAGGTCGCGCGCAGCAAGGTACTGCTGGCGGGGGTGTGCGTGATCCTCATTCCGGCTGCCATCGCGCTCTCGCCGCCGAGCCCGAACGTGCTCGAGCGGATGACCGCGGTGCTGTGGGCGAGTACGGTGCTGCTGCCGATCCCGATTTCGATGGCGATCAGCCGCTACGACCTGTTCAGCGGTACGAACCGCGCGCGCAATCTGCTCGAGACGATCGCCTACGTCTCCGGCGCATCGATCGCCATCACGGCGGTGCTCCATCTCGCGCTGCACTTCGGTCTCGCGGAGACGGCGCGCCCGGATCTCTCGCTCGTATTCCTGGTGGCCTTTGCCTGCGCGATCGTCACCGAGTTCACGCGCGTCCGGATGGCGCGGCTCACCGAGCTGATCTCAGAGCCCGGCGCCAAGAAGTTCCACCGACTGCGCGAAGAGTTCCAGGCCGAGCTGAGCTCGGCCACCAGCAGCCAAGAGCTGCTCGATCGCCTTGTGCGCCAGGTCCGCGATGGACTCGGCTGCCACGAGGGCTCGATCCTCCTGCTGGGTCCCGACTCCTATAGCGAGGCGATGCCGATCGGCGACGGCCTGCCGACGCGCGATCCACTTGCCAGCCGCGCTGTCGAGGCGCTGCGTGGCATGCCGGTGGCGCACACCGAGCTGATGGAAGAAGAGCTCGGCGCCGAAGCGGTCGAAGAGCTGCAGGACGCGGGCATCCGCGTGATCGCCGAGATCGTGTACAGCAACGTCCCAGTCGGACTGCTGTTGCTCGGGCCGCGTCGCGACAAGCTGCCCTATACGGGGACCGACCTCGAGTTCATCGTGCGCCTGTGCAATGCTGCCGCCGCGAGCTTGCACCGCACGCGGCTCGTCGAACGCTCGACACGCCAGGTTGGCAACCCACTGCTGCCCCTTGCCGAGGCGATGTCGCACGACCTCGGCAAGGAGGTCGACTGGATGACGCGGCTGGTGCGACGCCTCCCCCACACCGCCGTCGAGCGCGACAAGCTGCGGCGCGACATCGCTCTGATCCTCGACATCACGTCGAACCTGTCGAGCAGCCTGACGAACTTCCTGCGCCAGGCAAACTCGGCAGAGCCTGGCGAGATCCCGGCATCGGTCGACGCCATGATCACATCGGCTGTCCAGCACGCCTCGCTCGTTCACGGAGCGGGCGCAGTGGTGAGCGAGGTCGACCCATCTCTCTCGGGCGTGACCCTCGGCAACAGCCTCGAGCGCGTGATCGCGAACCTGATCGACAACGCGCTGCGGGCCTCGCCCGCAGGAGAGCGCGTTCGCCTGTTCGCGGCGCTCCAGAGCTCTCGCGTCCAGATCGTCGTCGAAGATCTGGGGACCGGCATCGAGCGATCGCTGATGCCCCGCGTGTTCGAGCGCGGCTTCACGAAGCACAGCGAGGGCGGGCTCGGCATCGGCCTGAGCGCGTGCCGCGACATCATGACGGAGCTCGGAGGCGCAATGGAGATCGCGAGCTTCCCGGGCGGCGGAACCCGCGCCACCGTGCTGATTCCGACCGCCTGACTCCCAACGGGAGGAGACCATGCGAACACGCCAACGGCTGCGCAGCGCGGGACTCGTCACCTGGCTGGCAACCGCGATCGCCGCCGCGGCGGCAGCCGAGACGCCCGACCCCGAGGAGATCCTGCGCGAGACGTTCGCCCGGCGCTATGACGCGGACATCACGGCGGAGATCGAGTTGGTCATGCGCGACCGCAACGGCCGCGAGCACCGCCGCGTGTTCGACGCCGCGTCGAAGCTGATCGACGGCATGCACCACAGCGTGGGCAAGCTGAACTGGCCCCACTACCTGCGCGACATGACGATCCTGACGATCGAGGCCAAGGGTCGCGACAACGAATCCTTCGTGTATCTGCCCACGCTCGGCCGCGTCCGCCGCATCAGCTCGTCCCAGAAGGGCGACGCCTTCTTCGGCACCGACATCACCTACGAGGACCTCGAGCGGCGGCACGTCGCGGACTTCGAGATCCTCGCCTTCGAGCACACCCGCACGCAGGGCGAGGCGAGCTACCGGATCCACGCGCGGCCGGTCGAGAAGCTGACCTACAACGCGGTCGACTACTTGATCGCCGCCTCCGATCTCGCCCTGCTGGAAATGCGTTACTACAAGAAGCGGTTCGAGGGAGCGTTCCGCATCATTACGGCCCGGCGCGAAGAGCTGCGGCTCGAGCGCGGCCACATCGTCCCGACACGGCTGACGGTCGAGAATCTCTCTCGGCACACGACCACGACGGCGAGCTTCGAGAACCTGGTGATCGATCCCGAGATCGACGACCGGCTGTTCTCGGTGACGATCCTCGAGCGCAACCCCGAGCTGCGCAATCACACGCACGGCAAGCGAGCCGAATAGGTCGCAGCAGCGGGGTTGACTTCGCAAGCGCTCTAGCGGGTAGACTGGAGCTCTCGCGCGACGCGAGATCGAAACCGCCCGCCACTCGGGCCCGAGGGAATCCATGCTCAAGCTTCACGGCGCGGCTCTCAGCAACTACTACAACATGGTCAAGACCGCACTGTTGGAAGAGGGGATCGAGTTCGAAGAGGTGCTGGCCCCGCCGTCGCAAGATGCGGCGTACCTGGCCAGGAGCCCGATGGGCAAGATCCCGTGCCTCGAGGTGGACGGAAACTTCCTCAGCGAAACCGACGCCATCCTCGAGTACATCCAGGAGACGGCACCGGAGCCGAAGCTCTTGCCCAGGGATCCCTTCGAGCGAGCCAAGGTGCGCGAGCTCTGTCGCTCGCTCGAGCTGTACATCGAGCTGGTGGCGCGACGCGGCTACGCGGCACTGCGCGGCAAGCCCGTTGCGGACGACGTCAAGGAATCGATCGCGGCCGACCTGAACAAGGGCGCGGCGGCAATCAGCCGACTGGCGAAGTTCGATCCCTGGATCGCGGGGTCGGAGTTCAGCCAGGCGGACCTGACCGGCTACTTCAGCCTCATCCTGGCCGTACCCTCCGCGCAGGCCAACGCGGGCATCGACCTGCTGGAGATCCTGCCGGGCGCCAAGGCGTGGTACGAGCAGGTGGGCGCGCGCGCTTCGGTGAAGCAGGCGCTCGCGGACCAGGCCGCGCTCCGCAAGCCGAAGGGCTGAGCCGGCTCGACTCGACCGCAGGCCGAGCGCGCGCTCCGCACCGGGCTTCGGGCTCGTCAGGCCGAAGACTGCAGACGCGGAGAGACGAAGGCGCCTGCGATCGCAACGAGCAGCCCCGCGCAGGTCACGAGAAGCCAGCCCGGGACGGCCGGGACGGCCGCCGCGAGATTGATCGTCCCGCTCTCGCCGGCGAAGTTCGTCGGGCTGTTGATCTGGGCGTTTCCGCCGAGATCGGCCGAATGGAAACCATCGGTCGGCACGCTGTTGAGCTGCACGACGTGGGCGATCGTGAGGTAGCGCAGCAGATCGCCCGACGGATTGAAGAAGTTGTCCGGGATGATGAAATCGGGAGTCGGCGCGCCGGGTAGCCCGACGAACCCCTGCGTCGCCGCCAGAAATTTCTTGAACGCGGTACTGCCCACGAGATCCTGACCGAAGGTGTGGAACACGGTGTTGCTCTCGAGCGTGGAGCCGTCAGTCTGCGTCTCGTTCTCGGACGACAAGTCCAGCGTGAACTCGATGAACTGGATGCTGCCCGACGAGTTGCTGAAGAACTCGTTCATGCGCCAGAGGTGACTCTTGGCGGCAGCCGGCGAGGAAGCGGAGAGAGCGCCGAGGAGCGCGAGGGAAGCGAATCCGCTCCACCGTCTCAAAATCAAGCTCAAAGTCGAGCTCAGCTCACCTGGATCGCTGTCACGGCCTCGAAGTCGCATGATCGCGCTCCTTACCCCGACTTCATCGACGAGTCGATTGTACCATGGCACGATGCAGGTATCGAACGCGCGATCGCCGCAGGCGAGACGACGCTTCTCTGTGTCGCTATTCTGCACCTCCGTGGCGCTCGTGCTCGCCTGCTCGCCGACCGGGCAGGCGCCCGAGACCGCACACCGCGTCATCTCGTTCTCGCCGCTCGGCACCCAGCTCGTGATTGACCTCGAACGCTCGGACGCGCTCGTCGCAGTCGGCGCCGGCGCGACCCCTCCTGCGCAGACTACCGAGCTGCCCGAGATCGACCCCGCGCAGGTGCTCGATCACGATCCCACCCTGGTCCTCATCCCCGTCCCCTTCGACCCGAGCTATGTCGAGCAGTGGCGCGCACGCGGCATCGAGATCCTCGACATCGCCCCACACGGCTTCGCGGACGTCTACGGGGCGCTGCGACAGCTGGGCAACCACCTCGGCGCCGTCGATCGGGCGACCGGACGCATTCGTGCTCTGGCCGACCCGCTCGCCTTCCTGTCGACCGCGGCACACGACGACACGGCGCGGCGGCCCCTCGTCGCTCCGCTGGTTTCGCTCGATCCGCTCGAGCTGGCCGGAGGACACAGCCCGACCGTGGATCTGGTGCAGATCGCGGGAGCCGAGTCCACGACACACGGCTCGGATCGGCAGCGCATCCCGATCGGTCGCGCCGAGCTTCGTGCGCTGCGCGTCGACCTCCTGCTGGTCGCCCTGCCCCGCTCCCCCACCGAGCCTCAACGGCGAGCCACGCGGAAGCTCGCGCCGCCGGGGGCGCGAGTCGAGTTCGTCGAGATCGACGAGCACAGGCTCTGGCTCGACCGCCCGATCGAAGCCGCCTGCGCCGTTCGCCTGCGCATCCTCGGATCCGACGCCCCCGGTGCACTCGATCAGTGCATCGAAGACGCCGAGCGCGCCGCATCCCGCGCACGCCGGCAGACCGGGGATTGACAGCACCTCGCGCAGAAGGCCTGCCCCGATGCCCCGATTCTGCTGCTCCGAAAACAGGAAGATGCGGTGGAGCTCGAGGCACTCGGGGCGCTCCTCGAGCAGCAGGCAGCCGATCGGTTGGCCGGCGAGCTCGATGATCTCGTGCGCGGTGGGATCGCTGGTCTCGAGGAAATGCTGCCGCTGCCAGCTCTCGTCCCAGGGCCCGTAGGTGCGCTCGATCTGCGGCCCGAGCGCCCGCTCGAGCAGCGTGTAGAGCAGCTCTCGATCCTGCTCGGATCCGGGTCTGCGCACGATCTCGTTCGTCGCGCTCACTCGACCCCCGGTGCAAGGCGTGCCGCCCCATTCCAGGTGAGGTCGGCGCGCTCGGCGGGCGCGTGGCGCGCCTATACTTCCAGCGTCTCACTGGCCCATTGGCGAAGCGCTCCGCGGACGAGCCACCGCCTCCTCTCGGAGAGCCCCGGTGCGAGCTACTGCCCGAAGCCGCAAGCAGCGCAACGCCTCGGCAACCCCGCGGCCAGCGAGCCCGCGGCTCTATCCGGCGCTGCTGCTGGTGGCGGCGGCGCTGGCCTACTCGAACAGCCTGACGGGCCCGTTCATCTACGACGACAAGACGGCGATCGTGGGCAACCCGCACATCCGGAGCCTGTGGCCGCTCGAGCAGGTGCTCACCGCGCCCTACCAGTCGCCGCTCGCCGGCCGTCCGCTCGCCGGCCTGTCGCTCGCGCTGAACTACGCCGCGGGTGGGCTCGACGTCCGCGGCTACCACGCCGCGAACCTCGCCTTGCACGCGCTCTGCGCGCTCGCGCTCTTCGGCTGCATCCGGCGCACGCTGCGCGTGCCGCTGCTCGAGCCGCGCTACGGGCGGGCCGCCGACGAGCTCGCGTTTGCCTCGGCCCTGCTCTGGGTGCTGCATCCCCTGAATACCGAGTGCGTGAACTACGTGATTCAGCGAACCGGGTCGCTGATGGCGCTGCTCTATCTGTTCACGCTCTACGCGTCCATTCGTGCTCGACCTCGCGCTCGCGCAACGGAGCGCTGGGGAGGCTGGCACACGGCGGCGGTCGTCTCTTGTGCGCTCGGCGTGACGGCCAAGGAATCCATGGTCACGGCCCCGTTCATGGTGGTGCTCTACGACGTCTGCTTCTACGGGGGCGGGCTGCGCCGGGCGTTGCGCGAGCGACGCCAGCTGTACGCGGGTCTCGCCGCGAGCTGGCTGCTGCTTGCGGCCCTCAACTGGTGGGGACCTCGCTCGGCGAGCATCGGCGGGATCGCGGCGAGCTTCGAGTACGCCCTCAATCAGTGCGTGATGCTCGTGCACTACCTCCGCCTGATCGTCTGGCCGGACCCGCTGGTGCTCGACTACGGAACGCCGCGGAGCCTCTCGGTCGCAGAGGTCCTGCCGCAGGCGGCCGCGCTGCTGGCCCTGCTGGCGGCGACCGGCGTCGCGCTCTGGCGGCGTCCGCCGCTCGGCTTCCTGGGCGCCTGGTTCTTCGTCATCTTGAGCCCGACCTCGAGCATCGTTCCGATCCTGACGGAGGTGGGCGCCGAGCGTCGGCTCTACCTGCCGCTGGCCGCGGCCGTCGTGCTCTTCGTCCTGGCCGCGTGGACACTCGTCGAGCGGCGGGGGGCCGGCTCGAAGCCGCCACCCGATCGAGCCGCGACAGGGCGAGAGCGCGCCTTCCAGGCCGGCGTGCTCGCCGTGGCCATCGTCCTGGGCTGGCTCACCTTCGAGCGCAACCGCGAGTACCAGACGGAGATCGCGATCTGGCAGAGCTCCGTCGCCGCGTGGCCGGACAACGCGCGCAGCCAGAACAATCTCGGGCTGGCGCTCCAGGACCGCAATCGCGACGCCGCCATGGCCCGCTACCACCGCGCGCTCGAGATCGATCCCGGCTTCGCCCACGCCCACCACAACCTCGGCAACACGCTCCGCCTGCTCGGCCGGCCGGCCGAGGCGCTCCCGTTCGCCGAGCGCGCAGTCGAGCTCGAGCCGGACAACCTGGAGTCGCGCATCAGCCTGGGATCGGTGCTGGGAGCGCAGGGCCGGCTCGACGAGGCGATGCAGCAGTTCGAGCGGGCGCTCGCGATCCATCCCCGCTCGGCCGACGCGCACGCCAACCTGGGCTACGTGCTCGCGTTGAAGAACGACCGTGACGCAGCGTTGCGCGAGTACGAGCTGGCCCTGGCGATCGCCCCGACGGCCATCACCCACTACAACCTCGGCAACCTCCTGCTCGAACTCGGCCGGCGCAGTGAGGCGCTCGATCACTTCCGCGAGGCGGCACGACTCGATCCGGGCTGGGCCGACGCGCAAGAGCGCGTCCGGCGTCTCGCACCGCACTGAGCCCGCAGCCGCGCGGCGGCCGCGCTCGACGGCGCGACCCACGGGTCGAAGCCCTCGGCGAGCCATCGCCCCGCGGCAGACGGCTCTCGTGCGAGTCTTCCCGCGCGCGCCGCACGGGCATCAACGCCGATAGCACGTACGCCGGACTCCCGGCCGAAGCGGACGTGCTCACGACGCTGCGGCGTC
>JAYZFK010000050.1:0-22716 GCA_036336835.1 Myxococcota bacterium | reverse complement strand
CGGGACTCGACGCGCCGCGGCCCGAGCTGCTGCTCGTCGGTCGCCGCCACCTGCGCTCGAACAACTCCTGGATGCACAACGTCGAGTCGCTCGTGCGCGGCAGGGAGCGCTGCACTCTGCAGGTGCACCCGGTGGATGCGCGTCGTCTCGGGCTCGACGACGGTGGGTCGGCGCGCGTGCGCTCGACAGCCGGCGAGCTGATTGCGCGGGTCGAGATCACCGAGTCGCTGCAGCCCGGCGTGGTCAGCCTGCCGCACGGGTGGGGGCACGACAGCGAGGGCGCGCGGCTCGGCGTGGCGGCGCGACATGCGGGCGTCAACAGCAATCGGCTCACGCCGGCCGAGCCCGCGGATCCGCTGTCCGGCAACGCGGGGTTGAACGCGATCCCGGTCGAGGTCGCGGTCGTGCACTGAGCCGTACCCGGCCTCACCCCGAGGATCCCGGGCCGGCCGCTGATCTCGATGCGGCCCATGTCTGCGCCGAAGTCGAGGCGTGGGTTGCGCGACGATCACGCGTACGCATCCTTCCGGCCACGATGCCCGGAGTCCCCGCCGCACTGGCACTGGAACGAACTCTGCAAGAGCGCATCGAGTCGCTGCTCGGGAGTCGGGTCACGCGCGCGAGGCGCGTCGAGGGAGGCTACACCCCGGCTGCACGCTGGCTGGTGGGCTGTGAGTCCGGCGAGACCGCCTTCGCCAAGGCGGGGACCACGTCCGTCACTGCGGAAGCGCTCCGCGGCGAAGCCGCCGTCTACCGACAGCTCGAGGCCGAGTTCATGCCGCGCACACTCGGCTGGGACGATCATCCCGAGGCGCCGCTACTGCTGCTCGAGGATCTGAGCGAGTGCCGCTGGCCTCCGCCGTGGGACGACGCGCTAGTCGGCGCCGTCTGCCAGGCGCTCGATCGCGTTCACGCAGCGCGCGCGCCGCTCCCACGATTCGACGAGCGCCGCCGCTTCGACTTCCCAGCGGGGGGGCCGGACGGGTGGGCGGCGGTGCGGGCCAACCCCACGCCCTTGCTCGGCTTGCGGCTCGTCAGCGAATCCTGGCTCGCGCGGGCCCTGCCGGCGCTGGTGGCGGCCGAGGCGTCCGCTGCAACCGGCGGCGACGCGGTCGTCCACCTCGACGTGCGCAGTGACAACTTGTGTCTTACCGAGCGCGGAGTCGTGCTGATCGACTGGAACCTTGCCTGTCTCGGCAATCCCGCGCTCGACACCGGCTTCTGGCTGCCCAGTCTCGAGCTAGAGGGTGGTCCGGTGCCGGAGACGGTGTTGCCCAACGCCCCCGAGGTGTCGGCCTGGGTCAGCGGCTTCTTTGCGGCGCGCGCCGGGCTGGCCGCAATCTCCGATGCACCGCGCGTTCGTCACTTCCAGTGCGAGCAGCTCGCCGTGGCCCTGGCCTGGACGATCCGCGCGCTCGATCTGCCGCCGCTCGAGACAGGGAGTGTGCGATCCGGCTGATTCGCGCGTGATAAGATCCGCGCGTCATGCCCGACTTGGACGTCGACGAGGCCTTTGCCGAGCTACTGCGCCCGGCGCATCGCCCGTCGATCCCGGACGGGCCGCGCACCGTCGCCGACGTTCTCGAGCGGCCGCTCGCCGAGCGACCGGACGCGGAGTTTCTGGTCGGGCGCAGCAAACGCGTCAGCTACGCCGAGTTCGATCGACTGGCGGACCGCGCGGCCTCCGCCTTCGCCTCGCTCGGCGTGCGCGCTGGGGATCGAGTGGCGATGTCGCTGCCGGCCGACGTCGACATCGTGGTCGGATTCCACGGCTTGCTGCGGCTCGGCGCCATCTGGCTCGGCATCAACCAGAACCTGGCGCCACCCGAGAAACGCTTCCTGCTCGAGGACGCGGGCGCGTCACTCGCGGTCGGCGACCCTGCGATGGCCCAGCAGTTCGAGGACGTCTCGGCCGACCTGTCGGATCTTCGGCAGGTCATCGTGTGCGATCGCGACGACCCCGGGTGCGAGTGGGAGCAGCTACTCGTCGCTGCCAGCGCGTCGCCGCCCGAGGTCGAGATCGATCCCTTCCAGCCCGCGGGGCTGGCCTACACGAGCGGCACGACGGGTTTTCCCAAAGGCGTCGTCCACAGTCACCACAATCTGCTGGTGCCCGGCGCGGTGATGGTGACGCAGGGCGATTACTTTCCGGGCGCGCGTCGCGGCGATTGCTTTCCGCTGACCATCCTCAACATGCAGGTGCTGACCTCGCTGCTGGTTGCGCAGGCGGGGGCGACCTGTGTGTTCATGGATCGCATCGATTCGCAGGGCGTTGCCGAGTGGATCCGCGAAGAGCGCGTCACGCTGTTCACCAGTCCGACCGCGCTGCTCTACAGCCTCGCTCACGACCCGCAGGTGGTCGCCGAAGATCTCCAGACGCTGACGCGCGTGCTGTTCGGCGGCGGCGATTGTCCCCAGCCGATCATCGACGCCTTCCAGGACAAGTTCGGCATCGCGGTTCAGGGAACCTACGGCCTGACCGAGATGCCGACGGTAACGACGACGGATCCGCCCGGCGAGCGCGTGCAGGGTGCCAGCGGCGTTGCGCTGCCGCACATCCGCGTGACGATCCGCGACGACGAGGGCCGGGAGCTGCCAGTCGGCGCCGGGGAGTCCGGCGAGGTCTGCGTCGAGGCGGTCGATGACGGACCCTGGGCCGGTGTCTACACGCCGATGCTCGGCTATTGGCGCCGCCCCGACGCAACCGCCGAGACGATCCAGGGGGGGCGGCTGCACACCGGCGACATCGGCCGGCTGGACGATCGGGGTTATCTCAGCATCGTCGACCGCAAGAACCTGATGATCCTGCGCGGCGGCGCAAACGTGTATCCGGCCGAGATCGAGCGCGTGCTGCACGAAGACGACCGGGTCGAGGCCTGCGCCGTCGTCGGAGTTGCGGACGAGCGGCTGGGAGAGCGCGTGGCTGCCTGGGTTCAGCTCGCACCAGGCAAGACGCTCGATCCGTGCGAGCTGATCGAGCACTGTCGCAAGCGGCTGGCGAAGTACAAGGTGCCCGAGAAGATCGAGCTGATCGACGAGATGCCGCGCAACGCGATGAACAAGATCGTTCGCCGCGAGCTGCCGACGATCGATCTGTCAGCCTGAGGGCCCCTTCGAGGGGGCGCCGCGATCTTTCAGCCCGCCGCTCGCTCGCTGTGCCGTTGCTCGGCGCACGGGAATTCGACGCTCCGTGCGAGGCCGAGGAGCCCGACCGCCTCGGCCTCCCACCCCTCGAGTCGAGCTAGGCCTGGGCGCTCGGGCGCGCCTGCGTCTTCTCGAACCACGTCTGCAGGTTCTTGTTCTCCGAGTCGATCGGCTGACCGACCATCGCACCGAATTCGAGGAAGCTGAACAGCGCGACGTCAACCAGCGTGAAGCGATCCGGCACGATCGTGTCGCGACCGGCGAGCTGCTCGTTGAACCACGCGAGCCCGTCCCGCGCGATCGACTTGAGTCCATCGGCAGCCTCGGGAAGCGTGCGAACGCGATCCTTGAAGATCGGCAGTCCTTCGGCGAAGCGGAAGCCGTCGGCCATCGGCTGGATCACCTTCCACTCGGCGCGTCGGAGCCACATGCGCGTCTCGGCGCGCTCGGTTGCGGTCGAACCGACCAGCGGGGGCTCGGGCTGTAGCTCCTCGATCAGCTCGCAGATCGCGATCGTCTCTGCGATCACGGTGCCTTCGTGGTCGACGCAGGGGAGCTGACCGGCCGGGTTCTTCTCGAGGTAGTCGCCGCGGCGGTTCTCGCCGCCGCCGAGATCGACCTCGACGGTCTCCGAGAAGGCGTAGCCCTTCTCGGCGGCGAACATGCGAACGAGCTTCGGGTTGGGGCCCATCGAGTTGTAGAGCTTCACGGGGGTCTCCTGCTTCCGGGGCTCGAGCCGAGCGCCGGGTGGGTGGACAGTCGATCGATGTGGGACGCAGCGGCCGCAGGCTACCACGTCCGGGGCGTGTTACGACGACTTCGGAGCGACCCAAACTGGCGAGGTCACCGCGCGCTCCTGGATCGTCGCCGGTACTTCGGTCGGTCGCGGCACGCCGAGCCGCAGGGCATCGTATGTGCTCCAGCGGCAGGTCGGGATCTGCAGCACCCGCACGTAGTAGAAGGCGCGCTGTGCGGGCCGCGATTCCGGGTCGCGCCACCACGCGGATAGCTGATCGCGCCCGTCGGCGGGCTCGATCGAGCAGTCGCTCAGGTCCGGCAGGACCGACGCGAGCGAGCAGCGATGAGTACCCGGATCGGGCGCGCCTCCGTCGGCACACGCGATGTCGAAGACCTTCTCGTGCGCCTGGCCGGCCTCGACCCATCCCTTGACGATCTGCAGGCGCTCGAGCGGGGCTTCGAGCGGGTCCTTGAGCGCCCGCACCAGGAACGTCGGTGTACCGGTGTCGGAACTCAGCTCGCCGCCCATGGGCACGCCGCCGGCGTAGCCGCGCTCGGCGATGTCGCCCTCGAGATCGGCAGGCTCGAACGCCCAGCCCGCGAACATGCGCACCCGGATGCGCGGGCCGGACGTTGCGAAGGTTTCCTTTGCGCGCATCGCGTCGAACAGGGCTTCACGCGTGTTCGACTCGGCCCACACGCCCGCGAGGCCGGCCGCGCCCCAGCGGAGCGGCATGTTGGGGACGCTCTCGAAGTCGCCGCTCGACGGAAGAGCCACGCCGCCGAGGCGCGCCTCGGGAGTGCCGTCGAGCACGCCGAGTTTGCCGGTGTAGTTGGCCTCTTCGGTCGGGCTCGAGGCGTTGTGACCGTCCGAAGAGCCGATCATGCCGACGCGGTAGGGATTGAGTCCGCGGGTCGCCTCGAGCTCGAGTCCCGTCTTGAGCGCCTCGCGCAGGTAGCTTCCGTCGGGCTCGCTGTAGGCGGTCGGTCGACCGAGGATCATGTCCGCGACCTCGAAATCCGCCCATTCGTCGTCCACCGAGAGCACCGGATGGGTCTCCGATTGCCCCTTGATCTGCATCACCTCGCTGATCGGCTCATTGCGCAGGCGCACCTCTGCATAACGGGCGTCGATCGGATCGCCGGAGGTGGTGACGCGTCGGTACATCAGGCCATTGCTGCCATTTGCGTTGTGGGGGATGGCGAGCACCTCATCGCCGCGCTTGCGGACGTTTTCCATCCACGCCCACAGGTCCTCGGGGTTCTGCGAATCGAGGCTCGAAAACGGTCGCGCCGGTACCTTCGAGCCCCGAAAGATCACGTTGCGATGCAGGTTCTGGCCGTCTGGCATCGACGTGTACTCGTAGGCGGGAAAGCTCGTGAACTCGCCGGGCACGTAGTGGCGATCGGCAAGCTCGACGATGCGTGTCCAGGTGGGGACGACCACCTTGTTGCTCACGAGCTCGGGGATCGAGCGGCCCGACCCGAGCGACCCCATGAACTTGGCGAGTGCTGCGCCCCGGACATCGGGGTCGGGACTGGTGAGCTCCTGGACGAACGGGATCTTGCGCAGCCGGTGCTCGGGGTCGTCCAGCGCCGCGGACACGCCCATGTAGGTGCCGTGCTCGGTCAGCGCCATGAAATCGAGCGGCGGGCCGGTCATCTGGATCTTCGTGCCCGACACGTGATCGATCGCCTCGCCGCGCGCGTAGCGATAGGCGTCCTCGGGCCCAACCCGCACCTGCATGGAGTAGGCGTCGAACGACCAGCGCGAGTGGATGTGCAGGTCGCCGAAGTAGGCGCTCTTCACGCCGGGCTCCGCCGCGATTTCGGGCTCTTTCGGCGGTTGCACCTCGGCCTTCGGCGGTTGCACCTCGGCCCTCGGCGGCGGGGTCTCGGGCGCTGAGGAGCACGCCAGCAGGAGGGAAGCAAACAGCGAAGCCGCCAATCGATGCAACGTCGGTACCTCGTGCCCGGGCCAATCGGGCCAACGAGGAAGTGTTCTAGACTGCTGACGGCTTCGTGGCAAGCTCCGCTGGCCGCCACGGCTATTCGACCGGCTCGATCGCCGCGATCTCGCAGTCGATCGCGCGCGAGCGCAGCTCCTGATCGAAGGTCGGGATCACGCCGGTGGCGGCTCGCGGATCGGGAGCGGGCGCCGGCGGATCGTCGCAGCCGCCGGCTCCCCGACCCAGCATCAGGCAAGAGATCGCTGCACGCACGAAACGTCGCACGCCACTCTCCAACCGGTGCCCGCGTCGTGGTCGCGCGCTACACCGCCGAGGCAGTGTTGGTCAGGCTCCCGCCCGGTTGCGTTGGCCCGGCGTCAGCTGCGGATCTCCGACAGGTAGGGCGTGAGCCGGGTCGGATCGACGATGGCGCGCCACCCCCGCGCACCGGCGCGCTTGACCTCGCGCTCCCAGCCCGCGAGGCGACTCCGATACACCCCGGGGTCGAAGGTGTCCGCGGGCAGCCGCTTCACGCTGACGGCAGCAATGTGCATGCCCTCGAGTTCGCCGGCTGCAAGCGCGCGCCTCGCGCCCGGCGGCAGATCGGTTTGCATGTCGCTGAACACCAGGATGGTGCTACTGCCGGCGTCGATCTCGCGCAGGTACTCGGACGCCAGCATGATGGCGCCCGGGATGTCCGTGTATCTCGCGTGTTCCCGCTTCTTTGCGAACTCATCGAGCATCTGCGCCAGCGCCAGCTTCTGCGCGTTGGCCTGCGAGGGCCGGTGATCGAGCCTCATCAGCCCCACCAGATTGCTCTCGTCGTAGCTCTGGCTGTCGATGCGGATCACGAACACCGTGTCGCCCGGCACCATGTCCGGGAGTACCTGACGCTTGATCAGGTCGATCGTGTCGGCCTTGCGGTCCGCGTAGGTGCCCGAGACGTCGATCAGGATGCCGATCGCCTGGTCATAGCGCGCGGACCCGCTGCAGCCGCAGGCGGTGAGCAGCAGCGCGCCCAGCGCGGCGCACAGGAGCTTCGTGGGACTCGTCATCACGCCACCCCCGCGCGGCTCACGCGCTGCTTGCCCGAACGAGCCCGCGCTTTCGCATACGCGACCACGTCCTGGTCGGGATCGCGCCAGATGCGCTCGAGTCGAAGCGGGATCGCGATGTACACGTCGTAGACGCTGGGCAGCGCACCTGTGAGGCCGCACAACATGTGGCCGACGACTCGCGTCGTACCACCGAGGGTGTGCACCGCGAGCACGCTCACCTTCGCCACCACGTGGCGGCCGCTGTCGAGCATCATCTCGAGCGGGATCGCAACCAGCGCCAGCAACCACGGGAGCACGAAGCCGAGCACCGCCTGCCCGATCACCGGAATCTGGGAGCCGGCTGCGATGCCGACGGCCTCGCCGGCCTGACCTGCGAGCGACTGCTTGAGCACGGCATCCGCGGCCACGATCTGCTCACGCAGGATGGCGAGCGAGCTCTCGACGCTCGACAGGAAGAGCAGCCCAGAGAGCGAGAGCCAGAGGATCAATCGCCGGCGAGAGGGCGCGACCGTCGCGAGCTTGGGGAACAGGTCCGTGATCCCGAGCATGTCCATCAGGAAGATGCCCACGGCGACCTCCATCAGCACGAGCACCAGGGCGGACACGGTCGATACGGGAATGCCGCCGAGTCGGGCGCCCGCGGGCACGAGCTCGGACATCGGCAGGGCGATCAGCTGGAAATTCACGAACGCGCCGCCGAGCGCCACACCCATGACGATCAGCGACGTGATGAATGGTTTCATTGGCGAGTAGTTGCGCGCGTGCGCCTCGGACTCGCGGTTGTTGACCAGCTCATCGTACTCGTCGACGTAGCGCGACAGCTTCGACGACGTCTGGACCGCCTTGGTCACCGCATCCTTCATGCTGGCGAGCAGCGTCCGGATCTCCTTCCAGGTCGGCCGCATCTTGCCGAGCACCCTGTGGCGCGCTGCGGTGTCGTCCTTGTAGGTCCGGAACGCGCGCTTCTCAGCGTCGGTCATCGATTCCTTGATGCCCTCGAGCACCTTTCGGACGTTGGGATCGGCGTTGTTGGGGATCGCCGCGACGGCCTCCACGGCACCGGCCCAGGCGGGCACCTGCGGTGGCGAGTCGCCGCACTGCTTGTAGTCGTCCTCGAGGCCGCTGACCAGGTCGTCGACCTTGCGCTGCAGCCCGGCATAGCGCCCGAGCTTCTCGGCGAACGAATCGTCGATGCGCACGATCTCGCGCGAGATCCGGCTCTGAAGCTCGAGCTCGCTTGCAGCGCGCAGTGTCTCCCGGTGCCGAGTACTCAGCGAGTCGCCCATATCCGCGCACCACTTCGTGACGGATTCGATGCCCTGTTCGAGACTGCGCGAGAGCCCGCGCAGGGCCCGCAGCATCGGTGCACGAGCAGCCCACAGGAACACCACGCTCGACAGCCAGAGCGTAAAGATCGAGAGGCCCGGGCTTTCGGGCCATGGATAGAAGCTCTCCATGCTTATCGTCTCCCATGCGCGATGAGCGCGACCGTCCTATCGGCCGGGAGTCACAGTCCCCGCGTGAGGCAGATCACCGCACATGCCGATCGCGCTTGCGCGATCGGCGCGCGCTCAGCGCCGGTGCGATGCGTCGAGCGAAGCGGCGTGCGACCAGCGCCAGACCTGCACGGGTCCGCTCTGGAAGACCGGGGGGCCGTAGCGCGCGCTCAGTGCTGCGGGGCGGATGTTCCTGGCTGCCGGGTCGGCCACGAGGTAGACGCGGCGTCCGAGCCGAGCGATTCGCGCCGCGTCTTCATCGGACAGCGTGGCGGCTGTCAGCAGCCGGCGAGCAATTGCCGCGCGCTGCCCGGCCTCCGCGTGGCTCGTGACGATGTAGTGGTCGCTGCGCGCGGTGAACAGCGTGCGCTCGGTCAGCGCAGGAAGCTCCGCCGTATTGCCGCTCATCGCGCGGATCGGTGGGTCGGGATCGATCACCAGTACTGCGTCGGACGGAGTCTCGGCGCGGATCCAGCCGTAGAGGCGGGCCACGTGGGTATCGTCGACGCGCCTCAGCTGGCGGCCGTCGAACGCGAGCGGCACCGGCGGGCGGCTCGTGTAGGACATCACGATCAGCGCGAGCACCGGCAGGAAGAGGGCAATCGTCCAGGCGATCCGCACCGCTGACGGTCGATTGCGCGCATCGAGCATGGCGCCGGAAGCGCCGACCGCGAGCATCACGAGCGCAGCGTGGAAGAGGTTCACGTGGTTCCCTGCCGGCAGCTCGAGCAGCGCCGCGCCTCCCGTAAGTGCGATCGACGTCAGCACCAGAACGGACAGGAAGTGGCGCCGCTGGTCGTCTGCGTTGGAGATCGCAACGACGCAGAGCGCAAGCAGCGGCCAGCCGCAGGCCAGCATCCCGAGCAGCCGCGTCGTAGCCACGCCAGGCGCGACCAGCTGGATTGCCGGCGCGGCGGTCGTCCCTGCGAACAGGTGGAGCACGCTCGTGGCGCCGAGCGCGATGCCGACCGCGAGCGCGGCGAGCAGTGGAGCGAGTGGCGGCCGTTGGTGCCCGGCGAAGAAGGCCAGCGCCGGCGCGCGCAGGACCACCAGCGCCAGGCCGAGTGCCACAGCTGAGGGCAGCCCCACCAGGACGCTGAACGCAGTGCACAGTGCGACGGCGACCGCGAGCCCAGCACTCCCGCGCCAGCCCTGCGACAGCGCGCGGTGCGCGCCGAGCAGCACGAACACGAGCGCCGAGAGCGCGAGCGGTCGCGCGGTGATGTTGAGATAGAAGGGAAGCAGCGGACCGAGCGTCGAGAACGGGTCCCACAGCCGCATGTGCCCGAGCAGCGGGTGGGCGAGTCCCCAGAGGTAGGCGCCGCTGTCCGCAAACACGCGGCCGTCGCTGAGCCAGCCGCGCACCCCGACCACGACCGGCGCCTGCAGGTTGGCTCCCACCAGGATCAGGAAGGCCGTCACCGCTCCGAGAGCGGCGTTGCCGTAGAGCGCGCGCGCAAGCCAGCCGCATCCGGCCACCAGGCCGATCGTCGCGAGCCCGATCAGCAGCTCGAAGCTGCGCAGCGGATCGAGCCCGAGCAGCTTGCCCACAGCAGCGCCGAGCGCGTGGAAGGACCAGTAGTAGGGGAGCGGCTCGCCGGCGAAGAACGGATTCTGCGGCGGGATCACCCACCCGTCGACCTGGAAGCGTTGCGCAACCGCACTGTGCAGGAAGCCGTGGGCCGATACCGCGGTGCGCGGGCTCTCGCGGTGGATCCCTGCGATCAGCAGGGTCCAGAACAGTGCCGAGGACGAGAGGGGCAGCAGCCATCGCATGTGGCGCGCGGGAGTCTATCGGATCCGGATGGAGAGTCGCAGCCTGCTAGGCGCTTCGGGGCGGGCCACTCAGATTCCGACCGGCTTGCCATCGATGATCTGGTCGAGGTACTCGCTCATGCCAATCGCCTTCTGGCCGTTGCAGGTGTACTCGGTCATCCCCTCGGTGATCCGGGTGACCAGCATGCCGCCATCGGGATGCTCGCGGCGGTTTCGCAGGGGGATCAGAGACAGGACGTCGCCGTGGATCTCGTAGTGGGTGCCGTTCACGTGCGTGCTGAAGTCGAGACTCGTGACGTGGCCGTGTTCGTCCCACTGCGATTCGATCTCGCCGCTGGCGAAGTCGTAGGACCGGCCGTTTGCGAAGAACAGGCCGCTTACGCCGTGGTCACCCTCGTCCTTCGATATCACCGTCGCGATGAACGAGCACTCGGGTGAGACATAGAAGTGCATCCAGCGGTACCAGGCGATGCTCTGCCAGTAGCGGGGGCCCCAGGTCTTGTCGCGGGCGCCCTTGCCCTTCACCTCGTAGCGCGTGCCGTCGATCTCGAAGAAGCCCTCGCCGTGCATCTGCTGGTCGAAGTGCGCCTTGCCGAAGCCCTTGTCCGGGTCGACCGGGCGGGGCGTGCCGTCTTCGCGCACGACCTCGCCACCCGGACAGGGGCTGGCGGCGGTGTGCTCGATCTCCATGTGCGCCTCGACGATCGGATTTTCGCGGAAGGCCCTGCCGGGATCGGCCATCTCGTGCGGTCGCTCGAGCAGGCACACCTTGCCCTGGTAGGTGATGCGGTGGCGCTCGAGCGGCTCGACGATCTCGAAGCGCAGACCGCCCGCGTCCATCACCTCGTTGGTGGTGATCCTGGGGCGACCGGCCATGAAGGCGACGCGACCGTCGGGCAGATACCAGCAGATGCTCATCTCGGCGTGGCCCTCGTTGACGCGGTTGCCGAGGCGATACCAGCCGCCGACGCGCGTCGATGGATCGAAGACGCTGAAGTACATGCTCTCGTTGAAGTTCGAGACATCGTCGGGGGTGTGGTTGAAATCGTCTTCGGGCTTCAGGACCAGCTTGTAGCCGTGCGGCACCTTGGGCATCTCGGATCTCCTGTTGCGGCATTCAGCCGCGGATCGCTTCCTGCGCTTCGTCCATGATCTGCAGCACCATGTCGCCCATCGCGTCGGCCCGGCCACGCGTGGGGTCTGCGAGAGAGCGCTGATAGACGCCCTCCAGCATGACGCTCAGCTTGTAGGCGGAGAGTGCCGTGTAGTAACGCAGATCGGGCGCTGTGCGACCGCTGTAGTGCTCCCAGCAGGCGATCATCTCGTCGCGCTCGGCCCAGTGGGCGTAGCCGCCGGTCGAGAACATCCGCAAGAAGCCGGCGAGGTCGAGCAGCGGATCGCCGATCGTCGCGTTCTCCCAGTCGAGGATCGCGGCGATGCGGCCCGGTGGTGCGGGCGCGACGAACAGGTTCGCCATGTGGTAGTCGCCGTGCATGATGGCGGGCGCCCAGGCGCCGCTCGCGGGTCGGTGTGCCTCGAGCCAGACACCCACGTCGCGCAGCCCCGGTAGATCGCGCCGTCCGTAGCGTTCGAGCTGCCCGGCCCAGCGGCTCACCTGCCGGTCGTGGAATCCTTCGGGCTTGCCGAAGCCCTCGAGCCCGCGGGCGCGCCAGTCGACCCGGGCCAGCTCGCCGAGCGCCTGCATGCTGGACAAGGCGATCTGCTGCTGCAGCGTTGCACTGCTCGCGAAGGGCTCCGGGAGCCGCAGGCCCGGGGCGAATCCGTCGACGTGTTCCATCAGGTAGAAGACACAGCCGGCGACCGCAGGGTCGTCGCACAGGGCGATGGGGCGCGGATGGGGCACCCTCGTGCCATCGAGCGCGGACAGGACGCGGAACTCCCGCTGCATGCCGCGATCGGCGCCTTCGAGCGCGTGCAGGGCCGGCCGCCGGAGCACCCAGCGCTCCCCCCCGCGCTCGACACCGATGCTCTCGTTCGACATGCCTCCGGAGATCCGACGTACGGCGAGCGGCTGTCCGGGAGCGAGCCCCTGCTCGTCGAGCCATCTGGCGAGCTGGGCATCGTCGACCAGGCCTTCGACATCGTCGGACTTGAGCTGCTGGAACGGCTGCTTCATCTCACGCGTCGGCTCAGGCGCTGGCGGGGGAGCCCTTCTGCGGCCAGAATCGGGTGGCCCGCGGGCCGGTGCGGTCGTCGGACGAGATGACGATGCGACGATCCATCGTGCGCTCCTTCTGCTTTCAGGCCCCGAGGCTCGAGCGCTTCGGGCCGAGTTCGGCGGCGAGTGCCCCGAGCTTCTCGACGTCGAAGCCGTAGACCCCTGCCGCGGTGTCTCCGAGGATCTGCCTCACTTCGTCGGTCGGAACCGCGCCGAGCGCTTCCTCGAGTCTCTCGCTCGTGTGCGGCCAGGTCCCTTCCATGTGTGGGTAGTCGCTCCCCCACATCAGCTTGCCAACGCCGATGTCGTAGCGTGCTGTCGCGGCCTCGCCGTCCAGGAAGGCGGCGCCGATGAAGCCGTTGCTGGCGAAGTACTCGCTCGGCTTGCGCGGCAGCTCACGGCGCATGTGCCGGAACATCGGTAGCTCGTACTGCTGGTCGAGCTGCTTCAGTGCCGGCACCACCCAGGTCGCACCCTGCTCGGTCATCACGAACTTGAGCTTCGGATGGCGCTCGAAAGCACCCGACCAGATCAGGTGATGCATCGGGCGGTGTGCGTACCACCCGATCTCGTAGAGGAAGATGCCGAGCGAGCCGGGCAGGTTGCCGTAGTTCGGCGTCCAGCCCGAGTGCGTGTGGATCGGCATGTCGAGGTCTTCGCACACCGACCAGATTGGCTCGTAGCGAGGATGATTGTAGAAGGCGTGACCGTTGGTGTCGCCAGGCAGAATGATGCCACCGAACACGTCGTTGTTTCGCAGCCACTCGATCTCGGCGACCGTCTGCTCGATATCGTCGACCGTGATCAGGCCGACACCGGCGCGGCGTCCGGGCGTCAGCCTGCAGAAATCCGCCAGCCAGCGGTTGTAGCTGCGGCAGCCTTCCCACCAGACGTCGGCCGGCTGCTCGTACTGGTAGGTCATCAGACCCGCGCCGAACGGGGACACCGTCTGCATGCTGCCACCCGGGAAGATCACCTCGGCCACGATGCCGTCCTGGTCGAGTTCGGCGAGCCTTCGCTTCGAGTCCCACGCGCCGTCCATGCCGCCGTGGACCACGGCGTCGTCGACCGCGAACTCCTCGAGTGCTTCGTCGCCGTAGATCGACGCACCGGTGTGGTCGGCGCGGCGGGCCAGCTTTCCTTCCTCATCGGCGATCCACGCGTCGAAGAGCTCCAGGTAGTCCTTGGCGATGTAGCTGCGCATCTGGTCGGGCAGCGGTCCGGCGTGGCAATCGGCTGAGATCAACAGGTAGCGATCCACGAGGTTGCTCCTGGGCGGTCCGCCGGCGGCATGCGGGCGGCGGTGGCCATGCTCCCATTTTGCCACGAGGGCCGCGCCACGGGTGGTCTACGGGCACTCCCCGGGGCGCGTCGTGGCGGGCGATCAGCCGAGGCCGAGCTCGTTCGCCTGCTTCTCGATATGTGCGACGACGGCGTCGATCTCCGGCCCGTTCGGGTCGAGAGCGGGGCCTGCCATGGCGGTGAAATCGGCGAAGACCACCAGCCGCTCGACGCCGAGATCCTCGTAGCGCCGAGCGGTGTCGCGGTCGATGAGCCCCGCCGGCGGCGTGATCGTGAGCGGGAGCTTGCCGAGCGAGGCCGGTCGCTGGGTACTCTTGGACTCCTCGCGGATCGTTTCGATCAAACCGGCTGTGGCCTCGACACTCTGGAAGAACCCGTAGTAGGCGTCGCCGTGGCCGATTGCCCGCCGCAGGGCGGGGCGCGACATGCCGCCGACGTAGATCGGCGGGTGCGGATCCTGCAGTGGCTGCGGACGCTGCTGGATCCCCGAGAACTGCGTGAACTCGCCTTCGAATCGGGGCTGGTCCTGGGTCCAGATCGCTCGCAGCACCTCGATGTGCTCGGTGGTGCGCGGTCCTCGCTCCTCGAACGGGATGCCGAGTGCGTCGAACTCGCCCTGCACGTAGCCGACACCGAAGCCGACCATCAGACGGCCATTCGAGACGTGGTCGAGCGTTGCCAGCTCCTTCGACAGGATCAGGGGGTTGCGCTGCGGCAGGATGATGATTCCGGTGCCTAGCCGAATGCGCTCGGTCTGGGCGGCGATCCAGGCCAGGGCGATCCCCTGGTCGAGCTGCGGCGTGAGGGGCGCGAGTGGCGAGGGAGGCTGCTGGGGGTCTATTACGACCACGTGCTCACCCGTCCAGAGCGATTCGTAGCCCGCCGCCTCGCACGCGCGGGCGACCTTCACGCAGGCTTCGGGAGTACCGAATGCGCCCATATTGATTCCGAAGTAGCCGAGCTTCATCGCGAGTCTCCTCAGCTGCGCGCAGCAAGCGTGTCCTTGACGAACTCTCCGTCCTTCACGATTGCCAGCAGATTGTCGGTGTCGCCGAGACAGCCGATGTCGGTGACCGGGTCGCCAGCGACGACGAGCAGGTCCGCGAGCTTGCCCTCGGCGATCGTTCCCAGCTCGTCGCCGTGACCCATCAGGGCGGCGCCGTTCACCGTGGCCCAGCGCAGCACGTCCAGCGCGGACACGCCGAGCTCCTTCACGTAGAGCTCGAGCTCGCTGGCGTAGTCGCCGTGGGGCATGAAGCCGATGCCGTAGTCGTCGCCGACGGCGATCCGGACGCCGGACTCGTTGGCGACCGGCAGCATGCGCGAGATGTTGTCCAGGTCCTCGCGTGCCTCGCGGATCCGCTGGGCGTACTCGGCGTCCGTGCGGATGAAGCCCCTGCCCCAGGAGAACGCCTCGCCCTCGGCTGCGAGCTGCTCGACCATCGCCATCAACCGCGATGTGAACAACATGCTGGGCACGAGGGTGCTGCCGTTCTGCAGGACGGCCTCGATGCATGCTTCGTCCAGGCGGTCGGCGTGGTCGATCACGTCGAAGCCGGCACGCGCACAGGCGAGGATCGAACGGCGCGAGGCTGCGTGCGCGCGGATCTGCCGACCGAGGCCGTGCGCTGCCTGTGCCGCGGCCTCGATCTCGGCCGTCGTCGGGGTGTCTTGATCGTAGGCGTGGCCGAGCGTGTGCCCTCCGCTGGCGGCGATCTTCACCATCTCGGCACCGCGCATGATCTCGCGGCGCACGGTGCGCTGGATCTCGTCGACGCCACTCACCGAGGCGATCATGCCGTGGTTGGTGAGGCCCATGTACCAGTTCTCGGCCTCGGCGTCGCCCTCGACGCCGGGAACCATCAGCTCGTGCGAGCCGGGCAGGATCCGCGGGCCGCTGAACAGCCCCAGGATCTGGGCTTGCAAGAGCTGCTTGTCGATGTAGTAGGCGCTGCTCGAGCACACGACACTGGTGAAGCCGTGAGCGAGCGCGGTCTCCATGTTCGCCCGCGCGATCAGCGTCATCAGCGGTGCGGGTCGTTCGAGCCCGAGCTGCGGCGCCGATCCGCCCCAGTCCGAGAAGCACGAGTGAAAGTGCGACTGCACCATCCCGGGCATCAGGGTGTGGCCGCTGAGCTCGATCGTGCGGTCGTCGGGCGCGGCTTCGATCGCAGCTTCGGGGCCGACGGCCGTGATGCGGTTGCCCTCGATCGCGACACTGGTGCCCGGCCGGCCGGGCGAGGTGCCGTCGAGCAGGTTTGCGTTGCGGAAGATCGTTCGTGTCATGGAGTGGGACTCTACAGCGAGACGGGCAGCTGGCGGAACCCTCGGTTGGTATCGGAGCGCAGGCGCTCGACTCCGGCCCGCCGGACGGTGTAGTCGGGGGCACGACGGAGGAACTCCTCGATGCCGATGCGAAGCTCCATGCGCGCGAGACTCGCACCGAGACAGAAGTGCACGCCGAAGCCGAACGCGAAGTGATGGTTGTCGCGTCGCTCGATATCGAAGCGCTCGGGCTCCTCGAAGGCGCGGGGGTCCCGGTTCGCCGCCGCGAACAGCAGGTGCACGCGGGCCCCCTTGGGAATCGTCCGACCGTGCATCTCGACGTCGCGGGTGGCGACCCGAGACAGTCCCTGCACGGGTGAATCGAAGCGCAGGATCTCCTCGCAGGCGCTGGCGACGAGCGAGGGGTCCGCGACGAGCCGGGAGCGTGCCTCCGGGTACCGGTCGAGCAGCAGGATCGCGTTGCCGAGTGCGCTCGTCGTCGTCTCCGTGCCGGCGACCAGCAGCAGAAAGCAGAGCCCGAGCAGGTCGTCATCCGACAGCGCGGCCCCCTCCGGCGATGCGTGGAGCAGGACACTGATCAGGTCTTCGCGCGGCTGGCGGCGACGCTGGGCGAAGACTTCGCTCAGGTGGTCGGTCAGCTCGGTCTCGGCGGTGCGCAGGACCTCGGGCGGGTTGTCGCTTGCGTACACGATCGCGTCCCCGCAGCGCTTGAACATCTCGTGCTGCTCGGGGTCGACCCCCAGCAGCTCGGCCATCACCAGCAGCGGCAGAGGATCCGTGAACGCTGCGAAGGCGTCGAGCTCACCCTCTGCTGGAAACGAGTCGACGAGGCTCTGCGCGAAGCGGCGAATCCGCGGGGCCAGCAGGTCGATGCGACGCGGTGTGAATGCGCGGTTCACCGCGTTGCGCATCGAGGCATGGTCGGGCGCATCCATCACGATCAGCGTCGGCTTGGCGGGAACGAAGCCGTTCGGAACGACGCCCTGCGTCGAAGACCACGTCTCGGGATCGCGGATCGCCGCCCGCAGATCTGCGTGCCGGGACAGCACCCAAAGATCCCGCTCCTCCAGATAGTGGAGCGGATGCTCCTCGCGCAGTCGCCGGTACACCGGATGCGGATCGTCGGTCCACACTGCGGGAATCGGATCGAGCGACATTGCAGAACTTTCTGCCTCCTCGGGAGTAAAAGTCAAAGCGCCGCCAGGAGGTCGAAGAAGCGGGGGAGCTGGGCCCGTCGGTCGGGGGGCAGGTAGGAGAAGTTGACTCCGCGGTCGGTGAACTCCCAGTACTGCTCGCGGCTCTCGTCTTCGAGAGCCTTGCGGATGGCCGCGAGTTGCTCGGGGTTCTCGCTTCGCATGTCTTCGGCGATCCGCAGGGCCCGCGCCTCGTCGTTCTGGAGCAGGAAGAGGGTTGCCAGCTGGATCTGGATGCGGCGAACCCCGCCCTGCCGTTCTTCCTGCTCTCTCCTCTCGTCCTTGCGGTCGACCGACACGAAGCGATCCAGCAGCTGATCGACTTCGTCCGTCAGGCTCGTTGCCGCCTGCTCGATCAAGGTCGCGATGTCCCAGGCGATCACTTCGAGCAGGAAATCATGCCCTAGGTCGCAGGCAAGGTCACCGTACTCGTGGAGGTGCGTCGCGATGCGGCGGAGCCGCTCGCGATCGCCGCGTTGCAGCGCATCTTCGGCGACGGCCCGGTACTGATCGAACACGTAGTAGGCGGCCCGTATATCGCCGGTGCGAATCGCCACGCGCAGGTAGCTGTTGAAGAAGCGGATCGCGAGATCGAGTAGATCGGCGTTTTCGGCGGCGTGCTCAGTCGCGATCGAACGCGTGTCGAGCGCGACCAGGTTGCCGAGATCCCGGTCTTCGCCGAGCGCCGCTTCGAACAGCGACAGGAACTGGCGGAAGATCTTGGCTTCGAGCCAGATGCGCTGCTCCTCGAGCTGACGCACGGTCGAGGGCGCAAGAGCCACGAAGTCGGGATCGCGTGCCAGCTCGAGATCGATCTTGAACCAGCTCGCCGGAAGCTCTTCGCGCAGTGGCAGGTAGCCGCGCAGCACGTCGGCGAGAGCGTCGACCGAGGCAAGCGCGATGCTGCGATCGTGGTTCTCGTGTGCAACGCGCGCCAGGTCCTCGAGCTCCTCGATTGCCTCGAGCATCCCGGGTCGCTGGCCGTTGCGCGCCGCCTCGAGCGCCTGCTCGCCGATGCGCGCGATGATATTGCGCGGTTCGAGGAACCGGAACAGGAACATGAAGTACGGCAGCAGTGCGAGCAGGCACAGGGTCGCCATCGCCATTGCCAGCGCCGACGTGACCCGCGCAGCCTCGAGCATTTCGAGCGGCGCCGCCGACGTCCACAGACACACGATCGTGGTCAGGACGAAGAGTGACAGAACGACCCGGTTCGTGGTGTTGCGCACGAACAGCTGCGTGATGCGGGAGGTGTAGCGGTTGGCGGCGAGCTCCACGACGATCGCGGCAACCGTGATTGCGATCGCGAGCACGCCCGCTATCACCTCAGCGGCGTTGGCCACGCGATCGAGCGCGCCCTCGCCTTGCAGCCCTGCGAGCCACAGACCCGGATCGGCGATCAGGCTGAGCCCTCCATCGATCGCCACCGCGCCGCCTACCAGGACGAGCGCCAGCCCGGATATCAGCGCGATCGGCGCGACGATGGTCCCGCGCGCGGTCTGGCTCATGCAGCGGAGTCCGGCATCGGCGCGAGGATACACACTCCGGAAGCGGCAGCCGCGAGGTTCAGCGCGGCGTCAGCTCGCGTCCCTGCCAGTAGCGGTCTCGCAGCAGCCGCTTGTAGAGCTTGCCGGTCTCGCTGCGCGGGAGCGTGGCCTCGAAGTCGATCGAGCGCGGGCACTTGAGGCTCGAGAGCCGCTCGCGGCACCAGGCGATCAGCTCGCGCTCGAGCGCGGGCCCGGCCTCTTCGGGGTGCGCGGGCTGGACGACGGCCTTGACCTCTTCGCCGAACTCGTCGTTCGGCACCCCGATCACGGCTGCGTCGTACACCTTGGGGTGCACCACCAGCACGTTCTCGGTCTCCTGCGGATAGACGTTGACGCCGCCGGTGATGATCATGTGCGCCTTGCGATCCGTCAGGTAGACGTAGCCTTCCTCGTCCACATAGCCGACGTCACCCACCGTCGCGTAGCCCTGTGGGCTTCGCGTCTCGGCGGTCTTCGTCGGATCGCCGTGATACTCGAAGTGCTCGCCGCCGCTGAAGTACAATGTGCCGATCGCGCCCGCGGGCAGCTCCTTGCCCTCGTCGTCGAGCACGTGAACCTCGCTACCCGTGTTCGCTCGGCCGATCGAGCCCGGGTGCTGCAGCCACTCCTCGGATTCGATCTGGGTGCCGCCGTGCCCCTCGGTCGCGCCGTAGTACTCGATCAGGATCGGCCCCCACCACTGGATCATCTGCTCCTTGACGGACACCGGGCACGGTGCCGCGCTGTGGAGTGCTACCTGCTGGCTCGACAGGTCGAACCGCTCGCGCTCCTCGTCGGATAGCTTCAGCATGCGGACGAACATCGTAGGTACCCACTGCGAGAGCGTGACCCGATGGCGCTCGATCAGCTCGAGCGCCTGGAGCGGATCGAAGCGTTCCATCACGATCGAGGTCGCGCCGAGTCGCTGGAGCGTCATCGTGAAGCGCAGCGGCGCCGAGTGGTAGAGCGGTGCCGGGGACAGGTACACCGCGTCTGGGCTGCAGCCGAAGCGCCCGGCAGCCAGTGCCTGGAGCATCGGCGGAGGAGTGCCGATCGAACGATCGGGCAGCGGATTCTTGATGCCCTTCGGTCGCCCGGTGGTCCCGGACGAGTAGAGCATGTCCTGCCCCTCGAGCTCCTCGTCGAGTGGCTCGGGAGATTGCGTCCCCACAGCATCTTCGTACGAAGCGAAACCGGGGATCGTACCGTCGATCATGAAGCGTTCGCGCACGCGCGGCAGGCGATCGGCCAGCTCTGCGGCGGTCTCGCGCAAGGCGTGCGACGTGATCAGAACCTCCGCGCCGCAGTCGTTGGCGATGTACTCGATTTCCTCTGCGAGCAGATGCTTCGCGATCGGCGTGTAGTAGAGGCCCGAGCGCTGGGCTGCCCAGCAGGCATCGAAGAAGCGGGGGTGATTCTCGAGCAGGATCGCGATCGAGGAGCCCGGGCCGAGTCCGCGTTCGCGCAGCAGTCGCGCGCAACGGTTCGAGCGCTCGTCGAGCTGGGCGTAGCTGACGGTTTCGCCGCTCGAGGCCATCACGTAGGCCGCCTTGTCCGGGATCTCTCGGGAGTGCACGCCGGGGTACATACGAGCCATTCTACTCCAGTCGCATCGGTGTCCGGGTGAGGACTCCGGGGAGACTTGGATAGGCGGCGCCCCGCCGTGGTCATCGAGGTCGGCGCGACGATCGTCCACAGTCACAACGACGACCCCGTCGTCGACATGCGGGCTCCGGCGCCCGAGGCTCACCCCTGGATCGACGCCAACGTTGAGTCATCCAGCGACCGAGGTCGGTCTGCTCGCCTACCTGGACATCCTGAGCGACAGTCAGCAAGGCTGCCGCGGCGCTGCGCGTGGGCTGAGCGCTACCAGACCAGCTCGAGGTTCTCGACCTGGCGCAGCCCCTCGGAGTACTCGAGCTCGATCCCGGGGGCGAGCGAATAGTTCGGCACCCGCTTGTGCCACTCCTCGATCACCACGCGCAGCTCCATCCTCGCGAGGTGCGAGCCGAGACAGCGATGAGCGCCAGCACCGAACGCGATGTGCTTGTTCACTTCGCGGTGGAAGTCGACCTGGTCGGCGTCGTCCATGAAGCGGTCGTCCGTGTTGGCGGCGCCGAGCATGACGTTGACGTGCGTGCCCTTGGCGATCGGGCAGCCCTCGATCTCGGTGTCCTGGGCTGTGATGCGCGCGACGCCTGCCACGGGCGATTCGAAGCGCAGCAGCTCCTCGATCGCGTTGGGAATCAGCGACGGGTCCGCCACGATCGACGCGCGCTGCTCGGGGTGCTGCGCCAGATAGGCGACGATGCAATCGAGCGATGCGGTCACGGTGTCGAGGCCCGCCAGGAAGAACAGGTAGCCGATGTCGACCACGTCCTCGGGCGTCAGCCGCTCGCCGTCGACCTCCGCGTCGAGGAAGCCAGAGATGAAATCGTCGCGGCGCTGCTCGACGCGCTGCGCCACCACCTCCTCGAGCACTGCATAGATTTTCTCGCCCGTGGCGTTGACCGCGGCGCGTCGCTCTGACGGCGTCTCGACGGCCGGGCGGATGATCCCGTCCTTGAGCTCGATGAACTCGGCCGCGCGCGAGACCGGAAGACCGAGCAGCTGCAGGAACACGGTGCTGGGCAGAGGCTCCGCGACACGGCTGTGGAAATTGCACCCGCTCCCTCCAGCCACCGCGTCGATCAGATCGATCGCGAGCTGCCGTGTCTGCGCCTCGAGGGCATCGATCACCCTCGGCGCGAACAGCGGCGCCATCAGCTTGCGGTAGAGCGTCTGCTCGGGCGGGTCGAGCTGCAACGGGATGATCGGCCGCTTCTGGCCGATGTCCACCGCATCGTCGTTCGACGAGAAAACCGCCGGATTGCGCAGGACCTCGAGCACGTTCCCGTAGCGGGAGACGAGCGTGCCCGGGCGGGGGCCTTCCGCGAGGTGCATGATCGGCGCGTGGTCGCGCAGCAGCTTGAACATGCGGCGCGGGTTGCGCGCGAGCTCCGGGTCGTCGCGGTCGAAGGGGACACTTTCATCTGCCATGGTTCTTCCTCCTAGTTCCCAGAGATCTCGATCGCGTCCTCGGGGCAGTTGAGCGCGCCGCGCCGAGCGACGTCGGCGTGCTCGGGCGGCACCTGCTGCTCGGGAATGACGCAGGAGCCTTCGTCGTCCGCGTCGTAGACCTCGGGCGCCAGCGCGTAGCAGCGGCCGTGGCCGGTGCACTTCTCTCGGTCGACGCGTACTCGCATGCCCTTGTTGTACAGCATTCCGGCGTTGGGCGTGGGCAGATTCCGGTACTCTCCGCGGCCATGCCCGCTCGCGCCGTCCTGGTCGTGCTCGGCTGCCTGGTGTGCCAATTCGGGGCCGGCTTCTTCTACGCCACGCGCGCACTGTCTCCCGACCTGATCGAAGAGCTCGGCTGGACGCGGGCGATGTGGTCGTCGGCCATGACCCCGATGCTGCTGGTGTCGTCGGTTGCGCAGGCCGTGGTCGGGACAGCGTGCGTGCGCTTCGGCGTGCGGGCGGTGGTGCTGGCTTCGCTCGCGTGCCTGCTGGCCAGCTTCGTCGTACTGAGCGGGACATTCGAGCTGTGGCACCTCTACCTGGCGGTGGTGCTGCTGGCGGCGGGCAACGCGGGGATCGGCGACGTAGTCATCGGAGCCGTCATTACGCGCTGGTTCGATCGTGGTCGCAGTGTCGCCCTGGGGATCGCGCTCATCGGTTCGAACCTCGGGGGCGTGGTCTTCGTGCACGCGATCGCAGCGCTCTCGGCGTCGGGCTCGTGGCGTGGGGCGGCTCTGGCAATCGGCATCGGTGGCGTCGCGGTGATCCTTCCGTTTGCGATCTTTGCCGTGCGCGATCCGAGGCCGGGCGAGCTCGCAGCCGCTAGAACGGCGAACCAGACACCCGCGCCGCGATCGGATGCGACGTCGCTCTCACTCGCGGCGGCCACCCGAACGCCGGCGTTCTGGATCCTGCTCTACGTGCTGTTCTGTTATGCGTTTTCGCAGCTCGGAATGATCGACCACCTGATGCTGTACTGGACCGACCTCGGCCATTCGCGCACCGAGGC
>JAYZFK010000049.1:0-48435 GCA_036336835.1 Myxococcota bacterium | reverse complement strand
GCGAACAGCAGCGGCGCGTTGCCGACCACGTCGCGCGTCGGGTCGTCGGGGATCGGGGTGTCCGGATCGTCGGACGGCTGATCCACCACGCCGCCGCCGAGGGCACTGACGAAGGCCTGGTTCGAGATGATGGTCCCGTCCACCACGCCCGGATCGACCACGACCTCGAACACCAGGGTGGCCACGTTGGCCGCGTCGGCCGAGGGATCTGCCGGCATCGAGCCCGGGCTCGCCGCTCCAGCCGCCTGGATCGACATGCCGTTGACGAAGGGCGCGAGTCCGGCAGCCGGGTCGGCCACGGGTGCCCCGTTCAGGGTGGTGCTGTCCGGAACGTAGGTCGTGCCCACCGGGATCGCGTCGCGCAGGGTCGCGTCGACGGCGTCCATGTTGCCCACGTTCACGACGGTGATCGTGTAGCGGAGCCTCTCGCCGGCAAGCAGCTCCGCCGGATTGCCGTCGAGGTCGGCCGAGACCTTCTCCACCTGGAAGGCCTGGTTCGACCCGACCAGCGCGACCGTCGGGTCCTCGTCGTCGGAAACGAAGGGATCGGCGGCTCCGTTCACGCCGGGATCGTCGCTCAGGCCGAAGGGGGCGTCGGCGATCAGCAGTTCGGCCTGGTCGGTGATGGGGGTCCCGTCCGCGATCGGGTTGACGAGGGTGACGTCGAACTCGACGAGCACGCTCTCGCCGGCCGCGACCGACAAGTTGCGGACGTCGACCAGACCCGTCCCCGCGGCACCCCCGTTCGGATCCGTTCCGCTCGTGTCTGCCCCGGCGGGCACCGTGACGAGCGTGAGCGAGCCGGGCTCGAACAGCGGCGACCCGTTGAGACGGTCGATCTCGTCGGTGAAGCCGAGCCCCGCGAGCGGGGCGGCCGCGCGGTTCTCGAGGCGGAGCCGGTAGCGAAGCGTGTCGCCCGGCGCAGCGGTCGTCAGCAGCGCGCCGCTTACCGGATCGACGACCGTCTTCTCGAAGAGGTAGTCGAGCTGGTCCGTGGTCAGGGTGTGGGCGTCCTCGTGATCGACCACACCCACGGTGCCGTCGCTGAGGGCCTGCACGTAGCTCCCGCGGATGGGATTGGAGACATCATCGTCGAACCACTCGGTCGCGCCGGCGACGTTCGTGAGCGCCACGCCGCCCTGAGTGCTCCCGTCGAGCTGCGTCTGGTAGATGATGATGAGGCGTTCGTTCTCGCTCACGACGGACGCCGCCGACAACATCGTGAGTGTGAGCCCGCAGATCGGGGCCGCGGCGTAGGAGAGCGTGAAGTCCGTTCCCTGCAGCAGCGGGCCCTTGCCGGGGACCGGCGTGACACCGTCGGCCGCGAAGACCTGCGCACCCAGCACCTGCGGCGTGACGTCGCACATACCGCCCGTCGCGCCGTCCGGCAGCAGGTCGCGGAGGGTGGTGTTCCAGGCGTCGTTGGGTCCCGTGTTCAGGGCATCGATCGTGAAGACGCCGGTCTCTCCCGGAGCCATCGTCGCCGGGCCCGACTTGGTGACCTCCAACACGGGCGGAACCAGCGCGAACTCGACGTCGAGCTCCGCGGTGTTGGCCACGCCTCCTTCGCTCGTGATGAATTCCTCGACGGGATTGCCGCTCTCGTCGAGGAAGGTCATCCCCAGCGTGTAGGTCTTTCCCCCGATCGTGAAGGTGGTGGGCAGGGGCGCATCGAGGAAGGTCACCCGGTCGGTGCATCCCTCTCCGGGCGGTGTCGGATAGGGACAGGGATTCAGGTTGTTGGGGGTTTCCTCGTGGGTGAACGTGAAGGTGAAGGGCAAGGGACCGAACGGGCTGCCATCCACGTCGAAGTCGATGACGATATCGAGCACCACCGAGGTCAAGGAGGGATCGGGGACGGTGAAGTTCCGGTGCGTGAAGTCCGCAACCGGGAACTGCGTCGGGTCCGGGATCGTGATCGTGGCGTCGTACCCGCTCTGTGGCGTGGCTCCGCCCCAACTGATGCTCGACGTCGGGACTCCGTTCGTGATGACGGGATCCCCCGGCTGACTTCCGGGGACGTTGTCCTGGGCGTCGCGCCAGGAGGCGGTCGCGGAATTGAACGTGATCACCTGGGCGGCGCTCGCCGACGGAAGCAGAACGAGAAGCGCGAGGAACAGCACGGCGAACAGAGCGCTTCGCGCTCTGCCGAGTGTCCGTACTCTATTGTGTTCCTTTGCCGGCATCCGAATCTCTCGTTCTACCCGTAAGGTCGATCGGAAACGCCGGACGGAACGAGGGAGCCCAGGGGACCGGGCCTCGATTCGTTGGCGGTCCCGCTGTCGTGGAGCCCGAAGGCTCGTTAGACCGGTGACTTTGCGTCGCCGCCTTTCGGTGGCTTTGCCTTTGTCTGAATCATCGAGCGTCAGTGGCTCGTTCGGTCAGTGAGTCGTGCTCAGTCGGTCGATGCTCCTCCTGCGATCGATGGTGGACTCCGTTCGACGTTCCCGCCCCGCGCTCAGGTCGCGGGCAGGAAATCGATCGGGTAGAGGATCGTGATCGCGGGGATCCCATCCTTGGCCCCGAAGTCGAAGGTCTTCACGCGCTCGACGATCTGGCTGGCGAGCGCCGGTGCTTTCATGTCCGAGCTCTGCAGGGCGCACATCGAGACGCTGCCATCGGACTCGATCGTCATGCGCAGGAGCATCTGCCCCTGCAGCGTCGGGTCGCGGCGCAGCTCGCGGTTGTAGAGCCGGTAGAGCGCCGACTTGTGCCGGTCGAAGACGATCTGGATCTCCTCGTCGGTGCGCGCCGAGCCGGGACCGCCGCTCAGCGGTCGGCCGGTTCCGCCCCCGATCGCGCCGATCGCGCTGGTGGCCCGTGTGACCTGCACGCCCTCGATCCCCTCGCCACCGCCGCCGCCGACGTCGCGACTGAGCGACGCGAGATCGATGCCGCCGCTCGAGCCCGGCCCCTGCGTGGTGACGAGCGAGCGCGTCGGCCGGCCGCTCGCGGCCTCACCCGAGCGCGTGATGCGCGCCTGCGAGCCGAGGCGCGCCGCAGCTCCGTTGTCCGGGAGACTCGAGAACTGCTTGCGGAACGCGAGGATGCCCTTCGAGCCGGCTCCGGGCTTCGGCTTCTGCTTCACGGCCGGCTCGGGCGACCCCTGCTCGGCGAGCAACGGCGTCTCCTCGACCGGCTTGGGCTCCTCCTGCCTCAGCTCGCGCACCGGGGGCGGCGTCACCGTTCGCTCCTCGCGAATCAGGCGCGTCAGCCGTTCGGGCACCTCGATCACCTCCCAGCGATCCAGCACCGGCAGCGGAATCCACGGAAACACCACGCCGAGCAGCAGGCTGACCAGCAGCGCCTGCAACAGCACGCGGCGGAAACGCTGATCCTCTTCGCCACCGCGGTTCCACGGCATGACGGACGGACGCGCCGGCTGCGAGCTCATCTCGCGCTCGACGATCCACTCGCGCTTGCGCTCCTCTTCCGCGCGCTTCAGCTCGTAGAGATCCTCTTCGAGGAACTCACCGTTCTCCTCCTCGCGCACGATCTTCGCGAGCACCGCCTGCCGGCCGGCCTCGATCTCGCCCAGCTGGCGCTGGAATGCATCGACACGCTCGCGCACGGTGCGCAGGTGCGCTCGCCCGTTGTCCACGGCGGCGATCTCGCGCCAGAACAGGCTGGCGGCGTCCTGCTCGTCGAGCTTCTCGAGCGCGCCACACGCCTCTTGCAGCAGCGCATACTGCTGGCGATCGACCGCGAGCTCCTCGAGCTCGGCCTCGATCGCTCGCAGCTCGCCGGTGTGCTTATCGAGGCACTCTTGCGATTGCTCGAGCTGTGCGCGGAGCGCAGCTTCGTTCTTGGGATCGGCGGTGTTCACGGGTTCACCTGTTCCTACGACGCGCTGGGCGCCTGAGTCCCGGTCCGGTGGGCGGTCTGCGACGCCTTCTGCAGCACGGCCAGCGAGATGCGGCCGTATCCCCGGCTGGTGCAAGTCGACATCACCTTCTTCACGACGCGAAACGGAACCGTTCGGTCGGCGAGGATCGTGACCTCCTGGCTCTCCGCCACGATCTCGGTGCGCAGACCGATGATGCTCTCGCTTACCTCAGTCAGACGCTCGCCGATCGCCACCACGTTCTGTCCAGCCATCGCGAGGATGTCCTCGGTCCGAGCCACGGCTTTGCCCTGTACGGTGACCTCTTCCGGGCTGATGAAGATCACCACCGTCTCGCGCGGCTTCTCCTCCACCACCGAAGCCGGCAGCTTGATCTGCTTGGGCGTCTCGAGGACTTCGGTCGAGGCCGAGTTCACGAGCAGGAAGAACACGAGGATCGTGAACACGTCCATCAGCGACGTGAGGTTCATGCGCGTGATCACCTGGCGGTTGCGCGACATCCGCTTCATGCGTCGCGAATTCTTCACGGTGCGTCTCCGATCGAGATGTCCGTGAACAGCGCCATGCGCGTGAACTCGGACTCTCCTTCGCCGGGCAGCTCAGCGCTCCGCACGACGTCCATTACCTGGATCAGGTGGTCGTACTCGATGTCGGGCTCGAGCAGGACCGAAGCATCATCGTGCCCCGGGTGCTGTCGCTTGAGCGCGACCACGTGCTCGGACAGTGTGTCGAGGTCGTAGCTGCCGTTCACCTTCGGGATCCGCGCGAGCATGGAGTTCCCTTCGGCGAGCTCGAGCCCATCGCTGCGGACGATGACCTCGACGCGCACGCTGGACTCGACCGACGCAGCGCCGCCCGCCGCAGTCGGCAGGCTCAGCTCGACGACCGTGATGCGCGAGAAGACGGCGGTAATCAGCAGGAACGGCACGAGTACCACCATCAGGTTGAGGAAGGTGGTCATGTCGAGCTCGGCCTGCTCGGCTCCGCGTCTGCGGTAGTGGTGTCGTCGCCGCATGCGACTAAGCCTCGACCTCGACCTGGCGCCGCGCCCTGGACGAGATCACGTTGAGGACCTTGACCGAGGCCATCTCGAGGCTGTCCACGATCTGGCTCGTCTTGGCGGTCAGCACCGAGCTCGTGACCAGCAGCGGAATCGCCACCATCAGCCCGAATGCGGTCGTGTTCATCGCCACCGAGATGCTCGCCGACAGCAAGTCGGCCTTCTCGGCCGGGTTCGCATTGGCAACCGCGGTGAACGCTGAGATCAGGCCCATGATCGTGCCGAGCAGCCCGAGCAGGGTCGCGATGCTCGAAGCCAGCGCGACGTATGGCGTGCGCTTCTCGAGCTGGGGGATGATCTCCATCATTCCCTCTTCCATCGCGATCTCGATGTCGTCGCGGCGACGCACCGCGCCCTGCCGCGAGAGCCCCATCTCGAGGAGCTGAGAGATGGTCGAGTCGTCCTTGCTCGTCATCTCGCGCGCCTCGTCGAAGTTGCCGTTCATCAGTGCCGGCTGGACCCGGCCCCAGGCGTCCTGGTTCTTGGCAGTCACACGTGTGAGCGTGACGTAGCGCTCGATCGCGATCGCGGCGCCCACCGCGAAGACGATCAAGATCGGGTACATGAACGGTCCTCCCGTTACGAAGAACCCGACGATCGAGTAGAGCAGATCCATGATTTCATTCTCCTGAGCACAGTCGTTGTGCAATTGGAACAGAGGGGGACTAGAAAGGATTCCTATCGCTCAGCCGGGCTTCGCCCTTGATCTGAAGCGGATCGAATTGCGTAGTAGCCGAGAGCCCGTTCGAATACCTCGCGATCGACGGGCCGACGTCCGTCGTCGAGCGCCCGAGACACCGCGAGCGTGTCCCCGAGCTCCGAGCTCTTCCACGGAACGATCACGAGCGACTTCGGCACCTCGTCGTTGCCGACAATCGACATGCCCGACAGCAGCTTGCCGCCGTCCTTGCCGGGTACGTCGCCGTAGGCGACCGATCCGGCGAGCAGCAACGTCAGAACGCAGATCAGGGTTCGAATCATCTCGTCCCTACCTCGTCCCTGCCGCCGGCTGACCGGTGCGGTTGCGCAGATCGGCGATCCACATGACGACCGTTTCGTCTTCGGGAACCGCTTCTGCATAGCGTTCGTAGTGCTCGATCGCGCAGCGCGCGTCGTCGAGGAAGAGATCGCAGAGGATCGCCAGATTGAGACGG
Organism: Myxococcota bacterium; assembly: GCA_036336835.1. Taxonomy (GTDB): domain Bacteria; phylum Myxococcota_A; class UBA9160; order UBA9160; family UBA4427; genus JAYZFK01. The sequence continues at coordinate 42,377 of JAYZFK010000049.1, read as the reverse complement.
GCGAAATGGAATCCGGAGGCCACGTCGAGCGCTGCGTGGTAGCTCGCGCGGGCTTCATCGAAACGACCCTGGTGGCGCAGCGCCATCCCGAGCTCGTTGTGCGCAACGGGGTGGCGCGGGCTCAGCTCCAGTGCGCGGCGCAGGCTGGCCTCGGCGCGCTCCCAGTCCTCGAGCTGCCCGTACGCGATGCCGAGATCGATGTGCGCTGCGGCGACGTTCGGCACCGCCTCGGTGACCTCGAGCAGCCGCTCGACGGCGCTCTCGAATTCGCCCTGCTCGAGCAGGCGCAGGCCGGCATCGAAATCGCGCCGGACGCCGACACCGACCCGGACAGGCTGCGTGATCGTGAAGCCTCCGTCGGTCGTCCTCTCGATCTCGGACGGGATCGGTGCGTTCGGGCTCGTGCACGCCAGGATGCAGAGCAGCCCGATCGCCAGCCAGACGGGCCGGGTGCGTACTCGGGGCGGGATGGCGAGATGTGTGGGGGGGGGTGTCATGGCTCAGCTCGGCGCTGGTTGCGCGGGTGGCTGCGCTTCGGGCGCCGCCTCCCCGTCGGGTTCGGATTGGAATTCGGCCGCCGCCGGATCGAGCGGGACTACTGTCCCGCCCGTCGGCTCGGCCGCGAGGACGGCCGTCGGAGCCTGGTAGGCATAACGGTTCAGCGAGTGGATCGGCCCGCTGCTCGCCTCGAACTTCGCATAGCGTCCGGGCATCAGCTCGGCGAGCTCCGCCAGGCTCTTCTCGATCCAGCGGTTGTAGACGTCCGCCCGCGCCAGCTCCAGGTTCTTCTCGTGGACCGCGATCGCCTTCTCCTCGAACGGGAACGCCTCCTCCTCGAGGACGCCCTCGTAGTCGAGCAGCTCGGCCTTCGACAGGTCCACCGGCCGCTCCGACTCGAGCAGCGATCTGCTGAACTCGCGGTAGATCTCCGCCATGTAGTACGTAGCGGCCGCGGTCACCTCGCCGACCTCGTAGTCGACCAGCTCGCCGAAGCCGGCGAGCGCCGCGTCCATGCGCTGCTGCTTCTGCGCGAGACTCGCCTCGAAGGGCTGCGCGAGCTCGATCTCGGCGAAGCGGTCGTAGAGGACTTCGGTCAGCACCAGCGAGGAGCGGGCCGCGAGATAGCGGATGCGCGGGGTGCGCTCGGCGTCCGCCGTGCGGTCGAGCTCGACGATCCGACGAAGCTGCTCGCGCTGGCTCGCCCGGTCGCCCGTCGCGTCACGGAGGGTCGCGATCTTGAAGCGCGTCTCGACAGCGAGCTCGAGCGGCGCGGGATAACGCTCGACGTATCCGAGGTAGACGGTGATCGCGCGCTCGGGAACGCCGGCATCCTCGTACAGCTCACCCGCCGCCAGCAGCGCCTCGCGCCGTTGCTCCTCGTCGTCGGCCTCGGCTGCGATGCGCTCGTACTCGACCGCGGCGCGCTCGAGATCGCCCTGCTTGCGGTAGACCTGCGCGAGCTGCTTGGTGGCCTCCCCGTGGAGCGCGTGGTCGGGATGCGCCTCGCGGAACCCGTTGAGCACCTCGACCGCCGCGTCCCAGTCCTCGAGATGGATCAACGCCGCACCGGCGTCGTACACGGCCGAGGCCCGGATCGTCGACCCGGGAGCGAGCTCTGCGATGCGCAGGAAGTGGTCGGCAGCGGATCGGTGATCCTCCGCCTCGCTCGCCTGCTCGCCCTGCTGGTAGATCGACGCGGCCAGGTTCTCGACCACGGCCGGGCGCGACTCGTCATCGCCCGCCGTCATCTCGAGCACGCGCGTATACGCGTTCTCGGCCTGCGGGTAGTCGTCGAGCTCGAAGGCCGAGTGCCCGATCGCCAGCCACGCAGATCGCCGGATCGCCGGGTCGGCCTCGGGGTACGCGTCCAGGAGCCGGCGGCCCGTGTCGATCGCGGGCTCGAACTGCGCCATTTCGAAGAGGTCGTCGACCGCCGCGCCCAGGACGGAGGCCGCGTGCTGGTGCGCCGGGAAGGCCGCCACGAATCGCAGCGTGCTCGCCACGGCGGCCTGGCGAACGCCCTCGTGCTCCTCGTCGGAGACGTGCTCCTGGTGAGAGCGATGCGCGTAGATCGCCGCGTAGCCGGCGTCGGCCGCCTGATCGTGCGCGGGATAGTGGTACGCGGTGTGCTCGTACTCGCGCGCCGCCTGGCCGAAGTCCTCGTTCTCGAGCAGCAGGTCGGCGAGCTGCTGGTGGATGACCGGCGCCTCGCCGTCCTCGGGGAACGAGGTCAGGAAGCCGCGGTACCAGTGCTCCGCCTCGCCGAAGCTCACCGACTTCTGCTCCGCCTGGGCCGGGTCCTGATAGGCGGCGTGGTAGTGGTTCGCGAGGTCTCGGAGATTGCCCTTCAGGTAGGCGAGGACCTCGGGCGCCTCCTCGATCGGGACGTGCTCCCAGTAATCCGCCCCGAGCCCGTAGCTCGCTGCGAACGCCTTCTTGGAGGACAGCACCAGCAGCGGGAAGCCACCCGCCTCGTAGATCTCGACCACCCGCATCCCGAAGTGCGGCGCGGAACGGTGCTCCGGATGGAGCGCGACGAACGCCTCGTACGAACTCGCGGCGTCCTGGTAGCGGAGCTTGTCCAGGTAGAACTCGCCAAGCTGGCGATAGACGCGGTCTTCGTAGAGACGGGGGCCGTTCGCCGTGAAGTACGCCTCGACCACCTCGGGGCCTCCGATGCTCGAGAAGCTCAGGCTGACCACGCGGAACGTGTCCGTGATCCGCCGGCTGGCGTCCTCGTCCTCGGACTGATCGAAGTCGTATCCGGTCGAGACCTTGTGGTCGAGCAGCGCGACGTACTGGTCCAGCGCCTCCTCATGGAGCTCCTGCTTGTAGAGCGTCCAGCCCAGCTTGTAGAGCGCGAGCTCATAGAAGTCCGAGATCGCGCCACGCGCCGCGATCGCGGCGTAGGCCTCCTCGGCGTCGAAATAGCGGCGTCGCGTGAAGAAGTACTCGGCGCGGCGAAACTGCACCTCGTCGATGTGGCGCGAGTGCGGGTAGGCCGCAATCAGCTGGGCCGCCACGGCGATTGCCTCGTCTGGGCGCCCGAGCTCGTCATACGCACGCGCCTTCTGGTAGAGCACGCGATCGTTGTGCTCGTAGTACGGATAGGTCGCGAGGATCCGGTCGTAGAGCTCGATTGCCTCGAGCGGTCCCGCCTCCGACACATCCCGGCCGTCGGGCAGCGCGAACGCCAGGGCGTCATCGAGCACGAAGGGTGAGATCGCGGCCGGCCCCTGCTCGGACTCCTCCAGCGAAGCCAGCTCGGCGGGCGGCTGCACCGCTGCGGCCGGCTCGCCGCCCAGGATTCCGAACTCCTTCTCGAGATTCAGATCCGCCAGACGCCGCATCGCCTCGGGCGTGAGCGCCGACTCGGGCGCCTCCTCGAGGAAGCGGCGGTACCCGCTCATTGCCCGGTCGAGACCGTTCACGACCTGGATCTCGCTCGTGTCGGCCTCGACGCGATGCAGCTCGGCGAGCGTGCGCTTGTCCGGATTGGCGCAGGCGGCGACCAGAGCGCTAGCCAGCACGAGGGCTGTACGAGTGTGATGCATCGTTTTCCGCATCTCACTGCACCTGTGCCTGGGCCTGCACCTTGGCCGCACGGTCATAGCTGTCGGCGAAGGCAAAGCGCGCCCGGTTCTGATAGGTCTCGAGCAGATCGCGTCGCGCCACGAGCTCGTCGATCGCGACGACCTCGAGCCGGTGGCCCTGACGCGCCATCAAGTGCCCGACACGCTCGAGTGCCTCGCCAATGCGCGCGCGCAGTCCGCGAACCCGGCCGTCGTAGCCGACGTAGCTGTGGGCGGCCGCCTGCCGCGCGCGAACGAAGCCGTCGTACTGCGCCGTCAGCGCAAGGACATCGGTGTTCAGCTCGCGCAGGTGGCGGTGAGCGTCGGTCAGCCGCTGCGGGTATTCCGTCGCGAGTGTCCAGGTGAGCGCGCCGCGCAGACGATCGATCCGCTCCCGCTCGGCCGCGGCGCCTTTGCCGTCCTCAGCCGGGGCCGGGACCCTGGCTTCGAGCGCCGAGAGACGCGCCGCCAATGCCTGCTCGTCGGTCGTGGCCAGCAGCTCGGGACGCGGCGCGACCAGCAGCTTCTGCAGCTGCGCGTCGAGATGCTTGCGCTGCTCGAGGCGCAGGCGCATCTGCGCGTCGAGCTCGCGGAAACGACGATCCATGGCAGGCAGCTCCGGCTCGTAGTACTGCCGGCGCCGCGCAACCAGGTCCTCGAAGGCGGCGAGGCTGCCCCGCCACGCGGCGAGCTTGCGGCGCAGATCCTCGAGATCGAGATAGTTCTGAAGCGCCGTCTGGAAGTCGTGCGAAGCCATCAGCGCCGTCAGGTAGAAGGTCTCCGGAGCGTTCGGCAGGTTGCGCAGCCGGATCACCCAGTCCACGTCCTGACGGATCTCTTCGCGGACCAGTGCCTTCAGGAACTCGCCGTCGCGAATGTTTGCAATCGAGGCGTCGACCTTGTCGAGCTCGCCGTCCAAAGACTCGACGGCCTGTCCGTACAGCAGCGCCGCCCGGCCGTGGACGTCGAGCTGGCTGTAGGCGTACGGGAGGGCCAGCCAGGCTTCCTGAACGGCGATGTCGGTCGAGTCGCGTTTGGCAAGCAGGTCCCACGGCACGAGCGCGCGCTCGAAGTTCTCTGCCGAAGCGTCCGCCCAGCCGGCGCGCAGCAAGGCCTGGTTCGAGAACGGTCCCGCGAGGCGCACGCGATCGAGCGAGCGCTGCGCGGCGTCGAACTCGGCCGACTCGAAGCGCAGCGTGCCGAGCACCAGATTCGACTTGTCGCGAATCGCCAACGCGGCCGACTCACTCGCCTTCAGTCGTCCCGAGCGCTCGAGCTGCGCGAGGGCCGCCTCCTGGCGACCGTCCTCCAGCAGCGCGATGCCCAGGTTGTATGCCGAGAACCCCTCGAGCGACCGTGATCCCTGCAGCGGCCGCAGCACGTCGATCGCCTCGGAGGGACGGCCGGTCGCCAGGTACAGATTGGCGCGCAGGAACGCGACATCGCCGCGGATCGCCTCGGGGACGCGACCGCGCATACCGTCGAGGACGCGCAGGGCCGCCTCGGACTGATCCTTCTGGAAGTGAATCCGCGCGAGCCGATACGCGGCTTCGTTGCGCACGGCATCGTCGACGTCCGCCTCGAGGACGGCCGTGATGGCCCGCCCTGCGCGGTGGTGCATCCGGTAGTAGAGCTCGAAGTCGCCGACGGAGAACTCGGCGTGGCCGATGAAAGGATGGAGCGAGTCCAGCTCGCGCTCGTCGACACGGTAATGCTGCGCGATCTCTGCATCCAGGCGCTCGATCGCCTCGAAGTAGCGGTCCTGATAGGCGTAGTAGAGCGCCTCCCCGAGCCAGGGATCCGTACGATCCGACGCGGGTGCGACACTCGCAACCAGGAGCGCCGCCAGCACGAGGCCGGCCCAATGGATGCGGACGCGGATCACGACCTACCAGTCTCCGAGCTGGATCTGGGCGTCGCTGGACGCCTGACCGGCGAGGACCAGGCCGACGACCCTGGGCTCCACGTCCTTGCGGAATGTGAAGCTCTCGGTCCGGTCGAGCTCGGTGCCACCGGGCAGCGTGCCCGCGACCGACACCTCGATACGATGGTCGCCCGTCTGCAGGTTACCGCTGTAGATCCGCTGCACCCCGCCTTTGCGCAGCGCTCCGAGCTCCTTGAAGCTGTAGATGTGGTGCGCGACCGGCTGGTCGTCGATCTGGATGCGGACCGAATCGAGGTCCAGCGGATCGCCCTCGGCAAGCGACACGAAGACCGCGACCTGCGTGTCGGAGGGATAGAGCAGCTTCTCTTCGAGCTGACGCAGCTCGGCGGCAATCGCGAGTACGTCGGACTTGATCTCCTGGACCTGCTCGTCCAGGCCCTGCATAACATCATCCTCGGCAGCGTGCGCGATGCCCGCCGCGGCGAGCGCCACCACGACTGCAATCCCGATCGCGCCGCACACACGAGAGCTCAGGGGACCCCGCCCCCGATTCTTCGGTGACACGGCAAGAAGCTCGATCACGGTTGGATTCCTCCGGCTGGCGTCCCTCGCGAGGTTCTTCGGAGCGCTATGCCCCCCCCGCGAGTGACCGGCGACACGGCAACCAAGACGCGCCGAAACGGCAGGTACTGGAAGCACACATGTCGAGGCCGGCCCGTACCAGCGTTGCAGGCCCTCTTCGTCTGGGCGGCGACGCGGCTTTACACCTACGGGGCGCACCACCCGCGCGTTCCGAACACACGCCGACTTCGGAAGGGCTGCCGACTCGACCGCAGCACCACGACTCCGGTGGAGATGCCTGCGGGTCCGCTCGCAGCGGACGGTGGCCGGGGGCGCAAGACAGGAACCGCGCGCCGCTGCCCGTCACACGCGCGGCACCGCTGCGACGCGCAAGCAAGCGGCAGATTCGGACTAGCCGGTCGCCGGGTCCGGACCGACGGGCGTCTGCACTCGAGCTCGCGCGAGGTCTTGCCGGAAGCTGCGCGCTGCGAGCACGCACGCAACGGCGGTGAGAACGAATGCGAGCGTCAACCAGACGAGCGACCAGCGCACCGCCTGGTCTCCGTAGGCGGCTGCGAACCGCATGTTCAGGTCGCCGATGATCAGCGGTCCGATGCCGCTGCCGATCCCCGAGCCGGTCAGCGAGAACAAGGCCGCAGCCGAGGCGCGCATGCGCAGCCGCGCGAGGCCCTGGACCGCCGCAAGGAATGGGGCGCTGTGCATCGCGCCCACGACGGAGCCCGCGATACTGAACAAGAAGGCGACTGGCATCGGCGGCAGGCCCAGCGGGAGCGCGATCCGGTGCTGCTCCGGCCACAGCAGAAAGGCCAGCAGGAAGGGCGACGCCCCCAGCGTACTCAGGACCGGCACCCACAAGTGAGCGCGCTGATCGCGCCGGCTCCAGCGGTCGCAGAGCCAGCCGCCCAGGAAGATGCCGAGTGCCCCGGGCAGCGGGCTGGTCAGGAAGTACCAAGTCCCGGCCTCAGCCGACCCCATCTCGTAGACGCGCCGAATGAACGTCGGCTCCCACGCTCCCTTTCCGGTGGTGTAGAGGAGCGCCAGCGCGTGCGCGACGAGCAGCCAGCGCATCGACGGCAACGAGAGCAGGTAGCGGCAATCCTCGAGCCAGCTTCCGCTCTTCTCGCGCGCGGCGTCGCGCCCCTCGATCGCCCCGCGCGCGGGCTCGCGAATGGTCAGCCGAAAGACCAGCGCGAGCACGAAGCCCGGAACACCGGCGATCACGAACGCTACTCGCCAGCCCCACAGCTCGTTGATCCAGCCGCCCCCCGCCATGCCGACCGCGAGCCCCAGCACCGCGCCGAGCGACAACATCGAGAGGCCCCGGCCGCGCTGCTCCGTCGGCACGGTGTCCGAGATCAGCGATTGCGCCGCCGGGCTTGCACTGGCTTCGCCGACCCCCACGCCCATCCGCATCGCAAACATCTGGCCGAAGCTCTGTACGCCCGCCGTCAGAACCGTGAACACGCTCCACAGAGCCAGGCCGAGCGCGATGATGCTGCGACGGACACCGCGATCCGCCCAGCGTGCGAGCGGAAAGACCGAGATCGCGTACACCAGGGTGAACGACGGCCCGAGGATCCAGCCGAGCTGGCGGTCGCTCAACGAGAGGTCGCGCTTGATGTCGTCCACGAGGATCGCCACGATGTGGCGGTCGACCGTGTTGAGGAGCATGACCAACACGATCAGCAGCAGGACGTAGCGCGAGTAGCGGCCCGAGGGTGCAGCCGCGGCGGGGGCCTCTGACACCTGCTTAGGCGCCAGCCCGATCGAGCGTGCCGCCGATCCACGCGTCGAGTCGCCGCGCGTGCGCCTTCGCCATCTCCGTCGGCAGCGCCATGAATCCGTGGGGCGAGTCCGGGTAGACGGCGAGCTCGGTAGCGACGCCGGCCGCCGCCAGGCGCGGGGCCAGGAAGAGCGAATCGTCGCGGAGGTGGTCGTAGCCACCGACGCTCACGAGACACGGGGGCAGACCCGACAGGTCGGCGAACAGCGGCGAGATGTCCGGGGCGCGCCGCTCGTCGTCGGACAGGCCCGGCGTGAAGCAGTCCACCATGAAGCGCAGCCCTTCGGGATCGAGCATGTCCTTGTGCCCGCCGTTGCCGCGCTGGCTCGGTGTGCCGTTCACGTCGTACCAGCCAAACACGAGATTCAGGCCCAACAAGCGGTCGATCGCACCGAGACGGTCGCGCACGCGCAGGGCGGTCACCAGGCTGAGATGACCGCCGGCAGACTCGCCGCCGATGAACAGCTTCTCCGCGCCGAACTCCGAGAGCCCCTTCTCGAGCAGCCAGCGGGCGCTGGCCTCGCAATCGTCGGGTGCCGCCGGGTACGGGTGCTCGGGCGCCAGGCGGTAGTCGACGCTCACGACAGCCAAACCGAAATCGCTCGCGAGGTGCTCGTTGCCGAGGTCGCCCATGGTCGGATCGCCGAGGATCCAGCCGCCGCCGTGGAGGTGCAGATACAGACCCCTGGCACGACCATCCGGGCGGAAGATGCGGACCGGAATGTCGCCAGCAGGCCCCGGGATCGAGCCCTGCTCCGCGCGCTCCGAGAGCTGCGGCGGCGCCGCGTTGCGCATCGACTCGCGCTGAGCGACTGCGCGCTCGACGGGATCGGCGGGCAGGTTCTCGGGCCAGATATCGGGCAAGTACGCGAGCAGGCTACGAGCCTCCTCGCGGTAGCTCTCCAGCTCGTCGTCCCACAGCTTCATCTCGCCTCCTCTGCTTCCGGCGACCATGGTAACCCGAGCCGGCGGCCGCTGGTCTAGAATCGGCCGCGGGGCCCTGGCCGAGGTGCCGCGGCCCGCATGAAGCACCGCGGCAGCGACTCTGCACGCGCTGCGTCCGAGGGGCTTCGACTAACGATTGGCGCGGGGACGACGCGGCTCCCCAACCTGCCGCGCCTGGATCGCGCCAGGGCCAGCGCGCCGGGTCTCGTGCGAACGTGGCTCGACCCACCCGAGATCGACGTGTCATCTGCGAATGAAAAGAGGTCGCTCAACGTGCGACAATGCGCATCCTCGATGAGAGGACCCAACCCGGATTGGCCCGCAGGCACGGCCGTCGAGAACGCCGTGGGGCTGGCCGGACGGCCGGGCAGGAGCAGACGAGTGTGAGGGACAACGGAACCCGAAGACTGCGGATCGCGATCGTGGGAGCGGGACCCGGCGGGATCTGCATGGCCATCCGGCTCAAGCAGGCCGGCTTCGATGACTTCGTCATCCTCGAGAAGAGTGCCGGGGTCGGCGGCACCTGGTACCGCAACCGCTACCCGGGCTGCGAGTGCGACATTCCGTCGCACCTCTACTCATTCTCGTTCGAAATCAAGACCGACTGGTCGAAGCCCTACGCCCGCCAACCGGAAATCCTGACGTACATGAGGCACTGCGCCGACAAGTACGGCCTGCTCCCCCACTGCCGATTCAACGAAGCCGTCCGCCGCGCAGCCTGGAACGACGAGGCCGCGCGCTGGACGCTCGAGCACGAGTCGGGCGAAACGACCGAAGCGGACGTGGTCGTCAGCGCGATCGGCATGTTCAACGACATCCCCGACCCCGAGATCGAAGGGCTCGACTCCTTCGCCAGGACGAGCTTCCACTCGGCGCGCTGGAACTGGGACCACGACCTCTCCGGGGAGACGGTCGCCGTGATCGGAAGCGCCGCGAGCGCTGTCCAGTTCGTGCCCGAGATCGCGGAGCAGGCCGGTCAGATCCATCTCTTCCAGCGGACGGCCAACTGGGTGCTGCCGAAGGAAGACGATCCCTACACGGAAGAGCAGCTCGAGCACCGCCGCAAGAACCCCGATGCAGCCCTGGCCATCCGGCGAGAGATCTTCGACACGATCGACAACGGGACCGCATTCACCGATGCGAAGGTACGCGCCGGGATGGAAGCGGAGGTGCTGGCCCAGATCGACGCCGTCGAGGATCCCGAGATCCGGGCAAGGCTCGTGCCCGATCATCCCTGGGGCTGCAAGCGGCCGCTCTTCTCGAACTTCTACTACCCGGCGTTCAACCGGCCGAACCTCGAGCTGGTGACCGACCCGATCGACCGCATCACTCCGACCTCCGTCGTCACCGTCGATGGCACCGAGCGCGAGGTCGACACGCTGATCCTCGCGACTGGCTTTGCGACGACGAAGTACCTGTCGGCGCTCGATGTCGCCGGTCGGGGCGGGCTGGACATCGAAGAGGCGTGGCAAGACGGTGCGCAGGCCTACCTGGGGGTCACGACCGCGGGCTTTCCCAACCTCTTTATGCTCTACGGGCCGAACACCAACAACGGATCGATCATCACCATGATCGAGTACCAGGTGGAGCACGCGTTGCAACACATCCAACGCATCGCCAGCGAGAACCTGGCGTGGGTGGACGTCAAGCCCGAGCCGATGGCGGCCTACAACGTCAAGATCCAGCAAGACATCGAAGGCATCGAGCCCTGGCAGGCGGGCTGCAACGGCTACTACCGATCGCCGAGCGGTCGCGTCGTCACCCAGTGGCCGCACTCCATGACTACCTTCAAGAATCAGGTCGCGACCCTCGACACGAACGCCTACGAAGTCGCACCGCGTGGCAGGGATGCAGCCGACTAGAGCGAGCGATCACCGCCGGCTGGATCCTGCGGTCTCCCCGCCATGCCTGGTGCCGGAGCGCGCTGCCCGATGGGCGGCCTTGCTCTTGCTGTGTGTGGCCTGCAGCGAGTCCGGCGGCGAAATCCAAACCAGCCGTGCGGCCACCGTGGTGCAGGTCGTGACGGTCGAAGCGGGTCTGCTCAAGCGCACGCTTTCGGCCGTCGCCTCGCTGCGGAGCGCCGAGATGACCACCATCGCGAGCGAGGTCTCGGGCACGGTCGATGGCTTCGACATTCCCGAGGGCCGGCTCGTTGAGGCCGGCCACCCGGTCGCTCGGGTGGACGACGCAGAAGCGACGGCAGCGGTCGCCGTAGCGCGAGCCCGCCACACGAATGCGCAGGAACGCCTGCTGCGCTTCGAGAGGCTGCGGACCAAGAGCGTGAGCTCGGAGCAGGCCTACGAGGACGCGCTCGCGCTGTTCAAGGCGGCCCAGGGAGTGCTGCAGCAGGCCGAGACACGCCTGGCCAAGACCGTGATTCGCGCGCCCTTCTCCGGTGTCCTGGGTCTGCGTCTGATCAGCCTGGGCCAGTACCTCGAGCCCGGCGACCGCATCGTCGAGATCACGCGCGTCGATCCTCTGGAGCTCGACTTCCACCTGCCCCAGCGTCACTCCGGCGAGCTGGCGGTAGACCAGGTCGTGCTCGGCATGATCGGGCTGTGCGGCGTGCGCTTCGAGGCTCGGGTGGTGGCGATCGACCCGCGCGTGGATCCGAATACGCGTACCGTCCAGCTCCGCGCCCGCGTGCCGAACCCGCAGGGAACGCTCCGACCCGGCATGTCCGCACGCGTTCGGATCCAGGTGGGCGAGCTGCCCGACGCGCTGCTCGTGCCCCAGGAGGCCATCGTCCGCCAGGGCACCCGGCACATCGTGTTCAGCCTCGACGCGAACAACGTGGCGCAGCAACACGCGGTGAGCCTGGGCGAGTTCTTCGTGGACGGGGTCCACGTCACGAGTGGCCTGGCCCCCGGGCAGACCATCGTGGTGGCGGGCCAGCAGCGGCTGCACCACGGGGCTGCCGCCGAGCCCGAGCCCTATACGCCCACCACCAACCGGAACCTCGACCTCGGCCGCTACGGGCCGGCCTCGGAGTGCACCTTTGAGATGACCCGGTGAAGCTCTCAGAGCTCTCCATCGAGCGCCCGGTGCTGGCGACGGTGATGAGCCTGCTGATCCTGGTAGCCGGCGGCGCTTCGTTCCTGGGCCTTCCCCTGCGCGAGTTCCCCGACGTCGACGTGCCCGTGGTCTCAGCGGGGACGCCCTATCCGGGAGCGAGTCCGGAGACAGTGGAGGCCACCGTCACCGAGCCCCTGGAGCAGGTGCTCTACGGCATCGAGGGCGTGCGCAGCATCCGCTCGGCCAGCTCCTTCGGAGTGAGCTCCATCGATGTCGAGTTCTTCGCCGGACGCGACCTCGACGTGGCGGCGACAGATGTCTCCAACGCGGTGCAACGCGCGCTGGGCGAGCTCCCGGAAGAGGCCAAGCGACCCGTCGTCTACAAGACCCTGGCAAACAGCTTCCCCGTGATGTTCGCCCAGGTCTCGGGAGAGAACTTCTCGTCGGTCGACCTCACGGACATCGCCGAGCGGGTGGTCCGGCCTCCACTGCAGGTGCTCCCCGGCGTGGCGCAGGCGATCATCGGAGGCGGGCGCCGCTATGCCATGCGCGTGTGGCTCGATCCTGCGCGCATGGCGGCGCGGGGGGTGGACGCCTTCGACGTGCGGCGCGCCATCCGGCAGAACAATCTCCAGCTGCCCGCCGGCGAGCTCGAGGCCGCGGCCCGCAAGTTCACGATCAACGCCGATGCCGGCCTGGCGAGCCCGGAGGCCTACGAGGCCATCGTGATTCGCGAGGACGACGAGCGCCCGGTGCGCATTGGGGACGTGGGGTGGGTGGAGCTCGGCTCAGCGGAATACCAGACCATCACCCGCCAGACCGGAGAGCCCATCGTGAGCGTGGGCGTGCTCAAGCAGTCCCGCTCGAACGAGATCGCCATCACGCGCGCGGTCCGTGCACTGCTGCCGGAAATCCGCCAGGGCCTGCCGGAGGGCGTCGAGCTCAAAGTCTCCGTCGACTTCACCCTCTTCGTCCAGGAGGCCCTCAAGCAGGTGTGGCAGACCCTGGCCATCGCCTCGGTCGTCGTCATTCTGGTGAATCTCTTCTTCCTCCACTCGCTCCGGGCCACGACCATCACCGTGGTGGCCATTCCGGTGGCGCTGGTCGGGACCTTCGCCGGGCTCGAGCTGCTCGGCTTCTCCATCAACATCCTCACCCTGCTGGCTCTGGTTCTGTCCATTGGCCTGCTGGCCGACGACTCGGTCGTCGTGATGGAGAACATCTATCGGCGCCAGCAGCTCGGCGAGGGGCCCCTGGTCGCGGCACGCAACGGTTCCAGGGAAGTCGGGTTCCCGGTGTTGGCCACGACGGCGGCAGTGATTGCCGTCCTGATCCCGCTCTCGCTGATGACCGGGGACACGGGGCGCCTGTTCCGGGAGTTCGCACTGACGCTCGCTACCGCAGTCGGGATCTCTACCTTCGTGGCACTCACGCTGGTGCCCAGCCTGTGCGCGCTCTTCCTCCGCGTGCAGGGGCAGCCGGGCGGCCTCGGGACCCGCATCGAGCGGGCCCTGAACGCCAGCGCAACGTTCTACCAGCGCGCCCTGGACACCGCGCTCCGGCACCGCGGCCTGGTGGGTGCGGGACTCGGCGGAGTGGTGATCGCCATCGCGCTTCTCTACGCCGGGATCCCGCAGACCTTTCTGCCGGTCGAGGACCGGGGCCGCGTCTACACCTTCATTCGGGCACCCGAGGGTGCGACCTCGGCCTACACGCGAGAGGTCGTGCTGGAGGTGGAGAAACACCTGTTCGCAGAGCCCGAGGTCACGCGCTTCTTCGCGGCCGTGGGCTTGCCCGTCGGAGGCCCCGCCAGCTCGTCGGCGGCCGCCATCTTCAGCGGGTTGCGGCACTGGAGCGAGCGCACAGTGAAGCAGCAGGCGATCGTCCGGCAGCTGCAGCGCAAGTACCAGCGCATTCCCCAGGCCCTGGTCTTCGCCCTGAACCCAGCATCGCTCTCGAACCGAACCACCGGTGACATCGACGTCGTGGTCAAGAGCTCGGGGGCCAGCCTCGACGAATTCGATGCCGTGCTCGCGCCGATCCTGTCGCGGCTGCGGGACCGGCCCTCGCTCGTCAACGTGGACAGCGATCTACGCCTCACCAATCCTGAGCTCGAGGTGATCTTCGACCGCGAGGCGGCGGCGGACGTGGGCGTGCCGATCTCTGCGGTCTCCGAGAGCCTGCGCCTGCTGATTGCCCAGGCCCCGGCCGACGAGTTCGTGCTGCGCAACAAGCAGTACGACGTGATCATGGCGCTGGCATCACCGTTTCGCAGTGTCCCGGATCACCTGGGCGAGGTGCACGTGCGCTCGCGCTCGGGAGCCATGGTGCCGCTCTCGAGCCTGATCGAGACAGTGCCCTCGATCGGGCCCACCGCGCTCAACCACTACGACCTGCAGCGCTCGGCGCGCATCACCGCGAGCCTGGCCGGGGGGGCCGCCCTGGGGACGGAGCTCGCGGCGGTGCAACAGGTCGTCGCCGAGGCAATCAGCTCGCGCCCGGACGCCGGTTTCACCTCGGTGCTCGCCGGCGCCTCGCGGGAGTTCGCCGAGTCCTCGACGCAGGTCCTGGTGACATTCGTCATCGCGATGCTGGTGATCTATCTGGTACTGGCGGCTCAGTTCGAGAGCTTCGTCCACCCCCTTACCGTGCTAGTCAGCGTGCCCCTTGCCGCTCTGGGCGCGCTCCTGACGCTCGCAGTCCTGGGGATGACGCTCAACCTCTACAGCCAGATCGGCATCATCTTGCTGGTGGGGATCGTGACCAAGAACGCGATCCTGCTGGTGGACTTCGCCAATCAGGAACGAGCCCGCGGTAGCGCGCTGCTCGAAGCGCTGCGGGCGGCGGGCCGAACGCGCTTCCGGCCGATCCTGATGACCAGTGCCACCTCGATCCTGGGCGCACTGCCCCTGGCCCTGGCCAGCGGCGCCGGCGCCGAGAGCCGCCAGGCCATCGGCGCGGCGATCGTCGGCGGGCTCTTCTTCTCGACGGTCTTCACCCTCGTCATGATTCCCGTCGTGCACTACGCACTGATCTGGGCAGCCGGGCACCTGGGCCTGAACACCATCCCGCCCCGCGTCGAATTCGACATCGCGGAGTGATTCGGAGGCCTCCTGCCGGAAGACGGAGCGGGCTGGGAAGTCTCCGCGCTGCATGCAGGCGCGCTTCGCCGTGTTGCTCAGGCCCAGCCCTGGCTGTAGGGCGCCCAGTGGTAGACGAAGAGCTCCCGGCTCTGGAACCTCCAGCTCCCGTCTACGCGCCGGTACTCGTCCTGGTAATGGCCCGCCCCGGTGTAGGCCACGCCGCCCTGCGTCAACCGAATCTCGACGGAGCAGAAGCCGCGGGCCCGCTCCCCTTCCAGCTCGATGATGTGGTTGTGGATGAACGGCATCAGGCCCATCGCACCCAGGTCGGCGTAGGCCTCGCGGAGCTCGGCTGCCCCCCGGTATGCGACGCTGTCCTGACCCGACTGCTCGGGAAAGTGCGTCGTCAGCGACGCATCGTCGGTAAACAGGGCGACCATGCCCTCGGTGCTGCCGCGCACCACCTGGCGGCAGTAGTCCGCCGTCAGCTCGCGGATCGCATCCCGGGCGGCCACGTCCTGGACTCGGTGCTCGAGCTCGTCGAGTCGCTTCTCGATGTTCGACATAACAGACTCCCTTCCAGCTGACCGGTCTCAGCCCGGTCGGTCTTCTCGGCTCACGGGTCCGCGCGACCCAGCCGCGCGACCCAGCCGCGCGGCGTGCTGGCCGGCGTGCCAGCCGAACACGACGCCGCAGCCGATCGAGGTGCCCCCGCCGAAGTACGCGGGGCCTGCTGGGCTGCCGGCCACATTGCCGGCAGCGTACAGCCCGCGCATCGGCCGGCCGCGGACGTCGAGCACCCGGCCGTCCTCGTCGATCCTCGGTCCGCCCTTGGTGCCGACCGCACCGAGATGAACGGGCAACGCATAGAAGGGTGGCTCCTCGAGCGTGCCGAGATTCGGCTCCGCCAGGCGCACGTCGCCTGTTGCCCGGTCGTAGCGGCTGGCACCGCGGCCGAAGTCGCGATCTTCGCCGGCCCGCGCCAGCGCGTTGAAGCGCTCCACGGTCTCCACCAGGGCGTGTGACGGGATGCCGAGCCTTCGCGCCAGCCGTTCGAGGGTGTCTTCGCGGATCAGCCAGTCGGGATCCGGATCCGCGGGCGCGACGCTCAACACACGGGAGCGCGAGCGGTAGCGGCGATCGAGGATCACCCAGCAGGGAAGGTTTCGTTGCCCGTAGGCGCGGACGTCGAACTCGAAGAGCGCCTTTGCCATGTCGTTGTAATTGGCGGCCTCGTTGACGAAGCGCTCGCCCCGACCGTTGACCATTAGAGTATGGGGGCCCGAGCGCTCCTGGCCTATCTGCCGACTCAGCTGGCGGCCGTCGTAGAGCTCGCCGGGCACCACGCCCGAGGGATACCACCAGGCCTCGCTCATGTTGGCCAGACTCGCGCCGGCCTCCATCGCCATCAACAAGCCGTCGCCCTCGTTTGCGGGCGGCGTCTGGGGGTGGGTGATCCGGCCCGAGAGAAAGGCGGACACCAGCTCCGGGTTCCACTCGAACCCGCCGGAGGCCAGCACTACCGCACGGCCGCGCACGCGTACCTCGTGCTCGTTGCGCTCGCCGCGCACGCCGCGCACCTGGCCGTCTTCGAGCACCAGGGAGCGGACGCGGAGACCGGTCACGATCTCGACGCCGCGCTCCAGACACCCCGCCAGCAGCATGCCCACCAGCGCGTTGCCGACCGTGAGGATGCCCTTCGCCATCCGCTCCGCGACCAGACCGCGGGGCATGCTGGCGGGATCGCGCGCGAAGCGGAAGGACGACTCCTCGAGGGTCAGTGGCAGGGTCAGGATCGGGGAGGGCCGGATGCGGTCCGCCCAGACGCCGAGCGCGCCGCGGTCGAAGAGCGCGGGCTCGATCGAGCGCGCCGCCGGCTTCGCGCCGGGCTGCTCCTGACGGTAGTCAGGAATGTTCCACGGAGTGAAGGCCACCGGGCTATCGGCTTCGAGCCGGCGGACCACCTCGTGCCCGCTGTCGACCAGGCGCTCGACCAGGCTTCGCGGGACCCGGCCGGCGGTCAGGGCGAGTGTGTATGCGAGGGCGTCCTCGCGGCTGTCCGCAATGCCGACCTCGGCCATGTGGTGATTGAGCGGGATCCACAGCGCACCCCCGGAGACCGCCGTCGTGCCGCCGATCTGCTCGCTGCGCTCGAGCACGACGACCCGGGCTCCGGCGTCGCTGGCCGCGAGGGCAGCCGTCAGCCCGGCGGCGCCGGATCCAACGACGACTACGTCGGCCCCGGCCAGCTCTTTCACGTCGCAACACCGGGGCGTAGGGGTGAGTTCGCGGGGTTCACTGGGCAGCTCATGGGTCGGCGCAGATCGCCGTCCGATCAGTCTACTCTCAGCCGACCCCCGGCGTCGCGTAGCTCGAACGCGCTAGGCACCCCATCTGCGCAAGGCGCTCGCAGTGGGCCCGCTGTGCCGAGCGCTGGACATGGGTGCACTCGTGCGGGTAGGCCGGCAGGCTGTTGGCTGGGAGCGGGGACGCGATCCATGTCAGAATGCGCGCTCGAATCGCATCGCTGCCCCGCGAGACGGAGACCCGCATGAGCACAGCCAGCCCCGCCAGTGCAAACGGCGGTCGCCTCACGAAGTCCTTCCCGGTCTTCGACTGCGACGCCCACATCAACGACCCGCTGGAGATCTGGAGCGAGTACGTCGCCGAGGCCGACAAGGAGGCGGTGAAGTCGTTCTACTGGCAGGACGAGAAGCAGACGATCCTCAACGGCCGCAGCTCCGTGATGGGCGGCGCGAGCCACTACTTCCGGCCGATGTACAACCCCATCCACATGGCCGGCCCCCAGATGGGCAAGGCCATTACCCGCAAGCTGTTGATGGACATCGTGGCCGGGAAGCTCGACGAGGAGCAGGTCCGGCAGATCGAGCACGACGGCCCGGTCGACCCCCACGCGCGCGTCGCCGACATGGACCTGATGGGCATCGACCAGGTAATGGTGATCCCGACCATGATGGTGATGCACGTGCCCTTCGGCGAGAACCCCGAGGGCGCGCGGGGCTTCGCGCGGGCGTACAACGACTGGGCGTCCGACTACTGCGCCGCGTCGCCCGAGCGTCTGTTCCCGGCGGCGTGGCTTCCTCTGCAGTCCGCCGCCTACACGGTGGACGAGATCCACCGCACGGCGGCGAAGGGCTTTCGCATGGGGCTCATTCGCCCGATCGACGCGCGCCACCAGTACCCGAACCAGATCGGGGCAGGCGGCATGATGGGCAATGCCGGCAGCGGCACCAGCTGGGACTCGGTGTATCGCGCGATGGAAGAGTGCGAGATGGTGCTGGGGATGCACACCTTCCCCGCACCGGAGCCGTCGTCCTACTACGACGGCAAGCAGCTCGACTACGTGGTCTCGCCGGGTGAACTCACCTCCCGCGCCAGCGATCCGGCGGTGGGACAGCGCATCGACCCCCAGGCGCTGTCCTTCGTCTTCGAGGCGCAGGTCTGGCTCGTCCAGGTACTGCTGTCGGGCTTCCTCGACCGCTACCCGAAGCTTCGCATGGCGACCCTCGAATCGAACGCGAGCTGGGTGCCGAGCGTGCTCGCCCACTGCGACCGGCTCTTCAAGCTGCACGCGCGCGAGCGCAAGACGGCCGCCACACGGCTGCCGAGCGAAGCCTTTGCGCAGCAGTGCTTCGTGTCCTTCGAGGGCGATGAGTCGCCGACCTTCAAGCAGTGGCGGTTCTTCGAGGATCGCGCGATCTGGGCGTCGGACGCCTACCACACCGACGGTGCCGACGTCTGGACCGCGATCCGCGAGATGATCGAGTGCGACGTGCCCGAGACAGCCCAGGCGAAGATGCTCGGCAGCAACGCCGCCTCGCTCTACCGCATAGAGCCGAAGCAGTTCGTCCGCGACGAGGCGCCACCGCTCGAGCGGCCGGACTGGTTCCCGCAGGGCGAAGAGCTCGCACGCTTCGCAGAGCTCTCCAAGGACCCGCGCACGAACATGGCCGAGCTCGTTGCCATGATGACCGACTGAACCGGAGACCCCATGCCGCACGCCTTCCCGATCATCGACGCCGACAGCCACGTCTACGAGCCGCCGGAGCTGTGGACCTCGTTCCTCTCGGCCAACGAACGAACCCTCGCCGAGGAAGCGTTCTGGTACGAGCGCGGCCCCGCAGGCAGCGAGCTCACGGTGGTCAACGGCAAGGCGGTGCGTTCGCTCAACCGCTCGAAGCTCAACCGGTACGCCTGCTTCCGCCCGGGCGAGACACCCGAGTCGATCGGACAGCTCGACCCGTCCGCGGAGTTCGAGGACAACCCGGGCGCCGTCCTTGGCAGCGCGCGCCTGCGGGATCTCGACGCTCTCGGCATCGACCGCCAGGTGGTGTACCCGACGCTCTTCGCCGAGCACCTGCCGGTGGTCGAGAGCCCGCGCGCGGCGGTGGCGCTCGCGCGCGCCTACAACGACTGGGTGACGAAGCTCTGCTCCGAGGGAGACGACCGGCTGCACCCCGTCGCCGTGCTGCCCCTGCAATCCGTGCCCGGCACCCTGGCAGAGATCGAGCGCGTGGCGGGCGCGGGCTTCGGCGCAGTCTTGCTGCGGCCGAGCTTCATCGGCGGCCGCTTCCTGAATCACAGCGAGTACGACCCGGTGTGGCAGGCGATCGAAGAGACGGAGCTCGTCGCGTGCATCCACCCCTCGGTGGGCAGCACGAACCCGGAGTTCACCTCGGCCGGTGCGTTCGTGGAGCGGGTCGCGGGGAACCTCGACATCGGTCACGACATTGCGGCGTCGATCGCCCCCGTGCAGGACAACATGGCCGCGGTCCTGGCGCTCGCCTACTACGGCCACCTCGAGAACCACCCGAAGCTGAAGCTCAGCCTGTCGCACGCCGGGGCGTCGTGGTTCGAGCTCGCGCTCGAGAAGGCCGAGACCTACCTGTGGCTGTTCCCGGGCCGGCTGCCCGTCAGCCTCGAGCCAGAGCGCCTCTGGCTCGAGCGCGAGACCGCCGTCGCCTTCGACGCGTGGGAGGACAGCGTCGGGATCATCCCCGAGGTCTACGGACAGGTGGGCGTGTGGGGCTCGCGCTATCCGCACCACGACACCTCGACTCCGGACGAGGCCGTCGCAATGCTCGAGCGCCACGGCGTCGCCGCGGACACGATCGCGGCGATGCTCGGCGGCAACGCGGCACGGATCTTCGGCCTGCCGACCGACAGCTGAGCGCCCGCCGAAGGGCGCGGCGCGTGCATACTCCCCGAATGCACAGCAACGACCCGCCTCGGATGACGATCGACGACCTGTTGCACGAGGCACGCGGGATGATCGACCGCCTGACTCCCGAAGAGGCCGCGCGCGAGCTCGAGTCGGGCGCCGTGCTGGTCGACACGCGTTGCAGCGAGGACCGCGAGCGCGAAGGCACGATTCCCGGCTCCGTGCACGTGCCGCGCACGCTGCTCGAGTGGCGTGCCGATCCCGGCTGCGACCACCGCGATCCCCGGATCGCCAGACTCGACGCCCGGCTCATCGTCGTGTGTAACGACGGCTACTCGTCGAGCCTCGCGGCCGCCAACCTGCAGCGCCTCGGCTTCACGCGGGCGGCCGATCTCGTCGGCGGCTACCGAGGCTGGGTGGTTGCCGGACTCCCCACCTGCGACGGGACTCCCGAGTGACGGAGGCGTCTGGAACACCCCGGCTCAGAACGAACGACGCGGGGTGGTCGACGGTCGTGATCTACGGAATGCCGCTGACCGGCTGCATGGTCGCCGCCTTCCTGCTCAGCACCTACTGGTTCAAGTACGCGACCGAAGTCCTGCTCATCTCCCCCGCCATCGTCAGTGCGATCTTCATGGTCGGGCGGCTCTGGGACGCCGTCTCGGACCCGCTCACCGGCTACCTCTCGGACCGGACGAAGTTGCGCATGGGGCGCCGGCGTCCCTGGCTGCTCGCCGCAGCGCTGCCGATGGCGGTGGTACCGGCTCTGATCTGGGCGCCGCCGAGTTCACTGCAGGGCTGGGGACTCGTCGCGTGGCTCGCCGCGAGCCTGATCGCCTTCGAGACCGCGCTCACCGTGTTCCTGGTCCCCCACGGCGCTCTCGGGACCGAGCTCGTCCTCGACCACCACGCCCGCACGCGCGTCTTCACGGTCCGCGTGCTCTTCTCCCAGCTGGGCGTCTTCCTGGCGATCATCGCGATGGGCCTGATCATCGCAGCCGACGACCCGCGCGCGGTGGCCGCGCGAGTCGCCGTGGCGGGCGGACTGGCGAGCGCAATCCTGATCGTCGTCTCCACCCTGCTCCTGCGCGAGCGGCCGGAGTACCGGGAGCGGGGCGCGACCGAGCCGCTCCCGGCGCTCGCCGACGTCTGGAAGAACCCGCACGCGCGTCTCCTGCTGATCGTCTTCCTGATCGAGAGCATGGGCACCGCCACCCTGGGCGTCATGGGCCCCTTCGTCACCAAGTACATCGTCGGTGACGAGTCGATCTTCCCGTACCAGGTCGCCGCCTACCTCCTACCTGCCCTGTCGATGGCGCCAGTAGCACCCTGGCTGTCGCGCAAGCTCGGAAAGAAGCGAACCTGGTTGATCGCGATGGTGATCGCCGGAACCGGCTTCGGCCTGCTCGCCTTCGTCGGGGAGGGCGAGGTCCTCTACCTGTGCACCTGCTCGGTCCTGGCCGGAATCGGAACGGGCATCGGAGGAGTGGTCGGCGCCTCGCTGCAGGCGGACATCGTCGACTACGACGAATACCTGACCGGCGAGCGCAAAGAGGGACTGTACTTCGCCACCTGGAACTTCGTGCGCAAGGCGGGCTCGGGTGTCGTGGTGTTCCTGGCAGGCCTCACCTTGACGTGGATCGGCTTCGAAGCCAACGCCGCCGAGCAGACGGAGCTCGCCAAGACGGGCATGCTCCTGATGTTTGGCGGCGTGCCGTTCATCGGCTTCGCGATCGGGGTCACCCTGTTCACGCGCTTCAGCCTGACAGAAGCCGAGCACCGACGAATCCGGGACACGCTGGACCGACGGGCCTGACGCCCGCACCGCACGGCACCGACACTAGGCGGCGGGCAATCCGACCTCGATCCCAGCCGCGCCTTCTCGGACCGCGAAGCAGGTGGCGCTCCTGCGAATCGGGCGCTCGACCGCAGCGCCGTCGCGCACGTCGACCTTGCCACCGTGGCGCGGACACTCGAGAACGGTCCCCTGCAACCGGCCGCCCGACAGCGGGACCCGCATGTGCGGGCACTCGTCGTGCAACACGTAGGGGCTCCCGAGCGCATTGCAGAGCACCAGGCGGTAGCCGGCCAGCTCGAAGCCGCACGTCCGCCCCTCGGCCGGCACCGGCACCGGGACCGGATGCCATGCAAGCGCGGCCTCTTCGGCACGATCGCCCCCTGTCACGCGCCGCCCTCGATGTAGCGCATCAGCGTGTCCTGGTGGTGCAGGATCCGGACTTCCTGGCTGCCGAGGTGGAGGTGCTCGAACGCGGCCGAATTCATGCCGCGCTGCACACGGGGCAGATTGTAGAGATCCTCGTCGAGCAGGTCGCCACCCGCACACTTCCCGTCCAGGGTGTCACCGCGGGCCGTGGAGTAGTGCTCCTTGTCGGGCCGCGGGATGTCCTGGGACGGCGTATTCATCAGGTTGATGAAGTCGAAGTACATGCGATTCGGGTCAGTCGGGTGTGGCCGATGCGTGAAGACCCAGACGAAAAGGCTGTGCGTGTTGAACGTGATGTTGGGAAAGATCGTGTAGTGGAAGTCGTCGCACATCTGGGACAGGTTCAGGTCTCCAAAATCCGCACCGAGCATCGGAGCCATCTTCTGGATGGCTTCGGCATACGCACGACGCGCGGCATCCGCGTCGCCTTCGAAGTTCTCGACGTCCACGCCCACCCGCTTCAGGAACATCTCCTTCATCTCGTCGGTCACGGTACCGGGCGGCGCGAAGCGCGGGCTCGCCTGGACTTCGGGAAAGATCATGCGCGTGTGCTTGTCGTAGCAGTCGTAGACCGTTCGCACATCGTCGCTGAAGGCAACGGTCCATGCGTGAGTCGACGAGAGGTGATAGGCCTCGTTGAACGCGTCGACACAGGTCTTCCAGTTGCACTCGATCTCGACGGTGCAGTCGTAGGCGATCTTCCAATTCTCGAATCCGTAGGGATCGAGGTGCTCGGGAATGATGCCGAGATAGTCCCGCAGCGGACCCGCGGCGGGGTTCAGCGAGATGAAGACGAAGCCGGCCCAGGTGTCGCAGAGCACCGGGCGCAGGCTGAGCTGGTCGGCGGGAACCCCCTGCTTGAAGCACTCGGGATCGAGCGCCGCCGCCAGCGAGCCATCGATCTCGTACTGCCAGCCGTGGAACAGGCAGCTGAACCGGTCGACGTGACCCCGCCCCGGCTCCCGCAGGCGGTTGCCCCGGTGCATGCAGACGTTGTAGCGAGCAGCGATCGAGCCATCGTGCTGGCGGATCACCAGGATCGACTCGCTGCCGATCTCGAAGGTGAAGTAGTCGCCGGGCTCGGGGATGTCGCTCACGCGCCCGGCCATCAGCCACACCTGGGTCCACATCCGCTCCCACTCGAGGGCCGCGAACTCGGCGCCCGTGTAGCGCGACTTCGGAATCGGCACGTACTCGAGGGCGGGCTCCGGCATCCTGGTCATCGGGGTCGGCGGCATGATCGCTCTCCTGGCATCGCGGCACTTCGGCGGACGGTCGCCGGTGGAGACACCAGGGTAACGCCGCACCGGGGGCTCCGGGGCTCCCGTGTCCCGGACCCGTCATCCCGTGGGCGCGGCACGCGTTACAGCGCGTCGAGCGCATCCCCGAAGTCGCGAGCCAGGTCGCGCCAGTCCTCGATCCCCACCGAGACACGGACCAGCCCCTCGCCGATGCCGGCCTGCTCGAGCTCTTCGGGCGACATCTCGGAGTGGGTCGTGGTACGCGGGTGGCATGCGAGCGACTCCATGCCTCCGAGACTGACCGCGTTCTTCGCAATCCGGAGCCGCCGCAGGAACTCGAAGGCCGCGGGGCGACCGCCTCGCAGCCGCATCGAGAAGATGCCGCCCGGATAGTCGCACTGGGATGCGTAGATCGCGACTTGCTCCCGGTCGTCGAAGCAGGTCGGATAGTGCATGCGCTCGACCTGGGGGTGCTCGGCGAGCTCGTGCACGATGCGCTCGGCGTTCTTGCTCTGCCTGTTCATGCGCAGGGAGACCGTGGGCAGCCGGCTGTCGAGCAGCCAGCACTCGTCGGGCTGCAAGATGTTGCCGAGGATCACGCGGTGGCTCCGGAGACGATCGATCAGCGAGGGCTCGCTCCCGAGCACGATACCTCCGAGCATGTCGCTGAAGCCCGCGAGGTACTTGGTGGCCGAGTAGATCGCGAGATCGGCCCCGAGCCGTAGAGGATGCTGGAAGACGGGACCGAGCAGGGTGTTGTCGACTGCGACGACGGGCCGCGGCTCGCACGCCCCGGCCGCGTCGACGGCTGCGGCAATGTCGGTCATGCGCAGCGTGGGATTGGCGGGCGTCTCGATGAAGATCACCCGCAGATCTGGCGCCGACTCGATCGCGCGGAGCATGGCGGGCTTGTCGCCAGCCGGAACGGGAATCGGTCGCACGCCGTAGCCCTCGAGCAGCTCGCGCAGCAGGTGGTGGGTGCCGCCGTAGACCGGGACGGTGTAGAGGACGCTGCTCCCGGGACGGCACAGGGCGAGCAGCACGGTC
Source organism: Myxococcota bacterium (assembly GCA_036336835.1). Classification (GTDB taxonomy): domain Bacteria; phylum Myxococcota_A; class UBA9160; order UBA9160; family UBA4427; genus JAYZFK01. The sequence goes on along the minus strand of JAYZFK010000049.1, from coordinate 17,818 downwards.
GCAATCGCGGCCATGCCGCTGTTGAAGACCGCTGCGGTTCTCGCGCCCGGCTCGAGGGGGACGACCTGGTCTTCGAGGATCTCGGCATTGGGGTGCGAGATCCGCGAGTAGATCAGATCGACATCCTCGTCCTCCGCCGGCTCCCGGGTCCCGAGAGCGATCGCAAAGGCCCGCTCGGCGGACTCGGGGCTCGAGAAGACGTAGGTCGAGGAGCGAAACACGGCGGGGCGCGCCGATCCCACCGACAGCCGCGGATCGAATCCGCGCGTCAACACCGCCGTGTCGGGGCGAACCGTGTAGGGGCCGGGCTTCTTGCGTTTGGGCATGGCAGGCCGGCAGAGTACCCGCCGCATTCGCGCCTGTCGCGTGCGGCGTCACCCGGCGAACGACGCGGCCTCTTCTCGCGATCCGCTACTCGCGCACTCTCCACAGCCGATCGCCCGGAGAGGTGGGACCCCGGTCGTCGAGGATGCCGTCGAGCACGAGATTGGCAATCGTCGGGCCGCCTTCGGTCATCGTGACCCAGACGAAGTGGTCCAGGTTGCCCATCGGCAGCGGCAGCACCTCGCCACCCGTGGTTCCCAGGCGATAGTGGACGCGCGGGCCCACCTCGAAGCGCTTGTAGTTGTGCAGGTGTCCGGCGAAGGAGGTGTAGGGGCGATCGCCCAGGGCGGCCGCGATGCGCTTGTACTGGGGATCGCCGTCGCCCTGGAAGGCGGGCTTGTGCATCAGCAGGAAGGTCCAGCGCACGTCCGCGTTGTCGGCGATCACCTTCTCGAAGTGGGCGACCTGCGCATCGCTGATTCCGATGCCCGGCATCGTCCGGTCCACGTTCGCAGTGAGCAGCTCCACCAGCGCCGCGGGATCGGTCTCTCGCAGCTCGCGCAGCTTCGCGAAGAAGGCGTCGCTCTCCGGGTCCCTGGGAATCGGCGGCTCCTCGGTATTGAGCACCAGGAAGAGCACGTCCCGGTAGACGAAGTGGTAGTAGTCGCGGCCGTGGCGTTGGTGCCAGACCCGCTTCATCACCTGGTTGCTGAAGTCGTGGTTGCCGGGCGTGTAGAAGAAGGGGGCCTCGATGGCTTCCGCCATGCCGTCGAAGCCGTCCCACTGCCGGTGGATCTCGTCCACGTCCTCGGTGTAGCCGGCGATCAGATCGCCCACGCTCACCACGAACTCGGGCCGCACCAGGTTGAGCCGCTCGACAGCCGCCTCGAAGACACCCGCCCGGTAGCCACCCTGGAGATCCGTAACGATGGCGAACGAGAAGGCATCGGGATCGTTCGCGAAGGCGAGATGGGTCCAAGGGTTGGGCCCCGCCTCCGCCGGTACGTCCGCGATCGGGGGCGCGGAGGCTTTGCGCGGCGGCGATCCCGCGGCGACCGCACAGCCGATGGCCGCAAGCAGGGCCAGTGCGGTCCCGACGCGCACAGAAATCCGGGGCAAGCGGGAGAAACTCACGGGGTGCTCGACCTTCTGGTGCCGGGCGCTAACGAAGCGAGGGTCGCCTGCCCTCGTGGTTCTGCAGCAGCTCGATCAGGTAGCCGTCGAAATCCTTGATGAAGGCCACCGTGACCGGCCAGCGATCGAGCTTCTGGGGCGCGGAGACCGACTCGCAGCCGGCGGCAACGGCCTTGTCGTAGAGCGCCTGGCAGTCGTCGGTGTCGACGTAGATCTTCCACATCGCACTGCCCATGTCGATCGGGCCGCTGCGATCGAGGTGCTGAGCGAGCTGGATGCGCGAGCCACCGATCTCGGCCTGGAGCACCACTTCCTTGACGTTCGGAATCTCCGTACGGCTCTGCACGGGAATGCCGATGATCCCCTCCCAGAACTCGACCGCTCGGTCGAGATCGCTCACGTTGATGCAGTACTGACCGAGGCTCTGACCCATGGCATCTCCCGACACCCCGAAGCGCGGGCGGCCATCCCAACGTAGCCATCCGCCGTGCGCATCGCAGCTCGGCCTGGAACGAGCGCAGAGCTTCGCCGCGACTCAGGATCGGCCGGGGACCGGAATCCTTTTCCCAGGACACGGGTCGTTCAGCGGTCCTCTCACTTTGCAGCCTCCTCTCTCGAGATGTTCCTTCCCTGCTGGCGTGTCGCCGCCTCAAGAAAAGGGGGCCCCTGAACGCCCGCTCTACCGGCTTGCCGGTAATGGGGTTCTTTCATCACTCTGTATCACCCTCACATCAAGGCACCCTCAATGACTGAGCCAGCGCAAGTCCCCGCCAGCTCGCGACTCTGGTGCGACGGTCGGACGAACCAAGACACACGCCGTACCGCACGCCGTGGTATACGGAACCCATGCCGAGCGATTCCGGTGAACCCGCTCGGGACGAGCGCATCTCGTACCGGATCTCCGACGACCCCGACCAGCTGCAGCGCGAGCGACAGCGGCTCGGGTTCCTCGATCAGTATCGCGACCCGTCCACGCACCGGGCGCTCGAGCGCACCGGAATCGGGCCCGGCTGGCGCTGTCTCGAGGTGGGCGCCGGCTCGGGCTCGATCACCCAGTGGCTCTGCCAGCGGGTGGGCCCGCGGGGCTACGTGCTGGCAGTCGACATCGACACGCGCTTCCACGTCGAGGTCGCTGCCCACGCAGAGGTGCGCCAGCTCGACGTGACCCGGGCCTCTCTCGGCGAGGCCGAGTACGACCTGGTCCACGCTCGCGCGCTGCTCCAGCACCTCCACCAACGCACGCAGGTACTCGATGCGATGATCGCCGCGCTCGAGCCGGGCGGCTGGCTCGTGGTGGAAGACTCCGACTTCACGTCCTACCTGCAGCAGACACTGCCCGAGCCCTTCGGCACGTTCTCGCGGGCGACGCTCGAGCACGCTCGCGACACCAGCGGCTGGGACGGCGCCTGCGGGCGCCGCCTGCTGCACTGGTTCCAGGAGCGCGGCCTGGTCGATTGCGAGGCGAGCGGGAGTGTCTCGACCATGCGCGGCGGCACCCCGAGCGCAGAGTGGTACGTGTCGGGACTCGACCGGGCAAGGCAGCGCTTCATAGAATCGGGACCGCTCACCGCCGAACTGATCGACCGCGCGATCGCGCAGGCGCGCGAGCCCGACTTCGCGATCCTGTCTCCGATTGCGATCTCGGTGATCGGACGGAAACCCGCCTGACCCGTGTCGGAGCTCGGTTTCGGCCCGATGTGGAGCCGGCCCGGACGCAGCCCGCGGGTCCGGGGTCGCGATCATTCGAGCCGAGCCAGGCGATGCCGCATCACGGCCCCCTGCCCGACTCCGCCCCGCCTGACTCCGCCCCGCCGGGCGCGGCTCCCGGCAGCGCGAACGCAATCAGGCTGTCGCCGAGAGTCGTACCCAGATTGCCGTGCCCCCCGGCCGCGATGACGACGTACTGACGGGAGTCGGCGTCGATGCGGTAGGTCATCGGTGTCGCCTGACCGCCCGCTGGAAGCCTTGCCCGCCACAGCTCTTCGCCCGTCTCGACGTGGTAGGCGCGCAGATAGTCGTCCATGCTCGCACCGATGAAGACGACCCCGCTCGCCGTGACGATCGGGCCGCCCATGCTAGGCATCCCGTAGTCGAAGCCGACCGGCAGGAAGGGGACCATGTCGCGCGTGGTGCCGAAGGGCCGCTCCCAGAGCTTCTCGCCCGTGTCGAGGCTGACGGCCATCAACGTTCCCCACGGCGGAGGGACGCACGGAACCCCAAAGGGGGACACCAGCACCCGGTGCCGGACGGCGTACGGCGTGCCTTCCTGCGGGCTGACTCCCCTCGGACGCGGCCCGGCCGGCAGGTCTTCGCGCCGGATCAGTGTCTGCTCCTGCGCGATGTGGTTCTGGGTCAGCACGACCAGCCGCCGCGTCGGATCGAACGCCAGGCTTCCCCAGTTGGCACCGCCCGCCACACCCGGGTACTGGACGCTCCCGCCAAGGCTCGGCGGTGTGAACACCCCCTCGTTGCGCAGCGACGCAATCCGGTCGCGGCAGGCCGCGCGATCGTACGGGGTGTAGCCGAACGCATCCTCCGGGTTCAGGTGGTGGGGATGGAGCGGCGGTGGGAAGGTCGGAAACGGCTGGGTCGGCGAGCTGAACTCGCCCGGCACGTCGGTTTGCGGGACGGGTCGCTCCTCGACGGGATGGATCGGCGCGCCGCTCTCGCGGTCGAGCAGGAACAGATGCCCCAGCTTGGTCGCCTGCGCGACCGCCGGAATCGTGCGGCCGTCCTTCTCGACGTCGATCAGCACGGGCTGCGACGCCACGTCGTAGTCCCAGAGATCGTGATGGACCGTCTGGAAGCGCCAGACGGGCTCTCCGCTCCTTGCGTCCAACGCGACGACGGCGCTGCCGTAGTAGTCGAAGCCCCGACGGTGCCCACCGAAGAAATCGGGGCTCGGGTTGCCGAAGGGCACGAAGACGAGATTGCGCGCCGGATCGGCCGAGAGAATCGACCAAGCGTTCGGCGTCCCGCGGTAGAAGCGGGGCTTGCCGTCGTCGCCGGGCGGCAGAGGCGGGGTTCCGGGCGGCACGGGGTCGAAGGCCCAGCGCAGCGCGCCGCTGCGGACGTCGAAGGCGCGCACGACACCGCCGGGCGGATCGACGCGACGGTTGTCCCCGATCAGTGAGCCCGTGACGACGACATCGCCGACGACGGTCGGGGGCGACGTCATGTACATCTCGCCGCTGCGCAGCTCGCCGAGCCCGTCTCGCAGATCGATCTCGCCCGCGTCGCCGAAGTCCGTGCAGGCGCGCCCGCTGTCGGCGTCCACGGAGACGAGCCGGCCGTCGGTGGTGCCCATGAAGATGCGCCCGTTGCACGCTCCCGCCTCGTCGCTCGGCCCGCGCCACAGCGCCACGCCCCGGCAGGTGTTGGTCCAGCCCTCGAAGCTCGGCTCGGCGTCGAAGATCCAGCGCTCCGCGCCCGTCTGCGCGTCGATCGCGAACGCGCGACTCAGCGGTGAGCAGAAGTAGAGGGTGTCGCCCTCCAGGATGGGCGTCGCCTGGAAGGCCGTCTTCGCGACCTCGAGGCGGCCGCCGGGGTAGTCGTGGGTGTGGTACGTCCACGCGACCTCGAGCTCGGCCACGTTCTCGGGCGTGATCTGCGTCAGCGGCGAGTAGCGCGTGCCGCCGGGATCGCCGCCATAGCTCGGCCAGCCCGCGGTCGGTCCGGCGAGGTCGAGGGGGCTCGGCCCATCCGAACACGCCAGCGCGAACGCCACTGCCGCGAGCCACCGAGCCAGCCGCACAGCTTGGACAGCGCCGGGGCGCAACGCGACCCCCGCCCCCGACGCGCCGCCGATCGAGCCGATCAAGCGCGCGGCCCGCCGCCCTTGCGAAACTGCGGGAGCACGTGCTCGCCCGCGTAGGCGACGGACTCGAGACAGACCTCGTTGAGGGTGTTGCCCCAGCCGACCCCGGGCACGAAGACGAGCATGTCGAAGCCGGCGCGGTCGGCCGCAACGCCGATCTCGATGTCCTGGCGGAACCGCCGCGGCTCCGACTCGTCCCACGGCCTCGGGCCGACCGATGCAGCCTGGAAGACTCCAAACTCCATGCTTCTCACTCCTGGCTCAGTGCGCCGCGCGGCACCCGTGAGGGTCGCTGTCCGCAGCATTCTACGCGCGCGCGGCGGGTAGACTGGCGACTTCCGACCGGGCCGGAGCGAGCTGGAGATTGCATGCGCGTCTTGATCTGCGGCGGCGGGGTGATCGGCACGACGCTGGCGTACTTCCTCGCGCGGCGCGGGGTGGAGGCCGTCGTAATCGAGCGCTGCGAGATTGCCTGTGCGGCCTCGGGGGGATCGGGCGGCTTTCTGGCGCTCGACTGGTGCGACGGCTCGCCGGTCTCGCAGCTGGCGCGACGCAGCTTCGCGTTGCACGAGGAGCTGGCCGCGCAGCTGGACGGCGCCGCCTGGGGCTACCGGCGACTCGACACCCTGGGCGTACTCGCGAGCGCGCGGCGCGACCTCGGGCCCTACCGGCAGCTCGACTCACCCGACTGGCTCGACCCCGATGCCGTGGTGCACGGCAAGATCGGCAGCGTCGAGACGACCGCACAGGTCGACCCCGCGAGGTTCACGCGCGCGATGCTGGCGGCGGCCGTGGCACGTGGCGCACAGCTCGTCTCGGGCGAGGTCACCGGCCTCGTCGGCGCGCGCGACGGAGTGGTCGCGGGGGTGACGGTCGACGGCCGCGAGCTCTCGGCCGATGCCGTCGTGCTCGCGATGGGACCGTGGTCGGTGCGCGCCTGCCAGTGGGGACCACTGCCGGCGGTGGTCGGGCTCAAGGGACACAGCCTCGTCTTGCGTTACACGCCGCCCCGCGAGCCGCAGGCCCTGTTCGTCGAGCTCGAGACGGCGAACGGCGAGCAAGCCTCCCCGGAAGTCATTCCACGGCCCGACGGCACGACCTACGTCTGCGGCCTGCCGGAGCACGCGCCACTGCCGGCGGACCCGGCACGGGTCGCCACCACGCCCGAAGCCTCCGAGCGGCTGCGCGCCATGACGGCCTGCTTCTCGTCGGAGCTCGCGGCGGCGGATGTGGTGGCCACGGGCGCCTGCTACCGCCCGGTGACCCAGGACGGCCTGCCGCTGATCGGACCCGTCCCCGGAATCGAGGGGGCCTATGTCGCCACGGGCCACGGCTCCTGGGGCATGCTCAACGCGCCGGCCACGGGTGAAGCGATGACCGAGCTGGTGCTCGACGGGGCCGCGCAGACGGTCGACCTGGCTGACTTCGATCCGGCGCGGCTGCCGGCGCACGATGACCCAACGAGCCACTCGAGGGGATAGGATGCACCGAGCCGGGAGGACAACGTGAGCCAACGCAGCGTCGAGATCCGCGGCGCGACCGAGCTCGGCTTCGAACCGGTACGCGAGGCCTTTGCCGCCAACTTCGAGCGCTACGGCGACGTCGGTGCGGCCTGGTCGAGGTCGAGCTCGCAGCCCTCGAGGGCAAAGCCGGCTGAACGCCGGCCTCGCGTCCACTAGAAACGATGGGGCATCACCCATCTGCGGAGGTCGAATGCAATTCGAGAACAAGGTCGCAGTCATCACCGGAGCGGCCAGTGGAATCGGACTCGGCCTGGCAGAGCAGGCGGCCCGGCGCGGCATGAGCCTGGTGCTGGCAGACATCGAAGAAACAGCGCTCCACGCCGCCGAGGACAAGCTCCGAGCCAGCGGTGTGAAGACGCTCGCCGTGGTCACCGACGTCAGCCAGGCCGAGCAGGTGGAGGCGCTGGCCGACCGGGCCTTCGACGCATTCGGATCGGTGGGCCTGCTGTGCAACAACGCCGGCGTGCAGGTGGCGGTCACCCGCCCAGTCTGGCGCTATTCGCTCGGGGACTGGGAATGGCTGATGGGGGTCAACCTGTGGGGCGCCATCCACGGGGTGCGGGCCTTCCTGCCGAGGATGATGCAGCAGGACATCGACTCGCACATCCTCAACACCTCGTCGGCGGCGGGCGTGATCGCGGGGCCCGGCCTGGCGGTCTACAAGGTGACGAAGCACGGCGTGCTCTCGCTCTCCGAGTCCCTCTACCACGACCTCCGGCTTGCGAACGCCCCGGTCGGCGTCTCGGTCTTCTGCCCCGACGTCGTGAAGACCGGCCTGCGCACGGCTGACCGCAATCGCCCCGCCTCGCTGCGCGACGAGAAGCCCCGGACTGCCGACGAGGAGGCGGCGGAGAAGAAGCTCGGCGCGGCCCCGGGGCTCCAGCCCGCCGAGGCAGCAGAGCTTGCCTTCCGCGGCATGGAGGGCGGCCGCTTCTATCTGTTCACGAACCCGGACAACCTGGACTACGTGCACCAGCGAGTCTCCGACATGGAGACCGGAGTGCCAAAGCCCGCGACGACCCTGCGCGACGACCTGGACCTCTGAGGCGGTCGGAGGCAGCCCGAGGCGGCCACGAGCCAGGCGTCAGAGTTCTTGTATTCCAGTCTGGAAAGCGGGGACAATGTCCCGGGCCAGACGTCGATCGCGAGCGACCGCAGCAGCCGGTCGGCCACGTGCGAGCCCGTTCCATCCGCCAGACACACGGGAGAAACCCATGGACCGCTACCTCGTCATCTCCTCGGATTGTCACGCCGGGCTGCCGCCCGAGCGCTACCGCGACTACCTCGACCCGCAGTACCGCGAGGAGTTCGACCGCCAGCACGCGGCGCGACTCGCAATGCTCGACCAGGCGGGCCAGCGGCTCGAGATGTTGGCGGAGACGGAGAAGTGGGCCGAGGACAAGCGCGACGGTCTCTCGGGCGCATGGGACCACGACAAGCGAATCGAGGTCCTCGACGCCGACGGCATCGCCGGCGAAATCCTGTTTCCCGACGGACTGACCGAGCACAACTCGCCGCCCTTCGGCGGCGACCTGGGGCTGTCGCCGCTGGGCGCCAACCCGGAGCTGCAGTGGGCCGGTGCGCGTTCGCACAACCGGTGGATCTCGGAGCTGGTCGCGATGGCGCCCGAGCGACGCTTCGGCCTCGCGCTCGTTCCTCCGTTCTGGGACATGGAGGAGAACCTCAAGGAAATCCGCTGGGCCAGGGAGCACGGGCTCCGCGGCATCCAGCTGCCGCCGATGTGGCACGATCAGGCCGCCTATCACCACCCGAAGTACGAGCCGATGTGGGCCGAGTGCGAAGAGCTGGGCATGATCATCCACTTCCACTCGGGACCGGCGGCGATGCAGGACTACTTCGGCGCGGCTCTGTTTGGCGCCGCGGCGGCCGGCGACGAGCCCAGCGAGCCCATCGTGGAGATGCCGGGCGCGCTCGGCATCTACGTCACCGAGGTCGCCTGGTGGCTGGTCCGGCCACTCGTGTTCATGATCTGGGGCGGCATCTTCGAGCGCTACCCGACGTTGAGAGCGGTGGTCACCGAGGGGACGTCCAGCTGGGCGCCCGAGCTGCTGGCGACGATGGACCGCCGCTACAGCCTGGAGCACGGAACCAAGAAGCTCGGCACCGGCTACCGCCAGGCCATGTCGATGAAGCCGAGCGAGTACTTCCACCGCAACGTGATGATCGGCAGCTCGGGCATGAACCGGGACGAGGTCGAGATGCGCCACGAGATCGGCATCCACAACATCATGTGGGGGAGCGACTACCCGCATCCGGAGGGCAGCTGGCCCATCACGCAGGAGATCATGATCAGGAACTTCCGCGGAGTGCCCGACGACGAGATCGAACGAATGCTGGGCACCAACGCGGCGGAGTTCTACGGCTTCGACACCGAGAAGCTGCTGCCGCTGGCCGAGCGGATCGGTCCAGAGCGGAGCTTGTTCCGCGACGAGACCGCACCGGCCTGAAACCGCCCGACCGCCGAGCATCGCTTCGCGGCCGGGATCCGTTCGCGGCCGAGCGCCGGAGGAGACAGCGATGAACGACCACCCGCTCTACTCGTGCGACGACCACCTCGACATCGGCAATGTGCCGCGAGATGTCTGGTCGAGCCGAGTACCGGCGAAGTACCGCGAGATCGCCCCGCACGTCGTCGAGCGCAAAGGCATGCATCTGTGGATGGCCGGCGGCCAGCCGATCGGCGTGTCGGGCCGCTACGACGAGCGGCTCACGGCGCTGGGCCGCCGCCCCGAGCTCGAGGACGAAGACGGGCTCCGGCCGGCGAACCCGAAGCTGCGACTCGAGGACATGGAGGGCGACGGCATCCACGCCTCGATCGTCTACGGCGCCGGAGCGCTGACGGGCTTCCCGATCGACGACCCGGAGGCACAGGCCGCGGTGCTGCGCGCCTGGAACGACTGGGCAGCCGAAGAGTTCAACGCCTTCGCCCCGGACCGGCTCAGTGCGCTGCCGTTCCTGCCTACGGGCTCGGTGGAGCTGGCGGTTGCCGAATTCGAGCGCTGCATGCAGCTCGGCCACAAGGGCGCAATCCTGAACCCGTTCGAGATCGACCTGAAGGACGAGTCGTGGGACCGGCTGTGGGCCGCTGTCGCGCAGGCCGACGTGCCGATCAGCTTCCACATCGGCAAGGGCACGAAGCTCGACCCGGCCGACATCCGCGAGCGCGCACCGTTCTCGTCGGTCGTGCCGCTGCAGCTCGACGAGCCGCTGGCGCTGATGATCTTTCTGGGCGCACTCGAGCGGAACCCGACGCTCAAGCTCGTGCTCGCCGAGTCGGGCATTGGCTGGCTGCCGTATTTCGTCTCGCGCATGGACGATCAGTTCGAGAAGCACTGCGTGCCCTACGGCGACCAGTGCATCCAGACGAAGCCGAGCGAGATCTGGGCGCGGCAGGTCTACGCCACGTTCGAGGAGGAGCCGATGGGCTCGGCGCTGATCCCGCTGCTGGGCAGCGACAACTTCATGTGGGCGTGCGACTTCCCCCACCCCGACAGCACCTGGCCCCACTCGCGCGAGTCGATCGACGAGGCGCTGGGCAAGCTCGGCGACGCGGCCGTGCGCAAGGTGACCGCCGAGACCTGCCAGCGCCTGTACAAGCTGCCCTGATCGCTCGACGGCGCGCTACGCGTCCGGCTGGGTGGAGCTCGAGGCGCCAACGGCCGGAAAGCCGTAGACGCGCGCCGCGTTTGCAAACACGATCTTGTGCCGCACCTCGGGAGCGAGCCCGCCGAGCTGGCGCGCCAGGTGCTCCTGCGAGTCCGGCCAGACGCCGTCGGGGTGGGGGAAGTCCGAGCCCCACATCACGTTCTCGATCCCGATCCGCTCCAGGTTCTCGATCCCGACCTCGTCCTGCTGGTAGGTGGCCAGCATCTGGCGCCGCCAGTAGGCGCTCGGCGGCATCGACAGCGGGAGGTTGCGGAACTGGTCCTGCCACTCGTAGTCCATGCGCTCCAGCACATAGGGGATCCATCCCAGGCCGGACTCTCCCATCACGATCCGCAACGCCGGAAAGCGCTCGAGCGCGCCGCCGAAGATCACCGCGGCGATGTGGTCGGCCATCGCCATCTGGAAGCCAGTGAGCACCGACGCGAGGAACGGCAGGTAGTGCTCGCGCCGCTCCACCCAGCGCTGATCGAAGCTCCCGCCCACCGTGTGCAGGTGCACGGCGAGTCCGCAGTCCGCGGCGGCCGCCCACAGCGGGTCCCACTCCTCGCGCCACAGCGGCATCATCCCATCGACGATGGGCAGCTCCACGCCGCGCAGACCGAGCTCCCTGCAGCGCACGAGCTCGGCAACCGCGTGCTCGGGCGACGAGCCCGATGAAACCGATGAAACCGGCAGGCAGCCGATCATCGCGAAGCGCTCGGGCGCGTGCGACTGAAACTCGTGCGCGAAATCGTTGTAGATGCGCAGCATCGCGCTGGCCGCCTCGTCATCCTTGACGCGGCCGGCAGCACCGAGAATGCCGTAGATCACCTCCCCCAGGACGCCGTCCCGCTCCTGATCCTTCAGACGCAGCTCGGGGAGCGATGTGCGCAGCAGGCCGCGAGCCTGGTCCGCGTACAGGCCGGTCTCGGCCATGCGATCGGCGCGTCGAATCTGGCCAGGCTCGTAGGCGCGACCGAGCGAGCCCATGCCCCCCGCGATCCCGAGCGGGGCGCCATCGCCCGCAACCCAGCGCGGACCCTTGTCGGAGTTCACCACGCGCGGCATCCGGTCGCGCAGTGCTCGGGGCGCGCGCTCGGTAAACAGCGTGGGCGGCAGACAGGGCAGATCGATGTGACCGTCGGCAGAGAGCACCGGCTCGGGCATGGACGGACCTCCCACCGCCCAGCCTAAGCACACGACTCAGGCCCTGTCCATCGAGAAGACCGGGGCCGTCACCAACTTTCCTCCCGCGGGCGGCCCGGTGGTAGCCTGAACCCGTGCCGGCCAGCAAGCGCGTGGTGGTGATCGAGGGCGAGGACGCCGCGCCCGAGGCGATGCGCCCGACGGTTGGACTGCTGCAGCAGCTCGATCCGTCCATCGAGTGGATTCACCCGCCGGTGGGCGACGCGGGCCTCGAGCGCCACGGGTCGCTGTTCCCCGACGAGGCGCGCCGCGCGATCGACGAGTCGGATGCGACGCTGTTCGGCGCGACCAGTGGGAAGAGCGGCGCCGCAATCTTCTACCTGCGCTGGGGACGGCAGACGTACGCAAACGTGCGCCCGGCGCGCTTCTTCCCCGGTTGCCAGAGTCCGCTGGCGCAACCCGAAGGGATCGACTTCGTCATCGTGCGTGAGAACCTCGAGGACCTGTACCTCGGCATCGAGGGAGACCTCGACGACCTGCGCGGCCTCGCGCTGAAGAGCCGCATGTCCGGCCGGACCGCGCACGAGCTCGCGCCGGGCAAGTTCGCGCTCAAGGTGATCACCGAGGCCGGGACGCAGCGGGTCGCGCGCTATGCGTTCGAGCTGGCCCGGCGGCGCAAGGCACAGGGGCATCCGGGCAAGCTCACCTGCTCGTGCAAATACAACATGCTGGCCGAGAGCGACGGCCTGTTCCTGCACTGTGTGCAGCAGGTCAGCCTGGAGTATCCCGACATCGAGTTCGAGAGCTTCATCGTGGACGACTTCGCGCGCCGGATCGTGGCCACACCTCACGAGCTCGACGTCGTGCTGCTGCCCAATCTGTATGGCGACATCTTGTCGGATCTGGCGGCGGGCGTGATCGGCGGGCTCGGTCTGGCGCCGAGCGGCTGCTACGGCGAGGACTACGCCTACTTCGAGTCGGCTCACGGCTCCGCACCCGACATCGCCGGGCGCAACATCATCAATCCCACCGCCAGCTTGCTCTCCGGCGCCCTGCTGCTCGAGTACCTGGGATCGCCCGAGGCAGCGCGACGCCTGAGGCGCTCGATCGAGCAGGTGTACGCGGACGGCAAGGCCCTGACCCCGGACCAGGGCGGAGGCGCGAGCACGACCGAGTTCTGCCAGGCGGTGGCGAGCCGCCTGTAGACGGTGCTGCTCGAGAGCAGCGCGAGGAGCGAGCCCATGAGGGACGGCTACCGCATCGTCGACAGCGACGCGCACCAGATCGAGCCGGCGGGAATCTGGCAGGAGTACATCGACCCGGCATTTCGCGAGCGCGCTCCGCGGCTGCTGGAGATCGACGGCCGCAAGACACTGGGCGTCGAGGGCGAGGGCTTCGTGTCGGAGGGCAAGTACCCACTCTCGGCGCCGGAGTTCCTGCAGGCGATGATGCGGGGCATGAAGCGCTTCGAGCGCGCCTACACCACCGGCTACTCACCCGATTCGCGGCTGCTCGACATGGACGAGGTGGGCGTGGACGTACAGATCCTGTTCCCCACGACCGGGGGACAGCTGCTGGGCCGCGAGTTTCGCGATCCCGAGCTGCTCGCTGCCAGCTGCCGTGCCTACAACGACTGGAGCGCGGAGTACTGCGAGGCCGAGCCGGGGCGGCTGCGCTGGGCCGCGATGCTGCCGCTGCAGGCGGTCGATCTGGCGATCGAGGAGGCGCGTCGCGCCGCCGGCAAGAACTGCATCGCCTACTACCTGCGCCCGGGACCCGTTGCGGGGCGCAACCTCTACCATCGCGACTACTTCCCGCTCTGGTCCGAGATCGAGCGGCTGGAGCGACCGATCTGCCTGCACGACTCGGGCTCGCCGCGGATTCCCTCCTACGGCGACCGCATGGACACCCACACCAGCGGACACATCATCGCTCATCCCTTCGAGGCCATGGTCGCGATGATGAGCCTCATCTGGTACGGCATCCCGGAGCACTTCCCCGGGCTGCGGATCGTGCACGTCGAGGCCGACGCGGGCTGGCTGCCCTTCTGGCTGCAGCGGATGGCTCAGCACTGGGACTTCTCGGGCAATGCCGAGCACCCCGATTTGAAGCGCCACCCCAGTGAGTACTTCGAGCAGAGCTTCTTCGTCGCCGCCCGGGGCGACGAGGCGACGCTACCGGGAGTCGTCGAGCTGGTGGGCGACCAGAACGTCCTGTTCAACACGGACTACCCCCATCCCGACGGCACCTTTCCCTGGGGCATCGGCAGCCTGCTCGAGCAGCCCATCCCCGACCAGAGCAAGCGGCGGATCCTGTGGGACAACGCCGCCCGGGCCTTTCCACTCTGGGAGGCCGGTTAGGTGGCGGCACTCGGCGCCTGTGAACGCGACCCCGTGGGAGGTGACGATGGGTGAATTCGAGGGACGCGTGGCGCTCGTGACGGGCGCCGGCGGCAGCGGCTGCGGGCAGGCGATCTGTCGCCGACTCGCGCGCGAGGGAGCCTCGATCGCCGCGGTCGATTCGCACGAGCGTCGCAACCGCGAAGTCGCCGACCGCGTCCGGGAAGAGTGCGGCGTCGCGGTCGAAGCCATCGCCCTCGACATCGCCGATCGCGAGGCCGTCGACGCCGCCATGGATCGGTTCACCAGCGCGCTCGGTCCGATCGACATTCTGGTCAACAACGCCGCCGAGAACGTGCAGGGCAGCATCTTCGACTACGACCCGGCGGATTTCGACCGCGTCATCGCAGTCGACCTGACGGCCTGCTGGTACCTGACGCGCGCCGTGATGCCCGGCATGCGCGAGCTGGGTCGTGGCTCCGTCGTCAACGTCTCCTCCGTCGCGGCCTACCTGGGCGGCCGCGGCCGCGAGGCGCCCTACGCCGCCGCCAAGGCGGCGCTCAACGACCTGGCGCGCAGCACCGCCGTCGAGGGCGGGCCCCACGGAATCCGCGCGAACGCCATCGCGCTCGGCCTCCAGAACTCGAAGTTCGTCGAGAAGCACCGGGAGCGTTTCGAGGTCGAGATCGAGCGGACGCCGCTGCGGCGCTTCTGCGACCCGGAGGAGGTGGCGAACGTGGTCGCCTTCCTGTGCTCCGAGCAGTCTTCGTACGTGACGGGCGAGACGATCAACGTGAGCGGCGGCTGGTACCTGAGGGCGTAGACTTGCGCGAGACATCCGAGGAGGCTCGACCCGTGACGCTGCCCTACCGCACCGTCGACGCCGACAATCACTACTACGAGACCCCCGACTGCTTCACGCGGCACATCGAGTCGAAGCACGCCGAGCGCACTCTGCGCAGCGAGCGACGACCGGACGGCGACTTCGACGTGTTCGTGAAGAGCGAGCCGTGGACCTATTTCGATCCGAAGTTCGAGAAGACCAATCAGCCCGGATCGTTGATCGAGATCCTGCACTCGCGCGGCAACGTCGACTGGAAGGACTCCTACTCGACCGACAACATGCGAGCCGGCTACCAGGACCGCGATGCACGGCTCGCACTGCTCGACGCGCAGGGCAGCGAGGCGGCGATCCTGCTCCCGACGCTCGGGGTCGTGGTCGAGCAGGCGATGGTGGACGATCCCGAGCTCACGTTTGCGAGCCTGCGCTCGTTCAACCGCTGGCTCGAGGACGATTGGGGCTACGCCTACCGGGAACGCATCTTCGCGCCGCCGCTGCTCTCGCTGCTCGACCTCGACCTGGCGCTCGAAGAGCTCGACCGGGTGATGAAGCTCGGCGCGCGCCTGGTCCACCTGCGCGCGGGCCCGGTCGACCGGCGATCACCGGCCGACGTCCACTTCGATCCGTTCTGGGCACGGCTCGCCGAGGCCGGCATCCCGGTCGCGTTCCATCTCGCCGACTCGGGCTACAACGCGCTGGTCTCGACGCACTGGGGCGAGCCCGCGGCGCCGCCCGTGCGCGAGCAGTCGGCCTTCCAGTGGAGCTTCTGCCACGGCGATCGGCCGATCATGGAGACGCTCGGCTCGCTGATCTTCAACAACCTGTTCACCCGCTTCCCGACGCTCCGGGTGCTGTCGATCGAGAACGGTGCGGGGTGGGTCGAGTACCTGCTCACCCTGCTCGACAAAAAAAAGGGCATGGCGCGCTACGGCCCGTGGCACGACGGTCGGCCGAAGGGGCGCCCGAGCGATATCTTCAAACGGCACTGCTACCTGACGCCCTATCCCGAAGACGACGTGGCGCGCCTCGTCGACTTCCTCGGCCCCGACAACGTGCTGTTCGGCTCCGACTACCCACACCCTGAGGGTCTGGCCGAGCCGATCGCATTCGTCGAGCTGATCGGTGACGCAGCGGACGACGCCGCAGTGCGCAAGATCATGCGCGACAACACGGCGGGCCTACTCGGTCTCGCGTAGCTACGAGTCCTCGAACAACGGCTTCAGCTCGCGCTTGAGCACCTTGTGCAGCGCGTTGCGGGGCAGCGCCTCCACGATCGCGATGCGGTCCGGAACCTTGTAGCGCGCCAGGCTCTCGGCCGCGTGGCGTCGCAGCGCCTCGGCATCGACGCGCGCTCCGGCTACCCGTTCGACCGCGGCGACCACGCGCTCGCCGAGCCGCTCGTCGTCGACCCCGAGCACGGCAGCGCCGGCGACCTCGGGGTGCTCCTCGAGTACCCGTTCGACCTCGGCTGGGTAGACATTGGAGCCGCCGCGCACGATCAGCTCGCTGCGCCGGCCGCGGATGAACACCCGGCCGGCCTCGTCGATGAGTCCCAGATCGCCAGTGTGGTAGCAGCCGTCGCGCAGCGCCTCGCGCGTCGCCTCGGGCTTCCCCCAGTAGCCCAGCATCGGGGTGTAGCAGCCCGCATACTCGCCAGTCGTCGCCGGAGCGACGCAGAGCTCGCCGACCTCGCCCGGCGGAAGCACATCGCCGTGCTCGTCCACCACGCGCAGCTCGACCTGCGCGATCGCCACCCCGCAGTAGCCCGGCGCCGGCGCCGGCTCACCGCGGCTGCGCGCGACCCCGGTGGGCGCCTCGGTCATCCCGTATCCCACCGCCACGCCGCGGCCAAAACGCTTGCGATACAGCTCGAGTACATCCGGCGGACAGGCGCCGCCACCCGACACGATGTCCTCGAGCGACGCGAGATCGTCGCCCACGTCCGGGCTGCTCAGCAGATCGCGCACCAGCGCCGGAACCAGATCGAGGCTGCCGATCTGCTCGCGCTTCACCCAGGCGGCGATCGCCGCGGGATCGTGACGCTCGATGCACACGAGCGTGCGCCCCCCGTAGTACGCCGAGAGTACGGCCCGCACGATCATGTTCAGCAGCGTGAGCGAGAGCACGACCCCGACCCGGACGTGCGGCTGCGCACCCGTCAGCACGAGCATCGCCGCGGCGAGCAGCAGGTTGTGCTGGCTGTGGACGGCACCCTTGGGACGGCCGCTCGTGCCACTGGTGTAGGCGATCGCAGCGGGAGCAAACGGGTCGACCGCGACCCCGACCCCGACCCGCTGGGACGACGCCGCGCGCACACGCTCGCGCCAGTCCTCGAGCGACAGGGTGTGCTCGAGCTCGGGCAGCGCGGCGCCGAGGGCCAGGACTGGCACGAGCGTCTCCGGGTCGGCCACGAACAGCCTCGCGCCGCAGTCGGCGAGCATGTAGGCCTTCTCCTTCGGCGCGAGCGGGCGCTGGATCCCCACCCACATCGCAGCCAGGCGCTGCGACGCCAGGAAGTGGACGACGATGTCGACGTCGTTGGGCAGGCACACCGCCACGCGATCGCCGGCGACGACGCCGAGCGCGCGCAGCGCGTTGGCCGCGCGATCCACTTCGCGGTCGAGCTCGGCAAAGGTGTATCGACCGCTCGCACCGATCAGCGCCGGCGCGTCGGGTGTCGCAGCGAGAGCGGGCGCGAGCACGCCGGCCGTCGTCTGCGGCCCGTCACCCGGAACCGGCGGTCGCGTGCTCGGCGCGATCAGGCCGAGCGATTCGAGCAATTCGAGCGATTGGGACGATTCGACCATCGCGACAGATTCTAGGCCTCCGGGTGCCGGCAGCTCCAGGCGCGTGGGGGCGTTCGCGCCGATCTATACTGGCACGGCAATGTCGGACTTCGTCTACGACCCCTTCTCACCGGATTTTCAGCACCAGGCGCCCGCGGTCTACCGCACGCTTCGCGACCAGCACCCCGTCTACCACAACGCCGAGCGAGGCTTCTGGTCGCTGTCGCGCTTCGAGGACGTCT
>JAYZFK010000048.1:0-47212 GCA_036336835.1 Myxococcota bacterium | reverse complement strand
GTGCCGGCCGGCTCCACATCCTGGACATCATGCAGCAGGACACGGCGGCGGATCTTGGCGAGCTGAAGCCGCGCGAAACCCTGCACGAGTTCGCACCGCGTCTCGAGGTGATCTGGGTGAAGCCGGATCGCATCCGCGACGTCATCGGGCCGGGCGGGAAGGTGATCCGCGCCATCCAGGAGACCACGGGCGCCAAGATCGACATCGAGGACTCGGGCCGCTGTCAGGTGTTCGGGCCCGATGCGGATTCGGTCGCGCGCGCCCAGGCGATGGTCGAGGAGCTCACGCAGGAGGCCGAGATCGGTCGGGTGTATCTGGCCAAGGTGAAGCGGATCACGGACTTTGGTGCCTTCGCCGAGATCTTCCCCGGCACCGACGGCCTGATCCACATCAGCCATCTGGCGCACGCGCGGGTCGAGCGCGTGACGGACGTGCTCGAGGAGGGCGACGAGGTGCTCGCCAAGTGCATCGACATCGACCCGTCTGGCCGCATCCGCCTGTCGCGCAAGGAAGCGTTGGCGGATGCCGAGGCCGAGGCCGGCGAAGCCTGAGCGCAGCCGATGGCCGGTGCGCAGGTCAGGGTCCGGTTGCTGCGTCTGCCGCACGGGGAGGGGCTGCCGTTGCCCGCCCGCGCGACGCCGGGCTCTGCGGGCTGCGACCTGTGTGCGGCGGTCGAGGCAGAGCTCGAGCCCGGCGATCGGGTGCTGGTTCCCACGGGCTTTGCGATCGCGTTGCCCGAGGGCTACGAGGCGCAGGTGCGGCCGCGCAGCGGCCTGGCATTGAAGCACGGCATCGTGCTGCCGAACGCGCCGGGCACGATCGACGCCGACTACCGCGGCGAGCTCCAGGTGATCGTGATGAACGCCGGGAGCCTTCCGTTCCGTGTGCGGCGAGGGGACCGGATCGCCCAGCTCGTGGTCGCGCCGGTGGCCCGAGCCGAGTTCGAGGAGGTCGAGGTGCTCGACCCGACTGAGCGCGGCGGCGGCGGCTTCGGCCACACCGGCTGAGCCGGGCTGGGCAGCCTACAGCCGCTCTGGAGAGCCTTGCGAGCGCTGGGCTACCCTCGCGCGCGGTGGGCACCCCGCGTGAGTGAACTCGAGCGACCGCCGCAGTCCGGCCCCGAGCCGTTCCACGCCCTTCCGCCGGATCCGGTGGCCGAGCGCGTGGCCCGGCCCGGCCTGAGCGAGCTGACACGCCGTCTGCTCACGGCCGCGGTCCTGATCCCCCTGGTGCTGTGGGTCGTTACGCTCGGCGGGATCCCGTACCTGCTGACGGTGATGGCGTTCGCGCTGCTCGCACAACGCGAGTTCTACCGGCTGATCGAGGACAAGGGTGCGTTGCCACTCGATGGGCTCGGCCTGACCTTCGGCGGCGGCATCGTGCTCGTCTCCTACATCGGCAACGAGTACCACGCGACGATCCTGCTGACGGCTTCCCTGCTCGGGCTGATGGTGGCGCAGCTGCGCAAGGCCCAGATCCAGGAGGCGCTGGCCAGCATCTCCGGCACCTTCTTCGGCGTCTTCTACGTGAGCTGGCTGCTCTCGCACGCGATCGTGCTGCGCTTCTTCTTCGACTCGGCCAACGCGAAGTATTCCTACGAAGATCTGCTGGTGCTCGGGCTGCACCCGGAATCGGGCATCTTCTTCATGGTCTTCGTGCTGGTGTGCGCGGTGTCGTGCGACACGGGCGCCTACTTCGCCGGACGCGCCTGGGGACGCCGCAAGCTCGCGCCGAAGGTCAGCCCGGGCAAGACGGTCGAGGGTGCGCTCGGCGGTCTGGCCCTGGGCGGCATTGCCGGGCTGCTCACCAAGCTGGTGTTCGAGAACGCCTGGCCCGGGCTGTCGGCGTTCCTGCCGTGGAGACTGGTGCTGCCGCTGGCGCTGCTGGTCTCGCTGGCCGGGATGCTCGGCGATCTGGTCGAGTCGATGCTCAAGCGCGATGCCAAGGTGAAGGATGCGGGCGGCTTGCTACCCGGGATGGGCGGCGTGCTCGACCGCCTGGACTCCCCGCTGCTCGCGATTCCACTCATGTACTATGCGCTGCTCGGCTACCTCTACCTGACCCTGACCTTGCAGGTCGAACTGTGATCGATCGCTATTCGCTTCCCGAGATGGCCGCCATCTGGTCCGACGAGGGCAAGTACGGCCGCTGGCTGGCGGTCGAGCTGGCTGCGACCGAGGTGCTGCACGAGCGCGGTGTGGTGCCCGAGGAGGCGGCGCGCGCGATCCGCGACAAGGCGGGCTTCGACGTTGCGCGCATCCGGGAGATCGAGGCCGAGGTGCGCCACGACGTGATCGCCTTCACGACCGCCGTGGCCGAGCAGATCGGGCCCGAGTCGCGTTGGCTGCACTACGGCATGACCTCGAGCGACGTGCTCGATACGGCGCTGGCGCTCCAGATCCGCGACGCCGGCGAGCTGCTGCTCGCCGAGTGTGACGCCCTGTGCGACGCGCTGAAGACGCGCGCGCTCGAGTTCAAGCACCTGCCCTGTGTCGGGCGCACGCACGGCGTGCACGCCGAGCCGACCACCTTCGGGCTCAAGTTCCTGATCTTCTGGAAGGCGCTGCGGCGGGCCCGCTTACGTATCGAGCGGACGCTGCGCGAGGCGGCCGTCGGCAAGCTCTCGGGCGCCGTCGGCACCTTCGCCCACCTCGAGCCGGAGGTGGAGCGCGAGGTGTGCCAGCGGCTCGGGATCGACTTCGAGCCCGCCGCCAGCCAGGTCGTGCAGCGCGACCGCCACGCGTCCTTCGTCGCCGCGCTCGCGGTCACCGCTTCGAGCCTCGAGCAGATCGCCGTCGAGTTCCGTCACCTCGCGCGGACCGAGGTGCGCGAGGTCGAAGAGGAGTTCGGCGCGTCGCAGAAGGGCTCGTCCGCGATGCCCCACAAGCGCAATCCGTGGCGCTTCGAGACGGTTACGGGCCTGGCACGCGTGGTGCGAGGGTACTCGCAGGCCGCGATGGAGAACCTGGCGCTCTGGCACGAGCGCGACATCAGCAACTCGTCGGTCGAGCGGATCGTGCTGCCGGACGCGACGACCGCGCTCCACTTCATGCTGCGGCGCATGGCCGGGCTGGTGGCGAGCCTGCGCGTCTTCCCCGACCGGGTGCGCGCGAACCTCGAGCTGACCCAGGGGCTCGTGTTCAGCGGCACGCTGCTGCTCGAGCTCGCCGGCAGGGGCCTGGCGCGCGAGGACGCGTACCGCCTGGTCCAGGGCCACGCGATGGCCACCTGGGAAGAGGGCGGGGACTTCCGCGAACGCGTGCTGGCCGATCCGAAGATCACCGAGCAGCTCTCGAGCGAGCAGATCGAGCAGGCGTTCAGCCTCGAGCACGCGCTGCGCCACGTCGACGCCATCTTCGAGCGCACACTCGCGGAGGAGCAAGCGTGAAGGCCATCGTCACCGTCACCCTGAAGCCCGACGTGCTGGACCCGCAGGGCCAGGCGATCCAGAAGGTCTGCGCCTCGCTCGGCCACGAGGCCATCCGCAGCGTGCGCCAGGGCAAGGTCTTCGAGATCGAGCTCGATGCAGCGGACCAGGCGCAGGCGACCGCACAGCTCGCCGAGCTGGCCGACAAGCTGCTCGCCAATCGCGTGATCGAGGACTTCCGCGTCGAGCTCGCCTGACGGCGGGCTCCCGAAACGAAGAACGGCGCCCCGGTTGCCCGGGACGCCGTTCTTTGGCTCGTGCTGAGCTCGCCTAGAAGGCGTAGACCAGCTGAACACCGATCAGGAACTGGCCGTCTTCCGTGTCCAGGCCGCTGTCATCCCGGAAGATGTCGGAATTCGTACTCGGTCCATCCGCATCGGCCGCCGTGTACTGGAGCTCGGTCCTCATCGTCAGACCCTCGACCAGCAGGTAGTCGAATGTCCCCGTGATGCTCCACAGGTCCAGATCCCCCGAGGTCGGAGGCGTTCCGACTACCACCCTGTCTTCGAAGGAGCCCCACTCGAAGCGAGCGGCCACGCCCATGCGGTCGCCCAGTCCGAGTCGGCCACCGATGTTGATGCCGATGTCAGAGCTATCTGTGCCCATCAGCTCGACCTGCTGCCAGGTCACGTTCAGCCAGGTCACGATCTCGTCGGTCGGCGCGAACTCGACGACGCCGTCCAGCGTCAGCAGGCTGTTGTCGCCGGTCCCGCCGATCTCGCCCCACTCACCGTTGAACAGCACGGTGAGCGTGTCGTTGGCCCAGCCGGCCTGCCAGATGAGGTCCTTGTTGGTGTCGAAGTCGGGCTGGTTCTCGCCGAATCCGTTCACCACGCCGAGCATCAGGCTGATGCCCCCGATGTCCCCCTCCAGCTTCGCGCCGATCTGCGAGATCGGCTGCAGCAGGTTGTAGGTGAAGCCGCGCGTGACGTTCGCGTTGTTGCCGGCCCCGGCCACTTCGTAGCCGATGTGGGTGGCGAACTTGCCGGCCGTCAGCGTCCAGCCGCTCATCGGCATGTACTCGATGTAGCCCTGGTTGAGCCAGAAGCCGTTGCCGCCCCCTGCCAGCACGCCCATGTCGTCCGAGTAGCCATTGATCGAGCCCAGCGCGCCGTACACCAGGTCGATGCCGAAGCCGACCGGCGACTCGTCCGAGGCGCTGCGGCTCATCGACAGCCAGACCTCGTCGAGCTGGATGCTGTTGTGGTCCGGGTGGAACGGGTTGCTGACCGCGTTGTTGCCGCCCGCCCCCGTCTTCCCGCCCAACGTATTCGGGATGAGCGGGTTGTTCGTGTTGTAGAAGTAGCTGGCCGCGACGGTGCCCGAGAAGTCCGTCGACTCGAGGAACGAGGACAGCCGCGAGGCGGAGCTGCGGTCTTCGAGACCCGCATCCCGGAGCACCTCGCTCTGCTCTTCGATCTCGACCTGCTGATTCTGGACCTGGTCCTGGAGCTGAAGGACCAGCTCGCGCATCTGCTTCATTTCATCGTCAATGTCGTTTGCGGCGCCCGCAGGTGCCACTGCGAACGCGACCACTGTCACGCTCGCGCCGATGGCCCGTAGACGGGTCCATACGCTGGGTTGCATCAAAACCACCTCCTGGTTGGTGACAGGGCTCACGCTCCCCCCCAATTACGGAGCGGTCGCCGAGGTGGGGTTTTAGCAGCTCTCGAGACGCTCGCCAGGGCGCAACTTGCTACACAACTACGTGGAATCTCGTCAGAATCTTGACGCGTCAAGCATACGACGATCGTCCGGCGAGAGCGCCCATAGGGGCTCCAGAACCCGCTTTTGTTGCGCGCTCCGGCGAGTTGTGCTCGACCCGGTGGCGGGGGGTTCAGGCTACGCCCAGGTTGCGGCGCAGTCGCGGGAGCGGGGGTTCCAGGTTGGGCTCGAAGCCCCGTCCGGTGACCTGCTCGAAGGCCTCGATGTAGCGGCGCGCAGCCTCGCAGCGCACCTCGACGGGGATCTCGGGCGGCTGGCCGCGGCCCTGGTAGCCCTGCTCCCCGAGCCACAGGCGCAGGTACTCCTTGTCGAGCGCCGGTGGGCTCTCGCCGCGCGACATCGCCTGCTCGTAGCCCTCCCGGTACCAGTAGCGGGAGGAGTCGGGTGTGTGGACCTCGTCGATCAGTCGGATGGCCCCGTCGTCGTCGATGCCCATCTCGTACTTGGTATCGACCAGGATCAGCCCGCGGCTGGCGGCGAACTCCTGTCCCCGGGCGAACAGGCTCGCCGCGAGCGCGGCGGCCTCGTCGTAGCGCTGCTCGCTGATGGCGCCGCTCGCGATCAGCTCCTCGCGCGAGGTGAGCTCGTCGTGGGCGCCCATCTCGGCCTTGGTGGTGGGCGTCAGCAGGGACTCGGCCAGCTGCTCGTGCCGCTTCATGCCGTCCGGCAGGTCGTGGCCGCAGTAGCGTCGCTCGCCGCGCTCGTAGGCACTCCAGATCGAGGTCGACGACGACCCCGTCAGGAAGCCGCGGACCACGAACTCGACCGGCAGCAGCTCGCACTCCAGCACGATCGAGGCGTTCGGGTCTGGGACCTCGATCAGGTGGTGCGCGGCGATGTCGGCCACCTCGTCGAACCAGAAGGCCGCGACCTGGTTCAGCACCTGGCCCTTGAGCGGGATGGTGCCCACCACGACGTCGAACGCGCTGACGCGGTCGGACACGACGATCGTGCGCCGGCCGCCGTCCACGTAGCTGTCGCGCACCTTGCCCTCGCGGCGTTCGCCGAGCCGCGGGAAGTCCGTGCGTTCGAGAGTCTTGTCACACAGGTCGCGAAGCAGTCCGATGTCGATGCCCATCGTCACATTGAACCGCGCGGCTCCCTCGACGGCAAGCGCTCACCGCTATCGTTTGTGGTCATGCCTGCCGCCGACCCGCAGAACGCCCCCTTGCCCCGCGCGCTGACGGCGATCGCGACGGCACTGCTCGTCGATGCGGCCGACCTCGTCACGTTCGGTCCGCTGGGCCTGTGGACCGGGCTCCTGCTCGGTGGCCTGCTCGGCTGGAACCTGGCGCCCCAGCTCGGCTTCCCGCAGCGTCGGTGGCTGCCGGCGGCGCTCGCCGGCGCCTATTGCATGACGCCGGGCACCGCGCTGATGCCCCTGGCGACGATCCTGGTCGGGGTCCGTTCGCTGACCGCGCCACGCGAGCCGCGGGTCGAGCCGCGGGTCGACCCGGGCAGTCGGGACCCGGCCGAGTCCGACGCGATCGAGGCCCGCTACGAGGCGCGCTGGGACGACGAATCGAGCCACCGCGCGATTGACCGCGATCGGGGGCCCGGGTAGACTCCGGTCCGTTCCAGGTCACGCAAGTATTTGATATCCAAGGGCTTCCGAGGTTTCCCACACCTTGTTCGCCGTGCTCCGATTCCCCGGCTCGCTCGACGACCGGGACATGGTCTTCGCGCTGAAAAGCATCCTCGGTGTGGAGGCGCGCCTGGTCTGGCACCAGGACGATCGGCTGCCGCCCGAGACGCGCGCGGTGCTGCTGCCGGGCGGCTTCTCCTACGGCGACTACCTGCGCTGCGGTGCGATGGCTCGCTTCTCACCGATCGTGGCCGACCTCAAACGCTTCGCCGATCGCGGCGGGCCCGTGCTGGGCACCTGCAACGGCTTCCAGATCCTGTGCGAGGCGGGCCTGTTGCCGGGCGTCCTGGTTCGCAACCACCACCTGCACTTCGTCTGTGACCTCGCGCACCTGCGGGTCGAGCGTGCGGCGGCGCCCTTCCTGGCGCGTGCGCGCGCGGGGGATGTGCTGCGCATCCCGATCAAGCACGGCGAGGGCGCCTACACGCTCGCGCCCGACCAGCTGGCCGAGCTCGAGGC
Source organism: Myxococcota bacterium (assembly GCA_036336835.1). Classification (GTDB taxonomy): domain Bacteria; phylum Myxococcota_A; class UBA9160; order UBA9160; family UBA4427; genus JAYZFK01. The sequence goes on along the minus strand of JAYZFK010000048.1, from coordinate 39,956 downwards.
GGGCGGGCAGGTCGTGCTGCGCTACTGCGACGCCGAGGGCCGCGTGGTTTCCGAGGCCAACCCCAACGGCTCGGTGGGCAACATCGCCGGCATCACCAACCCGGCGGGCAACGTGATCGGGCTGATGCCGCACCCCGAGCACGCCGTCGAGCCCGCAATCGGCGGGACCGACGGGCTGGTGCTGCTCGGGTCGCTGGTCGACGCGGTCGGCGGGGGCGACGCATGAGCCGGCCCGACGAGCCCGCGGTCGATCTCGCGCTCGCGCGCGCGCACGGATTGACCGACGACGAGTACGCCAAGATCGAGCAGATCCTCGGCCGCGTTCCTTCGTTCTCGGAGCTCGGAGTCTTCTCGGTGATGTGGGCCGAGCACTGCTCGTACAAGTCGAGCAGGCGCTACCTGCGCGAGCTGCCGTCGACGGGCGAGCACGTCCTCCAGGGACCGGGCGAGAACGCGGGCGCGGTCGCGATCGGCGACGGTCTGGCGGCGATCTTCAAGATCGAGAGTCACAACCATCCGTCGTTCATCGAGCCCAGGCAGGGCGCGGCCACCGGTGTCGGCGGCATCCTGCGCGACATCTTCACCATGGGCGCGCGGCCAGTCGCGTCGCTGGACTCGATTCGCTTCGGGCCGCTCGACGATCCGCTGCACCGCCGCCTGCTGGAAGGCGTGGTCGAGGGCATCGGCGGCTACGGCAACCCGGTGGGTGTCCCGACGGTCGGTGGCGAGACGACCTTCCATCCCTGCTACCGGGGCAACATCCTGGTCAACGCCTTCAACTGCGGCATCGTCGAGGCCGACCGCATCTTCCTCGGGACCGCGTCGGGCGTCGGCAACCCGGTGATCTACGCCGGCAGCAAGACCGGGCGCGACGGCATCCACGGCGCGAGCTTGCTGGCCTCTGCCGAGTTCGACGCCGAGACCGACGCCAAGCGCCCGACCGTGCAGGTGGGCGATCCGTTCACCGAGAAATGCTTGATCGAGGCCTGCCTCGAGTTGATGCGCGGCGACGCGATCGTCGGCATCCAGGACATGGGCGCAGCCGGCTTGACCTGCTCGTCGTTCGAGATGGCCGATCGCGCGGGAAGCGGCATCGAGATGGAGCTCGATCGCGTGCCGCAGCGCGCCGACGACATGACGCCCTACGAGATGCTGCTGTCCGAGAGCCAGGAGCGGATGCTGCTGGTCGCCGAGCGAGGGCGCGAGGACGAGGTAACGGCCGTCTTCGCGCGCTGGGGACTCGACGCGGTGGTCGTCGGACGGGTGACCGACAGCGGGCGCATGTGCGTGCGCTGGCACGGCGAGACGGTGGTCGACATCCCGGTGGCGCCCGTGTCGGGCAGTGCGCCCGTGCTCGACCGACCCGTCTGCGAGCCGGCCGCGTTGCGCGAGCGCCAGAAGCTCGACCTGGCGAGTGTGGTGCCCGAAGAAGACCTCGCGGGTGCGCTCGAGGCGCTGCTCGACTCGCCGAACCTGTGCTCGAAGCAGTGGGTGTACCGGCAGTACGACCAGCGCGTGCAGGGCAACACGGTGATCGCGCCGGGCGGCGATGCGGCGCTCGTGCGCGTCAAGCGGGAGGATGGAACTGCGACGCGCAAGGGGCTGGCGATGTCGGTCGACTGCAATCCGCGCTTCTGCTGGCTCGACCCGTACCAGGGCACGCTCGCCGCGGTGGCGGAGGCCGCGCGCAACGTGGCCTGTACCGGGGCGCGCCCGCTCGCGACCACCAACTGCCTCAACTTCGGCAATCCCGAGAAGCCCGAGATCATGTGGGAGTTCGCCGAAGCCGTGCGCGGCCTGGGCGACGCGGCCGAGGCGCTCGGCGTGCCGGTGATCTCGGGCAACGTGTCCTTCTACAACGAGACGCTCGGCACGGCGATCTTTCCGACGCCGACGATCGCGATCGTCGGGCTGATCGACGACTGGCAGCGGCACGCGGTGGCCCACTTTCCGCGGCCGGGACTCGCGCTGGTGCTGCTCGGCGAGACGCGCGAGGAGCTGGCCGGCAGCGAGTGGCTGGCGCTGCGACGCGGGCTCGAGGCGGGCATGCCGCCGCGGGTCGACCTCGAGCACGAAGCGCGCCTGCACGAGCTCCTCGCGCGCGGCGTGGCCAGCGGCACGATCGTGAGCGCGCACGACGTTGCCGACGGCGGTCTCGCGGTGGCGCTGGCCGAGTGCTGCTTCATGGGTCGCGATCTCCTGGTCGGTGCGCGCGTCGAGCTCGACGAGCCGTTCCGGCCCGATGCCGTGTTGTTCGGCGAGAGCACGGGACGGGTGATTGCGACGACCGAGGACGCAGACGCGTTGCTGGCGCTCGCGGTCGAGCGGGGCGTCCCGGCGGCGGTCATCGGCGAGACGGGCGGCGAAGTGCTGCGCATCGCATCTTCGCGCACGGGCGAATCCTGGATCGAGCGTCCGGTCGGCGCGCTGCGTTCCCTCTGGGAGCGCGCGCTGCCGCGCCGGCTGGCAGCCGAGGAGGCCGCATGAATCCGCTGGAGAACCTGCGCCGCGAACACGAGGCCGATCGCTTCCACGACGAGTGCGGTGTATTCGGCGTCTGGGGACATGAAGAAGCCGCCCACATCGCCTATCTCGGGCTCTACGCCCTGCAGCACCGCGGTCAGGAGAGCTGCGGCATCGTGGCGTCGAACGGGCACGAGCACATCGTCCACCGTGCCATGGCGCTGGTGGCGGACACCTTCACCGAGCCGGTGCTGTCGCGCCTCAGGGGGCGCCACGCGATCGGCCACGTTCGTTATTCGACCTCGGGCGACAGCGCCCTGCGCAACGCGCAGCCGATCTGCGCGACCACCGATGGCGGGCCGGTCGGCATTGCCCACAACGGCAACCTGGTCAGCGCGTCCGCTGTGCGCGCCGAGCTCGAGGCCCGCGGCGCGATCTTCAGCTCGACCGCCGACAGCGAGGTGGTCCTGCATCTGCTCGCGCGTTCGCGGGAGTCGTCTCTCGAGGAGCGGCTGATCGACGCGCTGTCGCGCGTGAAGGGCGCCTTCAGTCTGGTGATGCTGACCGACGATGCGCTGATCGCGGCGCGAGACCCCAACGGCTTTCGGCCGCTCTCGCTCGGCCGTCTCGGCAGCGCCTACGTGGTCGCCAGTGAGACCTGCGCGTTCGACCTGATCGGTGCGACCTACGAGCGCGACATCGAGCCGGGCGAGGTCGTGGTGGTGCGCCGCGGCAGGCTGCGCAGCTTGCGTCCGTTCCTGCGCACCGAGCGCGAGCACTTCTGCATCTTCGAGCACATCTACTTCGCGCGTCCCGACTCGAATCTGCTGCGCACGAACGTGTACTCGTTTCGCAAGGAGCTCGGCCGCGCGCTGGCGCGCGAGCATCCGGTCCGGGTCGACATGGTGGTGCCGGTGCTCGACTCGGGGGCGGCAGCGGCGCTCGGCTACGCCGAAGAATCCGGCGTTCCGTACGAGACCGCGCTGATTCGCAACCACTTCGTGCAACGCACCTTCATCGAGCCGACGCAATCGATCCGCGACTTCCATGTGCGCGTCAAGCACAACGCGGTGAAGGGGTTCGTCGAGAACAAGCGCGTGCTGCTGGTCGACGACTCGATCGTCCGCGGCACGACGCTGCGCAAGATCGTGAAGATGGTGCGGGACGCCGGGGCCAGGGAGGTCCATCTGCGAATTTCGTCGCCGCCGACGATCGGCCCCTGCCACTATGGCATCGATACGCCGACGCGCGAGGAGCTGATCGCCCACCAGCACACCCCGCGCGAGATCTGCGAGCTGATGCACGCGGATTCTCTCGAGTACCTGTCGACGGAGGTGTTGCGCGAGCTGTCCGCCCGGCACATCAAGCGCGGCATCTGCGACGCCTGTTTTACCGACGAGTATCCGCTTCCGCTCGACGCGGAGCTCGGCGCACCACAGCTCTCGTTGTTCCACTCGCTCGAGGACGACGCCGAGTGAACGAGAAGGGGCGCCTGTCGCTCGCCGCCCTGACCGAGGAGATCCGCGCCGAGCGGATCGACACGGTCGTCACGGCGCTGCCCGATCTGTACGGCCGGCTCGTCGGGAAGCGGATCATGGGCGAGTTCTTCCTCGACGAGATCGCGCACGGTGGGATGCATGTGTGCGACTACCTGCTCGCCTGCGACATCGAGATGGATCCGACGCCCGGCTACAGCTTCACCAGCTGGGCGAGTGGCTACGGCGACCTGCACGCGGTGCCGGATTTGGACACCCTGCGCCGCGCCGCCTGGCAGGAGCGCACCGCACTCGTGCTGTGCGACGCCCTCCACGACGATCGCGATGAGCCGATCGAGGTGTCACCGCGCCGCATCCTGCGCCGCCAGGTCGGCCTCGCCAGCCAGGCCGGGCTGCACCCGCACGTCGGCAGCGAACTCGAATTCTTTCTGTTCGACGAGACGTACGCGAGCGCGCGCGAGCGGGGCTATCGGCAGCTGCGCACGAGTCAGTCCTACATCGAGGATTACCACGTGCTGTCGAGCAGCTTTGCGGAGCCGGTGATCGGGGCGATCCGCGCGGGCGTCGACGCGTCGGCGATCCCGGTCGAGTTCAGCAAGGGCGAGTGGGGACCGGGGCAGCACGAGATCAATCTGCGCTACGCGCCCGCGGTCGAGATGGCAGATCGCCACGTGATCTACAAGCTCGCCGCCAAGGAGATCGCGGCCGCCCAGGGGCGGGCGCTCACCTTCATGGCGAAGTGGCATCACGACCACGCCGGCAACAGCCTGCACATCCACCTCAGCATGGCGCGCGACGACGGGACGCCGGCCTTCGCCGGGGACGAGTCCGTGCCGGGCACCGATCTGGTCGCCGCACCCACCTTCCGCTACGCGCTCGCGGGCATGCTCGACCACGCGCGCGAGTTCGCGCTGCTGTTCGCGCCGAACTCGAACTCGTACAAGCGCTACCAGGACGGCAGCTTCGCTCCCACGCGCGTGGCCTGGAGCTACGACAATCGCACGGTGGGCTTTCGCGTCGTCGGACGGGGCCCGTCGCTGCGCGTCGAGTGCCGGATCCCGGGCGGCGACGCCAACCCCTACCTCGCCTATGCCGGCCTGATCGCCTCCGCGCTCGACGGCATCGAGCGCCGCCTCGAGCCCGAGCCCGCCTTCGTCGGCGATGCGTACGCGGCCGCCGACCTGCCGCGCGTGCCGCGCAGCCTCGACGCGGCGATCGAGCGCTTCGACGACAGCTCGTTTGCTCGAAAGGCCTTCGGCGGCGATGTCGTAGAGCACATCCTGCACTTCGCGCGTACCGAGTCGGCGGCCGCCGCGCGAGCCGTCACCGATGTCGAGCGCGCTCGCTGGTTCGAGCGCATCTGACCCTCCGCACCGGATGTCCAGTCCGTTCGTCGTTCGACCGATCCGGCTGGCGGGGAGGTCGGGGTGTTCGACGAAGCGAGATCACTGCGCATCGACTTCGACTCGGAGGCCGCTTTCCGGGCCGAGTACGTCAGCAATATTTCGAACGGCGGCGTATTCATCGAGACGAATGCGGGGTTCGGCATGCGCGATCCGGTGCGCATCGACCTGGCGCTGCGCTGGTGCGACCAGTCGATCTCGCTCGACGGCGAGGTGGTGCGAGTCGACTCCCCCGAGCACGTACACGCGGGGAGCCCCGTCGGCGTGGCGGTCCAGTTCTCGCTGAACCCCAGCGACCTGCGCGAGCGCCTCGAGCCCGTGCTCGCGCGCATGGCGTCCGAGGATGGCAGCGCCTGCGGGCCGGGCCATCGGATTGCTCAGCGCGCACCCGTTCGGGTCCCGGTTCTGATCCGCGCGCGTGGTGGACGCGAGATCGAGGGCCGTTCGCGCGATCTCAGCACGAGCGGGACACTGGTCGCGATCGAGGGCGAGTCCGTCCCGGTCGGCGACGTCGTCGAGCTGGCGATCGCAAATCCGACCAGCCGCACGGAGCTCGAGGTCCGGGCCACCGTCGTGCGCCAGGTCCAGCGGCCCGGCATCGGGGTCGCGCTCGGGGTGCACTTCGAGGTGCCGCCGAGCGATGCCGAGGCGGTGCTCGGCTTCCTGCGCGAGCTGCAGCTGGCCGAGGACAGCTGGCGCCTCGGTGGCATCAGCGGTCCGGTCGCCGAGATCGGGATCGAGAACGTGTTGCAGATGTTTGGCAGCTGCTCGCAGCAGGGGACGCTGTTGCTGGCAAACGGCGATGACGAGGCCGTGGTCGTGTTCGAGCGGGGCATGCTGTGCGGTGTTCAGCTCGGCGAGGCGTTCGGGCGCAAGGCGCTGGCTCGGGTGCTGGCCTGGCGGACCGGCACCTTCGAGTTCACTGCGAAGGCGTCCCCGGCGTGGTACCGCGGCGATCCGGTGCCGCTCGACGCGGCGATCCTCGGTGCGCTTCGGCTGCTCGACGAGAGCCGGCGCACGGCCCCGGGGGCCTTCCCGCCGGCCGCCAGGCTGCGCGTCGACCGCGAGAAGCTCGCCGCCGCCGCTTGCGAGCTGTCGCAGGCCGAGGAGGCGATCCTCGATCTCGCCGCAGTGGGAATGAGCCTGGGCAAGGTGATCGATGCGATCCCCGAGCCGGACGAGGAGATCCGTCAGCTGCTGGCGCGGCTGGTCGAGCGCGGATTGATTGCGCTCGTCGACTGAGCGAGCGTTGCGGGCGTGCAGAGCGAATCTCCCGATTCCCGGTTTCCGCTGTTTCGCCTGGACGGCCGGGTTGCCCTGATCACGGGTGCCGCGAGCGGCATCGGCCGCGAGTCGGCGCTGTTGTTCGCGCAAGCCGGCGCTGCGGTGGTGGTGTGTGACGCGAGCGCGGACGCCGGCGAGCAGTGCGTCGAGGAGATCCGCGCAGCCGGTGGGCGTGCCTGCCTTGCGCGCGCGGACGTCTCGCAGAGCGACCAGATGCGCGAGGCCGTTGCGACCGCGCAGCGCGAGTTCGGCGGGCTGCACGTCCTGTTCAACAACGCCGGGATCTTCCCCGAGGGCGATGGCTCGCCCGTTGACACCTCGGAGGAGCTCTGGCAGCGCGTGATCGACGTCAACCTGAAGGGTGTCTTCCTCGGCTGCAAGCACGGGATCCCGGCGCTGCTCGCCTCGGGCGGCGGTTCGATCGTCAATACCGCGTCCTTCGTGGCGGTGGTGGGCTCGGCGACTTCGCAGATCGCCTACACCGCCAGCAAGGGGGGTGTGCTGGCCATGACGCGCGAGATCGCGGTCGAATACGCACGGCAGGGCATCCGCGCCAATGCTCTGTGCCCCGGTCCGGTCAACACGCCGCTGCTCGCCGAGTTCCTGGCGGATCCCGAGGTGCGGGCGCGGCGCATGGTGCACCTTCCGATGGGCCGTCTGGCCGAGGCCAGCGAGATTGCGCGCGCAGCGCTGTTCCTCGCCTCACCCGACTCGTCCTATGTGAACGGTACGACATTCCTCGTCGACGGTGGACTCAGCGGGGCCTACGTCACGCCCGAGTGATGCACCTGCCGTCGCTCGCGGTCCTCGACGCGCAGTGTCAGCGTGCGAGCGGTGCGCTCACGCCGGGCTCTGACGCGGCTCCTCGCCGCGCTGCAGCAGGGTGTCGCGGGCGAACCGATCGTCGTCACGCTCGGGGTGGTCGAGGTTGTAGTGCAGCCCGCGGCTCTCTTTGCGCGATTGCGCGGCCGCGATCACGAGCCTGGCGGTCGTCGCCAGATTGCGCAGCTCGATCAGGTCGGGCGTGATGCGGAAGTTCCAGTAGTACTCGTCGATCTCTTGCTGCAGCAGCGACACGCGCCGCTTCGCGCGGGCCAGCCGCTTGTCGCTGCGCACGATGCTGACGTAGTTCCACATGAAGCGGCGAATCTCGTCCCAGTTCTGGGTGATCACCACCGCCTCGTGGCTCTCGGTCGCTTCGCCCTCCTCCCAGGCGGGGACCTCGCCGACCTCGGATTGCTCCCCGCTCCGCGCGATGGCGGCGTCCGCCGCCGCCTCGGCGAACACCAGGGCCTCGAGCAGCGAGTTCGAGGCCAGCCGGTTGGCGCCGTGGAGCCCGGTGCTCGCGACCTCGCCGGCCGCGAACAGGTTGGTCAGATCCGTCTCCCCGTCCGCGTTGGTGCGCACGCCGCCGCAGCAGTAGTGCGCCGCCGGGACGACCGGGATCGGATCGGTGGTGATGTCGATGCCGAACTCGAGGCAGCGGCCGGTGATGTTCGGGAAGCGCTCGCGCAGGTAGTCGGCCTCGCGGTGCGAGATGTCGAGGAACACCGAGTCCTCGCCGGAGCGCTTGAGCTCGGTGTCGATGGCGCGCGCCACGATGTCGCGTGGCGCCAGGTCCGCCATCGGGTGATAGCCGGCCATGAAGGCCTTGCCGTCGCTGCCTCGCAGCACACCGCCCTCGCCCCGCACGGCTTCCGAGATCAGGAACGACTTGGCCTGCGGGTGGTAGAGGCAGGTCGGGTGGAACTGGAAGAACTCCATGTTTGCGAGCGTCGCGCCCGCGCGGTACGCGATCGCCATGCCGTCGCCCGACGCGATGTCCGGGTTGCTCGTGTAGAGGTAGATCTTGCCCGCACCCCCGGTTGCAAGCAGGGTGGTGGGGGCCAGGAAGCGCAGCACCTGGCCGCTGCGCGCATCGAGCACGTAGGCGCCCAGGGCCCGGTTTGCTTCCGTGCGACCCGCCTTGTGCGCCGTCAGCAGGTCGATCGCGCAGTGGTCCTCGAACACGTCGATCCGCGGGTGGGCGGAGACACGAGCGAGCAGGGCGGACTCGATCTCGTGGCCCGTGAGGTCGCGGTGATGCAGGATGCGGCGGCGGGTGTGGCCGCCCTCGCGTCCGAGCTCGAACGCTGCGCCAGCCGCGCCGCGCTCGCGATCGAACTCGACGCCGTACTTGAGCAGGGCGTCGAGCATCGCGGGCCCGCGCTCGACCACCCGCTCGACGACGTCTCGTTGGCACAGGCCGGCGCCGGCGGTGAGGGTGTCCTGGACGTGATCCTCGAGGGCGTCGTCGGGGCCCATTACGGCCGCGATGCCGCCCTGGGCCCAGTTGGTGGCCGAGTCGGCACCGCGCTTCTTGGTGACGATGCCGACCTGCCCGTGCTCGGCCACGCGCAGGGCGTAGAACAGCCCTGCGATGCCGCTTCCCAGCACCAGGAAGTCGAAAGAGCGTCGGTCGCGGGATTCCGGCAAGGCTCAGGGTTCTGTCCAGGGACTCCGATGAGCGCGTGACACGAAAGTCTATCCGGGCAGCGTGCCGGGCTGCAATCGCAGCGGTGCAGCAGCAGCCCCGACCCCGCGCCCCGCGGGGATTGAGAGATTCGGATGCTCGGTCGGCTGATCGGCCCTTTGCGCGCAAAGTTCGTGATGGTGGCCGTGGCCTTCTCGCTGGGAGCGGCGCTCTCGCACGCCGGTCAACCGCTGTACCGCTACACCGGTCCGGATGGCACGGTGCACTTCACCAACGTCCCGAACGACCGCAAGTTCCACCGGGTATTCCTGACCGCGCACGGGCTGGTGCGCGAAGGCGCCCGAATCATGGGCTCCCGGCCCATCCCGGCCAACCGGGGCTACGACCGGCTGATCGAGCGGGCCGCGAGCGCCTACGACGTCGCTCCGGCCCTGGTCAAGGCGGTAATCGCCGCGGAATCGGACTTCGATCCGACCGCCACATCGCACAAGGGCGCCCAGGGGCTGATGCAGCTGATGCCCGAGACGGCTCTGGGACTCGGAGTCAGCGACCCGTACTCGCCGCGCGACAACGTGCTCGGCGGCACCCGCTACCTGCGCGAGCTGCTCGACCGCTACGGCGACATGAGCCGGGCGCTGGCGGCCTACAACGCCGGTCCGCGAGCGGTCGATCGGTATCGCGGCGTGCCGCCCTACCGGGAGACCCAGCAGTACGTGTCCCGGGTGCTCCACTATTATCGTGGCTACCATCGTGACTTCGCGCAGCGCTAGCCGGCGCTCGAGGGGCGAACGTCCGGCTGCGTGCCGATCTCATTTCGCGGGGGATGAGATGGGAGAGGCGACTCACGCAGGCGCTAAGCCGGCGGTCGCCGCCGGGAATCCGATGGCTCGCTCCGAGCAGATCTGGAACCTGCCCAACGCCCTGACCATGCTGCGCATGGCGGTCGTCCCGCTGATGCTCGGTATGCCGCTGATGTTGACCGAGCGCGGCAGCACCGTGCTCGCCTGGCTCTACATCCTGGCGGCGACGACCGACGTGATCGACGGCTGGCTGGCGAGACGCGGGCAGCAGGTGACCGAGGTCGGCAAGCTGCTCGATCCGCTGGCCGACAAGATGCTGGTCGCCACCTCGCTGATCATGCTCGTCGCGGTCGGGCGCATCGAGAGCTGGGCCACCTGGATGGTGGTGGTGATCGTGGGTCGCGAGCTGGCCGTGACCGGCCTGCGCGGCATCGCCTCCGCGGGCGGGACGGTGATGGCCGCGACCTGGCATGGCAAGGTCAAGACCCTGTGCCAGAACGTGGCGATCTCGGCGCTGCTGTTCCACTACTCGACGCTGGGGCTGCCCGCCCACCAGATCGGACTGGTTCTTCTCGGCGTCGCGACGCTGCTCACGCTGTGGTCGGGCTACGCCTACTTTGCGGCCTTCTTCCGTGATCTGGTGAGGCAGCCGTCTTGACCACGCAGCGGCTAGAGGAGCTGCGCGGCCGCATCGAGTCGCGCGACGCCCGCATCGGCGTGATCGGGCTCGGCTACGTCGGGCTGCCGCTCAGCGTCGAGTTCGCAAAGGCGGGCTTCGACGTCACCGGCTTCGACCTCGACGTGCACAAGGTGCGAAGCCTCGAGGAGGGGCGGTCCTACATCGAGGACGTTCCCGAGAGCGATCTCGCGCTGGTGCGCGAGGCCGGGCGCTTCCACGCCGCCAGCGACTTCTCCGCGCTCACGCGGCTCGACGTGATCAACATCTGCGTGCCGACGCCGCTGACCCGCCAGAAGGACCCCGACGTCTCGCACATGGCGGCTGCGATCGAGGAGATCCGCAAGCGGCTGCGCGCGGGCCAGCTGGTGATCCTGGGCTCGACCACCTACCCGGGGACGACCCACGAGCTGTTCGTGTCGGCGCTCGAGGAGACCGGGCTGAACGTCGGCGAGGATTTCTCGCTGTGCTTCGCGCCCGAGCGGATCGATCCCGGAAACGAGCAGTTCGCCGTGCGCCAGGTCCCGAAGGTGGTCGGCGGCGAGACGCCGCTGTGCACCGAGCTCGGCCAGGCCGTGTTCGAGACCATCTTCGATCGGGTCGTCCCGGTGTCGTCGACGCAGTGCGCCGAGATGGTGAAGCTGCTCGAGAACACCTTTCGCGCCATCAACATCGGCCTTGCCAACGAGGTGGCGCTGATGTGCCAGCGTCTTGGACTCGACGTCTGGGAGGTGATCGAGGCGGCGGCCACCAAGCCGTACGGCTTCATGAAGTTCGTCCCGGGGCCCGGCCTGGGCGGGCACTGCATCCCGGTCGACCCGAGCTACCTCTCGTGGAAGATGAAGTCGCTCAACTTCTCGGCGCGCTTCATCGAGCTGGCGACCGAGATCAACAGCGCGATGCCCGAGCACGTGGCCGATCGCATCGCCGATCTGCTCAACGATCAGCGCAAGTCCGTCAACGGGGCCCAGATCCTGATCCTCGGCGTCGCCTACAAGCGCGACGTCGGCGACATGCGCGAGTCGCCGGCGCTCGACGTGATCGTGCAGCTGGCGGGCCGCGGCGCCGAGATCCGCTACCACGACCCGCACGTGCCCGAGTTCGAGGTCGACGGCCGCGGCTACAAGGGCATCGAGCTGACCGACGCCGCGCTGGCGGAGCCCGACCTCGTCGTCATCCTGGCCGACCACAGCGACGTGGACTACGACCGCGTGGCGCGGCTGGCCCGGCGGGTATTCGACACGCGCAACGCAACGCGCGACGTCGCCGCTGGCCGCGACAAGATCACCAAGCTCTAGCCGCTGGCCCCGGCCCCCGTTGACGCCGGGGCCCCATTCCGTAAACCTGCGGTCCCAGAGAATTTTCCGGGCGCGAGTAGCTCAGCTGGTAGAGCATCACGTTGCCAACGTGAGGGTCGCCGGTTCGATTCCGGTCTCGCGCTCCAGGTTTTCCAAAGCCCCTTCGCGCGGTTGCGCGAGGGGGCTTGCCGGTTGCGGCTCTCCAGCCAACTCCCGCGCGCCGGGGGGTGCCGTAGGGTGTCGCCAAGGTCGAAGAAGCTCGGATCAGCTTGCTTCACACCCACGGCGTGGGCGCCCAGGTGAAGTGCTGTCTCGGGGGTCGCGGGCCCGAGCGGTCCCGGCCGCAACCCTTCTGCTCGACGAGGCCCGGCTCATCGCTGTTTTCGCCGACTCGGTTGAGACGCGCGCAACTCCGCACGGCGTCCCAGCTCGGCATCCATTCCCTCTGTCAGCACCCGCACGCAGGTATCGATGACCGACCGATGCGTCTGCCCGAGAGCCGCCAGCGAAGTCTGATACGACCTGGCTGTTGCGATGAGTTCATTGGTTCCCGCGTCCGCCACGTCGATGCGCAGATCGACGAGGTAGGTCCGCATGTCCCAATACCATCGGTCGATGTAGCGCACCGTGTAGTCGACGCCCGCTGGCCTAGTGCCGTGCTGCGCTCTGAGGCCGGCCCTGTTCATCGCTTCTGCGATCAGCTGGTCGAAGCTTCGGGTGTCGTTTGGCTGGTGCTCTACGAAGAATACGGCGCCGGTTTCTCGCGAACGCGGCGGTAGTGGGAAGCCGTCCAAGGAGCTAGTACCCGCACACCCGGCAGCGAGGACGACAACGGTAAAGAACGTGAACGCGCGCATCAATCTTCCCCCAGATGAAGCTGGGTCCTCGGGTCAGCAACAATGTCGTGAGCGGCAAGCTCTAGGGCCTCGCGGCACGCAGTGGCGAAATTCGAGCTCTCGTATCGAGCCTGCCCGCCGGCCCACGCGCTTTCTCCGTACTTCACCGCGTAGTCGACGATGCACGGCCCCTGGAACATGAAGTCGAGGTATACGACGCGCACGGTAATCGGGTCGCCACCCTCACCGACTGCGACTCCGGCGCCGGAGAGAGCTCCGGAAACCAGTCGTGCCAGGTCTTCGCTGAATGCATTTCGGTTGTAGTCGAATGTGATCCCGTTGGCGTTGAACCGCCATGCTTCGGGCTCGGTGTAGCCCGCCAAGACGACAACAGGGCCGCCCTGGATAGGGTCGAATTCAGGCGGTTTTGCTCTGAAGCTCGCAGGTGTAAGCGTGGTACAACCGAGCAAGGCTACGGCGGATCCGATTGCGATTGAGAGGCGCACCGAGTCCTCCTTTTCATGCGTTGGCCCTCCGCTTCGATTGTACCGAACCTAACGAGCGGCGAGTGGGGCCTCGCCTCGCCGTTCCGAGGCCCCCTGTTTCGCCGACGACGAGTCATGTCATCGATGCTCGGGCGGGCTCGGGAAGCCCCGCTCGTGTTTTTGCGCACGACGGCGGTTGCAAGAGCAGGGGGGGCGTCTGCCCTGCCGAGAACTCGTTCCAGCGGCCTGCCTCTTGACATGGTGTCGGATAGTCCCCCATCGTCGACTCGGTGCTTCTGGTTGCAAGTGCCGCGCCCTGCATGCACTCCTCGGCAAATACCTCCTTGGGGACCTTGGGTTTGAATGCGATGAATCGATCGAAATCTCGCTTCTGCTCTGCCGTGTTGCTCCTGTCTGTGTCGCTGCTCTGGCTGGCCGCGCCGGATGCAGCTGCATCGAGGAGTGCCACGATTCGAAATGTCCCACCCACTCCTCACTTCGCTCCGGATGGAACCCCACTCGTCGATGTTGCGGCTGCGATCAAGCTGGCAATGGGCGACCTTCAGTGGCGGGTCGTCGGAGAGGTGCCCGGGAGCATATCGGCCTCGTTGGTCGTGCGGCGACATGAAGCGGTCGTCACGATCGGTTACGACGAGTCGAACTACTGGATCGACTACCAGGACAGCGTCAACTTGAACTACAGCCCCAACGATCTGACCTGGACAGGGAGGGCTCGAAGACCAAGGGTCGAGGGCCCAAGGATCCACCCGAACTACAACGTGTGGGTGAGCGATCTCGGAAGGAGAATCGCAATCCGTGCGAGGACCCCTCCAGATGCGGAGATGGCCGACACCGCCGTCCCCGACAAAGCCGTGCTGATCGCAGATGAGCTCGAGAAACTCGCCGCGCTTCTCCAGCGGGGACTGTTGACCCAGGAAGAGTTCGATCAGCAGAAGGCGAAGCTGCTGGCTCAATAGCAACTCGTTGCGCCTCGAGTTTCGCCGAGTCGGCCACCGGGGGTGGTTGGATAGACGACGGCTGCGACGGAAAGCATACGCGGCGTCTTCCCAGCGCATCCGAGTGTGGACGGATTGGCCGGGCGCCGCCGGCAGGGCAACGTCCTCTGCGTCAGAATGCGTGCCCCAATCGAACTGGAGCGACGCGATGAGAAGCGAGAGAACGCAACTTGCTACCGTCATTGCCTCGGTTGCGGCGCTGGTCGCCGCCGCGGGGGTTGCGTTGTCCGCAGAGCCGACGGAGACCGATCTCGAGGCCGGGTTTGCGAGCTTCCTCGAGGCGCTCGCGCGCTCCGAGCAGGCGCTCCGCGAGTCGCCGTCGTTCGCCAGCGACGCCGAGCGCGCCGGCGCCTACCAGCACCTGGCGAGGTCGATCAAGGTGTCGATCGAATCCGGGGTGCTCCAGGACCCGGACTTTCCCTACTTCCGGATCATCGACTTCTGGGCCCGGCAGGGCGGCGACAATCCCGATCAGCGATACGCCTTCACGCCCGTGCGCGGCGGGGAGGCGTACCGCGTCTGGGGACACCTGGGCTCGGCGCGGCGCATCGAGCTGCAGCTCTACGCCGGCCAGCCGTGGGCGGGCACCGGTCGTTCGGCGGGCTACCTCGCCTTCGAAGACATCGCCATCGCGCCGGACGGGACGTTCTCGATTCGCGTGGGCGGTGAGGCGTCCGACGACAGCTGGCTCGCGAACCCGCCGGACGCGACGGAGCTCTTCGCGCGCCAGATCTACGACGAATGGAACGCCGCAGACCCGGGCGAGATCTACATCGACCGCGTCGGCTGGGAGGGCGCGCGCAAGCCGCTCGCGGACGCCGCGCAGGTCGCCCAGCAGCTGCGCGCAGCCGCCGCCGAGCTGGAGAAATCCGCGACCACCTGGCCGGTGTTCGTCCAGCGCCGCTATGTCGGAGCGGGCCCGGCCAACACGATGTCGGGGCTGATCGATACCTACGCGCTCGGCGGCGTGAAGGGCCGCTGGATGGCCGGCGGGTCCTTCGACCTGCCGCCCGGCAAGGTGCTGCTGATCGAGACGTGGCCCACCACGGCCGCCTACCAGGCGATCCAGCTGACGGACCTGTGGTTCGCGTCGCTCGAGTACGCCAACCAGGTCTCGAGTCTCACGACGAGTCAATCGATCGAAGCGCCCAACGGCGCCTACTACAGCGTGATCGCTCGCGAGGACCCGGGCTACGCGAACTGGCTCGACACCGGCGGCCTCGACCGCGGCGTCTTCCTGCTGCGCTACGACGGCGTGTCGGGCGACGTGCCGAAGGCGCAGCACCCCTCGGCAAAGCTCGTCGACGCCTCGGCACTGCCGGATCTCATCCCCGGCTACGCGCGCGTCACCGAGGCGGAGCGCGAGGCGACGCGAGCGGCTCGCCGGCGTCACGTGCAGATCCGCAACCACCGCTGATCCCTCGGGCTCGGCAGACTCAACGGGCTTGGCGGACTCAACGCATTCAACGGGCTCGGCAGACTCAACGGGTTTGGCGGGGTAGTGAGGAGGGAGCGGCGTGGATCTCGGCATCGCAGATCGTCGGGCCATCGTCTGTGCATCGAGTCGCGGGCTCGGGCGCGCCTGCGCCACGTCGCTGGCTCGCGAGGGCGTGCACGTGACCTTGAACGGGCGCGACGCGGCGTCGCTCGAGGCGACCGCCGAGGCGATTCGCACCAGCCACCGCGTGAATGTCGAGATCGTCGTCGGCGACATCACGCGCGAGGCCACTCGTGATGCACTGATCGCAGCGTGTCCCGAGCCCGACATCCTGATCAACAACAACGGCGGCCCGCCGCCCGGGCGCCTGCAGGACTGGGATCGCGACGCATGGGTCGCGGCCTTGGACGCGAACATGCTGGCGCCCGTGCTGATGATCCGGGCCGTGCTCGACGGCATGGTCGAGCGGCGTTTCGGTCGCATCGTCAACATCACCTCGGCCATGGTGAAGACACCGCTCGCGCCGATGGGCTTGTCGACGGGTGCGCGCGCCGGCCTCACTTCGGTGAGCAAGGCGCTCTCGCGCGAGGTCGCGAAGGCGAACGTGACGCTCAACAATCTCCTGCCCGAGCGCATCGACACCGATCGCCAGAAGGGCATGGCCGAGCTGCGCGCCAAGCTGGGCGGTGTCTCCGTCGAGCAGGCCTACGACGAGATGAAGCAGTCGATCGCCGCGGGTCGGCTCGGTCTGCCGGAGGAGTTCGGCGACGCGTGCGCCTTCCTGTGCAGCGCGCAGGCGGGCTTCATCTCGGGCCAGAACCTCCAGCTCGACGGCGGCAGCTACGCGGGCCTGATCTAGCGGGTCGGATTCCGCCGGCTGGCGCGCGCCGAGCCGCTCAGCCGAGCGCCTGTTCGGTTGCATCCTGGATCAGCTGCTTGACCCGACTGCGGAGCGCCTCGCGCTGCTCCGGCTCGACGTCGGCCACCAGCAGCATGAAGTCCTCGAAGGCGACCCAGCCGAGCGTCAGCGCCGCCATCGCGGCAACGCGCGCCTTGAAATCGAGATCGTCTGGCTCGATCTCGAGCGCCTGCTGGAGCGATCGCAAGACGTTCCGCGGGACCGAGATGCCCTCGTCGATCTCGATGCGCGCGAGATCGAGATCGCCTTCGATGACGACGCGGCACACCGCGCGCCAGTAGCTCGAGTCCTCGGCGAGCGAGAGCGCGGGCGGGTAGAGCGCGTCGCCGGTGAGCTCGCGCGCGTGCTCGTAGTGGCCGCGCGCGAGCTGCCGCATGGCGGCCTCGAGCAGCCCGCGCTTGCCCCCGAAGCAGTGGTGAACCTGGCCGTGGTTGACCCCCGCGCGCCGCGCCACGTCGCGCACCGTGAGCGCGCGCGGACCGACCTCGCTGAGCATCGCGGCGGCGGCGTCGACGAGCGCGGTCTTGACGGCGTCGCGTCCGCCGCGAGCCCCGGGCGCCGCCGTGCTCAAGCGTCTTCCCGCGCGGGCTCGAGCAGCGTGCCGCCCCAGGCCTCGATCTGCTGGTTCGACGCGACGAAGTGCTGGCCCGAGCCGATCAGGTCGCGCAAGGTGCGCTGGATCGGGCTCGACAGATGCAGGGCACCGGCGCCGGCGTAGGGAAACAGGCGGACGCCTGCCTCGACCAGCGTCTCGGTCGCGTGCGAGAGAGCTCCCTCGACCCGGCGCAGCTCGCGCTCGGGCACCGGGCCGTCGCCCGCGTTGGCGATCTCCACGATGCGCTCGAGCTCGCTCTCCATCAGTGCCTGTGCGCTGCGCAAGGCGAGATCGCTTCGCCCCAGCTCGAGCTGGAAGGCGCCGCGATCGCCGACGGTGCCCGGATCGAGCATGCGTCGCTTTCCCCGTGCCAGCTTCGCGACCTCGTCGACCAGTCGCTGGGCGACACCGAGCGAGAAGCCGACGTTCTCTCCGGCGACGTAGACCTTGTAGCCGAGGCTCGTGTAATGCTTGCCGCCTCGTTGCTGCACCAGGGGATCGAGCGTCAGTGCTTCGGGAACGAAGTGATCTTCCAGGCTCACATCGACGCTGCCCGATCCCTGCAGTGCCGCCACGTGCCAGTCGTCGTGGATCTCGAGCGCGCTGCTCGGCACCACCACGGCGAGCAGTGCCGGCGGGTCCTGGGCGATCGTCATCAGGACGGTCCAGTCGGACGTCTCGACGCCACTTGCGTACGACCAGCGGCCCGTGACGCGGACGCCGTCGTCGACGCGTTGGCTGCGTCCCGTGGGTGTCGAGACCGCGGCGAGCAGGGGGCTGTCGCGTGCGAACACCTGCTCGAGCCCGGCCTCGCCGAGTGCCGCGCCGAGCATGCCGGCGGCGCCGCTCTGATTGAAGGCGAGCCATCCCGCCGTCGGGTTCAGGTACGCGATGCGCGCGAAGAACCCGACCTGCTGCGCCGGCAGCAGCTCGTAGCCACCGAGCTCGCGCGGCACCTTCGACATCGGCACCCGGGCACGGCGGAGCGCCTCGACCAGCGCTTTCGGCGCGCTGCGCTGCGTCTCCGCCTCGCGCGCGGTGGCCTCGAGCTCGGGCGCGATCTCGTCGAGTGCTGCGTAGAGCTCGTCGATGCCGCCGGGAGTGGTCGCGCGTGCCATGGGGTCCTCGTCGCCGGTCGGCGGAGACGCTCGACAGGCGGCTCCAAAATGGTTAGACAGTTGACTACAATTCCAGGCTACCGCACTCGGAGGGACGACCCCATGGCCCTGCATCAACTGCTCGGAATCGAGATCGGCGTTCCCGATCCGGCGGCGCTCGACGCCTTCTATCAGGAGATCGGTCTGGTCGGCGGCGAGCGGAGCTGGGGTCCGGCGGATCAGCCGGGCCAGATCGCGATCGGCGAGGCCGCCTACCGCCAGCTGCGCCAGCTGCGGATCGCGTGCGAGGGCGAGCAGGACATCTCGCGGATTGCCAAGAAGCTTGACGGGATCGGCGTCGCTTCGACGCAGCGCGACGGCGCGCTGCGCGTGCGCGACCCGGTCAACGAGTGGGAGATCGTGATCGAGCCCCGCGAGCTGGGCGATGTTCCCACGCAGCCCAGTCGAGCGGTCAACCGGCCCGGCGAGCACAGCCGCGTCGGTGCTCGCCACGGCCTGATGACCGAAGCGGCGCCGCGTCGGCCCCGCCGCCTGGGTCACGTCGTCGTCGGGACCAACGACATCCTCGCGAGCCACAAGCTGTACACCGAGGGCATCGGATTCCGGATCTCGGACATCGTCGGCGGGCTCGCGTTCTTCATGCGCTGCTCCCCCGATCACCACAACTTCCTGCTGACACCCGGACCGGTGCCGTACCTGAACCACTACGCGCTCGAGCACGACGACGTGGACCAGGTGTGCCGCGCCGCCACCCTCTACCTGCGCGAGCACGAGGGCACCCAGATCGCCGGCCCGGGGCGACATCAGATCGGTGGCAACATGTTCTGGTACATGCGCGACCCGAGCGGCACCTTCTTCGAGTACTACGCCGACATGGATCGCATCACCGACGACGACGCGTGGCAGATCCGCGAAGACTGGCCGATGGACGATTCGTGGTCGCTCTGGGGCGAGAAGGCTCAGCCCGAGGTGTTCTTCCGGCCCGACGACATCGACGAGGTGATCGAGGGCTGGAGCCGCGCGCACCCCTGAGACGGGGAGGGCGCGGGGCCCGCTCCGCGGCTCAGTCGCGCCGCCGCCCGCGCAGGCCCGCGGCGGCGAGCAGCAGGGCTGCGGCAGCGGCGCGGCCTCCGGCAGAGAGGGCGGGGACCGACGGGGCCACCACCAGCAGCTGGCCCGGGTTGACGGTGCCGTGGCTGTGCGGCGCTGCCCCCGCCCAGTCGAAGCTCGCCGCCGAGTCTCCCTGTCCCGCGAGCTGCAGCGAGTCGCCCACCGCCACCGCGCTCGATTCACTCACGCCGATGTCGCTCGACGTCATGGCCGCGGCGGGGCCGTCGCTCGCCGTGAGGGATCCCTCATAGCTCAGGAACTCGACCACGCCGCCGCCGGCGTCCACCAGCGCCAGCCCGTCGGCCGGTCCGTTCTGCAGCGAGGGCTGGTCGAACCAGAGGAATCCGAAGCCGCTTCCGTCGTCCGTCAGCACACCGGCCAGGTCGATGGTCGCGGTCGTGCCGCCGCCGTTGCCGTTGTAGGTGACGACCTGCCAGCCCAGCAGATCGCTGCCGGCCGGGCCCGCGATCTCGAATCCCTCCTGCTGGTCGGTGCCCGTGTTGTCGTAGTGGACCTCGTTGATCCAGGGGCCGGTCGGCGAGGGCCCGGGCGTCGCGCTGGCTTCGCTGCTCAGCGCGGATTCGTTGCCCGCGATGTTGACCGCGCTGACCGCGTAGTAGTAGGTCGTGCCGCCGACGACCGTCGCGTCGACGAATTCGCTGGCGCCGAGCAGCATCGCGGTCAGCGGCGTGTAGGGACCGCCCGAGGTGGTCGAGCGCCAGACGTCATAGCCCGCGAGGTCGGGCTCCGCGTTGTCGTCCCACTCGAGGTCGACCGCCCCCGGGCTCGCCACGATCAGCAGCGCGCTCGGGGGGACCGGCGAGCCGGCTGGGCCGCACTGTGCGGTGAACGCGCAGGCCACCCACTCGGGATGGTCGATGAAGGGATTGCGGTTGCCCTGGTGGGCGAAGATCGCGTCGTTGCGGTCCTGCTCGGTCCCGTCCACCGGATCGTCGACGTGCCAGCGCAGTAGCACCGAGAGTTCACCCATATGGGCGAGCGAAACATTGGTGCCGCTCGTGACCACCAGCGACGGATCGTCGGTCAGCACGAGGTCCGGCTCGGCGGCGCCGGTCACGCCGTGTGCCCCGCCCTCGTAGCGCACGTCCAGGTAGAAGAGCGCTCGTGCGACGTCCCCCCTGCGCCCGGCCCAGGTCTCCCACAAGCCGGTGCTCGTCCAGTTCGATTCGCCGGGGTAGACCCCGCTGCCGCCGCCGGCCCCGCCGTTGGCAACCGTCGGCCGCTCGCTGCAGCTGGCGTCGCAGCCGGCGTAGCGCTTGTTGCTGCGCGAGCTGTTGTAGCTCTCGTCGGAGAGGAAGAGATGATGGCAGTCGGTGTAGGGGTAGTTCTGGCTGCCGTCGTCCGGGAAGCCATACGACTTGGGCCAGGCGTGCTCGCGGTTGTAGCCGCCGCCGCCGCCACCGTACTTGGCAGAGCTCTGGTTCCGGTAGACGTCGAGAATCGCGCCGGAATCCTGAGGATCCTCGTCGGCCTGCTCGAGGATGTCCCAGGTGTCGATCGCCGACGACGTGTAGGGGAAGCGTTGGTGATCGTCGATCAGGCTGTGGAGCGATGCGCGCAGCACGGCGCTGTCCTGCGTGTCGATGCCGTCGTAGTAGCCCGGCGGCGGGGACGCCTGCGCGAGCGCCGCGAGTGCAGTTGCACAGGCGACCTGCGTGGCAACTCCGAGCGCGGGCACACCACCGCGCCGCGGGCGTATGAACGGGGTGAGCTGCATCCGCCTGCCGTATCGAGAGTGGTACCTGGAATCGCCGCGAGTCTACACAGCACTTTGTCGGTTGGGGCGGTTCGGAGAGGGGGAGAGGGGGTGCGCGGGGGGAACCCACTACGCTTGTTGGAAGCCGGCCGTCAGGTCGCGAAGCCCTTCGTCCCGCGCCACGCCGGCCGCGCGTACCGCGGGTCGTCGAGCGCCCGGGCTACTCGAGCCCGTCGTGCAGGCGCGTCGAGCGACCGGCGCGCAGCTGCTCCCAGCGTTCGGTGTCGAGCGTTCCGTCGGGCGCGATCAGGATCTCGCTGCCGGTGCGGGCGAGTCGGTCGGCGCCGCGTGACCACAGAGTGATCGCGCGCTCCCGGTCCTCTCGTCGGCGTCGCTCGGGCGCGATGAAGTCGCTCTCGAAGCGCGCGAACCCCGGCAGTCGCCGGATCGACCGCCCCGCCACGTAGCGCACCACCCCGTAGCGATCGTCGAGCGCCGTGGCGAGCAGCGGCGCGATCCAACCGTTTCCGGAGGCCTGCCACGCGGGCTCGCTCCCCATTGCATCGGCCACCACGGCGCGCACCGCCGCGTCGCCCTTCGCCAGCCAGAGCACGGAGTCGGCGACGCTCTTCTCGTCGTCGCTGAGCTCGACGGCCGGCTGGCCCCACAGCTCGCTGAGGGCCTGGGCCGTCCAGCCGAGCGGCTTGTCGAGGTGGCACAGGCTGCACGCCTGCACGCGCTCGATGCGCTCCGGTGTGTCCGTGCTCTGCGCACGCGGGGCGTCGATCAGGTGGTTGCGGATCCCCTTGCGCAGGCCGAAGGTCGCCTTCGGCATGTGGCACTCGTAGCAGCGGCTGCCCGCCGAGTCGGCCGGGTGCTTCGTATGCGTCGAGATCTCGCTGGTGTACTGGGCCTCGGCGTGGCACTGCTGGCAGGCGGCGTCGCCATCCATGCCGGGCTTGAGCTGGTCGCTGCGGTCCGCGTAGCCGTGTATCGAGTGGCACGAGAGACACGAGAGCTCGCCGCCGCGGTAGCAGGCGGACTCCGCCATCACGTTGAACTCCTGCCCGGCGGTCCGCTGCATGCGATGGCCAACGGGCACCAGGCGCCGGGTCTCGGAGAGGTCGTCACCGGGCCGATAGACGGGCCGGCTCGTCTCGAGCAAGAAACGCACCTTGGCGTGGCACTGCCCGCAGATCTGCGACGCGGCTTCTGCGGACAGCGCCGCCGGCTGGACGATGCCCATGTCGCGTTCCGTGTCGAGGTGCTGCGCGTAGCGGCGCAGCGGTGGGCGACTCTTTCGCACGTGGCCGGACGCCTCACCGTGGCACGCCTCGCAGGCGATGCCGAGCTGCGCGATGTCGCCTGGCGCGCCGGCGATCCGGCGCTCCCAGTTCGTGTTGGGCGGCGTCACGTGACAGTCGACGCAGTTGGAGTTCCAGCCCGCCTCGGCCATCGGGAGGCTCGGGTCGCGCAGGATGATGTCCTCGCGCGGCGCCCAACGGCGGTCCGCCACGAGCCAGCTGAACGGAAAGCTGAAGAGCTGGCGCTGGTAGCCCTGGACCCAGTAGGTCTGGTGGTGGTGGCTGCCGGTGGTGAGCACCACGCGTCGCGCCTTCGCGAGATCGAGCGGGGGGGCGGGCCCGGGCGGGCCGCGAACCGGGCCGAGCAGCTGGAAGAAGAGTTCGCCCTGGTGGCTGCCGAGCAGCAGGCGCTGTTTGGCGCGCGGGTGATCGAGCTGGACACCGTCGAAGTCGGCGAGGACGCTGTCCGCCGTCGCCACCTGCGTCATCGTGCGGTGATAGCTCTGGTGCCAGCTGCGGTACTCGGCGGGGTGGCACGTCCGGCACGTGTCGGAGGTGGCGTAGCCGGGGCGCTCGCCTCGCACCGGGAGCTGGGCTTCGAGGCTTTCCGCCGCGCTCGCCGCGATCGCCGCGCTCGCCGCGGGATCGGCGTCGGCAGTGACGGTGATCGCGGAGACTGCGATCGCGGAGACCGCGAGCGCTGCGGTCCACCGCCGGCTTGCACAGAATCGAAACGTCACTCGCTCCAGGATACCGCACGCGCTTCCGGGTCGGAGGCCGCGGGTTTCGCGGATGCACGGCATAACGAGGTCAGGGAGCTGCCTGATCGTCGAGCCCGATGCGAACCCGGCGCAGGTGGAAGCCGAAGTGGTCCGTGTCCGGGAACTGCTGCGAGTCGATCAGGATCACTTCGCCCGGGTAGGCGACGGTTTCCATCTGCTCGGGTGTTACCGTCGACGCGTCGTGCAGCGCGTACCAGAAGCCCTCCGTGCCGTCGGGCCCGAAGCGGGCCACGCGAAGCTCCGGCACGGACTCGTTCCAGAAGAGATGGAGCCAGGCTCGCACGCCCCGCCCGCGCCGATCGCTCGAGACGACGGGCGTGCCGCGGATGAAGTCCGCCACGCTCGCGCGGGCGGCGGACAGCTTTGCGATCGGGTGCTTCGCGACACCGGGGAAGTGCGCCAGGAGCTGCCAGGCGAGCAGCGCAGCGACGATCGACGCCGCTCCGGCGGCGCGTCGCGGGGGGAGCGCCGGAAGCGCCGGAAGCGGCAGGAGCGAGAGCCCGAAGCGCGCGAACAATCCGATGGCCAGGATGAAGAATGGAAGCCCGGCCGTCAGATAGCGAGCGTTGAAGACCTGTGCGGGAATGATCGGATCGATGCTGCGGACTGCGAAGGTAAAGCCGACCAGAAAGCTCGCGGGCAGCCACAGCACGCCGACCGTTCGGTCGTCGAGGTGTCCGCGAGCCGCTGCGAGCCAGAGCCCGAGGGCGGCGATCGCGTACCCGGCCAGGACGTTCGTCCAGGACCACGGCAGGGCCGCATAACGTCCGAACAGCCCGAGCCAGGAGTCGAGAGGCTCCATCGGAAGGCCCGTTGCATTGACGATGCTGATCCGTCCGAAACCGTACTCGGTGAAGAGCTGATAAGCGCCGATCTCGAGAGCGATCAGCAGCAGTAGCGCGCCCCAGAAGCAGGCCACGTCGCGCAGACTGCTCCGCCACGACCAAAGCGCGAGCGCGATCCCCGGCAGGAAGAAGAGGTTGGAGAGCTTCGAGAGGTAGGCGAGGAAGAGCGACAGCGCTGCCAGCAGCAGCCATCTGAGCCCGCCGTGTGCGTCGCGGTAGCAGAGCAGACACCAGGTGCAGGCGAGCAGATAGGCAGCCGAGTACACGCCGGGCAGCAGCTGCGCGCCGCTGATCACCATCTGGGGATGCAGCACCAGCGCGATCGCGACCCAGAAGCCGAACGCCGGGCTCGCCAGCCGCGCGGCGATCAGGAACAGCAGCGCGGCCTCGAGTGCGGCGACCGCGAACGTCGGCAGGTAGTAGAAGGTCGGGTCGGTACCGCCGAGCGCCTGGACCAGGAGCATCGGAAGCATGACGCCGAAGCGCGCGGTGTGGTGGGTCCACTCCCAGTCGCCCGCAGCCACGCCGAGCAGGACCTTTCCGTTGTACCACTTGATGGTGGCATCGCCGCCGACGTCCAGCTCGGGCGTCGTGATCAAGCGAACTGCCAACGAGAAGACGACGACCGCGAGCAGCAGCCCTCGCATCGCAACCGGGTGCTGCGTCGTGGCGGACGATCGCGAGGTGTCGGGGGCGAGGGTCGTCATCCGGATCGGGGTCCGGGCCCAGTCTATCCCGGTCGGCGACGTGGCAGCGCACCGCGAAATTCGGCCCCGTCCGGTGGGGTAGAATGCGCTGTCGAAACCCGCTGGCCGCCCGGCCGATCGGGGACGTGAGGAACGAACTCGATGGAGTCATCCGCTGCGTCCTCGCAGCAATCCCCCGGCTCCGTCTGGTTGTACGGGCGCAGCGTCGATCTGCTCCTCGGATGCGGACTCGGCTACCTGCTCACTGTTCCCTTCTTCATGGCTGTCGTCCTCGACCCCGGCTCTCCCACGCTGGTGGTGCTCGGGCTCTTCGTCGGACTGCTGATCGCCGGTCCGCACTACGGCGCCACACTGCTGCGAGTCTACGAGGCGCGCGAGACGCGGCGCCGGTATGCCTACTTCGCGGTCCACTTCACGATCGCGCTGATCGGGCTGACCTGGGTCGGCTCGCAGCTTCCGATCGTCGGCTCCATCTTGCTGACGCTCTATGTCAGCTGGAGTCCGTGGCACTTCGCGGGGCAGAACTACGGCATCACCCTGATGCAGCTCCGGCGACAGGGTCTCGAGATCGATCCGTTCGAGAAGCGCCTGCTCTATCTCTCCTACCTGCTGTCCTTCCTGCTGGCGCTCCTGGTCACCCACATGGGCTCTTCGCATGCCCGCTTCGCGCCGGACGGCTTTGCCACGGTCGTCGAGCAGGGTCGGGGGCGCGCGCTGCTCTCGGTCTACCACGTGCTGCGGCTGGGCATTCCGGTCGACGTGGCCCAACTGCTACTGCCGATTCTGTTCGCCGGGTACGTCGGCACGACGGGCCGGGTCATGCGTCGCTTCGTCGCTCGGGCAGGCTGGACGGCGGTGCTCCCGGGGCTGGCGCTCATCGCCACGCAATCGCTCTGGTTCACGCTCCCCGCGCTGCTGCAGTTCTTCGGAGTGCAGGCATCGACGAGTCTCGTCTTCTCGGCGCTGTGGAGCTCGGCCTTCCACTCGCTGCAGTACCTGTGGATCACCTCCTATTTCGCCAGGCGCTCGAACACGGGCTTTCGGCTGTCCTCCTATTTGTTGAAGGCGACGCTGGTCGGCGCCGCTCTCAACACGCTTCCGGTGCTGGTGCTCGCGCCCGGTGCGCTCGGCCGCGTTCCCTTCGATTCGGGTCTCGCGC
Source organism: Myxococcota bacterium (assembly GCA_036336835.1). GTDB lineage: Bacteria > Myxococcota_A > UBA9160 > UBA9160 > UBA4427 > JAYZFK01. The sequence goes on along the minus strand of JAYZFK010000048.1, from coordinate 14,032 downwards.
TGCTGATCTTCGCCGCCGTCAACCTCCATCACTTCGTGCTCGACGGCGCGGTCTGGAAGCTTCGCGACGGCCAGGTTGCACGCGCGCTGCTGCGCCCGGAGCCGAGCGTCTCGGGCCCCGATCCGATCCGCCCCCCGCGCTCCCGGCTGCTGGCTCTCGTCTGCGCTGCGGGGCTGATCGGCGGGACCGTCATGCTGGCGAGTGAACTCGAGACGCGCAGCTTCGAGCAGAGCATCCGCGCACCCGAGCCCGACCTCGCCAGAGCCGAGCTGGCGCTGCGGCGGCTTCGCTTTATGGGTCGCGAATCGGCGTGGCACCGGGTCAGGCTCGGCTCGTACTGGGCGGACGCGGGCAACCGCGAAGCCGCGGCCCGGGCGTTCGAGCGAAGCCTCGCCATCCAGCCCAACAGCGAAGCCTGGCTGCGACGCGGCGAGCTCCATGAGATCGATCGCGACTGGGCGGCGGCTCTGGCGGCCTACGAACAGGCGCTGCAGCTCGATCCCGACGATCCCCGTACCCTCGAACGCCGCGAGCAGGCGGAGCGCCAGCTCGCGCGCTCGAAGCGCGGACGTTCCCCGGGCGGCCCCTGATTTGGCGCTGCCCGTTGCGCTGACGTTCTCGCTACTGGCCGGGCTGGCGGCCCTGGCCGGCTACCTGGTACTCGAGCCGGAGCTGGAGGCGGAGCACCGGCTGTGGATGCTCTCGCATTTTGCGGTCGATTATCAGAGCTTCGGCTTCGTCAAGCGCGGGCTGGTCGGAAGCCTGGTCGACGTTCCCGCCGATCCGGCGGCGGTCGGCAGGGTTGCCGCGCTGTCGCTGGCGATGCTGCTGGCTGCGCTCGGGGCGAGCGTGGCGTTCGTTCGTCAGACGGGTGCGCCGCTGGCGCTGGCGGTGGCCTTCGCGGTCTCGCCCGGGACCTTCCAGAACTTTGCATTCGATGTCGGGCGTTTCGATCAGATCGGGGCGGTGCTCTGTCTGCTCTCCATTCTCGCGCTGCGTCGGGGCATTCCCGGGGTGGCGCCGGTCGCCGTGTTCCTCGGGGTGCTGATCCACGAGGCGTTCGCCTTGCTCTTCCTGCCGCTGATCGTCGCCGTGGCGTCTGCCGAGGCCCGCGGGCGTGTTGCGCCCTGGCTCGCGCCGGCGCTGGCGGGGGGCGCGGCGACGGCGGCCGTGCTGCTCTTCGGTGGCGCGGAGCCCGAGGCCATCGCCGACTTCTTCGCGAAGCTGGGGCCGTTCTATTACCCGCTGCGGATCTGGGTCTCGCCGCTCGGCGAGAGCGTCGCCTATGCGAGCGGGCACCTCCTGCACGCGGACACCCTGCGCTGGTCGATTCTGCCGAGTGCCGGATTCCTCGCGGTCAATGCAGTGGTCCTGGGTCGGATGATCGCTCGTGCCGCGCCCGGCTCCCTGTGGCTGATGATCCCGGCGCTGGCGCCGGTAGCCCTGGTTCTGGTCGGAATCGACATCCCGCGCTGGAGTGCGCTGGCGGTGTTCAACCTGTTCACCGTGGCGCTGCTGGTGGTGCGCGATACCTCCCGGCTCCCCTGGCTGCTGGCCGCACTGGCCCCGCTCGGGCCGCTGGGGATCGCCTGGGCGTTCCCGGGCTGGCTTCCGGCGCAGTGATCGCGCCGGGGCCCGCCGCCGTCGACGAGTGATTCCCGTTCGGCCGATGACTAGACTCCGCCGCGAGTCGCTGGCGCGCCGGTGACCGGGGGCGGGTGCGCGCCGAGCGACCGGAAGGAGAGGCCGGGTGCCGATCCAGCTGGCGGCGATCACTCCGGAGATCGGGGCCGAGGTCACGGGCGTCGAGCTGGCGCGTCCGCTCGACGCCGCGACGGTCGATGCCCTTCGCGCCGCACTGCTCGAGCACCTGGTGCTGCTGTTCCGCGAGCAGCCGATGACGCCGGAGCAGCAGATCGCGCTGGCGCGAGCCTTTGGAGAGATCCAGCGCCCGCCGGTCAAGACCCACCACGGCGACAACCCCGACCTGAACGTGCTCGACCAGACGTCTCCCAGGGGCGAGGGCGCCGACAGCTGGCACGCCGATCACACCTACACGGCGCGACCCGCGATGGGCTCGATCCTGCGGGCCGTGCGGGTTCCGCCCGTCGGAGGCGACACACTGTTTGCCAGCATGTACGCAGCCTACGACGCGCTGTCCGAGCCGATGCAGCGGATGCTCTGTGGGCTCACGGCCGAGCACGACATTACGAGGTCCGCGACCCGCGGCATCCGCGCCGGTCATCTCGAGACGGATCTGCGCGCAATTCAGCAGCGCCTGCCGCCGGTCACCCATCCGGTCGTGCGCACCCACCCCGAGACCGGGCGCAAGGCGCTGTTCGTCAACCGCAACTCGACGGTCCGCATCTGCGAGCTGGCCGAGGCCGAGAGCGCTGCGCTGCTCCACCTGCTGTTCGATCACGTTCACCTGCCCGAGTTCCAGGTGCGCTGGCGCTGGGCCGAAGACTCGGTCGCCTTCCTCGACAATCGCTGCACGCAGCACTACGCCGTCGCCGACTACGCTGAGCGCCGCATCCTGCACCGCGTGACGATCGCGGGCGATGCGCCGTTCTGACGCGAGGATTCCGCCGCTGGCCCCGGCTGCGTCAGAACGGCGGTGGGCGGTGATAGGCGAGCGCCTCGCCGGTCGACGGGTGCTCGAACCCGAGATCGCAGGCGTGCAACATGAGCCGGCCGGGCCCCGCGCCAGTTCCATAGAGCGGATCGCCCGCGATCGGCATGCCGAGGCCGAGCGGGTGGGCGGCGTGGACGCGGAGCTGGTGGGTGCGGCCCGTGACGGGCGTGAAGGCGACACGCGTCAGGTTGCCTTCGACTGCGAGCCGCTCCCAGTGCGTGATCCCGAGCTTGCCGTGCACCTCGTCGTAGATCTGGTACGGGCGGTTGTCGACGTCAAGGCGAAAGGGGAGCCGCAGGGTGCCGCGCTGGCGGTCGAGCCGTCCGTCGAGCAGAGCGATGTAGCGCTTGGTCGTCCTCCGGCTCTGGAACTGGCGCGAGAGATGGCGGTGCGAGTCGCGGCTTCGCGCCACGACGAGCAGGCCGGAGGTGTCCATGTCGAGCCGGTGGACGGCCGGCTGCTCGATGCAGCCGGGGTAGAGCGCGCGAACCCGCGCGGTGACGCAGTCGAGCTTGTCGGGGCCGCGCCCGGGTACCGAGAGCAGGCCGCTGGGCTTGTCGACGACGACGAAGTCCGGGTCCTCGAAGACGATGTCGAGCCCGGGGTCAGTCGGCATCGGCGAGGCCACACAACATGAAGCCCAGGATCGGTCGGCAGCGGCTCTCGCAGCTGGGGTAGAACTCGCCGTGCGTGAGTCTGCGCGAGCCCTTCGAGCCGCCCCAGTAGAACTCGGCCAGCCCGGTCGGTCGCAGGCCCTCTTGGGCGGCGTGGTTCAACAGCTTGGGCGCGCAGCATTCCCCGACGCCGCCCGGAATGCCGTCCGGTCCACAGAAGGCCTCGCGCAGCCCGCGCGTCTGTCCGCGGAAGTTGTGGAAGCGATAGCGCGCCTGCATGGCCTCGAGCAGGCGCTGCGAGCGCTGCCGCCGCTGGGCGGCGAGCGCGCGGTAGGCCGAAGATCGCGTGTCGAGCGACTCGAGTCTCGCCGTGAGGCGCTCGATCTCCTGCTGCGCCGGCTCGACCAGGCCGTGGAACGTCTCGGCGCTCAGGATCGCGGGGACCCAGCCCGCGACCTCGCGGATGCCGCGACGCAGCGACGAGAAGGCGCGCAGCACGACGGTGCGGCCGCGGGCGTCGAGGCACTCGAGCACGCCGAACATGTTGCCCGGCTCGCCCGGGAACAGCTGCTCGAACGACAGCCGTGGGTCGGCGGCGCGCTCGGGCGCGAGATAGTCGAGCCGCCCGAGCCGCTCGAGCTCGCGAATCACGCGCAGGGCGTGCGACCGGGCACCTCCCTGGGGCAGGTGGTGCTCCCGCGCGCAATCGCGGCAGTAGCCGGAGCACGCCGCAGCGCTGGGGTCGAAGCTCGAAGTCATGGTCGCTCGAGGTACCCGGATTGACGTTGGCTCCAGTCCTGCCCAAGCTAGTCGAATGATCCCGCGCCTGTCACGCTGGGAGGTCGCCGCGCTGCTGGCGTTGCTGGGCGGCTCGGCGCTCCACGCGCTGTACTTCGACCACATCGCGGACGATGCGTACATCTCCTTTCGCTACGCGGCGAATCTGGCCGAGGGAAACGGCCTGGTCTTCAACCCCGGCGAGTACGTGATGGGGTACTCGAACTTTCTCTGGGTCGTGCTGCTGAGTGGGGCCGAGTGGCTCGGGGTGGCCTCGCCGCGGGCGGCCCCGGTGCTGGGGATCGTCCTCGGCTGGGGGATCCTGGCGCTGGTGGCGGGTTACCTGCGTTCAGCCTTCGGGGGCAGCTGGCCCGCGCTGTCCGGCGCGCTGCTGCTCGCGACCAACGGCACCTTCGCGCTGTGGCTGGTGGCCGGGCTCGAGGGACCGCTGTTCGCGCTGCTGCTCAGCGCGAGTGTGGTGGTGGCGCTGCGGACCGAGGCCGACGCAGCGTCGCGCCGCTTCGGGTGGCTCGGCCTGCTGCTGGGGCTCGCAGCGATCACGCGCCCCGAAGGGGTGTTCTACGGGCTGGTGATCGGCATCGGGCTCTGGCTTCGTCGGCCCGACCGGGTCCGCGCGCGAGCCGTCGCGGGATCGCTGGCCATCAGCCTGTCCATCTTCGGGGTGTTCACGGCCTGGGCCTACGCCTACTACGGCGACCCGCTGCCGAACCCGTATTACACCAAGTTCCACCCGCTCTCGTGGGAGCTGCTGATGCGGGGTGGACGGATCGCCCTGTGGTTCGCGATGGCCTACGGGGGCATGCCGATCGTCGTGCTCGGGGCGTGGCTGGCTCTGTGCGCGCGGCGCGGCTCCGTCGGATGGCTGCCGTTTGCGATCTGTCTCGCGTTCGTGGCGTTCTTCGTGCGCGTCGGAGGCGACGGCCAGGCCTACTACCGGATGTGGTTCTGGGTGCTGCCGATGCTGGCTCTGCTGCTGGGCGAGACGGTCGCGAGACTCGCTGGCTCATCGCAGCGGGCGCTGCACGCGTGGTGTGTTGCGCTGGTGGCGCTGATCGCCGTCTCGAATCTCCAGCACTCGGTCAGCGGCGGGGAGATCGCGCGAGTCCGCCACGACGAGACACTGTCGCGCGACGTCGGGCTGATCGCAGTCGAGCTCGCCGAGCAGCACCCGGGTGCCAGCGTCGCGGCCAACAATGTCGGCGTGCTCACCTACGTGAGTCGGCTCGAGGTCATCGACATGCTCGGCCTCACCGATCGTCACATCGCGACCGCGCCCGGCAAGCGGGTGCAGTTTCCGGCGCACGAGAGCCACGACGGCGCCTACGTGCTCGATCGCCAGCCCGACATCATCTTCTACGGTCAGCCCAGGGCGTTTCGGACGCCCCTGGATCGCGACGAGCTGCTTGCGTTCGGCTATCCGTCGGACTTCGATCTGCGGGACGACCCGCGCTTCCTGCGCGACTACGCGCTCGAGCACATGCGGCTCGACGACGGCCGCTACGTGCCGCTGTTCCGGCGCCGGGTGCCCTCGAGCTAGTTGAGCTAGTTGAGTGAGTTGAGCTAGTCGATGTAGCCGAGGGTGCGCAGCTTCTCGAGGATCTCGTCGTCGACGTCGGAGGCGCGCGACTCGACCCGCACCACCTCGACATCCGCGTAGCTCGCCACCGCCTCCGGCCGCGCGACGCGAAGGAAGGAAGCGACCGAGCCGGGGAGATCCGCGGCCTGCGGCAGGCCGAGCGCAGCGAGCAGGGTCGGCAGCACGTCGGTGTCGGCGATCGGTCCGGCCCGCGAGCCGGCCGCGATCCCCGGACCGCGCGCGTACAGGATTCCGTCGCGCGCGTCGTCGCTCTCGTGGATGCCCGGCATCGTGACCGGGCTCGAGCTCGCCTCGAACCCGTGATCCGAGAGCACCAGCACCAGGTCGTTTGCGCCGAAGCCTTCGATCAGACGCCCGAGCAGGGCATCGCTGAAGCGGTAGTAGTCGATCAGTGCGCGGCGGTGTCTGGCGCGCAGCGCCGCTGGATGCACCGTCAGGCCCGGTGGCGGATCGGCGGGGATCTCGATTCCCTGCCACAACAGGTGGGAGACGCGATCGACTCCCGGCAGGTAGACCATCAGCAGGTCGGGGTGCAGCGCGGCCTCGACCTCGAGCGCGGTCCAGACCGTGAGCTCGTCGTCGCGGTAGACGCCGCGCAGGAAGTCGAAGACCGGGTGCCCCTGCCAGGCGGAGCCGGTGAACGGGTTGCTGATCTGCGTGAGGGCCGGGCGCTCGCCGGCGCGGATCGCACGGCTTCGCTCCACCCACTCCGGGGGATGCGCGTAGGCGATCGCGATCTCGGGGGCGACGACCTCGTCGCCGCCCGGGCCGAAGCGCTGGTTGGCGATGTCGCGGGCCATCGGCAGGCGGCTCTCCGTCATTCCGGGGACCGCGTGATCGCTGATCATCACGCCGTTCACCCGGTCGGGCGGCTGCGTGATCAGCCAGTTGACGACAGCGACCGTTCGCCCGCCCGCGCTCGCGATGTTCCACACGGCGGGCGTCTGGCGATCCAGGTTCGAGTACAGCTGGAGCCCGCCGCCCGGCCCGCGCCGCACCCAGTCGAGGACGCCGTGTCGTTGCGGCTCGACACCGGTCGCAAACGTCGTCCAGATTCGCGGTGACAAGATCGGTCGCTCGGGGCGCACGGCGGCGCGCACGCCCTCGCGGGCGAGAGCGGCCAGGTGCGGCAGCTCGCCGCCCTCGACGAGCCCGTCGATCAGCTTGTTCGTCGCGCCGTCGAGTCCGACCACGAGCACGCGATCCGGCGGAGGCGGCTCGGGAGCCGCGCACGCGAGCGTCAGCACGGCGGCCAGGACCGCGGGCGATCGCAGGCCGACGGTGTTGGCGAGGATCGAAGGTGCGTCCACGGTCGTGGGCTCGGCTCCGGCGTGCGAGGGGTCGATCCGTGGGAGCGGAGTCTACCCGTTCGTCGGGCGGGGCGCGTAAGCTCAGGCGGTCGCCCAGCCGACGAAGTACAGGAGATCGCGCGTGCCCACCCACCTCGCCCCGTGTCTGCGCCCCGTCATCGCACTGAGTCTGCTGCTCGCGGTCGGCTCGGTCGCGCGCGCCGAGCCCACTGCGACCCGCAGCGGAGCGGTGGACGACGCCCGGCTCGGCAACGCACCCGAGGTCGCGAGCGACTGGATCGCGCACGGCAGGACGTGGTCCGAGCAGCGCTACTCGCCGCTCGCCGGGTTGAACGAGACCAACGTGGCGGGGCTCCAGCTGGCATGGCGCTACGACACCGGGACCGAACGCGGGCTCGAGGCGACTCCTCTCGTGGTCGACGGTGTGATGTATGCGACCGGCACCTGGAGCGTCGTCTACGCGCTCGACGCCCGGACCGGTGAGGAGCTCTGGCGCTGGGACCCGGAGGTGCCGCGCGAGGTCGGGCAGAAGGCGTGCTGCGACGTCGTGAACCGCGGTGTGGCCGTCTACCGCGGGCGCGTCTACCTGGGAACGCTCGACGGTCGACTGGTGGCGCTCGACGCGAAGACGGGCACGCCCGTCTGGAGCGTGCAGACGGTCGACACCGGCAAGGCCTACACGATCACCGGCGCGCCCCGGGTGCTCGCGGGTCGCGTCGTGATCGGCAACGGCGGCGCCGAGTTCGGTGTTCGCGGCTACCTCTCGGCGTACGACGCCGACACGGGCGAGCGGCTGTGGCGCACCTTCACCGTGCCGGGCAATCCGCGCGACGGCTTCGAGAGCGAGGCCATCGAGCGCGCCGCAAAGACCTGGAACGGCGAGTGGTGGACGCTCGGCGGTGGCGGCACGGTGTGGGACTCGATGGCCTATGACCCCGAGCTCGACCTGCTGTACGTCGGGACGGGCAATGGCTCGCCCTGGGTGCGCCGGCTGCGCAGCCCCGGTGGCGGTGACAATCTGTATCTGTCGTCGATCCTGGCGCTCGATCCGAGCGATGGCCGACAGGTCTGGCACTACCAGACGACCCCGGGCGACAACTGGGACTTCACCGCCACTCAGCACATCGTGCTGGCCGATCTCGAGATCGAAGGACGCACCCGCAAGGTGCTGATGCAGGCGCCGAAGAACGGCTTCTTCTACCTGCTCGATCGCCGCACGGGAGAGCTGATCTCGGCCGAACCCTATGTCGAGGTGACCTGGGCCTCGCACGTCGACCGCGCGACCGGCAAGCCCGTCGAGCGCGCCGGTCAGGACTTCGCCGCGGGGCTGCAGTTCGTCAAGCCAACTTTCTTTGGCGGCCACAACTGGCAGCCGATGTCGTTCCACCCGGGGACGGGTCTCGTCTACATCCCGGCGCAGGAGGTGCTCGGCGCCTACCGCGAGGATCCCGCCTTCCAGGTCACGGACGGCGAGTTCAACCTGGGAACCGATCTGAACGTGTTCTCGGCGTTCGGTCCGGAGGCCGTGTCGGGGCATCTGCTGGCCTGGGATCCGGTGGCGCAGCGCGAGGCGTGGCGCGTGCCACACGGGCTGCCCTGGAACGGCGGAACACTCGCGACCGGGGGCAATCTCGTGTTCCAGGGGACGGCGGACGGGCGCTTCGTCGCCTATCGCGCCGACACCGGCCGACCGCTGTGGATGACGCACACCGGCACTGGCGTGATCGCGGCGCCGATCACCTACGAGCTCGACGGCGTCCAGTACGTGAGCGTGATGGCGGGCTGGGGCGGTGCCTTCGCACTGGTCGGCGGAACCGCGGCGCACGGGGTCGCGGTGGGCCCCGGTGCGCTGTGGACCTGGAAGCTTCCCCAGTCGGCTCCGACGCCCGAGGAGTTCCAGGCGCTGATCACGCGCGACGGCGATCTGGCGAGCGGCGAGCGGCTGTATCACACCTGGTGTGCGCGCTGTCACGGGAGTGGTGCGGTCAGTGCCAGCGCGCTGCCCGATTTGCGCGAGGCGTCCGGGCGGCTCGGTGCCGCCTTCGATCCGATCGTCGCCAACGGAATCGCGGGCAGCGGGATGCCCGCCATGGGCCGCTACGTCGATGCCGACGAGATCGCGCTGATCCGTCACTACCTCGAGTCGAAGCGCTAGCCAGCGGCGCTCGAGCCGGGTCTGTCGCCGGCCGGCTCCCAATCGCGCGGGGCCGTGCAGTACAGTGGCGCCCTGCACCTTGCTCGTGGGGACGGGGGATCGCGATGGCGAATACGCGCGATACGCGTGATACGCATGATACGCGCGATACGCGTGATATGCGTGATGTGGCCGTGGCCGAGCTGCTCGACAAGCAGGCGATCCGCGAGGTGGTGCTGCGCTACTGCCGCGGCGTGGATCGGCTGGATCGCGCGCTGGTCCGCTCGTGCTTCCACGCCGACGCCGAGGACCACCACGGCAATTTTCAAGGTGGCGTCGCTGAGCTGCTGGACTGGATGTGGCCGCTGCTGGCGAAGTACGACCACACGATGCACTTCGTCGGGAACCTGCTGGTCGAGCTGCGCGGCGACGCCGCGCGCGTCGAGACCTATGGCATCGCGTTCCACCGGGGCGACCCGCAGAAACCGCACCGCAATCTCGTCAGCGGCTTCCGCTACATCGATCGGTTCGAACGCCGCCAAGACGAGTGGCGGATTGCGAAGCGCACGGTGACGACCGAATGGACGCGCGTCGACGCCCCCGAACACTGGTGGGAGATCGGCGGCGACTTCCTGCGCGGCTCGCGCGGCCCCGACGATCCCGTCTACCAGCCTCTCGACTGAGCGGCCAGCCGGCTCAGAAGGCCTGCCCGAGAGCCAGGTAGCCCTGCTGGCTGCCGCCCTCGCCGTAGGCGTACGCCACGTAGAGGGGACCGAGCGGTGTCTCGACGCCGGCGAAGGCCGTCAACGACCAGAGCAGCGGGTCGACGCCGGGGGGAATGTCGTCGCGCTCGCCGTCCCAGGCGCTTCCGACCTCGACGATGCTGCCGACGTAGACCGGGAAGTCCCAGGCGAAGACGACCGGAGAGGCAACCCGTCGATAGGCGGCCAGCCAACCGAGCACGGTCTTCTCCCCGGGGATCGAACCGCGCGGGAATCCGCCCAGGTTGCTGAAGCCGCCCAGCCGCGGCTCGAACACCGACTGCGACGTCGGGCCGGTCGAGTCCTCGAGCAGGGTGTCGTAGTTGACACCGAGACCGAGCGTGTTGCGTCGCCAGGTGCGGAAGCTGCGCCACGACAGGTCGAGCCGCCGGTTGGTCGCCTGCCAGCCCAGCGCCTCTTCGAGGAATATTCCCGACAGGCTGCCGATGCTGCCGTCGTTGGGGAAATGCGTGTTGTCGAGCGTGTCGTAGTCGAGCTCGAACAACACAGCGGCGCCGGAGGACTGCTGGTTCGGTGGAAGCGGCAGGCCGATTCCCTGGCTCGCGCGATCTCCCGTGTCCAGCTCGATCTGGCCCAGGACCCAGCCAATGCCGCCCTGCGCTCGGGCGATGTTGCTCAGGTTGATGCCGGCTTCGAAGCCGAGGGTGAGCAGGTTCTCGTCGTAGCGGGCGATCTGCTGCCGCTTCGCCGGCGGCCGATCGTCGTAGACCGCGAACTTCTGGCGCAGGAACTCCAGGCTCGGCACCAAGTACAGCCGCTGCTCGACGTCGAGGGGCTGATAGATCTCGCTGCCGAGCCCGATCGTGTGGCCGACCTTGAGGTGGCTGCGCCACTCGCGACCGTACCCGTCGAGTGGATAGGCGACGTGGTTGGTCGCGATGGTAAAGCTCGAGTCCGCGTCGAAGTCGGTATTCAGCGTGATGCCGAGCCGCAGATGGTGCGTGCCGCGCGCACGCCCCTCTGCGCGGATCACCAGGTCGGTGCCGCCCGGGCCCGTCAGGTCGAAGCGCACCAGATCGAAGGCGTCGGTGCCGTGAACTCGGCCGAGGTCGTTCGCGAGCCGGCTGAGATCGAGCTGCTCGCCCGGGCGGGTGTCGATCAGACTTCGCAATACGCCGTCGTCGAGCACCGTGTCGTTCTCGATCGAGATCTGCGCGATGACCGGCAGCGGCGGCTCGGGCTGGCGCTGCTGCTTTCGCCAGGCCTGGTACTCGCTCTCGGACACCGACAACGCACGCAGTGTCTCGGCGTGGGCGCGCGCGTTCTCGGCGCCGATCTCGATCGCCTCGGCGAGTCGCGTGAAGCTGGCCGTTCCCAGGGTTCCCAGCTGGGGCTTCAGCAAGACATCTCGTTCGCCGAGCCGTTCGATCTGGATCGCCTGGTTCTGCTGGATCGGAATGCCGATCATCTGGGCCGAGATCGCGACCGCGGACGTGAGCTCGCCGGCAGTGCGCAGCGGCGTCGCGATGTCGACCGCGATGATGACGTCGGCGCCCATGGCTTGCGCGACGTCGACCGGCAGGTTGTTCGCGGTGCCGCCGTCGACCAGCCGCCGTCCTGCGATGTCCACGGGGGCGAAGGCGCCCGGGATCGACATGCTCGCGCGCAACGCGGTCGCGATCTCGCCGTGCTCGATGACGACGGGCGCTCCTGTCTCGACGTCGGTGGCGACTGCCTTGAAGGGGAGTCGCAGATCGTCGAAGCGACCCGAGCCGTGCCGGGTCAGGGTGAGGGCATTGAGCCAGAAGTCGAGCTTCTGGCCCTGGATCAGGCCGGCCGGGATGAAGAAGCTGCCGTCCTTGAAGCCGAGCCGCAGGCTGGTCAGGAACCTGAAGTCGTCCTGCTTGCGGCGGAACGAGAAGTCCTTGCGGCCCGTGTCATCGCGGAAGACGTCGATCCAGTCGATGCGTGAAATCGCGGTCTTCATGTCTTCGGGCGAGCGGCCGAGCGCGTACAGGCCTCCGATGATCGAGCCCATGCTCGTGCCGGCGATGACGTCGACCGGGACGCGCAGCTCTTCGAGCACCTGGATCACACCGATGTGCGCGGCGCCTCGGGCGCCGCCGCCACTGAGCACCAGGCCGATGCGCGGTCGCTCGGGAGCCGGGTCGGGCGCGGCCGCGCTCCCGCCCGGCGCGGTCGCGCTGCATACGGCCAGCGCGAGACCGAGCAGCAGCAACCGTTGCATCGGGTCGAGTCTACTCCGGGGGGAGCCGGGGGGGAGGATCCGCCGTCGCCGGGCCGCCGCCGGGCCGCCGCCCGGCCGTCGCCCCGCCGTCGCCCCGCCGTCGCCGATATGGCTCGGCTCAGCGGGGTGTGGGGTGGGATCGGTCGTACAGCCAGATGACCCCGAAGCCGACGATCAGCACCGCCGGAAACCACGCCAACGTCTGGAACGAGGAGGTCGACGCCGAGCGCAGCACGGCTTCGAGCGGCTCGCCCGAGAGCGCTGCGAGGGCCGCGGGCCCACCGGCCGCCGCGTGTCGGGCATCGTCGAAGATCCGGCCGAGCGCCGGTAGAACGAACTGGATCGCCATGGCGCCGGCGAAGCCCAGCAGGCCGATGAAGAGCTCGCCGCCGCGCGGATAGCGCTCCGAGACATTGGCGAGCATCGTGGGCCACAGGAAGCAGACACCGAGGCCCCAGACGGTCGCCGCCAACAGCCCGGTGGCCGGCGAGTTGGCGAGCGAGAGCAGCACCAGACCGACGGTGGCGATGGCCACCGAGCCCCACAGCATCCCGATCGGCGCGACCCGGTGTGCGATCGGCCCGGCGAAGTGGCGCAGCACGAACATCATCCCGCTCACGTAGATCAGCAGCCAGATGCCGCGCATGCCGAGCGTGCGCGTGAGTGTGAGATCGATCCACTGTCCCGGCGCGAGCTCGGCCGCCGCCGTCAGGAACATGCAGACCCACCACACCACGAACATCGGGCGGCGCAGCAGCTCGTCGAACATCTCGCCCCAGCCGATCCCGGCGGCCGCCCGCTCGGTGCGCGGAAAGGGGGTGCCGATGCACAGCGCGATCGAGGCCAGCGACGGGAGGATCACGAGCGCGAACTGGCCCTGCCAGCCGATGCCCAGGGCGCCGAGCCCCAGGGCGGCGAGCCCGCCGACCATCAGCCCGGCGGGCCACCAGGCGTGCAGGATGTTGAGTCGGTTGGTCTTGTCGTCGGGGTACAGCGCCGCGGTGAGCGGGTTGACGGCGGCTTCCATCAAGCCCCATCCCAGACCCGAAAGCAGAAAGCCCGCGCGCAGCAGGCGGTAGACCGCATCCCCCGCGGCGAGCTCGGGGGCGGCGATCGACAGGCTGGTGCCGCCGATGAAGCAGATGCTGCAGAGCACGAGCGTGCGGCCCATCCCGACCCGGTCGAGGATGATGCTGCCGAGCAGCAGCGTGAAGGCAAAGCCGGAGAAGGCGGCGCCGAGCAGCGCACCCGCGAGCTCGCGCGCGTGGTCGGCGTCGATCCCGATCAGAATCTCTCTCTCGATCGCCCCGATGATGCCTGCACGGAGCGAGAAGCTGAGCCCGGCGGCGAACAGGGCCAGTGTGCTCAGCACGAAGATCCTGCGGGCCGGGTACCGCGAAGCGGGTGCATCGGTCATGCGGCGCACGATATCAGCTCGGTGACGCGGACGGGCTGCGATAGGCTCGCCCGACGTGCACCCATTGCGCTCTCGACTGACGCTGTCGCTGGTGTGGTTGTTCGGGCTCGGCGGCCTCGGGTTCCACCTGCCGTACTACGCGCTGTTCCTCAACGAGAATGCGGGCCTATCGGGCGCGCAGGTGGGCGCGGTGCTTGCGGTGGTGCCCGGGCTGGGCGCGCTCGGGCACCTGGTGTGGGGACGTGTCGCCGATCGCAGCGGTCGCCGCGCTCGCACGCTCGCCGCGATCACGTTCGGGAGTGCGCTCGGCTACCTGTCGATCGGCGCGCAGTCGAGCTTCACGGGCTTCCTGCTCGCAACCGCACTGCTTGCCTTGTTTGCTCCGGCGTTCGGGCCGATCGCGCTCTCGGTGTGCATGGCAGTGCTCGACGAGCCCGGCAGTCACCGGCTCGGGCGCGTTCGCGTCTGGGGCACGATCGGGTTCGCGATCGCGGTGCTGGGGCTGCCGTGGCTACTCGGCGCGTCGAGCACGGCCGCGCCGACCGCGCGGGTCAGCG
>JAYZFK010000047.1:0-32717 GCA_036336835.1 Myxococcota bacterium | reverse complement strand
CAGGTGCAGCAGCTGCTGGGAGATCGTGCCGACCAGGACGTCTTCATGTACTCGATTACCATCGATCCGGAGACCGACAGCCCGGAGGTCCTCGCTGCGTATCGTGAGCAATTCAAGATCGGCCCGGGCTGGACGTTCCTGACCGGGAGCGAAGAGGACATCGAGCTGCTCCAGCGCAAGCTCGGACTGCTGATCGAGGACCTCGAGGATCCCAACGACCACAACGTCAGCCTGATCGTCGGGAACGAAGCGACCGGGCGCTGGATGAAGCGCTCGCCGTACGACAATCCGCACATCCTGGCCGGCCTCCTGATGGACTCACTGCACAACTGGAAGGTTCCGCGGCCGGCGGGGCGTTCGTACGCCACGGCCGAGAAGCTGCCTGCGTTCACTCGCGGCGAGTACCTGTTCCGGACCCGCTGTAACGCCTGCCACACCATCGGGCAAGGAGACGGCGTGGGCCCGGATCTGATCGGCATCGTCGAGAAGCGCGATCCCGACTGGCTGGCTCGCTGGCTGATGGAGCCCGACGCGATGATCGCCGAAGAGGACCCGATCGCGCTGCAGATCCTCGCCGAGTACGGCGACGTCCGGATGCCCAACCTCCGGCTGACCGACATCGAGACGACGTCGTTGATCGAGCATCTCCGCGACGAGTCGATGCGGGTGTCGCAAGCGCGTACTGCCGAGCCCGAGCCTCATGCGCATCACGTGGCACAGCCCGGGGACGTGGGGCAGGGCGGCGGCCACGGCGAGCACGCGCATCACTGAGTGCAGCCCGGCCCCCGCGCCGCCTAAGGCCCCTCTCCTCGACGCGGGTCGATTCCCGCCGCCACCATCGCTTCCACCCGCGAGCGGACGCGCCCGTACCTCGGGTGGGCAATTTCCTCGACCCCGAGCGGGTAGTGACGCTCGAGCGCCTTGCCGTGTGGCAGGAGCGCAAAGGCGTCCGGCTCCCGGCGTTGGCGCCGGGCCGGTAACGGCGCCGCGGGCTCGTGCTGGGGATGCAGGGTGTAGATGCGCATGACATCGTCCGCCTGCAACAGCTCGAGCGCGGGTGCGGCGGCGCGGGCCCACGCCTCCTCCACCGGGAAGCCGTGCTCGTCGTGTCTCACCTGCACGAGCTGAAGCCCGCCGATCGCCGTCACCACCAGGAGATCGATCTCTGCCTCGCGGAGCGCGCCGAGCCAGGCATCCGCGTCCTGCACGCCGCGGTCGAAGCCCGGACTCGGAGAGATGGCGGGAGCGAGCCCGGCCGCGGCCCAGCGCGATGCCCGGGTGTCGAATCGTCCCGCCAGGTCGCCGTCGAGCGGGACGTGCTCGACGGCGCGCCCGATGTTGCCGCGCAGCACATAGGGGACGTTGTTGCCCGTATAGGCGATGCGCGCCTCTCTCGGGAGGGCGTCGATGCGCCGCAGTCCCTTCTGCCAGGATTCGGGGGCCGTGCCGAGGATGCTCGGTCGGCTGCTTGCCGCGATCGCCACCAGCAGTACAGCGGTTCCCGACAGACCGGCGCGCCAGGCCCGCAGGCGAAGCGACGCCGGAAGCCGCGCAACGGCGACGACTCCCGCGCCCGAGACGATCAGGGCCCCCGCGAGCATCACGTGCCAGCGGTCGAGCACGAGCGCGCACTGTGCGAGCAGGCCGACGATGACCGCGCCTGCCAAGGGGCCTGCACGGCGACGTCCGGCCAGCGCTGCCATCACGCCCACTGCACCCGTGGCAATGATGGCGAAGCGCCCGTACGTGAAGGGCACGGCGAACCAGCAGAGCAGGAGCGCCGCGGGCGCGACGGCGGCGAAGCAGAGCCCCGCCGGCCGACGCAGCACGCTGAGCGTTCCACCGAGCCACAGTCCTACCGGTACCAGTGCCAGCGTTGCGGTCGTCAGCACGTCTCGGGGCAGATCGTCGTTGCGCGCGTTGCCCACGAGAGGTCCCGCGAACTCCGCGAGGCGCTCGAGCAGCGGCGCCGCGTCCAGTCTGCTCGCGTTGAAGACCCAGGCGGTCATGTCGTCGGGCGCGATTGGTCCATCGAGCAGTCCCCACCCCAGCAGCTCGACACGTAAGGGATATACCGGGTTGCCGGTCCAGACCCAGTTGCGCAGGTAGAAGAAGCCCCCCGTCGCGATCGCACCCGTCGCGAGCGCCGCCCAGTGCCGCGGCGTCCGACGGCGCGCCAACGCCGGTCCGAGGATGAGCGCCAGCAGGGGGGCGAGCGCGATCGCCAGGTACTTGGTGCCGAAGGCGAAGCCGAGCGCGAGCCCCGCCACGAGTGGCAGCGCGGGGCGATCGATCCCGCGTTGCCAGGCGAGCAGACAAGCGGCGGCCGCGATCCACCACGACGCCACGGCGAGGTCGACCAGGGAGTCCGCCGCCTGCGAGAGGGTGACGGTTGCGAGCAGCGTGCTCGCCGCACCCCACAGCGCCTGCGCGCGTCGCGCGCCGAGCGAGCGCGCAGCGACGTAGACGCCGAGCCACAGCAGCGCGAGGTGCGGAAAGGCGCCGATCCAGACCAGCTGCTCGTGGCCGCGCAGTGGCGCCAGCACCGCGCGCAGTACGTGCTCGGTCCGGGGTTGATAGGCGGCTGCGGGGTCGCCAAACGGAGTGTCGACGTGTGGGAGCGTTGCGGTGTCGAGCACACGCGCGGTGAAGGGGAGGTGGTAGGACAGGGTGTCGAAGTCGAAGACTGGCCGCCGGAGCCCCTCGATCAAGACGAGCGCGAACACGGCCGCGAGCAGCCACGCCCCGGCGCGAGCCAGCCGGCCGCGCCGGGCGCGGCCGAGCAGGAGCGCGAGTGCGCGTCCTGTCGGGATGGCACCGGGGGCGGGATCGCGGGCGCGCAGGGCTGCGAACGCAGCAACCACGCCCACTGCGGCGCTGCGCGGCCCGAGGGCGGAGAAGGCGCCGAGCAGCAGGAGCCACAGCCAGAGGCCTGCAGCTCCCAGGATGGCGCCCCCGAGCAACCGCTGCGACGCGGGCTGTCGGATGCCGAGCCGTCGTGCTCCGCGACAGCCTGCATCGAGCAGTAGCCAGCCGAGCAGGCCGGCCCAGATGAGCGAGCTTGCGGCGCTGACCGACCAGGGCATCACGGCGCGTCACCCGCCTGCGGCGCTGTGCTCAGGCGGGGTCGAGGAAGCGGCGCAGCGAGGCCGCGATTACTTCGTCGGTTCCGTAGACTTCGTCGACGACATCGCTCTCGATCATCGTGCGGATCACCTTCTTGAGCATGTGCTTGGGAGAATGAGAGTCGAGTCCGGCCTCGGTCACCTCGGCGACGAGCGCGTCGATCCTGTCCTCTTCTACCTCGATGACGCCCTCGCTGCGCATCGCCGCGAAGGCTTCTGCCAGACGGGTACTCAGCTGGCGTGCGAAGGGGCTGGTCGGGGGCTCGGGCACGTCCTCGTCGACGACGGCCCGGAGCAGCGACTGCAGGTCTCGATCGCGGTCCTTGTTCACGCGGCACTCCGAAGCCGAGGCGGGCCGCACAGGCTAGCCGATCGGTGGCTCGGAAGGGAATTCGATTCGATCGCGCGGCGCTTGCGGCCTGCTCCGACGGGCGCACCCGTAGTATCGCTCCGGATGCCCACCTTGTATGGTTCCGCGCATCCGATTCGATCGGGCGCTACGGGGGTCGCGAGCGCGTGAAGAGTGCAGACACCATGTCGGGGCTGCTGTGCTGCCTGCTGCTCCCATCACTTGGCGTTGCCCGAGCAGAGCAGCTGCCCTTCGAGCGCACTGAGGACCGCGAGCCCTGCGCGCGCTATGCCCCGCTCAGGCGCCCGATGTTCGGGGATCTGCACGTCCATACGAGCTACTCGTTCGATTCCTACATCTCCAGTCAGCGCAACGACCCGAGTGACGCATATCGCTACGCGATGGGGGCGCCGATCACGCTGCCCGACGAAGACGGCGAGCCGAACCTCGTCGCGCGGATCCAGCGGCCCCTGGACTTCGCCTCGGTCACCGACCATTCCGAGTTCCTCGGCCAGATCAATGTCTGTACCACCGACGCCTGGAGGCTGGGATACTGGTGGCCGCACTGCGTGATGACGCGGTCTTCGCACTTCTGGACGCAGCTGCTGGCCGCCAGCTGGTGGATCTCTCTCGGAGTAACCGGCGGCGAAACCGCCAGATCGTTCGCCTGTACGCTCTCGGACTGCAGCGATGCGGGCGCCCAGACTTGGAGGCTCCTCCAGGAGGCTGCAGAGCAATACTACGATCGGACGCCACGCTGCAGCTTCACCACCTTCGTCGGCTACGAGTACACCGACGCTCCAGACTCTTTCAACATGCACCGGAACGTGATCTTCAGGAACGAGCACGTCACGAGCCGTCCCATCTCCACCTACGAGACAGGCTCGAACAATTTCCCGAAGCTCTGGACACTCCTGCGCGAGCAGTGCATCGATGCGGGCACCGGGTGCGACGTCCTCGCCATTCCCCACAATTCCAATCTGGCCGGTGGATTGATGTTTCGCGATCCGCAGACGAAGGAGGAAGCGGACGACCGCGTCTTCTTCGAGCCGCTCGTCGAGCTCGTCCAGCACAAGGCGGCGTCCGAGTGCCGCTTCGATCGCGTCTTGGGTCGCGGTCTCGCGACCGAAGACGAGCTGTGCAGCTTCGAGCAGGTGGTTGCCGACAATCTCACCATGCTGGGATCCGTCCACGGAGAGGTCCTCGCCGAGACCGCGGCACCCGTGCCCCTCGCGGAGTTCGCGCGACGCAACATGGTGCGGAACGCCTTGAAGGACGGCCTCGCGATCGAGCAGGCGACGGGTACGAACCCGTTCGTCATGGGCTTCATCGGCAGCACCGACACGCACAGCGCGACTCCGGGCGCGGCCGAAGAAGACAACTACACCGGTCATCTCGGCCGGCGCGACTCGGGCTACCGCAACATCCAGGATCACTTCTTCTCGAACCCGGGCGGGCACGCGGTCGTCTGGGCCGAGGAGAACTCCCGGGACTCGATCTTTGCGGGTCTGCGGCGCAAGGAGACCTACGCGACCAGCGGGACGAGGCCGGTCGTGCGCTTCTTCGGCGGCTCGGAGCTGGACCCCGGTCTCTGTGGATCGCCGCGGATGGTCGAGCACGCCTACCAGCAGGGCACCCCGATGGGCGGACGAATCTCGGGGGGTGCCGACGCCCCGGCGCCCCGATTCCTGGTGAGCGCGCTGAAGGACCCCGGTATCGAGGGCCATCCCGGCACCGACCTGCAGCGCGCCCAGATCGTCAAGGGTTGGGTCGACGCCGAAGGCGAGACGCACGAGCGCGTCTTCGAGGTCGCTGGGGACGCGGACAACGGGGCGACAGTCGATCCGGATCGCTGCACGCCGCTGGGCCCCGGGTTCGCCAATCTCTGCGTCGTGTGGACCGACCCCGACTTCGATCCCGCGCAGAGCGCGTTCTACTACGTTCGCGTGCTCGAGAACCCCACCTGCCGCTGGAGCACGCTCCAGTGCCAGGCCGCGGGAGTCAGCCCCTTCCGCGACGACTGCGCGGAGCGCGCGGCGATCCAGACCGCGGCTGCGCACGAGCGAGGTGCCGAGGGCGACGTCTACGGCAAGTGCTGTATCGCCGAGCAGGACGAGCCCTTCTACTCGCCGGTGATTCAGGAACGGGCCTGGACCTCGCCGATCTGGTACGACCCGGTCGGGGCCGCGCGGTTGCCCGATCAGCTCTCGCCGTCGCTGGTGCGGTAGTCGCCAAACGGCGCGTCGCGCTCCTGCAAGGCCTTGGTCAGCCCCTTCTTCTGCGTCTGCGCCAGGAACTCGTGCATGCTCTTGGTGTGCGTCCCGAGCGCGCAGAGCTCCGAGCCGGCACGGATACCGGTGTGCAGGCCCATGATCTCCATCTGGCGATGGACGACCCGCTTGTTGAGCGCCACCAGGTCGGCCGGCACGCTGACGATGCGCTCGGCCAGCTCGAGCACCCGCTTCTCGAGCTCTTCGGCGGGGAAGGATGCGTTCGCCCAGCCCAGCCGCGCGCACTCGACGCCCGAGAGCGAGTCGCCGGTGAGCATCATCTCCATCGCCTTGCGCATGCCCACGAACCACGCGTGGAAGTGGTTGTCGGGCACGCCGAAGCGCACGGCCGGGTATCCCATCTGTGCGTCGTCGGCCATGTAGACCAGGTCGCAGCAAGTGGCGAGCTCGCTGCCGCCTGCCAGACAGAAGCCGTGCACCTGGGCGATGACGGGCTTGCTGAGCTCCCAGATGCTCATCCAGCCTTGGGTCACGTGCCGCGGCCAGTGGCCCTCCCCGGCCGGCGTGTACCACGGAAACTCTTGCCCGGCGTTTCCGCCGCCCAGGTCGTAGCCGGCCGAGAACGACTTTCCCGCGCCGCGGACGATCATCACGCGGACATCCGGGTCCTGGTCCGCCTCCTGCAGTGCTTGGATGATCCCGCCGCGCAGGTCGTGGTTGAGCGCGTTGCGCTTCTCGGGGCGGTTCAGCGTGATGCGTCGTACCTGCGGCGCGGGCTCGTCGGTCAGGACCGTGCTCATGTCTTCTCCTCGGGGCTCGACGGGCTCGACGGGCTCGACGGACTCGACGGGCTCGACGGGCTCGATCAGGTCGGGCCTGGTTCGAACCCTACCCCGGATGCGACCGCGCGGTACGTCTCGATCGGCTCCGGGGGGAGCGGGTCGCGGCCCAGGATCGCGTCGGCTGCTTTCTCGGCGATCATCATGACAGGCCCATAGATGTTGCCGTTTGTGATCGCGGGCATCACCGAGGCGTCCACGACTCGCAGTCCGTCGAGTCCGTGGACGCGAAGCGAGGAGGGATCGACGACTGCGAGAGCGTCGGTCCCCATCCGGCAGCTGCAGGAAGGATGGAGCGCGGTCTCGCCTTCCCGGGCTACCCAGTTCAGGATCTCCTTTTCCTTGGCCACCCCGGGGCCGGGTGAGAGCTCACCACGATCGAACTCCCGGAAGGCGCGTTGGCCCAGGATGTTTCGTGCGCAGCCGAGCGCCTCGATCCACTCGCGCCGGTCCCGCTCGGTCGAGAGGTAGTTGAAGCGCAGCCGAGGCGGCACCTGCGGATCCGCGGAGCGGATGAGAACCGTGCCGCGCGCATCGGACATCATCGGGCCGATGTGCACCTGGTAGCCGTGTCCTCGCGTCGCCCGCGTGCCGTCGTAACGGATCGCGAGCGGCAGGAAGTGGATCATCAGGTTTGGGTAGGCGACAGAGGGGTTGCTGCGCACGAAGCCGCCCGCTTCGAAGTGGTTGCTCATCCCCGGCCCGGTGCCGGCCAGCCACTGAAGCCCGATCCACGGACGCCAGCGCCACAACACGTTCGGCGCCATCGACACCGGCTGGCTGCAGGCGTGCTGAACGTAGACCTCCAGGTGGTCCTGCAGGCCCTCGCCGACTCCCGGAAGGTCGTGCACGATCTCGACGCCGAGCGCAGCCAGGGGCTCGGCGGGGCCGACGCCCGAGACCTGGAGCAGCTGGGGCGAGTTGATCGCACCGCCGCAGCAGATCACCTCACCGGCGAGCACGCGTTCAGTGCGTCCACGGTGCGTGTACTCGACGCCCACCGCGCGTCGTCCGTCGAACAGGATGCGAGTGGCGAACGCGCGACAGATCACGTCGAGATTTGCGCGGCCCATCGCCGGGCGCAGGTAGGCCCGTGCCGCGCTCCAGCGGCGACCTCTCCGGAGGTTTCGGTCGAAGCGTCCGAACCCTTCCTGGCGAAAGCCGTTCACATCGTCGGTCAGCTCGTGGCCGGCCTGGCGCGCCGCCTCGAAGAACGCGTCGAACAAGGGACCCTGCGCGGCACCGCGCTCGAGCGCGAGCGGGCCTTCACGACCGCGAAACGCGTCGTCGCCCTCGTCGACTGCTTCCATCCGCTTGAAGTACGGCAGGCAGTGGGCGTAGCTCCAGCGCTCGAGGCCCGGCCGCCGCGCCCAGCCGTCGTAGTCGAGCGGGTTGCCTCGCTGAAAGATCATCCCGTTGATGCTGCTCGATCCGCCGAGCAGCTTGCCCCGCGCGTGATAGATCTCGCGCCCGGCCATGTGCGGCTCCGGCTCCGACCGGTAGCCCCAGTCGTAGAAACGGTTGCCCAGCGGCAGCGCCAGTGCGGCCGGCATGTGGATCAGGACGTCCCACCACGCGTCGGGCCGACCGGCCTCGAGCACCAGGACGCGCCGCTCGGGATCGGCGCTGAGGTGGTGGGCCAGCGCGCACCCAGCCGAGCCGCCGCCGACGATCACGAAGTCGTAGCTTGCCTTCATGGGCGGGTCAGCTCGCGCAGCGCCCGGATCGTCTCCGGGCCGGCCTGCGCGTCCAGCCCGGGGAGCCCCAGCAGCGCGGAGAGCCAGAGGCCGTCGGCGGCCAGCCGCACGATGGTCGCCGTCGTCGGGTCGATGGCGTCCGTCGCAAGGCGCTCGTGCCAGCGACCGAAGTGCTCGCGCACGGCTTCGAGATGGGCCGAGTCGCGACCCAGCATGGCCAGGATGCCGGCCATCAGCTGGGCCGAATTGTCTGCGGGGTTGCCCTCGTCGGTGACGGTCGAATCCAGATAGGCCCGGGTCCACGCACCCGGGCGCTCGGACGCAGCCTTGTAGAGGCGCTCGAGCTCGCAGTCGAAGCGCTCCAGCATGCGCGCGCAGAGTCCGGCCACCAGGGCCTCTTTGGAGCCGAAGTGGTACAGCAAGCCGCCCTTGCTGATGCCCGCATCCTCGGCGACGGCCTCCAGCACGAGGCTCGACGGTCCACCGGCCAGCAGCCGGCCTTCGGCAGCATCGAGGATGCGCTCACGAGAACTCGCCACGGTGCTCGAATCTGTACCGTCCGGATGGTACAGCTGTCAAGCTGGGCCGGCGGTCTGCGGCCTTGCCGAGAGGGCCCCCTCGAATGCGGAGCAGCGCGACGGGATTCGCGCAGGGGCGGCTCCCGCACGAAGCGGTGTCGCCCACCACCCGAGGCAGGCGCTTGCGGTAGGCTGCTCTCGCGATCAGTAGGGCCGGCCATCGGAGGCAGCCCGAGGGTGGCTGCGCGGTGTCCGGGATCGCCCAGAGCCCGCGGTGGAGCCCTCGATCCGATCAGCCGCGAGCAGATCCGCGTCCGTCCGCAGCGCTCGCGGGAGAGTCACGATCATCGTATCTGGGGTGACCGGTTGACACCGCCGCCTAGCGAGAGCCGGGGATGAGAAAGCGGACGCATTGGCGTGACAATCTGCGGCTCGTTGGCCTGTGTCTCACCATCTGGTTCGTGGTGTCGTTCGGCTTCGGCATCCTGCTGCTCGACCAGCTGAACCAGATCGAGGTGGCTGGTGTTCGACTCGGCTTCTGGTTCGCTCAGCAGGGCAGCATCTACGTCTTCGTCGCGTTGATCTTCTTCTACGCGCGGCGGATGGCGGCGATCGACCGTGACCACGGCGTCGACGAGGATTGAGCGTGGAGCTGCAAACGCTCACCTATCTCGTCGTTGGCGCGTCCTTTGCGCTCTACATCGCGATTGCGCTCCTGTCGCAGGCACGGAGCACCGGGGAGTTCTACGTCGCGGGCAAGCACGTGCATCCGGTGGCAAACGGGATGGCCACCGCCGCAGATTGGATGTCCGCCGCCTCCTTCATCTCGATGGCCGGGTTGATCGCCTTCCTCGGCTACGACGGCTCGGTCTATCTGATGGGTTGGACCGGCGGATACGTCCTGCTCGCGCTGCTGATCGCTCCGTATCTGCGGAGATTCGGGAAATTCACCGTGCCCGAGTTCATCGGCGAGCGCTACGACTCGCAAGCGGCTCGGATCGTTGCGGTCCTCTGCCTGATCATCATCTCCTTCACCTACGTAGCGGGGCAGATGCGAGGCGTGGGGATCGTGTTCTCGCGTTTTCTCAACGTCGAGATCTCGGTCGGTCTCATGGTCGGCATGGCGATCGTCTTCTTCTACGCGGTCGTCGGGGGCATGAAGGGCATTACGTACACGCAGGTGGCGCAGTACTGTGTGCTGATCTTCGCGTACACGGTACCGGCTGCCTTCATATCGCTGCAGGTGACCGGAACACCCATCCCGCAACTCGCTTTTGGCAGTGCCGTCGTCGATGGCGGCGGCTTCCTGCTGGGCAAGCTCGACCGCGTGG
Source organism: Myxococcota bacterium (assembly GCA_036336835.1). Lineage (GTDB taxonomy): Bacteria > Myxococcota_A > UBA9160 > UBA9160 > UBA4427 > JAYZFK01. Next base: position 22,627 of record JAYZFK010000047.1, on the reverse strand, counting down.
TGACCGATCTCGGTTTCGCGGCGTACACGAGTGGCACCCGGAGTCGCGTCGACGTCTTCTTCATCACGCTCGCGCTGATGATCGGAACCGCGGGGTTGCCGCACGTCATCGTGCGCTTCTTCACGGTGCCCCGCGTACGCGACGCGCGTATGTCCGCGGGCTGGGCGCTGCTGTTCATCGCGATCCTCTACACCACGGCGCCCGCCGTCGCAGCGCTCGCACGGCTGAACCTGACGCAGACGATCCAGCCGGGGCCGGTCGGTGAGGCCGATGGCAACCTGGCCTACGAGGATCGCCCGACCTGGTTCAAGACGTGGGAAGAGACGCGCCTCCTGCAGTTCGAGGACAAGAACGGCGACGGGCGTATCCAATACTACGACGATTCGAACGCGGAGTTCGCGGCCGACGCCCTGGCCTACGGCTGGCGCGGAAACGAGCTGCGCGTCGACAGGGACATCATCGTGCTCGCGAACCCGGAGATCGCGGGGCTCCCGGACTGGGTCGTCGCGCTGGTGGCTGCCGGTGGAATCGCCGCGGCGTTGTCGACGGCCGCCGGCCTGTTGCTCGTGATCTCCTCGGCAGTGTCGCACGACCTGCTGAAGGGCGTGTTCGCGCGTCAGGTCAGCGAACGCGGCGAGCTGACCGCCGGCCGCATCAGCGCGGGGGTTGCGATTCTCGTGGCGGGCTACCTCGGCTACAACCCGCCGGGCTTCGTCGCCCAGGTGGTGGCGCTGGCTTTCGGGCTCGCAGCGGCGTCGCTGTTCCCGGCCATCCTGCTCGGGATATTCAGCTTCCGCGTGAACAAACAAGGGGCGATCGCTGGCATGCTGAGCGGCCTGGCATTTACCCTCGGATACATCGTGTACTTCAAGGGCGTGTTCGTGGCGCCCTTTGCCGAGAACGTGCGCGAGAACTGGCTCTTCGGAATCTCGCCGGAGGGAATCGGAGCGCTGGGTGCGTTGTTGAACTTCGGCGTGGCGATGGGCGTGAGTATGCTGACGCCCCCGCCCTCGGGACAGGTGCGCGAACTCGTCGAACGCATTCGCGTTCCCTCACGCGGCGAGCAGCCGGGCCGCGGCGAGGCGTTGGAGCGGTGTTAGAGTTGGCGGTGATGAGCTGGGTCAGAGCGGCGACGAGTGCTGGAGCGGCACGGCTCGAAACGCCAATCGACTCGTCGCCTTCGTGCGGGAGTCTGCCGACGATCGCCCCGCTCGGGCCCCAAGGGCCCGTTGTTCATACGCTGATCGATCGGGCGCGCGGCGAGTTCGTGCTCTCGGGCCGCCGCTCCGACGCCATCGGCCGCGGGCTGGTTCTCCCCGCGCGGCGACGAGACGACTAGGGGATGGCGCGATCCTTCATCCTGCCTGGGCTCTTCTTCCTCTCGGGCGCCGCCGCGCTCACGTTCGAGGTGGTCTGGCAGCGCATGATGATGCTGGTGCTCGGCGCCAGTGCGCCGGCCATCAGCGCCATTCTCACTTCGTTCTTCCTCGGGCTGGCCGTCGGGAGCTGGTGGGGAGGACGGCTCATCACGCGTTGGCTGCGCGCCGGGCGCCATCCGCTGGTCTTCTATGGCCTGGTCGAGCTGTTCATCGGTGCGAGCGGACTGGTGTTCCCGCTCACCCTTTCGCTGGCGAACTCGTTCTATCTCAGCTGGATCGGCGCCGAGACCGACGTCGTCGGGATCAGCAGCATGGTCTCCCGCTTCCTGCTGGCGGTCATGGTCGCCCTGCCCGGGACGATCGGGATGGGCGCCACCATCCCGGCGATGGTCACGCTGCTCAACCAGCGGGGGAGTACGGTCGAGACCAGCATCAGCTTCGCGTACGGGATCAACACGTTGGGGTCCGTGGTGGGGGCGTGCGCCACGGGCTTCCTGTTCCTGCCGCAGCTCGGCGTGGCGGCCACTACCTGGGCTGCGGCCTCGATGAACCTGCTCGTCTGTGGAGGCGCGATCGCGCTGGCCCGCGGAGCAGACGAGCAACGGTCAGTGCCGCCGGCGGCGCCGAGCGCGCCGCACCCGCGAGCACGAGCGCTGATCGTCGTCTACACGATCACCAGCTTTCTCGGTGTCGGCCTGGAAGTGGTGTGGTTCAGAATGTTGGCCATCTTCAACACCAACAGCCTGGTCACCTTTACCACCGGGCTGAGCAGCTACCTGGCGGGCTTTGCGATTGGATCGCTCTGGCTCTTCCCCAGATTGCAACAGCGGCGCAACGGCTTCGAGATCCTCCGCTACTCCGCGCTCTCGGCCGGCGTAGTCGCCATGCTAGGCGGCATTTTCGGCCAGTACGTCGCCAATCTGGTTCGATGGAGCGGCACGGTCCTCTTCGGGCTCGCTTCCTACGAGTGGGCCCTCTGGCTCGAGGTCGTCAACGCCGCGCTGTTGATGGGGCCGGCCTCGATCATGATGGGCATGATGTTTCCGGCGGTCTGTGCAGCCCTGCAGATCTCATCGGACGAGATCGGCTCCGACAGCGGCCGGATCTACAGTATCGGCAACCTCGGCGCCATGCTCGGCGCCGCGCTCACGGCGCTGGTCATCCTGCCGGCCTGGGGCATCGGTGTCGCCGTGATCGGCTACGGTGCCCTCTACGTTCTGCTCGCCAGCTATCTGGTCGCCGATCTGCCCGTGCGCACACGCCGGTGGATACAGGTCGGTGCCACCGCCACCGTCGTGCTGGCCTTCTGGGGAGCGTCGAGTCTGGCGCCCTACGTCGCGATCGGTCGTCTCGTCGCAGCGGACGATCACTGGCGCTACGACAGCCCGGATGGCTGGCCGCACATCATCTCGGACGAGGTGGGCGAGAGTGCGTCGATCTACGTCAAGGAATGGGAGGATGGAGGGCGTCGCATCTACGTAGACGATCAGGGTGTGGCCGGGACATTCCTTTCGGCCGCCGTCGATGCCAAGATGCTCGCGCACATCCCCCTCTTCCTGCACCCGGCGCCCCGCTCGGCGCTGACGGTGGGGTTCGGAAGCGGAGGCACGTCGTGGTCGATGGTCACGCACGGCGTGGACACGGACGTCGCCGAGATCGAGCCCGCCGTGGTGCGCGCAGCGCCGTTCTTCGAGTCCCGGAACCACGGCGTTCGGGAGAACCCGAAGCTCAGGGTCATCATCAACGACGCGCGCAACCATCTGCATGCCACGACCAGGCGCTACGATGTCATCTCCACCGACTCCACCAACCTGCAGTACAAGCAGAACAGCAGCCTCTACACCGTCGAGTACTTCGAGCTGATGCGGGACCGGCTCAACCCGGGTGGGATCGCCTGCGTCTGGATCCCCCTGGCCGGCATCAGCGACGAGGAGCTCGCGACGCTGATGCGCAGCTTCCAGGAGGTGTTTGCCGAGGCCTCGCTGTGGTTCATGGATCACACCTGGACCCGCTTCGGCATCCTCGTCGGCGCGGAGGAGCCCATCCGGGTGGATCCGGCCGTTCTCTACGAGCGCTTCGAGCGCCCGGCCGTGAAGCGGGATCTGGCGGAGATCGGCGTGACCGACCCACTTCACATCCTGCACTTCCTCTACCTGGATCCCGACGGCTATCGAGAGTTCACCGGCCCGGGACCGCTCCACACCGACGACCACCCTCTCCTGGAGTTCGGCTCGTTCGCCAGCGCCCACGGGTCGGGTGGGGCGTCGCTCAACGAACGCATCCAGAGGTTCCGCGAGCTGCGGCCGGAGGGCATCGACGGACTCCTGTCCACGATTTCCGACACCACGCGAGCACGTATCGAACGCGTCGGCGCCTTCGCCGCGCTCATGCGAGAGTACGTCTACCAGGTGGTCTTCAGCGGGAAGGACACCTCGCGCCGCGCAATGATCGCTCTGTTGAGCCGCGCGCTGGAGCTGGATCCCGACAACGAGATCGCCAGGTCGGAAAGAGCGAAGCTACGGCGCGCAGACGACTTGCGGCGGCGCCGTTAGCTCGCCGGAGCCTTGCGGTGCTCGCGGGCGGCGCGCTTCGACTGCCGTGCTCGGCGCAGCACCTCTTGCCCGTCGAGGTGATCCTCGCCCGCGCGTGCGAGGTACTCGTCGTAGCTGCCGCTGAAATCGTGGATGCCTTCGGGCGTGATCGCGACGATTCGCGTCGCCAGCTGGTTGACGAACCAGCGGTCGTGCGAGACGAAGATCAGCGTGCCCTCGTAGCGGCCCAGGGCGCCCACCAGCGCCTCGATGGCTTCGAGATCGAGGTGGTTCGTGGGCTCGTCGAGGATCAGCACGTTCGGCTTTTCGACGGCCTGCCGCGCGAACATCAGGCGGGCAGCCTCGCCTCCCGATAGCGCGTCGAGCTTCTTCTTGCTCTCGTCCCCGGAGAAGAGCACGGCCGCGAGCTGTCCCTTCACGAAGCCGATGCCCTCGGCGGGGCAGTAGGCGGCGAGCCAGTCTTCGAGGGTCTGGCGGTGCGAGCCGATCTGGGCCTTGTGGTCCTGGGCGATGTAGCCGGGATGGGTCTCGTAGCCCCATTCGACCGTGCCGGCATCGGCCGTGATGTCGCCGACCATCGCCTTGAGCAGCGTCGACTTGCCGATACCGTTCGGGCCGATGATGGCGACGCGCTCCGTGCGCTGGATGGTGAGATCGATGTCGTCGAGGACGGTGTTGTCGGCGTAGCGCTTGCTGATGCCCTGCAGCTCCACGACCCGGCGTCCGCTCGGGCGGCGCTGCTGGAATCGGAAGCGCGGGTAGCGGCGCGAGCTGCTGGGCAGTGACTCGATCTCGATGCGGCCGATGGCCTTCAGCTTGCTCTGTGCCTGCCTCGCCTTGGTGGCCTTTGCGCGGAAGCGCTCGACGAAGGCCTTGTGGTCGGCGATCTCCGCCTCGCGCTTCGCGATCTCCTTCTCGCGCCGCTCGCGTTCTTCGCGCTTGGCCTGGACGAAGTGGGTGTAGTTCCCGGGATATGCCTTGATCGAGTCGTAGTCGAGGTCGACGATGGTGGTCGCCACGGTATCGAGGAAGTGGTGGTCGTGTGAGATCAGCAGCGCCGCGCCCTTGAAGTCCTCGAGGAATTCTTCGAGCCAGCGAATCGAGAGGATGTCGAGGTGGTTGGTGGGCTCGTCGAGGAGCAACACGTCGGGCTCGGATGCGAGCACCTGCGCGAGCAGAGTGCGCAGCTTGAAGCCTCCCGAGAGCGTGGAGAGAGGCTGCTCGTGCACCGCAGTCTCGATGCCCAGCCCTTCGAGGATCTCGCCCGCGCGCGCCTCGAGGCCGTAGCCGTCCGCCTGCACGATGAGGTCCTCGAGCTCGGCGTAGCGATCGCCGTCGAAATACTCTTCGGCCGCGGCCAGGATTCTCTCCTTCTCCGCCATCGCCTCCCAGAGCACGGCGTTTCCCATCATCACCACATCGAGGATGCGCTCGTTCTCGTACCGGAAGTGATCCTGGTCGAGCACACCCAGGACGGCGCGCTTGGGGATCGAGACATCGCCGTCGCTCGGGCTCTCTTCGCCGCTCAGGATATTGAGCAGCGTCGACTTTCCGGAGCCATTCGCACCGACGACGCCGTAGCGCTCACCGCGGTTGAACTGCAGCGAGACGCCTTCGAACAGCACCTGTCCGCCGTAGTGCTTGGAGAGGTTCGAGAGCGAGATCATGGTGTTGGGCGCTGGGCTCCGCGTGGGGGCTCGGGTTGGGGCACACTGGGGCGGTTCGGGTGCAGGGGTCGCGAACCTTAGCGGAGCCCGCGGCTCCGGGGGCCGCCTCCCGATCGGCCGGGCGGCGCCGCCGCGTCAAAGATCGCCACCCCCCGTGGGGTGCCATGACGGCCGGGCGCTCGGGGGCCGGATCAGACGTTGAAGCGGAAGTTGATGACGTCCCCGTCGCGAACGACGTACTCCTTGCCCTCGACGCGCAGCTTTGCGGCCTCGCGGCAGCGCACCTCGCTTCCGAGCTCGACCAGATCGTTCCAGTCCATGATCTCTGCTCGGATGAAGCCGCGCTCGATGTCGGAGTGGATCTTGCCAGCCGCCTGCGGCGCCTTCGCGCCGCGCCCGATCGGCCACGCGCGGCACTCGTCCGGTCCGGTGGTGAGCATCGAGATGAGGTCGAGCAGTGCGTAGGCGCTGCGGATGAATCGATGGATCGCCGGCTCGTCGAGCCCGAGCGATGTCGCAAACTCCGCCTGCTCTTCAGCGGGAAGCTGGGCAACGTCCATCTCGACCTGGGCCGACAGCACGACCAGGCCGAGACCGCGTTGCGCCGCCGCCTGCTCGACCTCGGCGGGGACTGGCGCCTCGATCGCGTCCTCCGCGACGTTGAGCACGACCAGCAGCGGCTTCAGGCTGAGAAACGAGTACCCCGCCAGGGTGCTCCGTTGCTCGCTGGTGAGCTCGAGCGAGCGCAGCGGTTGGCCGTCCTCCAGGCTTTGCTGCACCCGGCGCATCAGCTCGAGCTCGCGCGGGTTGCTGTGGTCCCGCTCGAGCCGCGCAACGCGCTGCTCCGCGATCGCCAGATCCGCCAGGATCGTCTCGATCTCGAGATCGGCAATCTCTCGAACCGGGTCGGCGAGTGCGCCGGTGACGTCCGGAAAGGCGCGTACGACCTGACACAGCGCCTCCACCGGCCGCATCTCGTTCAGCAGCGCACGGTCGATCCCCTCGCCCTTCCCGCCGAGGTCGGTGAAGTTGATCTCCGCGTAGGTGGTCTTCTTCGGCTGGTAGATCGCCGCCAGTGCATCGACGCGCGAATCGGGCACCTTGACCACGCCGATGTTCGCCTTGCCGCGGCCTGCGCCGTAGCCGGTCTCCACGGGCAGACCGGTGAGCGCGCCAAAGACGGTGCTCTTGCCGACACCCGGGAGTCCTACGAGTCCGATCTTCACCTGGGGAGACTCACTGGTTCGTTGCCGCCTTGCCGAGTGAAGCCGGACCGCGAGAGTATCACGACAGGGTCGAGGTCCGCCGCGGCAGGCCGACGGCGATCAGGTCTTCTTGGGCGTGCGCCGGCGGCGCCTTCGCGACGGCACCTTGCGGGAGGACTTCTTCTTCGACGAGCGCCGTTGACGGCTCGATCGCTTCTTGCGAATCGGATCGAAGAAGGTGACCGGGCGCGACGGAACACGCCGGCACACGTCGCAGATGCCGCACTCCTCACCGATCGGCACGCCGAAGTACTCGCCGAACAGCTCGCCCCGGCAGCGCTCCGCGATCGCGTATCGGTCGATTGCGTCGAGGCGTGCGGTGTCCTGTTTGCGCCGCGTGTACAGCTGCTCGCGCAGCTCGCGCGCGTACTGCAGGAGCTCCTCACGCGAGACGAGCACCTCGATTTCCTTGTTCCTGGCGATGTGCAGGAGACCGGCGGACTCGAACATCGCGACGACGGCCGCGGTGACGCGCTGCGAGACTCGTGACGCGGCGGCCAGGTCGGTGACGTCCGGATCCCGGCCCTCCTCGACGTAGGCGTCGAGCCCCTTCGCCACCTCGAAGAGCTGGAGTGGATTGACTCGGCTCTGTGAGAGCAGGAACTCGTGGATGTCCCGGTCCATGTCGTGGTGGAGCAGGATGCAGTGCGCGCGCTTGCCGTCGCGTCCCACGCGGCCCGCTTCCTGGACGTACTGCTCGATCGAGGCGGGTGTCTGGAAGTGGACGACGTACCGGAAGTCGCGCTTGTCGATGCCCAGCCCGAACGCACTGGTCGCCACCATCACGTTTCGTCTCCCGCTCAGCATGAACTGCTCCTGCTGGGTGCGCCGCTCGCTCCCGTTCATGCCGCCGTGATACCGGTTGACCGGGATCTGCATGCGCTTGAGCGCGCCGTAGACGTTGTCGACATCCCGCGTCGTGGAGCAGTAGACGATTCCAGGTCGTCGCAGCCGGAGCACGAGGCGCCCCAGTGCTCGCAGCCGGGCGTCACTGCCGCACTCGATCACCTCGAAGCCGAGGTTGGGGCGATGCGGCGACGCTGCGATCTCGAGCGGATCGCGAAGAGCGAGGATGCGCACCAGGTCCTCGCGCACCGCCTGGGTCGCTGTGGCAGTCAGCGCCAGCACAGGAGGGCGCCCGTAGCGCTCGAGCAGTGTGCCCAGGCGCAGGTACGCCGGTCGGAAATCGTGTCCCCACTCGGATGCGCAGTGCGCCTCGTCGACCGTAAAGAGTGAGATCCCGCTCTTGTGCAGCACCGGGAGCAGGTCGTCGCCTGCGAGCGTCTCGGCCGTCGTCATCACGAGGAGCGAGCCGCCCTGCTCGATTCGCTCGATCGCGCGCGCCCGCGCCTTTCCGCGAACGGTGCCGTCGAAGCGCACCACCGGGACGCCCCGCCGATCGAGGTTCGCCACCTGGTCCTCGATCAGCGCGAGCAGCGGCGAGATCACGACGCCGGGCTGCGGGAGCAGCATCGACGGGATCTGGTAGCAGGCCGACTTGCCGAAACCGGTCGGCAGCACGATCAGCGCGTCGCCGCCACCCATCGCCTGCCCGATTGCGGTCTCCTGCTCGGGATGCAGGCGATCGATGCCGAGTGCACGCGCTGCCTCCTCGATGTTGGTCGGCGGTACGAACGGGCGCGGGGTCTGGTCGACCGCCGGACGCGGCGCTTCCCCGCCACCGGAGCCTCGTCGCCGACCGCGACGGCGGCGCGAACGGCCGCTGCGCGTGCGTTCCGCGCCGCTCGAGCCGGACTCGGCATCGGCTCGAGCGGGCGCGGGATCCCCGTCAGTACGATCCCGCCGACGGCTGCGGCCGCCGCGGCGCCGCCGGCGTCGCCTGCGACCGTCCGGACGAGTCCCGTTCCCGGCGTCGACTGTCTCTCCGCTCTGGGTGGGTGCCACCGTGCGGGGCTCCGACGCGAAGCGCGCCTCGTCGGTCGAAGCCTGGGGCGAGGCCGCGCTCACCACTTCGCACGCGCTGGAAGATTCCGGCGCGGGTGCTGCGTGCTCGTCTGCGGCCGCACGGCTGCGCCCGTTGGAGCGCTTCGCGGCGGACATCTTCTTCGTCGTGGTGGTCTTGCCTGGCGAGCTCGTCTTGGTAGTGGCGGTCTTCTCTGCCGCGGTCTTCTCTGCCGCGGTCTTCTTTGCCGCGGTCTTCTTTGCTGCGGTCTTCTTTGCTGCGGTCTTCTTTGCTGCGGTCTTCTTTGCTGCGGTCTTCTTTGTCGCGGTCTTCTTCCTCGTGGATGCAGTCTTCTTCCCGGACGCAGTCCTGCTCGCCGCGGCCTGCTTGCTGGACGCGGTCTTCTTCCTGGCCGGTTTCCTGGCTGCGGCTTTCGCCCGTGCGGTCAACGTGGCCGTCCTTGCTCTCTCCCGCGCTCCTGGCCGGGAGTACTGGCCGCTCCCAGCGGTGCCAGGAGGGGCGCGACCCAGTGGCATCGAGCGCTCACTGGGCTGATCCCACTGCGCATTCCGGAATGCAGTGGGCGAGCCGCACAGCACCGCCATGCTGGCCTCCCTGTCCGATGCAGAACGGAGCAGGGTGGAGGCGGCGGTAGCCGAGCCCGGGTCCAAACGGCGCGAGCCTCGAAACGAGAGAAGTCTACCGAGTCGATCGTCGTTGCGCGATTCGTTTCGCAGAGCCCGTCACGGACTGCGAAACAGTCGTCCTCGGTGGGTCACGGCGAGCCTCAGCACCTCGAACCGGGTGCGATCCTCCGCTTCGGCCAATCTACCCCAGCACCACGGGAAGGCTCTCGTGACGATGCCAACCCGGGACGTTTGCGATTTCGAGCTCGCTCGGGTCCACCGCCAGCCGCAGGTCCGGGTTGCGCTCGACCAGGTTCTTGAGCGCGATGCGCGTCTCCATCAGGGCGAGCTGCTTGCCCAGGCAGAAGTGCATGCCAAAGCCAAAGCCGAGGTGGTGGTTCGGCGAGCGCGTGATATCGAACTCGTCCGGCTCGTCGAAGACCCGCGGATCGTGGTTCGCGGCACCGAGCAGTGGCAGGATCGGCGTGCCGCGCTCGATCGTCACGCCGTGGAGGGTGACGTCCTCCTTGGCATACTGGGGCTTCGTGCCGTGCACCGGTCCCCTGTGGCGCACGATCTCCTCGACGGCAAGGTCCCAGAGGTCGGGCTCGGCGCGCAGTCGTTCGAGCTGATCGGGGTGCTCGAGCAGCGTGTGTACGCCGTTGGTGATCAGGTGCAGCGTGGTCTCGAACCCCGCGATGATGAGCAGGAAGACCATGGCGACCAGCTCGTCTTCGCTGAGGCGGTCGCCGTCCTCCTCGGCCTCGATCAACACGGACAGGATGTCGTCACCCGGCTCCGCGCGTTTGCGCGCGATGAGCCGGCGCATGAACTTGTTGGCCGCCCGCAGGTCCCAGAACAGAGTACGGATGATTCCGATGCCCGAGAACCCCTTCGTCAGCACGCGCATGCTGTATTTGAACTCGTCCATGTCGGCCCGCGGCAGGCCCACCATCTCGGCGATCACCCGGGTGGGAACGGGTCGCGAGTAGGTCTCCAGCAGATCGACCCGGCCTCGCTTCTCGAGATCGTCGAGCAGCTCGCAGGAGATCTCTTCGACCCGGTCCGACAGGCGTCCGACGGCGCGCGACGTGAACGCCTTGTTCACGAGGTTTCGCAGGCGCCGATGCTGCGGGTCGTCCTCATAGATCATGCTTCGCGCGAGCGCTGCGATCGACCTGGGCAGCGGGATTGGAAGCGGATTCGCATTCTCCTTGCCCTTGGCCCGACCGCGATTGCGCACGAAGCGCTCGTCGGTGAGCACCATCCGGCAATCCTCGTAACGGGCCACCAGATTCAACTTCAGCAGGCTGATCTTGCCCTGGCAGACTGGCGCCTCCTCCAGCATCCAGCGGTACCAGTCGTACTTGTGCTGGACGAAGCCAGGCGCGCTCAGGTCGATGGGGCGGCTCGCGTCGAAGCCAATCGGGATCGCGGCTGTCGCCATGCGCCCTCGTCTGGTTCCAGTTACGGGTGATGATCGAGTGTGGCGATCGCGGGCCCAGTCTAGTCGACCGGGCCTTCGCGAGAGAAAATGGTGGAGGCGGCGGGAATCGAACCCGCGTCCGAATAGCTTCTAGCTGACGCGTCTACGTGTGTAGTCTCCGCTCGATTTCGGGTGGGCCAGTCGCAGAGACGGGAGCGACCTCACCCTAGGCAGACATGATTCTCACTCTCGGGTACGGCCTGTCAGCGATCCTCGAGCCAGCCTTCTGATGACACCCGCGACCCGCTAGAAGGCGTCACGGACGGATGTCGCTAGTCCTAGGGTTTAGCTAGGCAGCGAGTGCGTAGTTGTCGTCGGCAGTTATGTCTACCAACTTGCCACGGTTTAACGAGGATGTGACGACCTCGACACGCAGCGTCGGCCTTCGACCACCCGTCGAAACCGATCGCCCCCACGAGCGACCGAGGATAGCAGGTCTGCCGCTCGGCTCCGCGCCGGCGCAGCGGGATCACGGCTGGGGAGGCGGCTCCGCTCCGGGAGCGATCACCTGATAGCTCCCGTTGATGTGGACGTAGCCCCCGCGCTTTGCCGCGTTCGTGTACATCAGGCAATACCGCCCGGGCGCCGGCAGCGGGACCGAGCGGTTGGCTTCCGTCACTTCGTGAGACTCGACGTCGTAGATCGTCTCGTCGCCCACATGGTGGTGGACATTGAACGTGACGACAGCGGAGGACTCGAAGGCATAGGTGACGTGCCCGCCGGAAGGAGCCTCGAAACAATCCTCGCGGACCGCCCGTGGAGTCAGCCTGTGGCGAATCTCGACCCCGCCGGCCGGGCTGGCCGCAGCCGCATCGCCGTCCTGCTCGGCGGTCGCCGGCTGCGGTGCAATCCCGAGCAGCATTGCGGCCGCCAGCCAGCCGATCCGCCGGGCTGCCCTGGCCCGAAGCCCTGCGCCACTCAGCATTGCCGCCGCCGCATGCCCTTCTCCCGCTTCCTCTGCACGCCCAGTCCGGACGCGAGTGAGCACGAGCCGCGAGTATACGAGACACCCGCCAGTCGCCGGAGTCCGCCGCGGCTCCCGCAGACTGGGCTCGCGAGATCTGATCGCGACGCATGGTCCGGCTTGTCTTCTGCCCCGCCGGGCGTTTAGTCTGCGGGCATGTCGAACGAACACGCCGCTACCTACACGCTGGAATATCCGTACACGCGTACGACGGGTCCGGTGGTCGGTCGCTTCCTGACGGCCCTGCGAGACGGGAAGCTGCTCGGGGTCCGCGCGGGCGGCCGCGTGATCTGCCCGCCGATCGAGCACGACCCCGAGACTGGTCGGAAGCTCGAGGACCCCGAGTTCGTCGAGGTCGGGCCCGGCGGCACGCTGAAGACCAGCACCTGGATCTCCGAGCCGACGCGCAAGCATCCATTCCAGCAGCCGTTTGCCTTTGCGCTGATCCAGCTCGATGGTGCGGACGTGCCGCTGGTGCACGCCGTACAAGCGAACTCGCCCGAGGACGTCACGCCCGGTGCGCGCGTCCGGGCGCAGTACCGCGACGAGCGGACCAACGCGATCACCGACGTCTACTTCGTGCCCGAGGCGGAGGCGCGCGATCAGTACATCGAGCCCGGACCGGGCGAGGTCGAGATGACCGAGCACCTGATCTCGCTCGACTACGAGGAGGTGATGAGCCCGCATCGGGTCCGCTTCCTCGAGGGATTGAAGCAGGGCAAATTCATCGGGCAGAAGAGCCCGGCCAGCGGCAAGGTCTACCTGCCGAGCAAGGGCTACGACCCGATCGAGCGCGTACTGCTCCAGCCCGAACACGACGTCGAGGTCGAGCCTACGGGCACCGTCGTCAGCTACACGGTGATCACGCCGGTCCAGTACTACGGGCAGGAGGAGACCGAGCCCTACATCCGGGCCTCGATCCTGCTCGACGGCTCGGACCAGCCGCTGGGCCAGCAGGACATCCGGGACATGCCGATCGATACCTTCCGCTCGGGGCTGCGGGTGCGCGCGATCTTCAAGCCGGAGTCGGAGCGCGACGTCGGGGAGGTCGACAATCGTTGGGGTGGGACGGGAGGCGTCCTCGAGCGCTGGGAGCCCACAGGCGAGCCGGATGTTCCCTTCCAACAGTTCTCGGAGCACGTTTTCTAATGGCAGGTGAAGACATCGCGATCGTCGGGTATGCGCAGACGCCGTCCTACAGGCGCTACACCGATTCCGAGCCCTCGCTCATCATGACGCTGGTCAATCAGATCCTCGGCGAGGTGACGATCGATCGGCACGACATCGACTTCACGATCGCCGCGAGCTGCGACTATCTGTCGGGGCTTCCATTCGCGTTCGTGAGCAACGTGGACGGCTATGGGGCCTGGCCGCCCGTCTACGAGTCGCACGTCGAGATGGACGGCGCCTGGGCGCTCTTCGAGGGCTGGATCCGGCTGCAGATGGGCGACATCGATACCTGTCTGGTGGTCGGCTCGGGGAAGAGCTCGCCCGGCACGCCGCGCGAGATCTTTCCGCTGCAGACCAACCCCTACTACCACGCGCCGCTCGGTCTCGACCCGGTGTCAATGGCGGGGCTGCAGGCGGCGGCGCTGATCGATGCGGGCAAGGCCAGCGAGGAGGACTACGCCGAGGTCGTCTCGCGCTCGCGACGCGACGCGATCGACAATCCGTACGCGCAGGTCAAGCAGGACGTGTCGGTCGATACGTTGCTGAAGGAGCCGTACTTCGCATCCCCGCTGCGCCGCCACGATCTGCCGCCGATCAGCGACGGCGCTGCGGCGGTGCTGATCGCGCGCGGCGACAAGGCGCGCGAGCTGTGCGACCGGCCGGTCTGGATCCGGGGCATCGACCACCGGATGGATTCGAGCCATCCGGGGCTGCGCGACCTGACGGAGTCGGCGTCGACCAAGATTGCCGCCGATGCGCTCGAGATCGACGGAGGCTCGTTCGACGTCGCCGAGCTGTGCGTGCGCTACAGCGCCGAGGAGATCGTGCTGAAACAGGCGCTGGGCCTCACGGACGACGTGGTGATCAACCGGTCCGGCGGGCCGCTGTGCGGTCACCCGGTAATGGCGACCGGGCTCACACGGGTCGTCGAGGCGGCACGACAGATCGCCGAGGGGGGTGCCACGCGCGGCCTCGCCCACGCGGCCAGCGGAGCGGCGTTGCAGCAGAACCTGCTCTGCGTGCTCGAAGGAGGTGCGTGATGGCTCGTCAGCAATCCGCCGTCATCGGCATCGGACAGACGAAGTACAAGAAGAAGCTCGATGTCTCGCTCGACGGGCTCACGCACTGGGCCGCGCAGGCGGCGCTCGACGACGCCGGGATCGAGTGGAAGGACGTCGATGCGATCGTGCTCGGCAAGGCCCCCGATGCGCTCGAGGGCGTGATGATGCCCGAGCTGTCGCTGTGCGACACGCTTGGCGCAGTGGGCAAGCCGATCCACCGGGTGCACACCGCGGGCTCGGTCGGCGGATCGACCGCGATCTCGGCGGCAGTGCTGGTCGAGAGCGGCGTCTACGACACGGTGCTCACCGTGACGTACGAGAAGCAGTCCGACGGCAACGCGACCTGGGCGCTCGGCGGCGGCCGCAGCGGCAGCCAGGGTGCGGGCGGCTCGTTTGCACCGTGGATCCGCAACTACATCCAGAAGAGTGGGGCGCCCGAGCACATCGGCTGGAAGGTCGCGGTCAAGGATCGCCAGAACGCGCTGCGCAACCCCAACGCGCACCTGCACCTGCACGACATCTCGCTCGAGAAGGTGAAAGAATCCCCGATGCTGTGGGATCCGCTCCGCTTCCTCGAGTCGTGTCCCTCGTCGGACGGCGCCGCGGCGCTGGTCATGACGAACAAGGCGGGCGTCGAGAAGAGCGGTCGGCCGCCGGCCTGGGTGATCGCGCACCAGAAGCGCACCGAGTTCACCCAGTTCCCGGGGCGCGACACCGTCCGGCCGCAGGCGGGCGTGGACTGCGCCGCAGCGCTCTACAAGGAGGCGGGCATCAGCGACCCGCGCCGGCAGATCGACTGCGCGGAGATCTACGTCCCCTTCAGCTGGTACGAACCGATGTGGCTCGAGGGTCACCTGATCACCGAACAAGACACCGGCTGGAAGATGACGGACGAAGGCGCCACCGAGATCAAGGGCGACTTCCCGGTCAACATGTCGGGCGGCGTGCTGTCCTCGAATCCGATCGGTGCCTCGGGCATGATCCGATGCCTGGAGGCCGCCAACCAGGTGCGGGGAACCGCCGGCGAGTACCAGGTGGACGGGGCCCGCGTTGCCCTCGGCCACGCCTACGGAGGGGCGGCCAACTACTTCGCGATGTGGCTCGTCTCCTCCGAGCCCGCCCCGGTCTTCTAGAGCGCGGCCCGCGGCGGCGCCGGCTCAGTCGCGGAACAGGTAGCGCGCCACCATGTCGGCGGTGGCTGCCGCTGCGGAATCGATCTGCTCGTCGGTGCCGTGCATGAAGGCGTGGAGCGCGTTCCACTGCACGGCGTTGACCACCGTGAGCGAGGCCGCGGCGAGGTCGAGGTCCGTGCGAAGTACCGCTGGGTCGATCGCGCGTGCGAAGCGCTCCACCGCTTCCCGCAGCTGCTCGCGAACGGCCTCGACTGGCTCGTGGAAATCCGGATCCTTGAAATAACGTTCCCACAAGACGCGCTGCATGCCGGGGCGGAGTGCCTGCATGTGGAAGACCGCGTCGATCAGCTGGCGGGCGTGCTCGGCGGGGTCGCCGCCCTCCCAGCGCTCGGGATCGAGCCGCGACACCACGATGTCGAGCAGCTGGTCTCGGAAGCGTTCGAGCAGCTCGAACAAGATGCCGCGCTTGTCGCGGAAGTAGCCGTACAGGGTGCCGACGCCGATGCGCGCGCGCGCGGCGATCATGGCGGTGGTGGTTTCGGCGTAGCCGTGCTGCTCGAAGCAGATGATCGCGGCCTCCAGGATGCGCTCCCGGGTGCGCCGGCTGCGTGCCTGCTGGGGCACCCGCAGCGCCCGATCGCTGCTCGCCGAAGTCCGTTTCGGATCTACGCGCATACAGTTACTTTACCAGAATTAAAGAGGATTTCGATATAAAACGAACTCGACGTCGATTTCGGTTGACGGCCTCTCGTGGGGGCTCTACGGTGGTCGGATCGGCTCTGTCCGAGTGCGTCCGGTCGCGCCCCGTTCGGTCGTGGAGGAACCCATGTCGTCCGCAGTAGTGAACAACCTCGAAGGCCTCGACCAGGAGCTCGAGACCATCCTGACGTCGTTCGACACGAACTACGTCTGGAACTATGGCTCGGTGAAGGAAGGGCTGCGCGATCTGTACGAGAAGGCGAAGCGCGACCAGTGGAACGCCACCACTCAGCTTGCCTGGGACACCGAGGTCGACCCCGAGCAGGAGATCATCCCGGCCGTCGCCAACCCGCTCCAGGGCTGGGCGCCCTTCGAGAAGCTCGATGAGAAGGAGCGCCGGCGCCTGAACCACGCACAGGTCGCGCTCCAGCTGTCGCAGTTCCTGCACGGCGAGCAGGGTGCGCTGATCGTCGCTTCGCAGCTCACGGCGGGCGTGCCCTGGATCGACGCGAAGTACTACGCCGGGACGCAGACGATGGACGAGGCTCGCCACGTCGAGGTGTTCAGCCGCTATCTGCACGAGAAGCTCGAGTGGGAGTGGCCGATCAACCGGCATCTGAAAGAGCTACTCGACGCGACGATCACGGACTCGCGCTGGGACTTCAAGTACCTCGGTATGCAGGTGATGATCGAGGGGCTGGCAATGGGTGCCTTCGGCACCCTGCACCTGCTGGCGAAGGAGCCGCTGCTCAAGGAGCTGCTCAGGTACGTGATGAAGGACGAGTCGCGTCACGTAGCCTTCGGTGTGCTGTCGCTGCGCGACTATTACACCGACATGCCCGAAAACGAGCGGCGCGACCGCGAGGACTTCATCATCTACTCGAGCGAGCTGATGCGCAACCGGTTGATCGGCGACGACATCGCCCGCCTGTTCGGCTGGGACGCGGACGAGGTGCAGCGTCTGGTGCTCGAGTCGCCGATGGGGCGGCAGTTCCGCTCGCTGATCTTCCAGCGCGTCGTGCCCAACCTGAAGAAGCTCGGCCTGCTGACGCCGCGCGTGCGCGAGGCCTTCACCCGGCTGGAGATCATCCAGTTCGAGGACTTCGACACCGAGGCAGCCGACCGCGCGCTCGGCTTCGACTGAGCATGTACATCGGGCTGAACGAGGAGCAGCAGGCCCTGCGCCGCGAGCTGCGCGCGTACTACGCGGGTCTGTTGACCGACGAGATTCGCGAGGCGCTGCACCGCGAGGCCGGCTGCGGCCCGGTTCATCGGCAGGTCATCCGCCAGATGGGCAAGGACGGCTGGCTGGGCATCGGCTGGCCCACCGAGTACGGCGGCCAGGGCCGATCGCAGCTCGAGCAGTTCGTCTTCTTCGACGAGTCGATGCGCTGCGGCGCGCCGGTGCCGATGCTGACGATCAACACCGTCGGCCCCACGCTCTACACCCACGCCAGCGACGACCTCAAGGCCGAGCTGCTGCCGAAGATCACCGCGGGCGAGATTCTCTTCTGCGTCGGCTACACCGAGTCGGCAGCGGGCACCGATCTGGCGTCGCTCAGCACGCGCGCCGATCGCGACGGCGACGACTACGTGATCAACGGACAGAAGATCTTCACCTCGGTCGCGGGCGACGCGGACTACATCTGGCTGGCGGCGCGGACTGACCAGGAGGCCGCCAAGCACGCGGGGCTCTCGATGTTCGTCGTCGACATGAAGACGCCGGGCATCAAGGTCGAGCCGATGCGCCTGCTGTCGCACCACGACATCAACACCACCTTCTTCGACGACGTGCGCGTGCCGGCGAAGTCCCTGGTCGGCGGCGAGAACAAGGGCTGGAAGCTGATCACCAGCCAGCTGAATCACGAGCGCGTCACATTGTGCTCGTCCGGCATGATCGAGGGCACCTTCGAGAACGTCCTGCGCTGGACGCGTGAGACCAAGCGCGCCGACGGCATTCGCGTGATCGATCAGGAGTGGGTGCAGACGAACCTCGCCCGTGTCTGGTCGGGCATCGAGTTCCTGCGGCTGATGAACTGGAAGGTCGCCTGGGACGCCACGCAGGGCGACCTCGCGGTGCAGGATGCCTCGGCGCTCAAGGTCTTCGGCACCGAGTTCTACATGGAAGCCATTCGCCTGATGATGGAGGTGATCGGCCCGCGCGCCTACCTGCCGCGCGAGTCGCCAGAGGCGGTCCTGCACGGCCAGCTCGCGAACATCTACTGCTCGCTGCTGATCCTGACTTTCGGCGGCGGCACCAACGAGGTGCAACGCGATCTGATCGGTCTGTTCGGCCTGGGGCTGCCCCGGGTTCCGCGGATGTAGGAGGGCCGAGCGTGGATTTCCGCTACAGCGACGACCAGCAGTCGATCGTCGATCTCGCCGGACAGCTGCTCGCCGAGCAGAGCACGCACGAGCGCCAGCGCGCGCTCGAGACGGGCGACGGCCCGCGCTTCGATCGCGAGCTGTGGGCGCAGCTGGCCGAGACGGGTCTGCTCGGGGTGGCCATTCCGGAGGCGCAGGGCGGGGCGGGGCTCGGCTTCCAGGAGGTCGCGGCCATTTGCGAGGCGATCGGCCGGCACACCGCGCCGATCCCCTTCCTCGAGACGGTGGTGCTCGCGGGGCTGCCGATCGCCGAGTTCGGCTCGCCCGCCCAGCGCGAGGCCTGGCTGCCGAAGCTCGTCGCGGGCGAGGCGGTGCTGACCGCGGCGCTCCAGGAAGATCAGGCGGAGCCGGAGAAGCCCGCCACCCGCGCACACCGCGAGCACGATGGCGACGGCGATGGCTGGGTGCTCAGCGGCAGCAAGATCCCCGTGCCCGCCGCCGAGCTGGCGGACTGCGTGCTCGTCCCGGCGTCGGTGGAGGGGGCCGACGTGGGCCTCTTCCTGCTCGACCCGCGGGCCGAAGGCGTCCGCCTCGTCGGACTCGAGACGCCCACGGGCCAGCCGGCCTCGCTGCTGCAGCTCGATCGCGTGCGCGTCGGGCCGGACGCCGTGCTGGGCAGCATCGCCGCCGGGCGCACGATCCTCGAGTGGCTGCTGCTGCGCGCGACCGCGGCCCAGTGCGCGATGGGTGTCGGAATCTGCCAGGCGGCGCTCGAGATGACGACCGAGTACATCAAGGAGCGCAAGCAGTTCGGCCAGCCGATCGCGATGTTCCAGGCGGTGGGACACCGCGCGGCCGACGCGTTCATCGACGTGCAGGGCATCCAGCTGACGACGCTGCAGGCCTGCTGGCGGGTGGCGGCGGGGCTGCCCGCGACCCGCGAGGTGGCGCTTGCCAAGTACTGGGTCGCGGAGGCCGGCGCGCGCGTGGTCGCCGCGGCGCAGCACCTGCACGGCGGCATCGGCGTCGATCGCGACTATCCCGTCCACCGCTTCTACCTGTACGCCAAGCAGCTCGAGCTCGATCTCGGCGGCAGCACCGACCAGCTGCGCCGCATCGGTCGCATCCTCGCCGAGATGCCATTCGACACGGCCGTCTGACTCGCGGGCTCGAGGATCGTCGGTCAGCTCGATGGCGGACTTGGCGGACCGCTCTGGAGCACCGGTCGCGAGACCGGGGTGCTCACAGGGTTGCCAGGTAGGCGATCAGATCCCGTAGCTCGTTTGGCTCGAGCGCGAGTCCAATGGATGGCATCGGGCTCGTTATGCGCGTGCGCGAGGCGATCTCGAGCTGGGAGACCGAGATGCGCTGGCCCGCGGCCTCGATCACGAGTGCGCTGTCGTCTTCTTCGAGCAGGGTTCCGCTCACCATCTCGCCGCCGCGGGTCGTGATGGCGATCGTTCCGTAGCCGGGCGTGATGGCGGCCTGCGGATCGACGATCGAGCGGAGCATGTCGCGAGTCGAGAGGCGCTGGCTCAGTGCGGTGAGCTCCGGGCCGACTTCCCCGCCGTGGCCGGCACCGGCGCCGTGGCAGCGCCGGCAATCGCCCCGGCTGTCGAAGACGAAGCGGCCGCGCTCGGCGCTGCCGCCGGCCGTGGCCCACGTGCGGCGGGCGACGGGATCGCCGGGCAGGGCAGCCTCCCAGGCGCGGACGCGGCCCTCGAGCGCGTCGCGGTCGCGCGCCGCGTCGATCACCTCGAGCTGGACGTCGGGTGCGAGTTCGCCGCTCTCGAGGGCGGCGACGGCCTGGCGCAGCAGGGCAAGGGCTTCGGGCGTGTCGATGGCGGCCAGCGTCCGGTAGGCGCGCTGCCGCTCGTGGGTGATCGCGTCGGCTCGGAGAGCCGCGATCGACTCGAGGGCGGCGTCCGGGTCGCGCAGCGCGAGCTGAGCGCGCGCCTCGGCCCGCAGCGCGGGGTCGTCGGCGGAGAGCGCGCGTTCGATCGCGGCGTCGAGCCTGGCTTGCGCGGACTCGCGGCCCGCGAGTGCGCGCAGGCTCGCGACGCGGATCGCGCTCGGCTCGCGTTCGTTGGCGAGACGCGCCCGCAGCTCTCGGTCGTCGAGCGGAACCTGCTCGTAGGAGAGCGCGATCTCGAGCGCCCGGGCGCCCAGGTCGCCCAGCACCAGCGTGCGCCCCCAGGTCTCGAAGGCCGGCGCGACGACGCTCGTCGGCCGCTCGGCGAGCGGCCGGTAGAAGCCCATCGCCAGATCGCGCGGGCCGGGCCGCGTGAACTGGCCCAGTGTTTCGAGTGCCAGCTCGCGCATTGCCAGCGGGTTTGCCGGGTCGGCGACGTGCGCGGCGAGCGCGCTGGCGCTCGCCGCGTTGCCGACTGCCAGGGCGGCGCCGATCGCGCGGCGCTGGAGTGCGAAGCTCGTCTGCGGGGGTGCATCGCGCGCGGGCAGGTCGCTGCCGGCGAGCTGCGCCAGGGCCGGCATTGCCTCGGCGATCGGCCGGTCGTAGATCGCCCGCGCGGCTTCCACCACCAGCAGCGGATCGGCGTCGCCAAGCAAGTGCGCGATGCGCGCGTCCTCTGCGCGGCGCAATACGAGCAGCACCCCGAGGCGAACCGATCGATCGGTGTCGTCGGCGTATGCGAGCACGGCGTCGAGATCGCCGATCCGCGCCAGCGCGTAGACGGCGGCGTGGCGCAGGAAGACGTCCTGGTCGGCGTTCTCGCGCAGCAGGGCGAACAGCGGCCCGATCGCCTCGCGCGCACCCAGGGCGCCCAGCGACTGCGCGGCGAAGAAGCGCACGCGAGCGTTCTCCTCGCCGTCGGCGAGCCGCACGAGCAGGTCGCCCGCCAGCCAGTCGGCGCCGGCATCGCCCGCGATCTTGACGACCTGGGCGCGCAGCTCGGCATCGGCTTCGCGCGTCCAGTCGAGATCGTCCCAGCCGGCGGCGCGCAGCGCCCCGGCGCCGAGCTGTCCGAGTCCCCAGACGGCGTGGATGCGCGCGAGCACGCTCGCCTGCGCGTCCCCGGCGATGGCGCCGAGCAGCGTCGTGTCTTCGCGCGCGGCCAGCTCGTACTGCGCACGCAGTCGGATGCGCCGGTCGGCGTGGCCGAGCAGGGACACCAGCTCGTCGGCCTCGCGCTGCGCCATCCCCTCGCGCGCCAGCCGCACCGTCTCTGCGATGCGCGGATCCCGGACGAGCTCGTCGTGCTGGAACACCTCGACCGTCTGCGTCTCGCCAAACTGCGAGAAATCGGTGGCGTAGACGCGGCCGTCCCAGCCGAAGGCGACGTCGGTTGGCAGGATCGAGCCGATGAACATGTGGTCGTCCACCATCTCGAAGCCGGCGCCGCTGGGCTCGAGCGCGAACGAGTGAACGCCGCTCCTCGACTTGACGTACGCGTAGTCGCACAGGAAGAAGTGATCCGCGTAGCGCTCCGGCAGCCCCAGCCCGGGGTAGTGCGCAAAGCCCGCGGGACCCATCGCCAGGTAGGCGACCGGCGGCAGCACCCAGGCGGGCTGGGTCTCGTGCTGCAGCTCCCACAGCCGCTCCTCGACCCAGGGCCCGCGGATGTAGTCGCCGACCAGCGTCTGGTAGGGCATGGCCCAGCCGGTCTCTCCGCCCTCGGCCAGGTAGACGATGCGCGCCCGGTCGCCGCCGTCGCCGTTGTTGTCGCCGGTGAACAGGTTGCCGTGGTCGTCGAAGGCGAGCTCCTGCGGGTTGCGCACGCCGGTGGCAAACACCTCGAGCTCGCTGCCGTCGAGCTTCATGCGGAAGATGGCGCCGCGCCCGGGGCCCATCGCGGGTTCGAGCAGCTCGCCTTCCCGGGTGGTGACCGAGTAGCCGCGGTCGCCCAGCGAGAAGTAGAGCTTGCCGTCGGGACCGCGAATCAGCCCGTGGAGGTCGTGGCCCATCAGCGATGTCTTGACGCCGAAGCCGTAGGCGAGCGAGTCCTGCTGCCAGGCCCCGTCGCTGCCGTCCTCGGCGTGCGCGTCCTGGCGCAGCCGCCAGACGTGCGGGATCACCGCGGCGAAGACCTCGCCGCCATCGACCAGCACGCCCGCCGCCGGCCCGTCGACCATGTCGCGGAACTCGGCCAGGTCGTGCCGCCGGTCGGCGATGCCGTCGCCGTCGCTGTCGTCGAGCCGCACGATCACGTCGGCGTTCCTGGTGAACAGCTGCTTGTCTTCGATGCGATCGGTCGCGAGCCACTTCTCGTAGTAGGCGCGCCGGTCTTCGACCGTGTGCGAGGCAAGATCGTCGAGCACCCAGTAGTCGTGGAAGCGATTGTCCTCGACGCCGCCGTAGATGCGCGGCGCCTCGGCCACGTAGACGCGTCCCCAGGGATCGACGTCGATCGCGACCGGCGCGCTCGCGAGCAGCTGGC
>JAYZFK010000046.1:0-147788 GCA_036336835.1 Myxococcota bacterium | reverse complement strand
GCCCTCCGCCCTAAGGAGTGATCGAGACCTCGATGGAAGAACTCGGACTTCGCGATCCGCGAGCCATCCGGGCACTCGTACAAGCTCTGCGCCCCCTCCTCTTCTTCTATTTCCGAGCTGAGGTCCGCGGCCTCGACCGCCTTCCCCGTGGCCCCGCGATTCTTGTAGCGAATCACGGCGGAGGGATGGGCCCCGGCGACCTCATCTTCTTCCTGGGTTTCTGCACGCACTTCGGGCCCGAGCAGCCGATCTATGCACTGGCGCACCGCATATTCGTCCGTATAGGTTGGCTCCGCCGACTACTCGCGCGGTTCGGTGTGCTGGAGGCTAATCCGACGAACGCTCTTGCAGTGCTCCGAGCAGGTGGAAAGGTCCTAGTCTACCCAGGAGCCGACTATGACTCCCTGCGCCCTTTTTCACAGCGCCATCGCGTCTTCTTCGGAGGGCGCTCGGGGTTCGCTCGTTTGGCAGCACGCGCTCGGGTTCCCGTTGTCCCGGTGGTAACCGCGGGAAGCCATGAAACATTCGTTGTCCTGGTTCAGGGGAGGGGCCTCGCCGAGCGTCTGCGACTTCGCGCGGTTCTCGGCATTCATACGTTTCCCGTGATCCTCTGCCTGCCCTGGCTCGTCGTCGTGGGACCCCTCTGTCTCCTACCCTATTTCCCACTTCCCGCCCGGATCACCGTGGACGTCGGCGACCCAATCGAGTTGCCCGCCGTAATCGACGAGGCCCAGGGCCAGGAACACGCTGAATCGGTCCGGCGTGTCATGGAGACGATGTTGGCCGCACTCTATGCGGAGCGCCGTATTCCCATTCTCGGGTAACGACTCGCGGGGCGCCGCCTAACCAGCCGCTGCAGCGGACCGGCTAGGGCGTAGCCGTTACGGAGCTGAGATACAATACGAAGTGACGAGGCGTATCGGCCCTGGCAGCAAGGCGCCGCCGGCCGCTGAGTGCCCAGTCCGTTAGGCGGCCGCGACGCTGCCCGGAGGTGGAGCGATCCAGCCTATCACTGAGATTCGAACAGTCACCCTTGTGCTCGTGCTTGGAACCGGGCTGTGCATTGCTCTTGCGCTCGCGGACTGGCCGGGTGCACCGAACCATTGCCTTCTCCAAGGCGACTGCTACTGCGAGGCCCCGCGGCCCGGCCCGATAGCTCAGCCGGCGAACACCTGGTCCCTCTTGGGTTTCGCCATCGCCTCCCTCTGGGTCGCCTGGCGGGCGGGGCGGGACCGCTTGAACACCTCAGCGCCGTATCTTCGCGATCGTTTCTATCCGGGGCTGTACGCTGGCGCCGTTGCGTTCATGGGAGTTGGTGCGGCCCTCTTTCATGCATCTCTTACCAATTGGGGCGGCGCGGTCGATGTTCTCTCGATGCTGGGGCAAGTCTGCTACCTCCTTTACTACAACCTGCGATCGCTCTATGGATGGAGCCGGTCGCGGTTTCTGACAGCCTACTCGGTTACGATCGCGGTCGTAATCACTCCGCGGTTCCTGGTCGGTCCAGCCGGCGTTCCGCTGTTCGTTCTCGTGCTGTTGGCGTGGCTCGCTACCGAGACACTCATAGGACGTCCAGTCGGCAGGCTCGGGATCCGCCAGCAGGTCCAGCGGCAGCGCAAGTTCCTATGGGCCTCCCTCGCCACCAACCTTGTGGCGCTGGCGATTTGGTCGGGCAGCCACCTCGGCGGGCCGCTCTGCGACCCGAGTTCCCCTATTCAGGGACACGCCGTCTGGCACGTCCTGAACGCAGTCGCCGCGGCTCTTCTCTATCCGTACCTTCGATCGGAGCGCATCGTTTCGGAGAACGCCTCGTAACCAGGCGCTGCAGCGGACCGGCTCGGGCGTGGCCGTAACGGAAACGAGATACAATACGAAGTGACAATGCATTGCGACCCCGATAGCAAGCCGCCGTCGGCCGCTGAGCGCAGATCAGCCAGGCGGCATCAATGAAGCATGCTGGCCCGGCCACGCTCGCGCGCATATCACCTCTGCTAGAGGAATTGCGTTCTCGTCCTGTGCTTCGCGAGATGCGCCCGGGAGTCTTTTACCTGAAGTCTCGCGCTTTTCTTCACTTTCACGACGACCCGAGCGGCGTATTTGCGGACGTTCGCCTAGCCGGGGACTTTGTTCGTCTAGCCGTAACGTCCAGCTCCCAACAGGCGAGCCTGCTCGAGAAAATTGATAGCTGTCTGTCCACCTTCGAGTCTCGTTCCCGCGATCGGCGACGGCGCGGAAGGCGCCGGGAATTTCGACGCACGAACGATCCCGCCTAACCAGGCGCTGCAGCGGACCGGCTGGGCAGCGCAGTAACGAAGCTAGCTACAATCCGGAGTGGTGAGGTATTCCGGTGCCGGCAGCAAGGCACCGCCGGCAGCTGAGCGCCAATCCGTCGGGCGGCACGGGCCACTCAGGCCGGACGCCATCGGTATTCGACGTCGGGCTCGTTCTCGGGCGGCGGACTCACCCCAAACCGCACCGCGCGGAATCCGTGCTTCTCGTAGAAGGTTCGTGCATGGCGGTTCTCCTGGTGCGTATGAAGTTCCAAGCCCGCAGGCGAAAGCTCCCGGGCCTTCTCTAGAAGGGCCGTGCCTACTCCGCGCCGTTGGTCGCTGGGTTCGACATACATCCGATCGATGTACGATTTGCGAATCGCCAGAAACCCGACAACCGTGTCACGGCTCTCTGCGACCCAGAGCTGGCAGTGGGGGGCGATGTTCTCCCGGAAGATCCGCTGGCTGTCCTCGAGTGTCAGGCCTCGCTCTGTCTCGATGTTCATCGAGGTGTGAGTTGCCTTCCGCGTCTGGTGCCAGACCGCAATGGTCTCCTCAAGATCCTCATCTTGGAGCAGGCGCACTTTCATACCGGAACGCTCGCCTACCTCCAAGTCTGTTGCCAGTCTTCCGAGTGCGTCGTCTACCAAGGTGCAAGGGCGGACCCGCTGCAGTGTGGGCGTAACCGAACTGGGATACGATACAAGGCCGTAAGGCGTTTCGACCCCGGCAGCAAAGTTCCGCCGGGCGCTGAGCGCCAATCCGTTGGACAGGGGTCAAGTGCCTGGCCACGACGCGACACTCCGAGTCATCCGACGCACTGACGCGTTATTCCTAGGGCGTCTTTCGTCGACTCCTGAGGTTCATTCCCACCACGCCATCCAGTGCGCCATTGCCCTCGAGGGGGAGCTGCGCGTCGAGGTGGGAACCTCGGGGTCGGTAGCTCTTCCCTCAGTGCTGATCGGCTCGGACCAGCGTCATGCGATGTGGGCTTCCGGACTCGTCGGTCACTTCTACGTTTCCCCTGAGTCCAACGCTGGGGCACGTCTCTCCAGTATGCTAGTCGGTCGACCGTTCATCGAAATCGAGAGTCGCCTACCCTCTCGCGCACGCGATGCGCTGGGAGAGGCTTGGCATAGCGAAGCACTGCTGGAAGCCTGTCTCGATCTCTTGATCACCAGTGTTGTCGAGACAGCTTTGGCTCCTCTTCCAGATAGAGATCCACGAGTGGTCGCAGCCCTTCAGATCCTCCACCAGGAAGATGGCTCGCCGGGCCTTGTAGAACTCAGCCGCCGAGTAGGGCTTTCTCCCGATCGGTTCCGCCACCTTTTCAAGCGAGACACGGGGGTAACTCTCCGCCGATATCGACGGTGGATTCGACTCGTGCGTTCTCTCGATGCCCTTCAGCAGACCCCGGACGTGACCGAGGCGGCAGCAAGAGCGGAGTTTGCGGACGCTGCGCATCTAAGCCGTGTTTTCCGAGAGAGCTTCTCGTTTCCACCGCGAGTTTTTCTTCGCGACAGCCGATTCGTTCAAGCGTCTCGTTCCAAGTCGCGATAGCGTCAGCCGTCATGGCCGATCACTTTCCTACGCGAATTCGGTCACTTCCGCGGTTCGAAGGCCCCTTCGAAGCCAATCGCCTGGCAGCGGATGACTGCGATGTGCTCTTTGCGTCTTATCCAGCTGGCACCGTCATCGACGCGCATAGCCACGAGACGGAGAATGTCGGTGTTGTCACTTCTGGAGAGCTGATCCTCGCGACCGAAGGTGGCGAGCAGAGGTTGGGCCCCGGCCAGTGGTATCACCTCGATCCAGAAAAGCGCCATTGGGCACGCTTCGAGGTCGACACCTCTGAAGTGGAGTTCTGGTTTCCCCCCAAGCCGCGCTAGCACCAGACGCCGGATGCCGAACCAACCGCTGCAGCGGACGAGCGGGGGTGTTGCGGTTCGGAGTTACATATAATACGAAGTGGCAGGGCGTTTCGGAACGAGCAGCGAGGCGCCGCCGGCCGCAGATCCCAGCGCCCGCCTGGGAGGCCTCGTGTCCCAACTACGACGATGCATCGGACTGATTCTGCTACTCGGCCTGGTCGCGCACCTGCCCGGGTGCCGGCAGCTCGGCCTCGGTGTCAAGTACTTCCTCACCCCCTGCGCGGGCGACGGTCCGGAGCGCAACGCGGATTTCGAGTTGAATCTGCCCCCGCTGGATCTCGACGCCTTCTACGCGGAGTTGCGCGCTTTGGAGGCGACGTTCGATGTCGAGGAGGTGGGCCGGGTCCGCTACCGCGGCCGCGACGACCCCCAGTACTGGATCCGTAGACCCGGACCCGAGGGGGCTCCGCGGATGCTGATCGTGGCGGGAGTCCACGGCGACGAGCGCGCCGCTCTGCTCGCAGTCCCCCGTGTGCTCGCCGAACTGGCCGCAGAGCGTTCGACACAAGAACGGGTCGGGGCTCCACACTGGGACCTCTCGGTACTGCTGCCCGTCAACCCCGTGGGCCTGGCACACACCTCGCGCTACAACGCCGCCGGCTGCGACCTGAATCGCGATTTTGGGGACTTCGCGAACGAGGAGACCCGTACCGTGCGCGAAGTCGTCGAGCGCCTGAAACCCGACTTGGTAGTCGCCCCCCACGAGGGCCCCCAGGACGGCTTCTTCCTGATCGCCACCGCGGACGCCGACCCCGAGCTAGCGCACCGCGCCGTGGACGCCGTAGCCAATGCGGGTATCCCGCTGGCCCGCAAGAGCTTCCTGGGGCTGGCTCTCGGCAGCCCCGGGCTGTCGCTAGAGGGTGCCCGAATAGCGGCGGCCAAGCGGTGGCTGGGACTGGGGTCGCTGGGCACCTACATGGAGTCGCTCGGTGTGGGCACTCTCACCACCGAGAGCAGTTGGGATTCCGAGGATTTCGGGGCGCGCATCCGAAGCCATGTGATCGCGATCCAGGCGATACTGGCCTCGCAGCCTCCAGGAGTCGCCTCCAGTGCGGAGGATTGAAGCAGTGACGACAGCGGCCTAATGAATCGCTGCAACCGACTGGCCGCTGATCGCAGGATCCATCAGTCGGCGGCGGCAGTCCGCGCTTGCGGAGGTAACGCGCCCCTCGCTGACAGCTAGCCGAGTTTCAGTCCACCCCGACGAATCCGCTGCCGGGGACCACGAATCGCTGGGTCGAACTCGTCTTGGGGGCTTTCTGGAGGCATACTTGGGCGGCAGGATCGGCTCGGGTCGGCGTCGTTGCTGGCTGTTGAATGCCGGTCCGTTAGGTGGCGGTGGCAAGGTGAAGGTCCTTCCCTTCTCACGCGAGTTTGAATCCCAGGTCGTCGATCTCATCGTGGGCATTCAACGAGGAGAGTTCGAGATTCAGATCACGGCCGAGCAACAGCCCGACCTTCGCGAGATTCCGTCCTTCTACCAGAACGCATCCGGAAACTTCTGGGTGGCCCTGGTAGACGACCGCGTCGTGGGAACCATCTCCCTCCTGGACATCGGCCAGCGGCAGGCCGCGCTCCGCAAGATGTTCGTCGACCCCGACTTCCGAGGGAGTGCGCAGGGCACTGCCCATCTGCTACTCCGCGTGCTCCTTGCCTGGGCAGGTGAGCATGGTGTTCGCGAGATCTTCCTGGGCACCACACCCTTCTTCCTGGCAGCCCATCGTTTCTACGAGAAGTCCGGCTTCAGCGAGATCCCGAAATCCGATCTCCCGTCGTCGTTTCCGATCATGGAGGTCGACACCAAGTTCTACCATCTCCAGATCCCAGCTCGGAGCGATGCCTAGGAACTGGCTGCACCGTTCCGACCCCGGCGGTCAGGCAGTGCAGGCGGCCGAATGCCGATTTGTTGAGGGGTAACGATGATCCTCACTACAGCGAGGCTCACTCTCCGCGAAGTCGAGAGCCGCGATATCGCGGTCCTTGCGAGCTATCAAAGTGACCCGCGGTACCTCGAGCACTACCCGGAGCGTCCGGATGCCGAGCGAATCGCTCAGCTCGCACATGAGTGGGCTCTTGCAACGCCGCGGCTCAACCACCAGCTCATGATCACTCTTGGGTCCAACGGCCCAGTCATCGGCTGCGCAGGGGTTCGGCAGGCCGGGTGTCCTTCCGGCGAAGCGGAGGTCGGCGTCGAACTCAACCCTGATCACTGGGGAGCCGGTTATGCCCGAGAGGCGCTCCTCGAACTAATCGAGTTCGCCCGAAAAGATCTGGGACTCCGGAAACTCTCTGCTCTTACTACACCGGCGAATCTGCGAGCCCATCGGCTTCTCCAGAGCCTGGGCTTCTCGGCCACTCAGCCGCTCGACGAAAACGCATGTTTCACGCTCTCGGTGGGGGCCGTGACGGCCGCATCGATCGATGGGGATTTCTAGAGAGCCGTTCGGCCGCCGTCGATCGCCAACGCTGTTCCGGTCACGTATTGCGCAACGTCGGACGCGAGATACAAGATCGCCTCGGCGATATCGGCGGGCTCGCAGTTGCCGAGAGGCGGCATCATGACGCGGAACAGGTCTGGGTCCGTTCCATCGGGAACAAATGTGTTCTTCGTCGCATCGGTCAGAACCGAGCCGGGACAGACGCAGTTCACGCGTACGCCACGCTGGCTGTACTCGACGGCGAGTGCTCGCGTCAGGTTCACGACGGCGCCCTTGGTTGCGCAGTACGAAGAGTTGTATGGGTTTCCCGTAAGACCCGCGACGGATGCAACGCTGACGACGTTGCCATGCGATTCGACGAGGTGGGGCATGGCCGCCTGCGTCGTGAAGAATACACCGCCCAGATTCACCGAGACCATGCGATAGAATTGCTCCTCGCTGACGTCGGTGAAGTGGACCAGCTCCGAGAACCCGGCGACGTTGCAGAGAATGTCCAGACGCGCTCCCCTCTCGACGACGGCGGCGATTGCACGCTGGCAACCTTCGGCAGTGGAGAGGTCGAAGATCTCGAAGTCCACCCGGGAGGCGAGTTCGCCGAGCGATGCCTCCGCTCGCTTGGCGCCGTCAGCATCACGGTCGATCCCGACGACGCGTGCTCCTTCGGCGGCAAAAGCGCGAACGGTCTCGAGCCCGATTCCAGAGGCGGCGCCGGTGACCGCCACGATCTTGTCGTCGAAACGCACTCGGAGTTTCTCCCATCGTTGTATCGTGCTCGTCGTAGAGCCGAGCTGAATCATAGGCTCATTGCGACGCGCCTGGTCGATCCATGTGCCTGCGGATGAGTCCGGTCTCCGCGCTCCGTCTACTCGATGTGAGCTAGGATCCTCGAACTGGCGCGGAGCGGGGCCTCGTCGGATGACCGAAATCGAATTCCAAATCATCAAGTCGCTCGGGTTCGTGCTGGCGTTCGTGCTGGCGGTCGGGTTGCAGCGCTGGGCTCCGCATCGAGTGCTTGCTGGAAGCTGGCGGGCCAACAGCGGGCTCTGGGCGCTCGACGCGGCACTGTTGGGTGTGGTGTGTGCGGGCTGTGCTTGCACGGTGTCTCGCTGGGCGAGTGACACCGGCGTCGGCCTGCTGAACCAGGGTGGCGTGTCGGTGTGGGTCGCGACCGCGGTCAGCGTGCTCGGGCTGGATGTCGTCTCCTATTTTTGGCACCGGGCCAATCATCGCGTGCAGTTCCTCTGGCGGTTTCATCAGGCACATCACTCCGACTCGGACTACACGGTCACGACTGCGCTGCGGTTCCACCCAGGTGAGCTGCTTCTCGCGCTGCCGCTCCGGCTCGCGGTAGTTGCCGCCCTGGGGTTGCCGATCGTTGGGGTGATCGTGTTCGAGGTGATCTTCGCGTGGGCCAACTTCTTCGAGCACGGGAACATCAACCTTCCTCGAGGGATCGAGCGGACGCTCGGGCGCCTGTTCGTCATGCCTGCTCACCATCGTCAGCATCACAGTCGCGAGTCACGCCTGCTAGACACGAACTACGCGACGATCTTCTCGTTCTGGGATCGGCTGTTCGGGTCGTACGGCGCGACTCGCTCGGACGCGATGGTGGAAACGGGTCTTCCCGGGATTGCAGACGAGCTCGGGACCGTGGAAATCCTCGCATTGCCGGCCCGAGGTGTCTTTCGCGGCAACTAGCGACTCGGCACCGCTGGGGCTTCCATCACCGTCCGCTGACGGAGATCTCGTCTGCCTCCAAGACCTGGCGCACCGATGTCTACTCGGGTATTTCGTAGCTCTCTGGCAGGTGGCCGATCATGATCGTCTGCTCGCAATGGCGCGCTGCGATTCTCCAGCCGTGCTCAGTACGCACGAGATCATCGTCGTAATAGCCCGCGTTGGTGATCACGAGCTGCCCATCGTCGCCGTCCGCGCGTCCCATCGGAGCGTGGAAGTAGCAGCGCGACCGGGCCTTGTCGCCCGCGAGCTCGATCGACAGGTTCGTAATGAAGTGCAGGTTCAGGGGCCAGGGCTCGAGCGCTCGGTGCAGCCACTCGAGTGTTTCTCGGTAGGGCCCCGCCTTGCCTCCCGTCGAGCGGTAGTCGATCGTCGCCCCGGGAGCGAAGACCTCCTCCATCCGGTTCCAGTCGCGTTCGTCCACCATCCGGGCGTAGGCGTTCATCAGCTCCTGGATGTCGATCCTGTCTTCGAGCAGTCCAATTCTGTCCACGGTGTCAACCTCACGAATCGAGTAGGGGGTGTCTCCGAACGGAGCGGGTTGATTTCACGTGTGTACCACACCAAACAGGCCGCTTCTTGGATGAGTGACCGCGCCGGCCGCCTGGCCAGCCACCGGATTCGACCGCCAACGGCAAGCGCCCGACTGCTTCGCTAGATTGGCGTGCCATGCAATCCCCCGATCTGGATCCGGAGCTGGTTCAGAGTCTGCTCGAGTCGCTTGCGAGCTGGGACCCGCGAGCATCCGTACCGCTTGCCCTCACCTACATGCGCGTCGGGGATGAAGAGGCGCTCGCGGGCTTCGACGCCATGGCCCTCGCCAATCCTGTCGCCGACGAGATGCTGAAGGATCGCTACCTCAGCCCGACGCCGGATGTGGCCTTTCTCGCATCGCTTCCGGACGGCACGCTCGGCAAGGAGTTCGAACGCTACCTGAAGGTCAACGACCTCGACGCCACTCTGCTGCGCGAGTCCGCGTTCATCGGCGCGCATTACGAGCGGGGGGAGCAGGTCGGCTATCTCGCGGAGCGGGGCTTCCAGCTCCACGACCTGTATCACGTGCTGACGGGCTTCGATACGACACCGCTCGGCGAAGTCCGCGTCGTCAGCTTCACCGTGGCACAGACCCCTGCTCCGTACCCGGCAATGATCATCGCGAGTCGTCCTCTGCAGATGGTCCTCTACAAGCCCGAACTCCTGCCTTCGGTAATGGACGCCATCACCGAAGGCTGGGCCCTCGGGCGAAGGGCCAAGCCGCTCATGCGGGCTCACTGGGAGGAGCACTGGGAGCGGCCTCTGGACGAGCTGCGCGAGGAGTTCGATCTGGTATAGACCGCCGTCCCCGAGCCGCGCCTCCAGCTGGATTGTCGCCGCGGCGGGGTAGCCGCGCTCGGTGCCGGGTCGGGCGCGCCAGGTCGGGCTACTGTCCGCCGCCGTGTCCAACTCCGGCCAGACCTTCATTGCGCGAACCACGGGTGAAGAAGCCCGTCGGCTCCTGCGGCTGGCGATCCCGGTCGCCGGCACGCAGCTCAGCATGATGCTGCTCGGCTTCGTAGATACGGTGATGCTCGGCTGGTACGACACCGCGGCGATGGCGGCCTCTGTCTCGGCAAACGTCTGGACCTTTGCCACGATGTTCTTCGCCAGTGGGATCCTGCTGGGGCTCGACCCCGTGATCGCGCAGGCGCACGGCGCTGGGCAGGGAGAGAAGGCAGCGCTCGCCTTCCAGCGCGGAAGCGTACTCTCGCTCCTGCTCTCGGTGCCCGTGGCACTGACCTGGCTGTGGACCGGTCACTTCCTGTCGCTGACCGGCCAGGAGAGCGCTCTCGTTCCGCTTGCGCAGAGCTATGCGAATGCGCTCATCCCGGGGCTGCCCGCGTTCCTCGTCTACAGCTGCCTGCGCAGCTACCTGCAGGGCCGCGAGATCGTACGGCCGGCTCTGGTGATCGTGCTGATCGCGAACGTGATCAACGCGTTTGCAAACTACGCGCTCATCTTCGGGAACTTTGGCTTCCCCGAGCTCGGCATCGTCGGCGCAGGGTTCGCAAGCAGTCTGACGCGCACGCTGAGCCTCATTCTGCTCGTTGCCTGGGTTTGGGGCTTCGGCTTGCATCGGACTGCGTGGGTGCCCTGGTCGTACGCCGTGTTCTCGCTGAAGGGAATGCGCACGATCCTGGCCGTGGGGCTGCCGGTGGCCATCCAGATCTCGACCGAGATGTTCGCGTTCTCGGTGTCGACACTGCTGGCGGGGACGTTGGGTGCGACCGCGGTCGTCGCGCACGCAATCGCCATGAACCTTGCCTCGATCTCCTTCATGCTGCCACTCGGCGTGTCGGCGGCCGTGACGACGCGCGTCGGCAATCTGATCGGGGCAGGGGTACCCCACCACGCGCAGCGCACGGCGTGGATCGCGATGGGGATGGGCGCGTCGGTGATGTCCATTTCGGCAGTGTCGTTCGTGCTGTTTCGCGAGTGGCTGCCGCGCGTATACACGCCCGATGAGCAGGCGATTGCACTCGCGGCGACGATTTTGCCGATCGCGGGTGCCTTCCAACTCTTCGACGGGACGCAGGTGGTGGCCTGTGGCGTTCTGCGCGGCATGGGGCGAACGCGTCCAGCCGCCGTGTTCAATGTCGTGGGCTACTGGCTGCTCGGGCTGCCGCTCGGTTGGTGGGTCGGCGTGCGGGTCGGCTGGCTCGGCGGCTTGTGGTGGGGGCTGGTGCTCGGACTCGCAATCGTTGCTCTGTCGCTGATTCTCTGGATCCGCGTGCGCGGTCCCGACACGCTCGCCCCAGGCTATCGCGTCGAGTCCTGAAACTGCCGAGCTGCCAGGTGGCTAGGCGTCGGGCGCATACCAGATCGGTGACGTCCAGGCCCGTTCCTGGATCAGCTTCGGGATCGACGCGTCGCTGCAGGCCGCCGGCCGATCGGCCGCTGGCTGTGCCAGGCACTGCCAGGTGCTCCAGCGGCAGCTCGGGTTCTCGATCACGCGCGCGTAGTAGACCGCGCGGAGCGAGGGATCGAACTCCGGGTCGACCCAGACCGCGCAGAGGCTCTGGTGCCCCGTGCCCTGCGGCTCACAGGTCGCGGGATCGACGCCGGCGCCGTTGTCCGGCGTGCCGGCCACGTCGAAGACGCGCTGGTGGACGCTGCCCGCTTCACCGGCCCATCCCTTGATGATCTGGATGCGCTGGAGCTTGCCGCCCGGGAAGGCGTCAGTGCCGGGATCGCGCAGGGCCGACACCACGAAGCGGGGCGCCTTCGCGTGCCCGGGCTTCGCGGGCAGATCGCCGCCCATTGCGACGCCCTCCGCGTAGCTGCGCTCGAGCAAGTCGTGTCCATCGCACAGCGCCTCGTCGTACGACCAGCCCCCGAAGAAGCGCGGCTGGATGCGTGGGCCGCTGGTGCCGAAGCTCTCGCGACGCCGCAGGGCGTCGAACAGCGAGTCGCGCGAGTTCTCCTCGGCCCACACGCCGACCAGCCCGCCCGGATTGGACGCGATCGGCTGCAGCGTGGCGAGCGTGCCTTGCAGACGCTTCTGCGGTGTCGAATCCTGAATGCCCGACCAGCCGTCGAAGCTTCGCTCCTGCACGTCGCCCAGGTTCGAGTTGTGAGCATCCGTGCTCGCGATGAAGCCCAGCTTGAAGGGGTTGATCCCGAGCCGCTCCTCCTCGCGCAGGCCCTCGACCAGCGCATAGCGCACGTAATCCCGACGGCTGATGCAGCCTTGTCCGGCGAGTGCACCTGCGCCGCCGCCGTCGCCGCAGTCGTCCCACTCGATCTCCGGCGCGCGATAGCGCTCGAAATCGCACAGCTCATCGCGGCCGACCACGCTCGCAAGTCCGTTGCGACACTCGGAGTCCCCCTTGATCTGCATGATTTCGACCAGCGGCTCGAGCTCGGCGCGGAGCTCTACGCGTTCGCGCTGCTCGGCCTCCGGTAGAGCGGTGTAGTCGATCTGGAACATGCGACCGTTCGACAGGTTCGAGTTGTGGGGGATGGTGATGACGT
The DNA here is from genome assembly GCA_036336835.1 of Myxococcota bacterium. Lineage (GTDB taxonomy): Bacteria > Myxococcota_A > UBA9160 > UBA9160 > UBA4427 > JAYZFK01. The sequence goes on along the minus strand of JAYZFK010000046.1, from coordinate 135,401 downwards.
CGCAGCTGCTGTCCGCCTGGAGGCACTGCTCGTCCAGTGCGGCCCACATGTCGTACTCGTTCGGAACATCGGCGTACGCGATCGGCGAATCAACGACTGTGTCGTTGCGGAAGATGATATTGCGGTGAACCTTCGAGAGACCGGGGGTGGCGGTGTACTCGTACGCGTTGAAGGCGGAGAAGGCACATTCGGACGATCGATCGTAGGCCTCGTCGGCGGCAGCCTGCTCGTCTTGCCAGACGGTCCGGCTCCACTGGCGGCAGAGGTCGCCGTCCGGCCCGCAAACCGCCACCGCTCGCGGGATGTCGCTGCCGTCGGCGAGAATCCCCCCGTTCGGGTCGGCGAGCGCGGCCATGCGAGCGCCGATTGCGGCACTCACGGCGTTGCCCCCGAGCGCCAGACCCTCCGGAAGGCGTGCCTCGATCTCGCCGCGATACATCTTGCAGTTGCGCGAGTCATAGGCGGGTGTCCCCGGCGTGGTACACAGCTTGACCTCGCCGAGGAAGGAGGCGTGATCGGTCACGGCCGCGAAATCGAGCGGGCGCTCGAGCTGGATCATCTGCGTATCGTCCATCGAGGTCAGCGCCGACGGGATCGCCTCGCCGCGCGCGAACCGGTAGGCGTCGCGCGCGGTCGTGTTGGTCCCGAAGATGTAGGCATCCATCGACACGTTGGTGTGCACGTGGAAGTCGCCGAAGTACGCATTGCGCAGGCGGGCGTAGTCGGAGCACGGATCGCGTTGCTCGCTGTACTCGCGGATTGGCGCCAGCGGCGCGACCGGGGCGGGGGCCGCGGCCTGCCGCGGCTCGGGCGGCTCCGGCGGACTGGGGGAGCAGCCTAGGGACGCCAGGGCGATCAGCGAGGCAGCGGTCGTACGACGAAGCATGGTTTCCTCCGAACTCCGGGAGCGATCAATTCGGGCGGCCGGCCCGACGACCGGTGCCGCGCTGCAGTGCGAGCCCGCAGCGTCGTTTTCCGGCAGTGGTACGGCTCCATCGTATTCGATCGAGGGTCGATGATGCGTACTAGATTCAGTGGTGGAACAGGCGAAGGTCGGTGTGGGCCATCGCAATGCCGTACTCGCGGCAGGCGGCCTCGATGTCCTTGTCGCGCGTCGAGCCGCCGGGCTGTGCGATGAAGCGGACGCCGTGCTGCTGTGCCTGCTCGATGTTGTCTCGGAACGGGATGAAGCCGTCGCTCACGAGCGCCACGCCGTCGAGCTTGGCGACCCACGCCTGCTTCTCGTCCGCGGAGAGCAGCTCGAGCGGCTCGTCGAGTGCCTCGACGAGTTGCTGCTCCTCACTCGGGGTGAGGTCGCCCTCGATGAAGCGCACGCGCCAGTTGATCCGGTCTTGCCGCTTCACCCCCTGCTTGAATCGCAGGCCCAGCACCTTGGCGTGGCGTCCCAGGTGCCAGGTGTCGGCTTTCTGGCCGGCGAGCCTGGTGCAGTCGACGCGCGACTGCTGGCCGGCGCCGATGCCGATCATCTGGCCGCCGAGCGCGTAGCCGACCGAGTTCGACTGCGTGTACTTGAGCGTCACCAGCCCGAGCACGAGGTCGCGTCTTGCCTCGTCGCTGAGTGATCCGCACACCACGTCGTCGAGATCGGCGAGGCTGACCTTCCGGTTGTTGCGGTCCTGCACGAGCTTCAAGCCGAAGACCTCGCGCTCTTCGCGCTCGGGCGGCTCGAAGCCGGGGTCGGCCTCGATCACGATGAAGCCGCCCGACTTCTTGGCTGCGAGGATCTGGAATGCTTCTTCCTCGAAGCCGGGTGCGATCACGCCGTCGCTGACCACGCCCTTCAGGAAGCTTGCCGTGGCGACGTCGACACGATCCGACAGAGCGACGAAGTCGCCGAACGAGCACTTGGGATCGGCGCCGCGCGCCCGCACGTAGGCTGTGGCGAGCGGCGTGAGCCTGCGCCCGGTCACTTCGTACGCTTGTTGGAGATCGCTCGGTAGCTCGACGGCCACGGCGGCGCCCGCCGGCGAGACGTGCTTGAACGACGCGGCGGCCGGCAGCTCGAGCGCCGCGCGAAGCTCTGACACCAGCTGCCAGGCGTTGAGCGCGTCGAGCAGGTTGATCATCGAAGGCCTGCCGTTGCGGATCGCGACAGGCGAGGCGCCATTGGCCAGGGCCTCGATCGCGGCGTAGGCCTGGTGCGGATTGCATCCGTACTTGAGCTGCGTGCGCTCCATGTGGGGAGTCTCCTGGAGATCGGCGCACAGCCTCGCCCGTCCCATGGCGCGGTGCAAGGCGATCTGCAGCCGGCTACCGCAGCAGCAGGTCCTGCGCGACGCTCTTCCAGCCGTAGGAGTAGCGTCGGTAGCCGCCGCGCAGCGCCTCGGCGACAACTCGCGGGGCGCGCGCGAGCCGGCCGCCCGGCAGGCCGCAGCGCCAACGCGCGTGAGTGAGCTTGGCCTCGTAGGCCGCGAGCGCCTCGGGCTTGGCGGGGTGGGGGCTCGTGCGAAGGCGCTCGCTGGCCGCCTCGAAGAACTGAACCGCGTAGTCGAAGGCGTCGACCTCGAGCTGCCGCTTCGCCTGGCGGTACTGGCCGAGCAGGTCGTGGCGGCGCAGGCCGATCTGGTTGGCGTCGTGCAGCCGGTACCGAAGCAGCGGCTCTGCGATGCAGTCCACCCCCGAGACGCCCGCGATCAGCGCAGCGATCCAGGAGTCGTGGGCATTGCGCAGTGGGGGGAAGGGGCGCAGCCAGGCGACGAACTCGCGCCGGAACGCGAGCCCGGTGCCCGCGGCGACGACGTGTCGGGCGAAGACCTCGTGGGCGTGTCCCGAGCGAACGGCCCGTTGCTCGCGCGCGTCGAATGCCAGCGCGTGCCACAGGTCGTAGCCGAGCGGGTGCTGCTTGACGTCGCCGACACTGCCGTTGCAGAACACGGCTCCAGTTGCGGGCTCGGCATCGAGTCGACCGGCGAGTCTCTCGATCTTGGCGGGTAGCCACTCGTCGTCCTGATCCGCCAGGAATATCAGCTCCCCGCGGCACAGCAGGACCGCTCGTTCGAAGTTGGCCGTCGCCCCGATGCGCTGCGGATTGTGCTCGATCCGGACGGCGAACGGCGCACTGGCGGCGAATTCGCGCAACCGATCGAGCGTGGCGTCGTCGGAGGCGTCGTCGCAGACGACGAGTTCGCTGGGTAGACGCGTCTGGGCCGCAATGCTCGCGAGCTGTGCGTCGACGAAGGACTCGCCGTTGCAGGTGGCCATCGCGATCGAGACGCTGCTCATCGGCGGCTGCCCAGGCGCTCGGCCGCAAGCAGGATCGCCAGCGCGGACGGGGCGTCGGTGATCTCGCCACGCAGCGCCAGCTCGCGCAGTTCGGACATCGGATAGAGCTCGAGCTCGATCTGCTCGGTCGGCTCGCGCTGCACGCTACCGTCGGGTGTCACATCGCACGCCAGATAGGCGTCGAACCGCTCGTTCGAGTAGCCGTCGCTCGCTGCGAAGTGGCCGAGGTGCTCGAGCGCGTCGGCGCGATAGCCCGTCTCCTCCTCGAGCTCGCGGCGCGCCGCAGTCTCCGGCGCCTCGCCGTCGAGTCCGCCGCTCGGGCACTCGAGCAGCCAGTCGTCGAGCGTCCAGCGGTACACGCGCTCCATCACGACGAGGCCATCCGTGCGCAGCGGCACGACCATCGCCCAGCCGCCGTGCTCGAGGACGTTGTAGGTGATCTCGTCGCCGCCAGGTAGGCGGATCTCGTCCTGGCGCACCGAGAACCACGGACACTCGAAAGCGCGCCGCGTCGCGAGCCGGCGCCAGCGAGCGCGCGAAGTGCGCTCGCCGCTCACTGCTCGAACTCGACCGGCTCGCCCTGGGGAGAGCCCAGCAGCTCGTCGTCGCGCATCACGACGCGGCCGCGGACGATCGTCGCGATCGGCCAGCCGGTGACCTCGCGCCCGTCGAAGGGCGTCCAGCCACACCGGCTCGCGATCCAGCGGTTCTCGATCCGGCGGCGCGCCCCGAGGTCGACCAGCACCAGATCGGCGTCGGCCCCGGTCTCGATCCGGCCCTTGCGCAGCGCTCCGTACACGCGGGCAGGTCCCTCACAGCACAGCTCGACGAGTCGCTCCAGCGTAAGCCGACGGGTGGCGACTCCGTCGAGCATCAGCGGCAGCAGTGTCTGCACGCCCGTCATGCCCGAAGGACAGGCGGGGAAGGGAAGCGCCTTTTCCTCGAGCGTGTGCGGGGCATGGTCCGAGGCGATCGCGTCCAGCGAGCCGTTGTCGAGGGCACTCCACAGCGCATCGCGGTGCCGCGCCTCGCGGATCGGCGGGTTCATCTTGACCAGAGATCCGAGCTTTGCATAGCAATCGGGTGCGGCGAGGACGAGGTGCTGGGGTGTGCACTCGAAGGTCGCAATGTCGCGATGGGCGAGCAGCAGCTCTAGCTCCTCGGCGGTCGTGACGTGCAGGACGTGTACCGGGCGTGCGGTCTCGCGAGCGAGGGCGAGCAGCCGGCGGGTGGCGAGCAGGGCCGTATCGACGTCGCGCCACTCCACATGGAGCTGGATGTCGTCGCGGTGTTCGAGATCGAGCTCACGATAACGACGGTTCAGCCGCTGTTCGTCCTCGGCGTGGACGGCCACGCGGCGGCGGCCGTTGGCGAGCACGCGGCGCAGGTCGTCGTCCGTGTCGACGAGCAGGTTTCCGGTGGACTTGCCCATGAAGACCTTGACGCCCGCGCAGCCGGGGAGCTGCTCGAGCGGGGCGAGCAGCTCAGCGTTGGCTGGCGTCGCGCCGACGAAGAACGCGTGATCGCACCAGGCGCGCCCCTGCGCCCGCGCGAATTTGTCGGCGAGTGCGGCCTCGCTGGTCGTTGCCGGCTCGGTATTGGGCATCTCGAAGATGCTGGTGATTCCACCGAGTACCGCCGCCCTCGTACCCGACTCGAGATCCTCCTTGTGCTCGAAGCCGGGCTCGCGAAAGTGGACCTGAGCATCGATCGGTCCCGGCAACACGTGAAGCCCCGCTGCGTCGACGACCTCGGCCGCTTCAGCCGAAGCGAGATCGCCGACGGCGGCGATCCTCCCAGCGCGGACTGCAATATCGCCGGCAGCGATTCCGTCCGGAAGTACGCAGCGGCCGCCGCGAACCACGAGATCGTATGTCTCGCCCACTCGCTAGGCTAGGCGTCGATGCGCGTCGGCGGTGAGCGCGCGGATGTCGAGTCCGTGCGGGCAGGATCCGGCGCATGGCTCGGCCGAGCAACGGAGGCAAGCCGTTGCGTCATTGGGCAGTGCGGCGTATTCGCTGCGCGCCGAGTCGGGCTCGCCGTAGTCGACGTCGTACATGCGCGTGCGCAGAACGTCCGAGATGGCGACCTTCGCTGGACACGCATCGCTGCACGAAGTGCACCCATATCGGCACTGCGTCTCGCCGTGGATGGCGCGATAGCGTTCGATCAGCGCCTCGTCGCGGTTCGACAGCTCGGTTGCGCCCGAGGCTCCGACATACTCGTCGATCAACGCGCGGCTCTTCATCGAGATGATCAGGTTGTCCGTGTGGGGATTCGCGAGCACCCAGCGGAGCGCCGCCTGCGCAAAGGTCGAGTCGGGTGTCTCGTAGGGGCGCAAATCGTTGAGCTTTGCGCCGAGCAACGTCTTCATCGCCACCACGCCGACGTCGCGCCGCTTGGCTTTTGCCAGCAGCCGCGGCAGCTCCGGCTGCTTCGCCACGAAGTCGAAGCTCCGGGTGAAGCGTTCTGCGAAGCTCGGAGCGTGGCCGAAGTTGTAGGCGACCAGGATCACATCGAGCAGATCCTGGTCGAGGCCCCATTCGAGACACTCGGCCAGGCGGCCGCCGTGACCCGAGATGCCGGTGAAACGGATCTTGCCCTGCTGCTTGGCGCGCTCGGCAAACTCCCACCACTCCGGGTTCTGCATCCGGCCGAGGTCGTTTACCGCGTGGTTGAGGTAGATCTCGACGCGGTCGGTGCGCAGCCGCTGGAGACTTGCCTCGAGCCGCGCCATTAGCGCCGCGCGTCGCTCGTTGGCGCCGGCCTTGGTCTTGCTCACGAGCACGATCTGCTCGCGGTGGTCGCGCAGGGCGTCCGCCATCGTGGTCTCCGACTGGCCGCCGCCGTATCCCTCGGCCGTGTCGAAGTAGCTGATGCCGCGTTCGAGCGCGTGCCTGACCAGACTCTGGTCGCCGCGGAGTTGGCCGCCGCCGAAACCGATGTCCGAGACCTCCAGCCCGGTACGGCCGAGCCGTACCGAGCGCTGGATCCTTGCGGCGGGCTTTGCCGCGGCGCCGATCCGTGGCCGAAAACCTACAGACAGACCTGCGAGGGTACTGGCGCGCAAAAAATTGCGTCGGTCGAGGTCTCGTCGCGGGCTCGCGTGCTTCACCGGTCCCTCCTTCGCTTGCTCGCCGGGGGTGAGAATAGGGCAGCGCAGCGCTGCGCGGCGTCGGCCGGGCGGTCAGGGGAGTGGATGGGCTCTCACCTCCCCGGCTCGATCCTCCGATGATTTCCCATCATGGGCACGCAGCGAGACGCCAGCGGCACGGCGAGAGCCGAGGAGGGCTCCCACCAGGGATTCGCCGGCGTGAGCCAGCTGATCGACGCCTTCCTCCGGCGCGGCGAGATCGTCCCCTCGCGCAACGAGGACCGCGTGAGCGCGGCTGACATCGCGGCGCCCGCCCGCCACAGCCAAGGTTTCATCGGCGCTTTCCACCGCGTCTCGATGCTGGCGAGCCGTGTGCGATGTGCCTTCGCCCGCCCCCAACGCGCCGAGCAACTCGAGCATGACGTCGGACTCTCGTGCATCGATCAGCTGCACGAGGCTGCTCGCCACGGACGGCTTGCGGCCGTTCGCAGCTTGCTCGCCGACGGGCTCGAGCCCGACGCGCGCATCTCGGACGAGGCCGACACGGCGCTCGCACTCGCCGTGCGGCGTGGTCACGTCCCGGTGGTCCGGGCGCTGCTCGAAGCCGGCGCCGACCCCAATCGGCGAGACCTCGATGGACTGACGCCGCTGATGCGGGCGGTGATCGATGGACGCGATGCGGAGAGCACCGTGCGGCAACTCGTTGCGCTCGGTGCCGATTTGTACGCCGAGCATCTCTCCGGACTCACTGCCCTCGACCTGGCGAAGGAGGATTCCGCGAAGGCAGACCTCGCTCGCGTCCTCGACTCGCTGGCCGAGAAGGCCGACGACGCGCCGAGCGTGTTCGGGATCGCTGAGCCCGCGAGAGTTCGTCCGGTCGAGACCCGGGAGATCGAGACCTTGCGCGGGCTCGGCAACCAACACGTGAGCGAGGTGGTGATCGCCGTGTGCGCGCCGATCGACGAAGTTGCACCGGCACTCGAGCGAGCGCGCGGGGGTCGCCAGTGGAGCCGGAAGATCTTCGACGACCAGGGCTTCTTTCCCGGTGAGGAAGGCTACCTCGTCTATCAGTTTCGGGGCCACGACTGGACACTGGCGCAGACCGCGCTGCTCGACCGGCGTTCACTCCACGCGACGGACGCGCGAATCCTCTCGAAGCAGCTTGGGTGCGACGCCGCACTGATCGAGATCTGCGAGCCGGCCGAGGTCCTGCGCTACGCGCTCTACCGCGAGGGGCGACAGGTCGAGGAGTTTCGCCTGCTGCCGAACCAGAGGACGGATTTCGACTCGGTGCTGCGCGACGTTGCGGCGGCGGAACGCGAGATGCCGCTCGAGTTCGTCGACCGAAGTCTGGCCGAGTGGGGGCTGTTCGTACCTGGGCTCGGCGACGACCGGCTCGAGGTGCTCGCGCGTGATTTCAGGCCCGCCGATTTCGAGCGGGTGGACTTCCTTCGGGTCGACGGCTACTAGGCTCGGCAGAGAGGACGCCACGGCCCCTCCCGCGCTGTCGCTCGAGCCCGCGGCTCGCTGGAATCGGGGAAGACCGGTGACCTGCCCGTTGGATCAGCTGGCCCTTCGGGCGGCGCTCTGGGCGGCGGATTCGGAGCAGGACGCGACGACGGTCGCGCCTACTTGCTGTCCGTAGGAGAGCTCCAGGTTGTGGCCGCTGGGGTCCTGGATCAGGGCGGTGTAGCCAACGGGTGGCCCCGCTTCGTCGGGGCCAGCCAGCCAGCAGCCGCTGCTCCTGGCCAGGGCGCACAGGCGGTCGACCTCGCCGCGGCTCGCGCAGCCGACTCCGAGGTGGGCGGTGCCCGAAAGCCGGACGTCTACCCGCTCGTTCTCGAGCAATACCAGCACGAAGGGGCGGGTGCCGTCCGACAGCCAGGCGACTCCGTGCCCCTCCCTCCCGCGGCGATGAACGGCCTCGAGGCCCGCGTAGAGCGCGTAGAAATCGATGCTCGTTTCGAGGTCGGCGACCACCAGGGCGACGTGGGACAGGCCCACGTCAGGCCGGGTCGCGCGGGAGGCTTCAGCCACGCGAAACTCCTTCGCTCCGATGCTTTCGCGATCGGCAGGTCGCAGCGAAGGTGTAGGACTTTGTTGCGAGAGCGGACCTCGGCGCCGCTCGAGGCTGGATCGCTACTCGCTGCCCTCGATCAGCGTGATGGTCGTCTCGCCGTCGTCCTCGGCGATGGCGACGGCCAGACTTCGGTGTCTCTTCGAGGCACTGAGCATCAGCAGATCCGACGAGGCGCCGTCCATGTCGATCGTCCAGCCCTCGCCCTCCAGCGCGGAGGTGTAGTAGTGGCGTGCCGAGTCCGGCGACTCGTCGACGATCAGCACTGTCATCGTTCCGCTCTTCTGGGAGGAGACGTAGCGCACCGGCCTGGAGTCCGGGTGCAAGGGCACGTCTGCGGGGAAATCCTCGGGCAAGTCGATCGTGTTGGCACCGTTCTCGGGCACGATCCGGGTAACCCCCGGCGGTCGTCCGGTACCCGACGGCCGAAGCGCCACGGTTCCTGGCGCCGGCCGCGCGCTCGGCTGGGAGGCGAGCTCTTTCTCTACCGCGGGCGTATCGGGAGCAGCGTTCGTCCCGGCCGCGTCCTCGCGGCCGCCGCAGGAGATTGCGATCGCGAGGGCGGTGACGATCGGGATGAAGAAACGAGCCAAGCTCGATTGCTGAGTAGTCATGGTTCCTCCGCGGCCCCGGGGCTCGGAGCTGGGACAAGCGTGCGATGCGGCAGTATACGAATCGCGAAGTGGTGACGCCGCCTCAGTGCTCCTCGAGAAACCTGGCGAGTCGGATCTGCTGCGAATCGCCCCCGGCCTCTGCGGCCGGCTCGACTGCTGCCTCCGGCTCGTCCGGCTCCTCATCGACAGTGGGCTCGCTCGGTGGCGCCGGCACGAGCGACCCGTCGGGTGCGACCCCGGCGGCGCGGGCTCTTTCGATCGCCGCCTCAGTGTCGAAGGTTCGGAGCTCGGGAGCCAGCTCGTCGAGCGAGAAGCGCGGCGCCTCGTAGCGATGGAGCAAGGCGGAATAGCCGCTTCGCGCTCCCTCGCCGTCCGGCTCGTCTGCCGAGACGGGGGTCGCGTCGGCTGCGGCCTCGACCGAGTGCAACTCGCGCGCAGCGATCACGCTCTCGACCATCTGGTCGTGCAACTGCGTGACCTCGTCGCGCAGTCCGGCCAGCGTCTCGGCGCTGGCCACCTCCTCGCCCGTTTCCGTCGGCGCCTCCTCGAGCTGCTCGATGGTGTGTTCGAGCACGCTGGCGACCTGGCCGACACGATCCTTGCTGTACGAGCTGCTGGCCTCGGCGCTGCGCGTCAGTGCGGCCGCAGCCTGCTCGACCGCCAGGGCTGCGCGCTCGAGCGCGGCCGGCGCGCGCGACGCGTCTTCGGCGTCGGGCTCGTTCGACGTGTCCGAGGTGCTCGTGCTGATCTCTATCGAGTCGTGAAGCCCGTTCAGCGGATCGCGGAGAGGCTCCTGCAGCGGGCTCGCGAGATCCTGCGTCGTACTCTCGAGCGTCAGGTGATGATCGGGGAAGGTGGTGTCAGCTGCTCGCGAAGCGGCGATCTCGATGCGGCCGAGTCCAGCGTTCAGCGACTCGCGCAGATCCCTGGTCAGGCGCAGTAGTAGCCGCGAGTTGCGTTTCTGGGCGGCCAGCTGTGCCTCCGCGATGCGCAGCACCATCTCGTCCCGGGGCACGACGCGGTAGGTGCGCTCGATCAGCGTCGAGAGTCGGATGCCGAGCGCCCGGCTCGAGCCCACGAGCAGCTTGGTGGTGAAGCTTGCAACGGTGGCCAGCAGGAGTCCCCAGAAGGCACCGCGAAATCCGAGACCGACGACCCGCGGCACGGCGGCGTCCGTCGGGAACGCCGCCAGGCCGCCGGACAGTGCTGCCAGCGAGGTCGCCATCCCGAGCCCCACGAGTAGCAGGGGCATCGAGGCGAGCAGGCTGCGGCGGACTCCGTTCGGGATCAGCGGGTACCTTTCGAGTAGCTCGCTGAATCGAACGGGCGTGCCGTCGTCCGCTGATCTCGCGCCCAGCTCGTGGCGCCTTCGCAAGAGCTCCGACCACGCGCCCGCGATCGGCGACTCGGTCATCATCATCTCGAGGTCGCGCAGGTGCGCCCCGGCCTTGCCGCCGGGCCGCGAGCGATACAAACCCTCGATGTTGCGGCACAGATCCGAGACGCGCTTGAGGCGGTGTGCCAGCGAGCCGTACAGAGCGGCGAGCGCCGTCAGGCAGATCAACAGCAGGCCGATTGCCAACGCGTCCGAAGACGAGCTCTCGCCTGCGAAGATCAGATCGATCCAGCCACCGAAAGAAGCGGACGGGTCCAAGAGTAGTTGCCTCCGGGCTCGACTCCGGGTCGCAGCAAAGGTGCAAGTTCGCCAACACGTAGTTGACCCTGCGGCGGATCGACGAGCTTGCGAGCGGAACACGCCGGCGCTCCGGCCTCCCCGGTGCATCGGCACGACGAAGCGCCAGGCTGAGAGCAAGCGCCCAGGAATGGGGTCTCCAGGCCGAATACGCCAGCGAGGAGATGGCATCGAGCTCGAACGCCTTCGCGCCCTCGACCGGCTCGGCGTCCAGAGCGCGGCGCGCGCCAGGTGAAAGAACCGTCGCTCAGCTGGCGCGCTCGCGGAGCAATCGCTCGAGCTTGCCGAGCGCCGAGGTATCGCCGAGAACGAGCAGGCGGTCCAGGGCCCGGATCGCCTGCTCGGGGCTCGGGTTCGGCGTTGCGTCTCCGATGCGCTCCACGGCGAGCACGCTTGCGCCAGTCTGGGCCCGCACGTCCAGATCGCTCAGGCTCAGGTTGCCCGGGAAGTCGGCGGGCACTTCGACCCAGTCCGTCTCGATCTGATCGAGCAGCTCGACCAGCCACGGGTCGATCGGCTGGGAGGCGTTCGTGCGGATGGCGCCGTAGCCCTCGTCGCGCAGGGCGTCGGTGAAGTTGCGGACGGCCGTGCTCGGGATCGCAAAGCTCGCGAGCGTGCGAGCGACCAGCTCGATAGCTCCCTCGTACTCCTCGGCGATGATGGCCGACGCGCCGGCCCGCTCGAGCAGGTCGACTTCCTGGACGTAGCGAGTTCGTGCGACGAGGGGAGTTTGCGGCGCGAGCGCATGGACGCGCGACACGATGCGGCGAGTCGCGAGCGGATCGGAAATGGCGACGACCACGAGCTTTGCCACGTCGACCCCCAGGCGCAGCAGCACCGGTGGGCGGGTCGCGTCGGCGAACACGATCGGCTCGCCTCGTTCGCGCGCGGCTTCGACGCTGCTGGCGTTGGCCTCGACGATCACGTAGGGGATCTCGAGCGACCGCAGGGTTCGCACGAGTGTCTGGCCCGCGTGTCCGAACCCGATCACGACGACGCGCTCGGCGAGCAGCGCATCGTCGGCTCGGGTGATTTCGCCCTTGCCGCGCGGCGCATCGCCCTCGAGCCAGTCGACCAGGATCGGAGCGGCGCGCAACAGGAAGGGCGTTGCGAGCAGACTGAGGATCGAGCCCGCGATTACTACCTGGTGCAGGCTCGGCTCGAGCAGGTCGGCCGAGCTCGCTGCCTCCGCCAGCACGAAGCTGAACTCGCCGGTCTGGGCAAGGGCCGCGCCTGCCAGTACGCCGCTTCGCATCGGCTCGCGCGCGAGCCGCGCCGCAACCCCGGCGACGATCGCGCCCTTCAGCACGATGGCGACTGCGAGGTAGAGGACTACGTCGCCCGGATGCTCGATCAGTACGCGCGGATCGAACATCATCCCGATCGCGGTGAAGAACAAGCCGATCAACACACCGCGCAGCGGGACGATCTCCGAGAACAGCTGATGCGAGTACGGCGAGGCCGTTGCTGCGACTCCGGCCAGGAACGCGCCGACTGCCAGCGTCAGACCGAGCATCTCGGCGACGAAGGCCGATCCGAGCACGACGAGCAGCGCGAGCAGGCTGAACAGATCGGGCGAACGGACTCGTGCCGCGCGGTCGAGCACCCGCGGCACGACACCGCGAGTCACCAGCAGCATTCCACCGAGTGCGATGCCCATCCGCCCGACGGCCAGGCCGACCTCGCGCAGCGAGTTCCCGGCTTCGCCCAGCAGCGGAACCGCTAGCAGGAAGGGCACGATCGCCAGGTCCTGCAGCACGAGGATGGCAACCGAGAGCCGGCCGTGGGGCGCGTCGACCGAGCCCTGGTCGACCAGCAGCCGCGTCGCGAGCGCCGTGCTCGACATTGCGACGACGCCGCCGAGTACCAGCGCCGGCGCGGCGGCGAGCCCGAGCACGCCGGCGCCGACCGCGACCACGCCGACGGTGAGCGCCACCTGCGCTCCGCCCGCGATCAGCGCGGTGCGCCACAGGGTGCGAAGCCGCTCGAGCGGCAGCTCGAGGCCGATTTCGAACAGCAGGAAGACGACGCCGATCTCGGCGAGCGAGCGGACGCTCTCCGGCTCCTCGACGAGCTGAAGTCCGCCCGGGCCTGCGATCGCGCCCACGAGTAGGAAGCCCACGATCGAGGGAAGCCGCAGTCGCTCGAACAGCGCCAGTCCGGCAGCGGTCAGCGCCAGCAGCAGCAGCAGCTCGAACAGCAGATTCGAGTCGATCACGAGAGCTCTTCGACGAGCGCGGGGGCCAGCTCGGGATACCTGAAGCGATAGCGCGCTCGCTCGAGCGCGCCTGGGGCAACCTGCTTGCTGCCCAGCAGCTCGTCGGCGATCTCGCCCAGCACGGCGCGCAGCGCGAACCCCGGCACGACCCAGAAGCCAGGCCGACCGAGCTGCTTCGCCAGCTCGCGTGTCAGCTCGCGGTTGGTCACGGGGTTGGGCGCGACGACGTTGACAGGGCCGTCGAGTCTGCCGTCGATGGCGAGCAGTACCGCGCCGACGGCGTCGTCGAGGTGGACCCACGGTACCCATTGGTCTCCGCTGCCCAGTCGTCCACCGAGGTGCAGCTCGAACGACCTGCGCATGGGTGGCAGTGCGCCTCCGCGACGCGAGAGGATGACGCCGAAGCGCAGGCGCGCGACGCTGAGGTTGGAGGAGCGCGCCTCTTCGGCGGCGCGCTCCCAGTCTCGACACAGGTCCGGTAGGAAGCCCCGGCCGGGCACGCTGGCTTCGTCGAGCTTCTCGTCGGCGCGGTCGCCGTAGAGGCCAACTGCGGAGGCGCAGACGAAGCGGCCCGGCCGCTGCGACGGGTCGAGCGCCGCAATCCTCGCCGCCAGCTCGCGCGTCGAGTCGATGCGGCTCGACACCATCCGTCGCATGCGCCGTTGCGTGACCAGGCCGCCGAAGATTGGCTCGCCGGCCAGGTGGACGACGGCGTCGATGCCGCGCAGTGAAGCTTCGGGCGGATGCACACCATCCCACTCGAAGAAGTGTGCGCCGCCGGTCTGGGCGGGCTGTGATTTCGGCTTGCGTCGAGTGAGGGCGTGGACCGTGGCACCGCGCTCCAGCAGGGCAGGCAGCAACGCCTGCCCGACCAGACCGGTGGCACCGCTGAGCAGTACGCGTCCGGAGCCCATCGTCCGAGGCTAGCCCCGCACTGCGTTTGACGCGCGCCCTGGGAGAGTGCACGCTCGCGGGCCGCGCCGGCCGGCCGCGTCCTGGAGACCACTTGGCCCTCTACGATCGACCTGTTCGCCCGATCGGAGCAACAGAGGTCGTCTCCGTCTCGGCGTGTTCCGTCTGCGACGCCACCAGCGCGAGCCCACACTTTGCGGTCGATGGCATCGAGTCGCCGATCGTGGTGTGCACCGAGTGTGGGCTGGGCCGCTTTGCACCCATGCCGGGGCCGGCCGAGGTCGCCTCCTTCTACCCGGACGAGTACTACGGCGCTCCCGGTTCCAAGTTCGTGTCGGCGGTCGAGTGGGGGGTGCGTCTCGTGGCGGCTCGCCACGCCCGCTTCCTCTCGGCAGGGCTCGAGCCGGGCGCGCGCGTGCTCGACGTAGGCTGCGGTCGCGGGGTGGTCCTGGGGCCGCTCTCCGATCTCGGCTTCGAGGCCCATGGCGTGGAGCTGAGCGAGGCCGCGGTTCGTGGCGCCGATCAGCGGGCCGAGATCCGCATCGTGTCCGATCTCACGGCGGCCCGGTACGACGCAGCGAGCTTCGACCAGATCGTGATCTGGCACGTGCTCGAGCACCTGCGCGACCCGCGCGCGACGCTCGAGGAGTGCTACCGGATCTTGCAGCCGGGCGGGCGGCTCGTGGTTGCGGTGCCCAACTTCTCGAGCTGGCAGGCGCGCTTGGCCGGCGCGGGCTGGTTTCATCTCGACGCGCCGCGCCACCTCTACCAGTTTCCGCTCACGGCGCTGCGCCAGCTGATCGAGCGCTGTGGCTTCGAGTGCGGACGCACCCATCACTTCTCGCTGCGGCAAAATCCATTCGGCTGGATCCAGAGCCTGCAGAACGGGTTTGATCCCGAGCGCCCCAATCGGCTGTACACCGCGCTTCACAGCCCGCCGCAGCGGTCCGGAACGCGCCGCGCGTCACGGCTCGCGATCGGGCTCTGGCTCGTCTTTGGCTCGCTGCCCGCGCTCGCGTTGTCGATCGCAGCGGCAGTGTGTCGCAGTGGTGCCACGGTACACGTGGTGGCGCGGCGTCCTGACGCCCCCGATTGAACGCGGAACGATCGGGTCAGCGCCGCGGCGGTGTCGCCAGTCGGGGGCTCCCGAACCAGGCGAGGCGGTCGTCGGCGATCGTTCGAATCGAACGGATCTCCAGGCGCAGCGTGACCCGCTGTCCCGCCCACCGGGCGAGGTCGGCCTCGATGGGCAGCCAGCTGTGGTGTGGGCTCGCGTCCGCCTCGATACGCCGTCGCACGAGCTCGCGCAGGCTCTCGCCATCGGGTGCGATCGAGACCACCGCATCGACGCCACTCGGGTGTTCGTAAGGGCGGGTGAGCCCGATCGTCTGCCCCAGCGCGATGTCGCTCTGGAAGCGCGCAGCGGGCGGGACCACCAGCTCGAAATCAATGCCGCCGCCCCGGTCACCGAGCCAGAAGGCGAGCGGACGTCGGTTCAGGCGGGCGGCGAGTCGCGGCGCCGGGCCGGGTGGCTTGGCGAGCGAGCCGTTCGCCTGGCGTACGAAGGCAACCCCCTGTTCCCGCAACTCGAACAGGTCGATTGCGGTCGGCCCGCGGTCCTCGCCGCGTTCGAGCAAAGTGAGCCAGCCCGGGGGTGCGTTTCGCGCCACCCGGAAGTGACGTTCGAGGTGGGCCCACACTCCGGGGAGCACATCACTGTAGTAGACGAAGAGAGGCTGATCGATGTCGCTCATCACGACATAACGAACGACCCGCAACGCGGCCGTAATCGTCTGCTCCTGCTCTTGGCGGATACCGGGGATTACGCCGCTGTAGGGCGTCGGGTTCGGATTGCCGGCTGCGAAGTAGACAAGCGGCTCCGCGCGGGCCACGAAGATCGGCTCGCCCGGGGCGGTGCGTGTGCGCAGAGCGGCGATCACCGGGCCGAGTGGCGGCGCGCTCAGCATGCCGCTCACCGGCTGGATCGGCAGGTGGGGCCCGAAGCGCGCCGGCCGCGCGCGGTCGTGCAGCCACGCGCCGGTCGCCGCGGTCAGTACGGCAAGCACCAGTCCGAGAGCCGCTGCGCTGGCCCTCGCCCAAGCCGGTTGTGACAGTGAGCGCGCGATCAAACACAGCTGCACGATGGTGGCGGGCAACACGTAGACGAGGTGGCCCCAGTCCGTGCGAGGGAACAGTGTGGGGATCGTCGCGACGAGCAGGGCCGTGTGGATCCAGGTGGCGCGCGGGAGCGCGGACTTGCGCGCGGCGAGCAGCGTCAGGACGAGAGCGATGAATGGCGACGCGTAGAGCAGCTGGGTCCACAAGGCAGTCGCGAAGCTAATGCCCTCGAAGATGCTGAAGCGCAGTCCGTAGAGGCCTGGAACATAACGAGCGCGATCGATGTAGATATCCTCGCGCAGCTCGCCCGGCGGCCACATGTTGACGTAGGGTGAATCGAATGTCGTCGTGAACGACAATGGGAGGGTGACGAGCGATTGCCAGAGTGGCAGCAGGTCGCCGCGAGCGGCGTAGAGCGCGAGCGTCGCAAAGGTGACTGCGATGCCTCCCGCGGCGTAGGTGCCGCAGCGCCGCCACCGCTGTCCCCGTGGTGTCGCGGCAGCGAGAGCCAGTCCGAGGGACAGCGCGAGCGAGAGACCGAAGTTCTGCTTGCAGAGCGCAACGCCAGCGACGAGCGCGCCAGCGAGGGCGGCGAGTCGCGGTGAATCGACGCCGCGCTGCGCGGCCCAGGCGGCGGGGAGCGCGAGGTGCAACGCCAGCAATGAGTAGAAGTAGAGTGAGAAGAGCGGAAACAGCAGCACGGGCGCTGCGGCGACGAAGCCCGCCGCGAGATGGGCGAATCCATCGCGTCGCGCCGCGTGCGCGAGTGCATAGGCGGCGCCGCAAGCCAGACCGTGCATCACGGCGACCGCGCCGCGCGCCACCCAGATGTCGGTGCCGAACGCGCGGAACAGAAGCGAGAGCAGCTCGAAGGGAAGCGGCCCGGTGAAGCTCGCGAGGTCTCGGAACAGGTGCTCGCCCTGCATCATGCGCTGGGCGAGGTGGAGCGCGATGCCCTCCTCGAGCAGGTTCGGCTCGAGGGGAATCATCCAGGCGCAGATCGCGACGCCGAGCAGGATCCACGCGGAGGTCGTGAGGCGGTGAAGTACGGGCTCGCTCATCACGTGGAGATCCGATGATATCATCCGCCGCCGTGCGACGCTGCACCGACAGCGGCGCGGAGGCGGTGCCAGCCGATGGAACGAGAGCTGCAGGAACGCCGGATCCAGACAGCCTGCCTGCTGATCCTGAGTGTGATCGGAACGGGCTTTGCGCTCTACTGGCTGCGGCCGGTGATGGTTCCCTTCGTGCTCGCGGTGTTCTTCGCGCTCGGGCTCCAGCCCGTGGTCGACGTGCAGGTGCGTCGGCTCAAGCTGCCGCGCTCGCTCTCGATCGGGACCACGCTGTTGCTAGGCATTGGGTTGCTCACCGCGGTAGCGGCGCTGATCCAGACGTCGGTCGTGCAGCTCGCAGCCAACGCCGCCGAGTACCAGATGTGGCTCGGGGAGCTGCTCGCGCGTGTTGCCGACGCAGCGCCGCTCGAGCTGCTCGGCATCGATTCGAGCGCGATGCTCGACCCGATCTCGCAGATTCCGGTCAGCGCGATCGGGAGCATGTTGCTGGGCACGACCAACGCGATCGTCGATCTGCTCTCGAAGTCGCTGCTGGTGCTGATCTTCATGATCTACCTGTTGATCGGACGCGAGACCGCATTGTCGACATCCGACGACAGCGGCATCTGGCGGGACATCGAGCGGCGCGTGGAGCGCTACATCGCCACCAAGGCGCTGGTGTCGGGCGCGACCGGCATCCTGGTCGGCACGGTGCTGTGGCTGCTGGGGATCGATCTCGCGCTGGCGTTCGGATTGTTTGCGTTCCTGCTGAATTTCATTCCAAGCGTGGGCTCGCTGATCGCGACACTATTGCCGCTGCCGGTGGTGATCATGAGCCCGGATACGTCCCAGGCGGCGGCGGTCGCTGCGATCGCCGTGCCGGGCGCAATCCAGTTCGTGATCGGAAGCGTGCTCGAGCCGAAGATCTTGGGCGATGCACTCGACCTGCACCCGGTCGCGATCCTGATGGCGTTGATCCTCTGGGGCATGTTGTGGGGGATCGTCGGGATGCTGCTCGCGACTCCGATCACCGCCATGCTCAAGATCCTGTTCGAACAGCTAGAGACGACTCGCCCGGCCGCCCGGCTGCTCTCGGGCCGGCTGGGGGCTTCCGACACCGGGCGATGACCGGATGACCCTTTCCTGTGTCATCCTCGCAGTTACGGGTTTGGATACGCTGCTCATCTCCGAGCACTCCCCGCGGGATCCTGGCGTCGCCCGATGAAGTAATGGTGCCGTCATGCGTCGAACTCGAGTCCCCGGCAATCAGGCCGGGCCGGAGGTCGATTCCGATGGCCCCTCACGCACGCTCCTGGATCTTCGCGGCGGTGCTACAGCTCGTCTTTGCCCCGGCCTCCCTCGCATTGCAGGCGCCCGAAGGGCTCGACGCCCTCGACGAGCGGGAGCAGGAGCTGCTCGAAGCCATCGCCTCGCGCACGTCTGAGCGGCGCGAAGCCGCGCTCGCAGCAACCCAGCACCCGGATGTGCTCGTTCGTATCGAGCTGATCCAGGCGCGTTCGGGTGCGGCCTTCGATCTGCGCATTCAGCGCCTCGATCGCGAGCACCAGGAGGAGCTGTGGGAGCTGGTGCGCACGCCAGGCGTGCTAGGCGAAGTCGTCACGGGCGGCGAGAAGGACGCTGCGGCGCTCGATGCGATCGCCGAGCAACGACCCGAGCCGGTGCGGGCCGCGATCCGCCACCTGGGCCGCGAACACTTCGAGCTCCTGCAGGAGGCGGATGCGATCAAGGCTTCGGCCGACATCGAGTTCGGCGAGGAGGTGGCTCCGCTGCCCGAGTCCGCGCGAGAGGCGTTCGCGCAGCTGCTCGAGGATCCCGAGCTGCTCGCGATGCTCGCCCGCAGCCCGAGCGCCCTGGTGGCGATCGGCGAGGCATTTGCTGCCGACCCGGAGGCAACGCGCGAGCGGATCAACGAGCTGGCGGTCGCAGTTGCTGCCGCCAACCGGGCAGTCGAAGAGGAGTGGCGCGACGGGCTGACGAACGATCCCGAGGCGCGTGGCGAACTCGAGCAGGCGGCGCGCGAGTACGCCGACGAGTACGGCTATGAATACGATGACCTGACGAGCGAAGACGTGCGCGTCAGTGTGCGTCAGTACTACTCTCCCTACCCGTATTGGTTCGGCTACCCGCGTTGGTACGCCTACTGGTATCCCTGGGGCTGGTGGTATCCGGTGTATCCGCACTTCGGGTTCTATTACGGACCGTCTCGCTACCCAGTTTCCTTCGGGCTGCCGTCGCTGCACTTCGTGCACTGGTTCTACGGTGGGCACCATCATCGCTACAAGCGTGTGGCACGCCATTTCGACCATCGCAGACACCACCACCATCGTTCGAGCCACGCCGTCTACCGCACAGTGCGGCGTCACGAGCGTCACTCCGATTGGCGCGCGCATCGCCATGGCTCGCCCGAGACGATCGGCGGCCGGACGTTCCGCTCGCGCGACGGGCGCCGTGGAGCCGCGCGCGGATCACGGCGCGGCGAGTTCCGCAGCCGCACTGTGCGCATGCCGGACGGGACCTTCGGCCGGCACTTCGACCGAGATTGGCGGCGCGGAGAGCACCGCGAGCGGACTCATCGCGCGGGCCGACGCGACAGAGGTCGCGCCGAACGAGTCGGCCGACGCGAGGGAGGTCGCGCCGAACGAGTCGACCGACGCGAGGGAGGTCGCGCCGAACGGGTCGACCGACGCGAGAGGGGTCGCGCCGAACGGGTCGACCGACGCGAGGGAGGTCGCGCCGAACGGGTCGACCGACGCGAGAGGGGTCGCGCCGTGCGGGTCGACCGACGCGAGAGGGGTCGCGCCGTGCGGGTCGACCGACTGCCGCGCGTGGACGCAGCGGGCCGCCATCGCGGTCGCCTCGACCGCACCGGACCGTCGCGCGCTGCGCAGCGTCGCGTTCCCCGCGTCGCGCGGTCGGATGTGGCCCGCCCGATCAGGGTTCGTTCCGGCCGCGGCCAGCGTGCGACGCGGGTCGCCCCCACGCCTTCGCCCGCGAGCCCGCGCGCGCGAGCAGACCGGGGCGATCGCAGCCCGCGCGTCGAGCGCGCGCGTGGCAGTTCGCGCGCGGCCAGCGTGGGCCGTGCGGCGAAGAGTCGCCGCGATCGC
Source organism: Myxococcota bacterium (assembly GCA_036336835.1). Classification (GTDB taxonomy): domain Bacteria; phylum Myxococcota_A; class UBA9160; order UBA9160; family UBA4427; genus JAYZFK01. The sequence continues at coordinate 115,255 of JAYZFK010000046.1, read as the reverse complement.
AGCGCCGCGTTCCAGTCCAAGGAGCGCTCGTCCGGCGCCAGCCGTTCGCGCGCAATCGGTAGTGGTGGCCGCTCGCGCCGCGGCGACGGCGGTGCGCGCGTGGGTCGCGGCGGCAGCGGGCGCGTTGGCCGGGGCGGAGGAGCGCGCGGCGGCCGGCACTGATCGGCGGAGTGACGCCTGCCCTCGGGTCACGCCAGACCCTGCCCGCAGCGAGCCTTCCCGCGCGAAGCAAGCTTGCCAATCGGCGTCGCAGCTCGCGTGAGCGGATGCTTGCGGCGACGTGGCTCGGGGCGGTGAAGGCCGTGGGGCGCCGTGCCCGTCTCATGTGTCTGCTCGGACGAGATGATCGACCGGTACACGGCCGGCTGGCGAGATTCGGCCGCATAGCTCTTGCTCCTTCAGACTTCGCTGTCGACGACGTCGAAGTCAGCGCGCGTGGCGTACGCATCGCCGGGCGGATGGATCGGAGCGTTCGGAATGGGGCACTCGCGCGCTATGCTGCGCGTCGTGTCCGAGCCGGCTGACGACCGAAGTGAGTCTCGAGACGGGATGGACCTCGCGACGCTGAGCGCGCGACACATGCGGTTCGGCTGGCTGCTGGTGTTCGTATACGTCTTGCTAGGTGTGTCGCTCGAGATCCTGCACGGCTTCAAGGTGGGGCTGTATCTCGACGTCTCGAGCGAGGCGCGCCGCCTCGTCTGGACCCTGGCACATACTCACGGAACGCTGATCGGCGTGCTCAATATCGGCTTTGCGTTGACCTTGCCGCGACTCGCGCTGTCGGCGACGGCGCTGCGCGCCGCCTCCCTGCTGTTCCTGTCAGCGGGCGTGGTGATGCCGCTCGGGTTCTTCCTCGGCGGTGTAGTCATCTACGGGGGCGATCCCGGGTTGCTGATTGTTCTGGCGCCGGTCGGCGGCTTGTTCCTGGTGGGCGCGGTGGGGTTGACGGCACTCGGGGGGTGGCGCGACCACTCGGACTGACTCCGCCGATTCGCGCTGCTACGAGCCTTGCGCCGCCGCCGGTGGATGCTCGTTCGGCGTGTACCAGATGGGCGAGGTCCAGGCGCGCTCCTGGACCGTGCGATCGATGGTCGGATCGCCGCAGCGGCCGGGCCGCTCGTCGGCCAGGCGGATGCAATCCCAGGCTTCGTAGCGACAGCTAGGGTTCTCGAGCACACGCGCGTAGTAGTACGCGCGATGCCCCGGGTCGAAATCCGGGTCGCTCCAGACCTGGCACAGCTCGCGCGCGCCGTTGCCGTGTGGCTCGCAGGTCGCCCGGTCGACGCCGCTCTTCGCGTCCACGCCTCCGGCCACGTCGTAGACCGCTTGATGCAGGCGTCCCCGTTCGTCGGCCCAGCCCTTGATGATCTGGATGCGCTGCAGCAACCCGCCCGGCCGGCTCGCGGTGCCGGGGTCGGCGAGTGCAGAGACCGCGAAGCGCGGCGCGCCGCTGGCCTGCGGACGACGCGGCAGGTCACCGCCCATCGGCACTCCCTCGGCGTACCCGCGTGCGACGAAATCCGAGCCGGCGCAGAGATCCGCAGCGAACGCGTCGCCCCAGCCGCCAAACAGACGCGGCCGGATGCGGGGACCGCTCGTGCCAAAGGTCTCGCGCCGGCGCATTGCGTCGAACAGCGACTCTCGGGAGTTCTCCTCTGCATAGATGCCGGCCAGGCCGCCGGGACTGAAGGCCGCGGTTGCCGCCCCGACGCGCGCCGAGGCCGTGGCTTCGCTGATGCCTCCATGGCCCGCATAGCTCCATTCGTCGACATTGCCGCCGATTGCGACGTGAGTGTCCGTGGCCGCGATGATGCCGAGTTTGAACGGGTTGGCCCCGAGGCGATCGGCCTCGGCAAGTCCTTCGGTCAAGGCATAACGAACGAAGTCGCGGCGCGACACGCAGCCGCGCGCAAAGGGGATGGCACCAGCGCCCGTGCCGTCGCCGCAATCCTCCTGGCCTTCGAGCGGACGGTATTTCTCGAAGTCGCACAGCTCGTCGGGCTCGCCGAGGATGCTGGCGAATCCGTTTCGACACTCTGAGTCACCCTTGTGCTGGTAGATCTCGGCGATGGGCTCGATGGCGCTGCGCTCGTGTGCGAGTGCTGCCTGTTCCTCGCGCGAGTCCGCTCCTGGATAGTCGGGACGGAACATTCGTCCGTTGGAGAGATTGGAGTTGTGCGGGATCGCCAACACGTCGCAGCCGGTGCCCGCGTCTGTGCAATCGCGTCGGAGCCGGCGCCACAGCGCCTCGGGCGTCGGAGCTTCGAAGTATCCGATTGGCACCGAAGGCACGCGCGCGTCTCGGAACACGACGTTGCGGTGCAGATTGCTGTAGTCGGGCATCGCTGTGTACTCATAGGCGACGAAAGTCGTGAAGCGGCAGCGGCCGCTGGTGTCGTTCCAACGCGCCGCCGCGGTTTGGATCTCGCGCCAGGGGATGCGCGAGGCTTCGATGCAGCGGCGGCCGTCGCGACCGCACAGCGCGGGATCGCGCGCCGGCGGCGACTGAGTTGCGAGCGAGACGAACTCGAACAGTGCGGCGGCCGTTCGCAGCTCTTCGGGCAGCGATGCGGCGAACTCGGAGGGAGCCTCGCCGCGATAGCGCTGGCAGCGTGGTGTGTCGTAGCCAGCAACGGCCGAGTTGGTGCAGATTTCGGTCTCGCCGAGAAACTCCGCGTGGTCCGTCACGGCCGCAAAGTCGAGCGGGCGTTCGAGGGCGACTTCGCGGGTCGGCTCGCCCTGTGCGTCGAAGGGCGGCAGGCCCACGGGCTCGCCGCTCGCATAGGCGTAGGCATCGTCGGGACGCAGTCGTGTCTGCATGCTCCAGGCGTCCATCGAGAGCGCAGTGTGGATGTGGAGCGCGCCAAACCAGGCGGGTCGTCGCGGGTCGCTTGTGTCGCAGTCCTGCGGGGCGTTTCTGGGGTGTCTTGGCGCTTCGCTGCGAGCCGCCGCGCTCGGGGTCGGCGCGGGTCCGCCACAGGCAAGACCCCACGACACGGTTGCGAGCAGGAAGAGATGCCGTCGCACACGTCCTTGGTATCAACACCCTGGCCCGAGCGAAAGCCCTATCGTCCGCTCGCGCGGCGTGGCTGGTTCGCGGTGCTCGTTGGTTGATCCTAGAAGTAGGCTCCCAGCTCCAGGCGGGCTCGTTGACCTCGGTAGCCCTGCTTTCCCAGGTCGGCTTCGTAGCTGGCTCGCAGCTCGAGGTAGCGGCCCAGTCGGAGTCCGGCACCCGCGAAGGGGGTCACGTAGTAGTCGAGTGCGGCGTGGTCGAGCAGGAAGTTGGTGATGCTGACGCCGCCCTCGGCGTAGAACAGGCCGATTGGCCGGAGGGCGATGCGCAGGCCGTTCTTCGTGATCAGCTGGTCGAGCTCCGTGTCGAAGTCGTACCCCTTGATATCGTTGATCGGAATGCCGCCGTAGTAGATCAGCTCGTTGGCCATCCCGATCTCGAAGATGCCGAGCTGGAGAGCCATCGAGTTGACGAGGCCGCCGCCCACGAACAGGCCGCCGGCAGCGAAGTCGGGCGATAGCCCGGCACCGGCCTGCAACACCGGTGTGATGCCCCAGTACAGGTTCTTGCCCTCGACGGGACGGCGCAGTCGGATGGGGAGACCGAGTTCGACGCCGACGTCGTACAGCTCGGCGGTGTTGTAGTCGCGGTATTGAGAGATGATCGAGAAGGCGAGGCCTACCGTGTCGTTGAACTCGCCGCTGATCTCCAGACTGCCGTCGATGGTATCGAGGCCGCTGAACTGGTTGGTGCTGGCGGAGCCGGCGCCGACTTCGAGCGTGATGCCAAAGGTTCCGAAGCGCGTCACCTCCTGCTCCATGTAGCCGAGGCGGCTGTGAGAGTCGTTCAGGCCGAAGCGCCGGTAGGCCGAGTTTGCCAGCAGGGCCGTCGATGCGCGCGGATTGCCGTCGAGCAGTGTCAGTGCGGACAGCCCGTTCATCGCCTCGAGAAACTCTGCCCAGGTCCCGCTGGCGGAGTGCTTGATCCAGTCCTCGATCTGGTCCTCGAGGTCTGTGAGGCTCGTACCGTTGAATATCTCGCTCGTGCCAACCGACGGGATCGTCAAGCTGAGGATCGGCATGGCCGAGTTGGCGAGATTCAGGCTCAGGGCCAGCGCATTGGGCACTCCAGCATATTCGAGCGTGCCGGTGTAGCTCGTCTCGGGTGCGAGGCCGGTGAAGTCTCCGGTCTGATTGATGAGATCGTCGATCAGCTGCACGATGTCGTTGCCGCTACCCGAGATGCCGATTGCGCCGGTGTCGACCGAGAAGAGATCCTGTGCGCTCGACGCACGGGCCACGAGCAGGGCAAGCACCAGGGCAAGAACGGGTCGCATCGTCTCTCTCCTTTCCCGGGTGCGGCCAGAATGCGTTGCCTGGAGCACACACCGAGAGTCGTCGTTGGCGCGGCGAGGTGGTCGAGTGCGCCTCGCGGGTCGCCCGCGCTGCCGCTGCGCGAAATGCCTCTTCGGCCGAACGGGGTACCGAGGGGACAACAATTCGTAGCCGATACCCTACGTATCGGCGTCGCGATGCTCGTTCCCGATGGCAGCTCTCGGAGGAGGGTGGACGGCGCCGCGCAGGTCGGTCGACCGGTGCGGTGTGATCGTCGTCACACCCCGCGCGCAGCTGGACCGGACTCGCGGTCCATTCGCGCGGCGCACCCGGAAGGGATGAGGGCCGCGGACCGGTTTCCCGGCACCGCGACCCTCGACAGCCGAAGCCGACGCCGGTGATAGCCGGGCGTCGAGCTTCTCCTTCCCAGAGCGTGAACGGCGGCGCACACGCTCGATATTCAACAGTTGGATAGGTGGTGAGGAGGCGGCCTGTCAACAGTGCGCGGCGGGAGCACGTGCACGTCGAACCTTCAAGTCACTGTAAATAAATGAGAATATCCGCTCCAGGATTTCTGTCGAGCGACTTCGAATTTGACTTTCAGCACCAATAGAACGTACGTTCCGAACAACTGTTCGAATTGGTGAGAGGCCCATGGCGATCGACGCATCGGCGACCAATCTGCCCGCTGGCGATCAGCGCATGTCGCGCGCGGACATGACGCGCGAGAGGCTGCTCGATGCCGCTGCTCGGCTGTTCGCCGAGCGCGGCTACACCGGGACCTCGATTCGCGCGGTGACGACCGCGGCGGGTGTGAGTGTGTCCGCAGCCAACTATCACTTCGGCTCGAAGCGCGAGCTGCTCTCGGCGGTCTGCCAGCGGCTGATCGGGCCGCTCAACCAGGAGCGGATGCGAGCGCTCGACGAGGTGGAGCTGCGATCTGGTCCGCCTGCGCAGTTCCTCGAGGATCTACTGCGCGCCTTCCTGGCGCCGGCGGTGCTGCAGCCGCCCGATCGCCAGCTCGAGTCACGCGCGGTCGCGGCGCGGCTGTACGCCGACCCGCCCGAAATCGTAGCGGAGCTCAAGCGCGATCTGTTCGGGCCACTGCGCGATCGAATGACCCTGCTGCTGGGGCGCGCGCTGCCCGCCGCTTCGTCCGAGCAGCTCTCCCTCGCCTTCCAGTTCACCGTCGGCGTGATGGTTCACGTCGTGGGCGGCCATCTCGAGACGGGTGCGGATTCGGACGCCGGCTACCCGCGCGACGAGCAGCTGGTCGAAGCGCTGGTGAGCTATTGCGCGGCGGGGATCCGAGCGCAGGCCCTTCGGCATTCGGAGCACGGGTGATGAAGAGAAGACGATTCCAGCTCGAAGTCATCGGCCTGATCGTGGCGGGAACGATTTATTTGATCGTCTCGCTCCAGTTTTTCGCGAGCAAGCCTATCCAACCGGAGCGCCCGCCGACGGCGCCGCTGGTGCGTGTCGAACTGGCGAAGCCGCAGGAGTTCCGCTTCATGGTGCGAGCACACGGCAGCGTCACGCCGCGCAGCGAGAGCGATCTGGTGTCGCAAGTATCGGGAGAGGTCGTGTGGGTGTCGCGGTCGCTCGCGGCGGGCGGCTTCTTCGAGCGCGGCGAGCCCCTCCTGCGAATCGATCGCGCCGACCACGAGGTCGAGCTCGCGGCGGCGCGTGCGAGCGTCGCGCGCGCCGAGAGCGAGTTCCAGCGTGCTAACACGGAGCGCGATCGCCAGCGCCAGCTGGCGGATCAGTCGGTGGCGAGCCAGGCGCGGATCGACGATGCCGAGAACGCGTTCCGCGTGACGCACGCCGTGCTGCGAGAGGCCCGCGCTCGACGCTCGCGTACAGCTCGTGACCTCGAGCGTGCCGAGATCCGCGCGCCCTACGCCGGCAGGGTGCGCTCCGAGCAGGTTGACGTCGGTCAGTTCGTGCAGCGCGGAACCACGATCGCGACGCTCTACTCAGTCGACTTCGCCGAGGTCCGACTGCCGCTGCCCGACCGCGAGCTCGCCTATCTGGACTTGCCGCTGTCCGGCGAGCCGGCAGGGGCTTCGCGGGAGCAGCCGGGTCCAGCCGTGAAGCTGACCGCCGAGTTCGCCGGCCGCGAGCGCGTCTGGCATGGCACGATCGTGCGGACCGAGGCCGAGCTCGATCCGCGCAGCCGGATGGTGCACGTCGTCGCGGAGGTCGCCGATCCCTATGGAAGCGGGAGCGACGCGCCGCTGGCCGTCGGTTTGTTCGTGGCAGCCGAGATCGCGGGCCGCAGCGTCCCCGAGGCATATCTGTTGCCGCAAACCGCGATACGCGGGGATGATCGTGTCTATCTCGTCGACGCGAATAATCAGCTTCGCATCCGCGAGGTCGACGTGCTGCGCAACGAGCGCGACCGCGTGGTGATCGGCGAGGGGCTCGCTCCGGGCGACCGCGTCTGCGTGTCGCCGCTCGGGGCCGCGATCGATGGCATGCAGGTTCGAGTAGCCGATGACGCGGCCACGCTAGCCGAGGCGGGTACGTGACGGGCGTGATTGCCTGGTTCGCGCGCAACCACGTCGCGGCCAACCTGTTGATGGCGCTGCTCGTGGTCGGCGGCATCACGGCGATGTACCGCGTACAGGTCAAGAGCTTTCCGGACATCGACCGTCCGATCGTCAACGTCGGTGTGACCTATCTCGGAGCTGCACCCGAAGAGGTCGAGGAGGGCGTCTGCATCCGGATCGAGGAGGAGATCCAGGGCATCACCGGGATCGAGAAGCTGACATCGAGCGCAGCGGAGGGAGCCTGCGGGGTCACGGCAGAGCTGTTGCAGGGCTATCCGGTGGACCGCGCGCTTTCCGAGATCAAGAACGCGGTCGATTCGATCACCACCTTTCCCGAGGAGACCGAGAAGCCGATCGTCAACTATGTGAGCTCGCGTCGCACGGCCATGCAGATCGCCGTCTCGGGCAATACGGACGAGCGATCGCTCAAGGTGTTCGGCGAGCGTGTTCGCGATGGCATCTCCTCGCTTCCCGAGGTGACGCAGGTCGACCTGTTCAACGCCCGTCGGTACGAGATCGCGATCGAGGTCGCGGAGGAGACGCTGCGCCGGTACGGCCTCTCGTTCGACGAGGTCGTGCGGGCCGTTCGTCGCGGGTCGCTCGACCGTCCGGGGGGCTCGATCAAGACACGCGCTGGCGAGGTGCTGCTGCGCACCAAGGGCCAGGCCTACAGCGCCCCCGAGTTCGAGCGGATCGTGGTACGCACGCGCGAGGACGGAACGCGACTACTGCTCGGCGAGATCGCAAATGTGGTCGATGGCTTCGAGGAAGACGAGCGCTACGCGACCTTCGATGGCAACCCGGCGGTTACCGTGAAGGTGGACCGGGTCGGTGAGCAGAGCGTGCTCGAGGTCGTCGAGGCGACGAATCAGTATCTGATCGAGATGCAGGCGCGCTTGCCCGAAGGCATCGAGCTCACCGTATGGCGCGACAGCTCGCAGGGCCTGCGCGACCGCCTCTCGCTGATGTTTCGCAACGGTGCGACCGGCTTCGTGCTGGTATTCATCGTGCTGGCGCTGTTCCTGCGCCTGCGGCTCGCGATCTGGGTCAGCATCGGCGTTCCGATATCGATGCTCGGCGCGCTCTACGTGTTTCCGATGGCCGGCGTCTCGATCGATGTGATCTCGTCGTTTGGTTTCATCATGGTGCTCGGGCTCCTGGTGGACGACGCGATCGTGGTGGGCGAGAACATCCACCGACACCAGGAGAATGCGGAGGATCCGCTCGACTCGGCAATCCGGGGCGCCCAGGAGGTCGCCGTCCCCGTGATCTTCGGAGTGCTCACGACGATTGCGGCTTTCTTGCCGATGCTGCTTGCACCGGGCGAGATGGGACAGATCTTCGGCGCGATCGCAATGACAGTGATCCTGTGCCTGATCTTCTCGGTGATCGAATCGCAGCTGGTGCTGCCCGCGCATCTTGGCCACATGAAGGTGTCCTCGGAGGAGAAGCCCGTAGCGCCCGGTACTCTCGCCGCGCGCTTTCGCGCGGCGCAGCGTCGCATGTCTGGCAGTCTCGAGTGGGTCGCGCGAGTCGTCTACGCGCCTCGGCTCGAGAGCGCGCTCGTGTGGCGCTATGCGGTGATCGCCGCCGGTGTGGGAATCCTCGCCGTCTCGATCGCCTCGCTGAGGTACGGAATCGGCGACGCGCGACTCTTCTTCTCGTTCTTCCCACCGATCGAGAGCGACTATCTGATCGCCGACATTACGATGCCGCAGGGCACGCCCGTCGAGCGCACGGAAGCCGCGGTGTTCGAGCTCGAGGCGGCCGCCTACCGACTGAAGCAAGAGCTCGACGCCGAGTACACGGTCGACGGCGAGTCTCTCATCAAGCACGTCATGGTTTCGGTGGGGCAGCAGCCCTTGAACATCGCCGGCGGTCCAGACAACGAGAACAGGACGTCGGGCAGCCAGCTGGGAGAGGTCGTCATCGAGGTCCTGAGCGGCGACGTGCGGCCGCTCAGCGCCAAGGACATCACGCGCCGCTGGCAGGCACAGGCGCGCCCGATTCCCGATGTCGAGAAGCTCGAATTTCGTTCGGACTTCTTCTCGCTCGGCGATCCGATCGAGATCCAGCTCGATTCGGCTGACGCCGACGACCTCAGAGCTGCGGCGACTCGTCTGAAGCAGGAGCTGGCGACGTACGCCGGCGTATCGGAAATCAACGACTCGTTCAGCGAGGGCAAGCAGGAGATCAAGCTGTCGATCCTTCCGGCGGCGGAGACGCTGGGCCTTACGCTGGACGACCTCGCGAGGCAGGTACGGCAGGCCTTCTATGGCGCGGAGGCGCAGCGCATCCAGCGCGGACGCGACGACATTCGCGTGATGATTCGCTATCCGCTCGATCAGCGGCGCGCGCTCGCCGATCTCGATTCGCTGCGGATCCGTACGCCAACCGGTGGAGAGGTTCCGTTCTATATGGTGGCGCGCGTCGAGCTCGGACGTGGTTTCTCGACGATCCGACGCGCGAATCGCAAGCGCGTGATCAACGTGACGGCGGAGCTCGACGAGACGCAGGCGAGCGCGGGCGAGGTGATCGCCGACTTGCAAGCCGAATTTCTGCCGACGCTGGCGGCCGATTATCCGGGGCTGGGTTATGGGCTCGAGGGACAGCAGGCCGAGCAGTCGCAGTCGGTCGGCAGTCTGGCGCTCGACTATCCGCTCGCGCTGATCCTGATCTACGCGCTGCTGGCGATCCCACTTCGATCCTATTTCCAGCCGCTGATCATCATGGCGGTGATCCCGTTTGGGCTGGTCGGCGCGATCTTCGGCCACTGGTTCATGTACTTCGCGCGCGAGATTTTCACGGACTGGACGTTCAACTACAGCATGATGTCGATTTTCGGGGTCGTGGCGCTCACGGGAGTCGTCGTGAACTCGAGTCTGGTGTTGGTTCACTATGTGAACGGGAGACGGGCGCGAGGCGTCCCAATCGAGGACGCGGTCCGCGAGGCCGGTGTCGCGCGCTTCCGCCCGATCGTCCTGACATCGATCACGACGTTTGCCGGACTCACGCCGATGCTGCGCGAGACGAGCGTGTCCGCGCAGTTCCTGATCCCGATGGCGACGTCGCTCGGCTTCGGAGTGCTATTCGGGAGCGCGATATCGTTGTTGCTGGTGCCGTGTCTGTACATGGTCAGCGAGGATGTGCGCCAGTTCGTGCACGGGAAGACGCTGACGCAGGTCAACTAGCAGCCGGTCTCGGAGCCGGCCGTATTGCAGCACGGTCCGTTCGGCGCTGGAGCCGGAGGGGGGCCGCGTGATGAGAGCGGGCTGCTAGCCTCGGACTCTCGCGCTGCCGACGAACCGGAGATTCAGGTTGCCCCGAGCGCCGCACTCGCGCGAAGCCACGGGCGTGCTCTATGGGCTCGTCGCGTTTTCGATCTGGGGCTTTGCTCCGGCCTATTGGAAGGCCCTCCAGGACTTTGCGCCGATCGAGGTACTGGCGCACCGCGTGCTGTGGTCAGCGCTGATCGCGATGGGGCTGCTGGCCGCCACGCGCCGCTTCGGCGAGTACCGAACGGCGCTGCGCTCGCCCCGGGCAGTATTGCCGGTGGCGGTTGCGTCGCTGCTGCTGGGGATCAACTGGTTCGTGTTCATCTTCGCCGTGGCCAGCGGACAGGTGCTCGCGACCAGCCTCGGCTACTACCTGAATCCCCTGATCAATGTAGTGCTGGGACTGCTCGTTCTGCGGGAGCGATTGCGCCCGCTCCAGTGGCTCGCAGTGGCGATCGCGGCGTTTGGTGTGGGGCAGTTCGTGTACGCGCTCGGAGAGCTGCCGTGGATCTCTCTGGTGCTCGCGGTCTCGTTCGGGCTGTACGGCCTGGTGCGCAAGCTGGCCCCGGTGGAGCCGGTGGCCGGATTCGGCGTCGAGACCACGCTGTTGTCGGTTCCCGCCCTGGGGTTTGTGCTGTGGCTGGCGGTCGAGGGCCGCGGGACGATTCCACGGGGAGAGCTCGGGTGGGATGCGTTCATTGCGGCATCTGGTCTGCTCACGGCGGCACCGCTGGTGCTGTTCAATGCGGCGGCGCGGCGTTTGCCGCTCGTGACGATCGGCGTCCTGCAGTACCTGGCGCCGAGCATTGCGTTCGTGCTGGCGGTGGCGGTTTACGGCGAGCCGTTCGCGGGGGTATACGCCTGGACGTTCGGCTGTGTCTGGCTCGCGCTCGGCGTGTTTGCCGTGGAGGCATGGCTCGCGAGCCGTCGGACCGCCGGGTTCACCCCCGCTCGCTGAGTCGCGGCAACGCGTCGCCTGTGAGAACGCGCTCGCGCAGAGCGGGCCAGTTCCTCCACGCCGTGCGCAGCCAGCGGTCGATGAAGCTGCTGCCAAAGCCGTAATGGTGGTTCACGCGGGCGCGGAGTGCGAGGCCGGGTCACGTTGCGCGCGACCTGGTCACGGGCAGGCTCCTTTCGGAGCGTCCTCGAATCAATGATTCGACTCTGGCCCCCATCGGAGGGCAAGGCCCTGGGCGAGCGCGAGCAGGGCGACGACACCGGCGACGATCGCGACCGCGCATGTCCCCTGGCCGCTCGTCATTTCGGTGGCGATGGCGAGTCCGCTTCCGGCGACCCAGAGCAGGTCGGCGGCGATCACGGCCTTGGTCAGGGCGGGAGCGATGCGGTCGCGCGTCGCGAGCCAGAACAGAGAGGCCGCGAAGACGCCGAGACCGAGGCCGACGAAGTGGATGCGGCCGAGCGCGTCGAAGGCTCCGAGCAGCGCCGCCACCAGGCCATCACCGAGCAACAGCACGAGCGCCGAGAGCGCGGAGAAGACTCCGTTGGCCTTCAAGGCCATGCGAAGCCAGCGGGTCGAGTCCTGCGACACGTGGGTTTCTCCGGGCTCGAGGTGGATGCAGCGGCCTCGACTGTGGCGGCCGCCGCCCAGCGTGCGCGCTGGAGGGCATCGACCGGGCCGACTCAACCATGCGCGAAGTGCGGAATTCTCGCACGCGAACGGGCGCGGCGTCGAGCGCGCCGACCCGCACGGCCGGCCCGAGGGTGAGCGCCGCGGAGTCCGCGAGCAGGTGGCCCCACAGGGCGGTCGCGCCGATCCGCCCCCGGCAATGAGGTAGCCAGACCGCCGCGCTGCGCGCAGGCCCAGCGGCGGGACCGGTCGAGCTATCCTCGGCCCGTGGCCTCATGCTCTCGCTCTGCGTGGCTTGCGCTGTTGCTTGTCGCAACCGTGGCGGGCGCCGCGGTGCCTCCCGCACTGCCGGCGGCGGCCCCGTTTCCCAAGGCGTTGCACACCAGGCTCGAGGCGGCGCTGGCGGCCCGCGACCCGGCCATCCCGCCGCGCACGCGTCACGTCGACGAGCAGGGCGGGCCGCTCTACACCAACCGCCTGCTGCTCGAGTCGAGCCCCTACCTGCAGCAGCACGCGCACAACCCCGTCGACTGGAATCCGTGGGGCGACGCCGCCTTCGACAAGGCGCGCGAGCTCGGTCGGCCGGTGTTCCTGAGTATCGGATACTCCACCTGCCACTGGTGTCACGTGATGGAGGAGGAGTCGTTCGACGACGTCGAAACGGCGCGGCTGCTCAACGCCAAGTTCATCGCGGTCAAGGTCGACCGCGAGGCCCGGCCGGACGTCGATGCCGTCTACATGGCGGCCTTGCACGCGTCCGGTGAGCGCGGTGGCTGGCCGCTCAACGTGTTCCTCACCCCCGATCGCGAGCCGCTCTACGGGGGGACCTACTTTCCGCCCAACGAGGGACGCGGTCGGCCGTCGTTTCGCCGCGTGCTCGCCACGATTGCCACGCAGTGGTCGGAGCAGCCGCTCCAGATGAAGCAGACGGCCCAGTCGCTCGCGGAGCGTGTTCGGGACATCCTCGGTGGAGGCGGTGCGCTCGAGTCGCGCAACTTCGGCCCCGAACTCGCCGAGCGGGCGGTTCTCGAGCAGGTCGAGCGTGTCGACCCCGAGTGGGGTGGGATCGGCCGCGGCATGAAGTTCCCGTCGTCGTTCCCGCTGCGCCTCGCGCTGCGTGTCGAGCGGGACCTGCGCGATCGGGCGGAGACTTCTCCCGACGCGGCGAAACGCGCCGATGCGGTTCGCCGGAGCATCGTCACGACGCTCGACCGGATGGCCACCGGCGGCATTCGCGACCACGTAGCGGGAGGTTTCCACCGCTATTCGACCGAGCGCCGCTGGCTCATACCGCATTTCGAGAAGATGCTCTACGACAACGCACAGCTCGCGCGTCTGTACGTCGAAGCATGGCAGTGGAGCGGCGATGATCGCTATGCGGAGGTGGCTCGCGACACGCTCGCCTACCTCGATCGCGAGATGTCGGCGCCGGGCGGCGGTTTCTATTCGGCGACCGATGCCGACAGCCGCGGGCCGAGCGGCGAGATGGAAGAGGGGTACTACTTCAGCTGGACACCGGCCGAGTTGCGTGACGCACTCGGCGAAGAGCTCGCCGTGCTCGCCGCCGCATGGTACGGCGTCAGCGAGCCGGGGAACTTCGAGGGACGGACGATCTTGCATACCTGGCGCGACGAGCGCGAGGTTGCCGCCGAGCTGGGGATCGAGGTGGAGGCCCTGCGGGCCGGGATCGAAGAGGCGCGTCGGCGTCTGCGTGCCACGCGTGAGCGCCGGCCTCCGCCCCTGCGAGACGACAAGGTGGTTGTCGCCTGGAACGCTCTCGCGATCTCGGCCTTCGCGCGCGCGGGCTTTGCGCTGGCCGATGAGGCGCTCGTCGAGCGTGCGAGCCGCGCTGCCCGCTTCGTACTCGGGTCGATGCGAGCGAGCCCCTCGGGATCGTCGACAGAGAGCCGGCTACAGCGCGTGCACATCGACGGTCGGGCCTCGGTCGACGCCTTCCTCGGCGACCACGTGCTGCTCGCCGACGCGCTGATCGATCTGTACGAGGCAGATGGCAACCCGCTCTGGCTGCGCGAGGCGATCGAGCTTCAGGCGCAGGTCGATGCGCGCTTTTCCGACGCAGAGCGAGGCGGATACTTCCGCAGCGCGATCGACGGCGAGCAGCTGATCGCGAGCGACAAGCCGCGCCGCGACGGCGCCGTCCCATCCGGGAATGCCGTCGCTGCGAGCGTGTTGCTGCGACTCAGCGAGCTGACCGGCGACGCGGCCTACGCCGAGCGGGCGATGACGCTGCTGGCGGGCTTCAGCGCCGAGCTCGATCGCCGCCCGTCGGCCTTTGGCGAGATGCTCCTGTCGTTCGAGCTTCGCTCGGGTACGAAGGAGATCGTGGTCGTCGCTCCGGACCTGGCCGGGAGGGACGTGCTGGCGAACATGCTCGCGCCGCTGCGACGCAACCTGGTGACGGCGCGCGTGCTCGCCACGACCTTCGAGGGCGAACGACAGGCGCGAACGGCCGAGGTCGTGTCGCTGGCGGAGCGCAAGCCCGCTCGCGACGGACGGGTGACGGCCTATGTCTGTGAGAAGCGCGTGTGTCAGTTCCCGACGACGGATCCCGCCGAGTTCGCTCGCCAGCTGTCGATACGTCCGGGGCGTTAGAGCGCTCAGGGAGCTCGCGACGGCAGCACGAAGCGCTCGCCGACCGCCAGCACCCGCACCTGAGCGGGGTCACCGTTCGTGTCTGACACCACCTGGCGCAGCTCGCTCGGCGGGTGACCCGGCGGCTCGTCGGTCAGATCGAACGTGCCCCAGTGCATTGCCATCATGAACCGCGCACCCAGCTCGCGAAACGCCCGATACGACTCGGCGGGGTCCATGTGCTGCGAGCGCATGAACCAGCGCGGCGCGTATGCGCCAATCGGCAGCAGCGCGGCGTCGATGTTCGGGAAGAGACGGCCGAACTCGCTGAAGCCGTGGAAGTAGCCAGTGTCTCCGGCAAAGAAGTAGCGACGTTCGTCCGATTCGATCAGCCAGGCACACCACAGCGTTGCGTTCTCCGCCTGACCGATCCGTCGCGACCAGTGCTGCGACGGCAGGCACGTGATCTTCCAGCGGCCGCGCGTCGCCGTCTGCCACCAGTCGAGCTCGGTGACGTCGCGGCGACCTCGTTCGCGAAACCACTCCGCCAGACCGAGCGGGACGTACCAGCCGACGCTCGCGGCGAGACCTGTGACGGTCCCGTCGTCCAGGTGGTCGTAGTGGTTGTGCGAGATCACTGCGAACGAGTCGCCCGGGATACTCGTGATCGGCAGACCCGGCGGGGCCACGCGCGGTAGGATCAGGGCTCGTCGCGTGAAGTGCGGATCGGTCAGGAAGACGTCGCCGCCGTCCTGGACGACGTAGCTGGCGTGGCCGACCCAGGTGAGTGACGGGGGCTCGGTCGGCTCGGACAGGTAGGTGCCATCGTTTGGCACGACGGGTGTGGGCGGCGCCGCGACGCCGGCGTAGGTGCTGCGCGAGAACATCCAGCGCAGCGCGCGAAACAGGCTGCGGTCACTCGTGGTCCACGGGGTGAAGAAGCGGCCGTCGTCTGCCCGGTGTGGGGCGTACAGCGACTCGCGCGTCGGAGTGACGTCCAGGGCTGCCATCGCAGCGGCCCCTGCAACGAGCAAGGTTGCGATCGCGACGGTCGTCCGGTGGTGTAGGAGACTCTGCGGCACGGCCCCAGGTAAGCTCGCTCGAGCGCCGCCGTCAAAGCGCATCACCGCCGCGCTCTGGAGTGGTATCGTCGACTGCCCCGGTGGCGCTCAACGGGAGATCGTGCGGAGGATCGAATGCGCGCGGTGCGCTGTCGAGACGGAGGAGTCGAGCTCGTCGAGGTTCCCGCCCCGCCGGGTGACGGCGTGCGGGTGCGCATCCGTTCGGCTGGCATCTGCGGCTCGGATCTCCATTTGATTTCGGGCACCGAGTTTCCGATCGCGGCGACGCTCGGCCACGAACTTGCCGGAGTCACCGACGATGGTACGTCCGTCGCGGTCGAGCCGATCCAGCCGTGCGGCGAGTGTGAGTTCTGCCTGGGTGGCGACTACCAGCGCTGCGTGCGCGGCCCGACGATGGTGATGGGGACGGTGCTCGATGGCGGAATGGCCGACGAGGTCCGCGTGCCCGAGCGCTGTCTGGTCCGGCTGCCAGCGGGCTTGCGTGTCGATGACGCGTGTCTCGTCGAGCCGACGGCTGTCGCGGTCCACGGCTTCGTCCAGATCGGACTGCGCGGTGACCAGCGGGTGGTGATCGTGGGCGGCGGCGCCATCGGGCTCGCTGCCCTCGCGGTGGCCCGAGCGAGCGGTGCCACGGTCGACCTCGTTGCGCGTCACGCGGCACAGCTCGAGGCGTGCGAGCGGCTTGGCGGAGGTGCACTCGGTGAGTCCGAGTCTTCCGGGAACTCGGCCTACGACATCGTGGTCGACGCCGCCGGAACCTCGAGCTCGCTCGCGCGCTGCGTCGAGCTCGCGCGTCCCGGGGCGACGCTGCTGCTGCTCGCATCCTACTGGGAGGGGATGGAGCTGCCCGGCTTCCTGCTCTGCATGAAGGAGGTGCGGATCGTGCCTTCCATGATGTACGGACGTCGTAGCGTCGGGCGCGATATCGACATCGCGGCCTCGATCTTGGCCTCGGACCCTGCGATCGCCGACGTACTGATCACGCATCGTTTCCCGCTCGACGACGCTGTCCTGGCCTTCGAGACGGCGGCGGCACGCGGCAGCGGCGCGATCAAGGTCGTGCTCGAGCCCTGACCCAGGAGCAGCGGGGCGGAGCTGCTCGAGCGCGATCGGGGCTGTGGCTCGATCGTCGGGGACGACGGCAAGGAGTGAGAGGAGGCGTTGTGCGATCGACTGATCGACAGCCGATGCGAATCCGACTGGAGGACGAGCCGCGCGCTCGTGTCCTGCGCTCGCTCCGCCGTTTCTTAGATGCCGAGTTCGAGATCGAGCTGTCCGAGTTCCAGGCCGAGCGCGTGCTCGACTTCCTGGTCGTCGAGCTCGGCGCGCCGGTCTACAACCAGGCGATCCGCGATGCGCGTGGCTTCTTGCAGGACAAGCTCGACGATCTCGACGTGGAGTTCTACGAGCCCGAGGAGTGACCCGCCGCAACGCCGTGGCGATCCAGTATGCTGGCCACCGCTCGGGATCGGAGTGGCGGAGGCGCTGGTGGCGAGTAGCGAGTACGAACAGCTGCGCAAGGCGCTGAAGCCGGGGCTGGCCGTTGCCGCAGACGACACGATGCTCGTCCGCGAGAAGATGACCGCGGTCCACCCGACGAAGGTGCCCGGCGATGCCAGGGTCGAGACGCTCGAGCTCGCCGGCGTGCCCTGTGCATGGGTGACGACGCCCGAAGTCGAAGGCTCGGATCGGGTCGTGTTGCTGGTGCACGGGGGAGCCTTCGTCGCGACCCGGCTCGAGCACTATATCCCGTACTGTGCCGGTCTCGCGCGCTACATGCCCGCTCGCTTCCTGGTACACCAGTACTCTCTCGCGCCCGAAGCGCGCTTCCCGAGGCAGATCGACGAGACGATCGGAGTCTACGAGGCGCTGCTCGCACAGGGCATCCAGGCATCGCGTGTCGCCTTTGTGGGCGACTCCTGTGGCGGTGGTATTGCGCTCGCAACGCTGTGCAAGCTGCGCGATGCGCAGAGGCCGCTGCCGGCGGGTTTCGTGGGTCTCACGCCGTGGTTCGACCTCGAGCAGACGGGCGATTCGGCCGTCCACCCGCGCGGTGTGGATCCATACGTCAACGGTCCCTGGATTCGGGCGCGAGGGCGCGACTACGTTGGTCCCGACGGCGATGTGCGCGATCCGCTCGCGTGCCCGTTGCATGCCGACTTGACCGGACTTCCGCCGCTGTTGCTGTCAGTTGGCGAGATCGACACGACGCGCGACGATTCGACGCGGCTTGCCGCCAACGCAGGTCGCTGCGGTGTCGACGTGACGCTCGAGATCAACGCCGAGATGATCCACGGATTCCACGGTCTCGCAGCGATGTTTCCGGAAGGCCGCGAGGCGCTGACGCGAGCCGGAGACTTCCTGCGCCGGGTCATCCCCTAGCCGCGCGAGAGGCTGGTAGAGTCGCCGCATGAAGGCACTCCAGGTCGTCCGCCACGCTGCGCCGGCCGAGGCGCTCGAGATCGTCGAGCTCGAGCGACCCGAGCCGGGGCCCGGCATGGTGCGGATCCACGTTGCAGCAGCCTGTCTCAACTCGAGCGACGTGCACGCCTGCTACGGGCGCCAGCGTTCGGTCAATCGCCCGCTTCCGGTGACCCTCGGGATGGATGCGTGCGGCGTAGTCGACGCTGCCGGCGATGGGGCCGAGTCGTGGATCGGCCAGCGCGTCGTCGCCGTGACGTTGCAGGCCATCGGCGGAATCGCCGAGTACGCGCTCGCGTCGGCGGGCGGCGTCTACGAAGCGCCGCCTGGCCTCGACGACGCCGAAGCCGCGGCCTTCCTGTTGACCTTCCACACCGCGCACGTGGCGTTGTTGCGACGCGGCCGACTCGTCGAAGGCGAGACGCTGCTAGTTCACGGCGGCGCGGGCAGCGTGGGCTCTGCAGCGATTCAGCTCGGTGTGGCAGTGGGGGCTCGCGTGATCGCGACAGCCGGCGGCGAGGCCAAGGTGAAGCTGTGTCGGGATCTCGGGGCGCACGTCGTCGTCGACCACACGCAGGCGGACTTCGCGGAGTGTGTCTTCGCAGAGACCGACGGCGAGGGTGTCGACATTGCCTGTGATTTCGTGGGTGGCGACATCACCGAACCGACTTGGCGCTGTGTTCGGCGCGAGGGTCGTTATGTGATGGCTGGCTTTGCCGGAGATATCGACAACGGCTTCGCCGGACGCCCGCTTCGCCCCATCGCTACGGGCAACATCGACGTGGTCGGCGTACTCGCGTCGTTCATCGATGGTCTGCCGAGCGAGGTGCGCAGGGCGGGGTTCAACCCCTTTCCGCGCACTCTCGGCGAGGAAGTCCACGCAGATTTGCTGCGTCGGCTCGCCGAGAAGCGAATTCGCCCCTTCGTCGGACAGCGCGTTCCACTCGAGCAGGCGGCCGCAGCGCTCGCTCGGCAGGAAGCGCGGGAGACGCTCGGTCGCACGGTCGTGGAGTTCGAGCACCGGGCATGAGCCCGGCCTGAATGATGCCCACCGTGTTTGCGCACGCGCTGGTCGGTGGAGCGTTGGCCGCCTTTCTGCCGGCGTCGCAGCGCAGCCGACGGCTGATCGTCGGACTGGCCGCCGTGGCGATGCTTCCCGACGCGGATGTCGTGGGCTTCTGGCTCGGTGTGCCCTACGACCATCCCCTCGGTCACCGCGGTTTCAGTCATTCGCTCTGCTTCGCGTTGCTCGTCGGCTGCATTGCACCATTGCTGCTGCACCGAGGCGAAGCGGTGCGGATGCGTGTGCTGCTCGGCTGCGGCTACGCCGCGGCGACGGCCTCTCACGGTGCGCTCGATGCCTTCACGAACGGCGGGCTCGGGGTCGGCTTCTGGATCCCGTTCTCCGACGAGCGGCTGTTCGCTCCGTTTCGGCCGATCATGACATCGTCGATCGATCCGGCGCACGCCTTTGGTGCGCGGGGGATGCGCGTGCTTGCAAACGAGGCTCTGTGGATTGGACTGCCGGTCGCGTCGGCCCTGGGGCTCGTGAACCTCGGGCGTGTGATCTCAGCTCGCGTGCGATGAAGGCGCGGCGCCGAGCCTCTCGGCAGCGGTCGCGGGGGGTCTCCCGCATGAGAAGCGAGGGCTGATGATGGAGCGAGTCCCGGAGCCCGAGCTGATGCTCGACAGCGACCAGGTCCGTGCGTACGCAGAGGGCGATTTCGAGCTGCCCCACGCGCACTGCGTCGAGCTGCTGCTCGGTCGACTGGGCGGGCTTCCGGCCAGCGGTGTTTGCGTCGATCTCGGCTGTGGGCCAGCCGAGATCACGCTGCGCCTGGCGGAGCGTCTTGCGGGCTGGCAGCTGTACGGAGTCGATGGCTCCGCAGCGATGCTCGCGCGCGGCCGCGAGGGGGCGCGCGTCGCGGCGCTCGAGCAGCGCGTTCATCTATACGAGCGGTTGCTCCCGGCCCGCGAGCTGCCCGGAGCGCCGTTCGATCTCGTGTTCTCGAACAGCCTGCTGCATCATCTCGCCGATCCGGCGGGTCTGTGGACGACGGCGCGGGCTGTCGCGCGTCCGGGAGCGTCGCTGTTCGTGATGGATCTGCTCCGTCCGGGGTCTCGCGAGCGCGTGCGCGAGCTCGTCGAGCTCTATGCGGCCGGCGAGCCCGAGGTGCTGCGGCGGGACTTCGAGGCGTCGCTCTGCGCCGCCTACACTCCGGACGAGGTGCGTGAGCAGCTCGAGGTTCGCGATCTCGGGGGGCTGAGGGTGGAGGTCGTCTCGGATCGCCACTGGATCGCCTGGGGTGCCCTTCCCCTCGCGTGAGGTGACTGTCCCGGCGCGGTCAGGCGATCCAGCGGGTCGCCGCGACGAGCGTTGCCAGCAGGATTCCGAGCGGAGCGAGCGTGGCGCATGCTCCCACTGCGAACCAGAGTCCGAAGGCCGCCCTGTCTCGGGCCGTGGCGGATATCGTCTCGCCGCCCAGGAGCTGTTGCCGGATCTCGCCGACGGAAGTGGCCAGGAGCTGCGAGTCGTACTCGCGCCGGTAGAGGTTCTCGCTGTGGCGTCCCCGCACGAAGGCGCGATAGATCCGCCTCGGAGCAACTGGGAAGAGAACGGTCATTCCGCTCAAATTGAGGAGCCAGGCTGCCCAGAAGGTCCCACAGCCGGTCGCGATCTCCCAGGCAGAGATTTCGCCCTCGCCTGCGCTGTCGGTGTCATATCCGGTAACGATGTGGTGTAGATCGTGGAAACGCACCGCGCGAACGCGCGCTTCGAGGTTGGGAAAGGCGAACGGAACGGGTCCGAATTTCCCGGTCACCCAGCTTGCGCCATATCCGCCGTCCGGCGCGAACCCGTTCGTGACGAAGTATCGGGCGAGCGCGGCCTTCAGCGGGAGGCTGTCGTGGTCCTGGCCGGACATGACTTCGGAAGAGTAGAGCACGATCGCGGGCGTGCCGGCAACAAGCTGGTGCAGCTCCTGCGGATCGGTATGTTTCCCGCATGCCCCGCAACCGCCTCTATACGCTGCGCGACCCAGAGCTCAACGAGGAGTTGGATGCTCTGATCGACCACGCGGCAAGGGTGTACGGGAATACGCGCGGCCGCGGTCTGGTGCGACAGGTGCTCGTGACGGGTCTGCGGCTGCTGCGCGACGGCGCTTCGCTCGGCGACCTGAGGCTCGCCAATCGCGCGCTGAAGGAGCTACGCCACTCTTTCCGTGTCTTTCGACCCTATGCGAACGTTCGAAAGGTGGCGGTGTTCGGTAGCGCGCGGACGGCGCCTGGAACTCCCGAGTGGGATCAGGCCTTCGGGTTCGCGAAGCGTGTCGTCGAGTCAGGCTGGATGGTGATCACCGGTGCGGGTGGCGGCGTCATGGAGGCCGCACAGCGCGGTGCGGGTCGTGCCTCGTCGTTTGGCGTGAACATCCAGCTTCCCTTCGAGCAGCTGGCGAACGAGACGATCGCCGGTGACGAGAAGCTGATCAACTTCCGTTATTTCTTCACGAGGAAGGTCACGTTCGTGAAGGAGGCCCACGCCTTCGTGCTGCTACCCGGAGGCTTCGGCACGCTCGACGAAGGGTTCGAAGCGCTCACTCTGATCCAGACCGGCAAGAGCGAGATCCTGCCGGTCGTGTTCCTCGACCGGCCGGGCGGGAGCTACTGGCGAGGTTGGCATCGCTTCATTCGCTCACAGCTCGAGCGCCCGTCCTGGATCAGTGACGACGATTTCGCGCTGTTCAAGGTGACGGATGATCTCGAAGAGGCGCTCGAGGAGATCGAGAACTTCTACAGCAACTATCATTCGAGCCGCCATGTCAACGGGCGGCTGGTGATCCGCCTTCGAGTGGCTCCCAACGAGGTGCAGCTCGCCGCTCTGAACGAGGACTTCGCCGACATGCTGACGGAGGGTCCGATCGAGGTCGGTACTCCACTCGAGGAAGAGGCGGGAGAGGGACCGGGGTTGCAGCGCCTGCTGCTTTCGCTCGACCGCCGGCGGGTCGGTCGGCTGCGCCAGCTGATCGATCGACTGAACGATCTGGTGCTGGAGCGGTCTTCGTCGCCGGGGGAGGCACTGCCGCACGAGATCGTCACCTGGCCGATCTCTTCGGACGAGCTGGGCGCTCAGGAGGAGGAGGAGGCGTAGGGTCCGCGCTCTGCCTAGCTCCGGAAGTTGGGGATTACCTTCTCTCCCAGGTTTCGGATGGTATCGAGGGCGGCCCACTGCGGGACTGTTCCCATCTGGATCAAGAACATGATCTCGTCGGCTCCGGCGTCGACCAGACGTTCGACATAGCCGATTGCGTCCTCGGCTCCGCCGTAGGCGTGGTTCGGGTTGTACATGCCAGTGGCCTCGGTCCCGACCTCTATTTTCTCTTCGTTGAGGTAGGCGACGAGCGTCTCGCCGGCGTGTTCGAGGACCTCGCGGTCGTCCATGTCGGCGATCTCGGCGCGCGGTGGCTGGGCTTGGCCCGTGTGGTCGTACCAGTAGCCGATCGCCTCGGTAAAGTAGCGTTGGCCGCGGTAACCGATGGCGCGCGCCTTCTGCTCGTCGTCGAGTACGATCGCGGGGCAGAGCGCGGACAGGTGCTCGACCGGGAAGCGCGGGATCTGCGACTCGGCGGTGCGTCGCTTCACCGCGGCGCGGTAGACCTCATTCTTCTTAGCGATGTCCTCGGGGCCACCGAAGCCGAGTACGAGCGCGCCGAGTCCCCACTCGCCAGCCTGGTTCAGCGTCGTTTCGCGGGTGCAGGCCAGGTACATCGGTGGGTGCGGCTCCTGGTGCGGCTTGGGCAGGATCGGCCGCGAGGGCATGTCGAATGTCTCGCTGTGATGCTCGTAGAACTCGTTCATCCACATGTCGGGAATCATGCGCGCCGACTCTTCGAGCTGGGACGGGATCTCGTCGATCTCGGTCTGGAAAGCGCCGGCCTCCTGCGGGGTCCCGCCCTTGCCGATGCCGAACTCGACGCGCCCCTTCGACAGGATGTCGAGCATCGCAACCCGCTCGGCGACCTTGACCGGGTGGTTCATGCGGAAGGGCAGGCAGACCACACCGTGACCGATGCGGATGCGCTCGGTTTTCGCGGCGACGAAGGCCAGGAAGGTCTCGGGCGCGCTCATGTGCGCGTACCACTGGAGGCAGTGGTGTTCGACAGCCCACACCTTGTCGAAGCCGACCTCCTCCGCGAGCACGGCCTGCTCGACGCACTCGTGCATGATCTGGAATTCAGCCTTGCGAGACGTGTCGACGATTTGTGCTTCGAAGATCATCGAGAACTTCATGTGGATTCCTTCCGTGCAAAACCCGGCCAGACGCGTGGAGAATGCTCAGCTATACCACGAATGCGCGATGGCCTGCAGTTGGTTTTGCATCCGGCCGACTGCCTCTGCGCCTGCTAGCCTGCGGTCGTCGCGAGGAGAAACGGTATGCATCGAGCGATGGTTGCCGCGCTTGCTCTCGTCGGGTCGATCGCTGGGATCGGACTCGTCGCGTGCAGCACTCCGGCGCCCGAGCCCAAGGCTCGATGGACGAGGACCGGCGCGGGAGATCACGACTTCGAGACCGATCGGCGGGCCTGCCTCGAGGAGGCCGCGCACACCTCGGCCGCGACGAAGCGCTTCGATCACGTTGCAAAGGGCAGTGCGTTCATGGTCTGTATGACCGATCGGGGTTGGCGGCAGGTGCCAGTCGAGCCGTGACGCTCAGCGCGGCGGGAAGTTCGCGAGCATCTCCGCCACCACGCGACGCATTCGAGCCGCTCGCTTGGCCGACGCGGCACCGGGGTTGACGCGAGTCTCGCCGTAGCCGCGCCACATCAGTGCCCGCGACGCCGGGTCGATGACGTCGAGGATCAACATGCCTTCGTCGTAGTCTGTCACGATCTCCTTGGTCCGCATCGGCTGCACCCAGGAGCGGTAGCCAAAGAGCTCGAGATCGACGTAGCGCTGGATGTCCACTCCGGTGTCGAGGATGCCGTAGTGGACGATCAGGAAGTCGGGCTCTCCGCTCGCGTCGCGCGTGAAGCCCCGTTCCTCGAGCACGCTCTGCACAGCGCGCTGCACCCGCGCATTGAACAGGGGTCCGTCGATGCGCTCGTCGCTCGGCGCCGAATCTGGAAGCACGTGAAAATCGAAGCTCTCGAGTCCATCGAATCGCGCCCGGCGGTCGAACTCGAAATCGATCTCGATGGGCGGCTCGCGAAGTCCCGTGCACGAAGCCAGGCTTGCGAGGACGATCGAGAGCAGCACGGCGAACCGGCGACTCATTGCGGCGGAAACTTCGCGAGGATCGCGTCGACCGCGGCGCGCGCGCGCTTCTCGCGCTGTTCGGGAGTGCCGGCGTCGTTGATCCGCGCCTGGGTCGCGCCGCGCCAGATCAGCTGCTTCTCGCTCGGACTGACGATGTCGAGCACGAGCGAGCCGACATCGTACTCGCGTACGGTGGTGTAGGCTTGAGTTGGGCCAGAGTACCAGCGGTAGCCGCGCGGGTAGGAGTCGACATAGGTCTGGACGTCGACCTGCCGCTCGACACCGACGTGATAGGTGACTTCGAAGTCGGCCGATTCGCCCTCGGTCTTGCGGTAGCCCTTGGCCGCCAGCGCCGCGTCGACCGCGCGGCGGACGCGCGCATCGAGGAGATCGTTGTCGATGCGTGGATCGCCGGTCTTCTCGCGCTTCGCCTCGAGCCACCCGTAGCTCCCGAGCGAGCCGAAATCGATCTCGGGGTCGTAGTCGGTCTCGACGGGGAAGCTCGTGCAGCCCGCCAGGGACGCCGTCAACGCGACCGCCAAGGTCGCAGAGCCGAGGAAGATCGGGTTCATCGTGTTTCTCCAGGCCGGTTCGGCATCGGAACGGGGCGGGTGATCTTGAGCGGTTGCCCCGTGCCGAGGCGAGTGTTGGGCAGGATAGCGTTGGCGATGGCCGCCTCGTCAGCGGTCCAGCGACTGCCCTGACGCTCGAGCAGCGTTGCAAGGGTTTCGTCTGCCCGCGCCTCCGCGACGGCGAGCTGGTCCTCGCGGATCCTGCTGCGCTCGCCAGCCGACAGCGCGCGAAAGCTGTCGGCCGCGCGACGCAGCTGCGGGTGTACCCGCGCGAAGTCACGCGTGGGTGCGAAGCCGTTGACCAGGTACACGAGGCCGCCATGCGAGATCCAGGTGAGTTCGGCCGAGACGTTGCTCTCGCGGGCGCGGCTGCGGGCCGCCCGGAGGCCGCTGATCTCAGTCGCCTCGGCTGCGTGCGTGGAGCGAAGCCGGCGGCCCGCTTCACGCGCGACCGCCATCGGGTCGTCTCCCTCGGCGGCAACCGCGACGATTACACCCCAGCTGTGTTCGCGCTCCAGAGCGCCGACGTAATCGTCCTGGTTCAGCTGCTCCCAGCCGGCCGGCAGTGTCACTGCAAACTCCAGGCCCGGGTGCAGGAAATCGTTGCCGTCGAAGACACCCTCGTCCGCGCTCCTCCCGACGAGGATGCCGACCAGTCGGTCGAGGAAGGCGCGGCGTCCCGGCGCGATCGGAGCGCGCTCGCTGCGCACCAGCTCGGCGGCGTACCGGTGAGCCGCGCGGCCTCGTTCGGCGCTCGCGGGATGGGTCGCAAGGAAGGAGGCTCGGTTCGGGTCGCCGCCGCGCAGCTCCTCCTCGCGTCCCAGCGTTTCCATGAAGGCCGACATCGCGTCTGGGTTCCAGCCCGAGTCGGCGGCGAGTCGTTGGCCGATGCGATCGGCTTCGCGCTCCTGCTCGCGACTGTACGGTGCAAGCACGAGCGCGCTGGCGAGCTGGCCGGTGGCACTAAGGGTGTGTCCGAGCGTGGGACTCACGACCGCGGCGAGGGCGCCTCCGATGCCCGTTGCGATTCGCAGCGGGGCGAGGGGGGCGCTGCGGAGCACCTGTTTGGCGTGGTGACGCGCGACGACGTGGCCGATCTCGTGTCCGAGCACCGAGGCGAGCTCGTCTTCGTCGTTCAAGTACACGAGCAATCCGCGGGTCACGAAGACGCCGCCGCCCGGCAGCGCAAAGGCGTTCGGATCCGGCATGTCGAGCAGACGGAACTGGTACGCGAGACCCGTGCGCGGCGATGTCTCGGCCAGCCGACGCCCGACGGCTTCGATGTATTGTTGGAGCGCAGGGTGATCGACCAGCCCGATTTGCTCCTCGATCGCCGCGGCAGCCTGCTCGCCGCGTTCGATTTCCCGGCTGCGTCCGATTTCGAATCCGCCGACTGTGCACGCGGCAAGCGCACCGACCGCGATCAAGCTTGTGACGCGAAAGCCCCCGGAACTGGATCTGCCACTGGCTCGTCTGAATCGCTGCATGCACGTTCCCCGCGACAGCACGTTATCATGAGGCCCGGTCACGAATATGGTCGGGAGAGAAATCATGCGTCGGGCGCTGATGGTCTGGCTCTGGGGCATCCTACTTGGACTCGGGTGCGCGTCCGCCGGAGGTCGGATTCCCGTCTCGACCGCCTTCGATCCCCTGGTGCGCTTCCCCGCCGCGGCGAGCTTTGCGTGGGATCGCGCCAATATCTCGCTGCCGCGAGATCCGGAGCTCAATACTGCCGTTCTCGGTCAGGCGATCGAGGAGGAAGCCGAGGCCGCCTTCGCGGCGAGGGGCTATCGCCGCGCCAACGCCGGGGAGCCCGACTACCTGCTCTCCTACCACCTGCGGGTCGATACGTTCATCGCGGCGGATCGCTCGAGCTCGACGGCGGGGCTGTCGCTGCTGTTGGTGGATCCGGCCGGCCGCCGCGTGTGGACGGGTTGGGGACGCGCGCCGTTCTACGTCGGTAGTGCGATCGAGGAACGTCGCGCGAGACTGCGCCAGGCGCTGACGACATGCTGGCGAATTTCCCGCCGCAGCAGAAGCCGCGCGACTAGCGTACGAATCGTGGACATCGATATCCTCGAGTTGCTACGGGCGAATCCGCCTCTGGTCCTCTTCCTGCTGCTGGGCCTGGGATTGTTGCTCGGACGTCTCCGAATCGCCGGAGTCGAGATCGGCGCCGTCACTGGCGTGTTGGTGATCGGGCTCGTGATCGGACACCGCGGGCTCGAGATCCCGGTCTCGTCGCACAGCATCGGCTTCACGCTGTTCATCTACTGCGTGGGGATGCAGGCGGGCCCGGAGGTCGTACGTGTCTTCAAGCAAGACGGCACTCGCTATGCCGTATTGTCGGTGATCACCGCTGCGACGGGCCTCGGCCTTGCTACGGGGATCGAGCGCATCTTCGATTTCGAGCTGGGTGTTGCCGCGGGGGCACTGGCCGGCGGGCTGACGAGTACTCCGACCCTGGTTGCAGCGCAGGACGCGCTCGCACAGGGTGTGCAGCTGCCGGACGGGATGACGGCCGACGATGTGCTCGCCAACATCTCTGCGGCCTACGCCATCACCTATGTGTTCGGGATGGGTGGGCTGGTGCTCACGATCGCCTTTGTCCCGAAGCTCTGCGGGATCGATCTCGCTGCCGAGGCCGCGAAGCTCGGCCTCGGCAACTTCGACGAAGAGGATTCGGGTCCGGCCGAGCTACCGACCATTCGCTCCTATCGGGTGGAGAAAGAGCGGGCGACGCGGGCCGCGTACGGCGCACGCGACCTCAGCCTTCCCTACGAGATCCAGCTGATCAAGCGCAACGACGAGATCTTCTCGCCGGAGCCGAACACGTATCTCGCAATCGGGGACGTGGTCTCGATCGTCGCCCTTCCGCGCCTGCACGATCAAGCGAGCGAGCGGATCGGCACGGAGGTCGTCGATGCCGATGTGCTCGATCGATCGATGGAATCTCGCAGCATCGTGATCTCGAACGATGACATCGAAGGCAAGACACTCCAGGATCTCGACCTCGCGCGGGCGTACGGTTGCTGGCTGACCGAAATCACCCGCACGGGCGTCATGCTGCCGCGGCGGGCTGACCTCTCGCTGCACGTCGGGGATCGGCTGCTGCTCACCGGCGCGATCTCCGATCTCGACGAGGTCGCGAATCGGCTCGGCCACCAGGAGGCATCGGTTCACGAGACCGATCTACTCGCGCTCGTATTCGGCATTGCACTCGGAATCTTCGTGGGCACGTTCACGCTGACCTTCCGGGCCACGACGCTCGGTCTCGGTACGGCCGGAGGTGTGCTGCTCGCGGGCCTGCTGTTCGGCTGGCTGCGCTCGCGACGGCCGTCGTTCGGCCGACTGCCCGTCGCCGCTCGCTTTGCGTTGATGGAGCTCGGTCTCCTGCTGTTCATGGCGGAGGTCGCCGTTAGCGCGGGGTCGGCCATCCTCGAGACCTTCCGGTCGGTGGGGCCCACGCTGATCGCGAGCGGCATCGTGATCACGGTCGTTCCGATGCTGATCAGCTTTGCGGTCGGACGTCTCGCGTTCAAGATGAATGCTGCGCTCCTGCTCGGGGCCGTTACGGGAGCGATGACGAGTACAGCCGCACTGCAGCAGGTGCGTGCACAGGCGGACAGCGCAGTTCCCGCGCTCGGCTACGTGGGGACCTACGCATTCGCAAATGTGCTGCTGGCATTCGCCGGTGGACTGATCATGCGGGTGTGAGCAGGCGGGCTGAGTGCTCCGCTCCTAGCGACAGGCCAGCACGCCGTCGTCGACGTCGATCAGATAGATCTCGAGTTGCTGGCCCTGATGGAGCTCCGCCTTCATTGCGGAGATCGCCATGCCGCAGTATCTGGTGCGGGTCTCCCGCGAGAGTCCATCGACGCGCGCGTGGATGACGACGCGCGTTTCGTCCCGGCTGCGCTCGACGTTGGCCCAGACCGGGGGAGCGAGGCGCAACTTGCGAAGGTTGCGTTGCATCGCGTCGAGCTGGGCTCCCTCGATCGGCATGATTGGCGGTGACTGCGGGGATTGCTCGGGCTCGGCGCAGGCGAGGATGGCCGCGCACATGCCGCCAACGATGAGGAGCGATCGCATGGGGCGGAGTATACGGCCCGCGGAGTTTGCTGCAGCGCTATCGCAGCCGATACCCTTCCGTGATTCGCTCGCGGCTGCGAGCTCGGGAGCAGAGTGGGAGCGATCGGGAACATCGAGGCGATCTCGTTCGATCTGTTCGAGACGTTGGTCGACGGCGAGCTCGAACGCCTGCCGCGGATCGAGTGGAACGGCCGAAGCGTCCCCTCGACTGCAGGGGTGTTGCACGATCACCTGATCACGCGCCACACGATCGAGCTTGCGGCCTTTCTCAAGGTGATGGGGGAGGTGGATCGCGAGCTGAGGCGACCGCGCTGGGACGCGGGTCGCGAGCTCCCGAACCAGGAGCGCTTCGACGAGATCGTCGCGCGTCTGGGGATTGCCGACCGGTCGATGGCGGCCGAGCTCGGCGCGCTCCACCTCGGTATGATCCGCGCCCACACGACGATGCCGAGTCACCACCCGGTGCTGCTGCGGCGGCTGCACGAGCGCTTCCGAATCGCGCTGTGCTCGAACTTCAGTCACTCGCCGACGGCGATCCGCATCCTCGAGGAACGGGACCTGCGGGAGAGCTTCGATGCGTTGGCGATCTCGGACGAGGTCGACGTGCGCAAGCCGGAGCGCGGGATCTTCGATGTCGTTGTCGAGCGGATCGGCGTCTCAGCCGAGCGTATCCTGCACGTCGGGGACCGGCTCGGCGCCGACGTCGCCGGTGCCGCAGCGGTCGGAATGCGCACGGCCTGGATCACTCGCAGTGTCCGCGATCGCGATGCGGCACTCGCGGCGTTCGACGGCCCGGCGCCGGATCTCGAACTCGCCGATCTCTCCGAGCTCGAGTACCGACTGGCCTGAGCGCGGTCGGGAGCGGCCGTGCGGCCCGGGACGAGGTCGAGGCCCGCGACGCGTCATTGGTTCGTGTTCTGCTTGGCGATCCGGTCCTCGCGCAGCTTCGAACGACGCAGCTTGCCAGCATCGTCGCGCAGCGGCTGATCCGCGAACTCGAAAGTTCGCGGAATCTTGTAGCGAACCAGGTACTCCGCGAGGTATTTGCGGAGCTCCTCTTCATCCACCGGTGGACGCGCCTCGACGATCGCATGCACGCGCTGGCCCAGGTCGTCATCGGGCAAGCCGATCACGGCGCTCGAATGCACGTTGGGATGGGAGTCCAGCGCAGCTTCGACCTCGGCCGGGTAGACGTTGGACCCGCCGGTCACGACCATGTCGCTGCGACGATCGACGAGATATAGGTAGCCCTCGGCGTCCATGTAGCCCATGTCGCCGAGCGACTCCCAGCCGTCGGCGCTTGCTCGGGCCTCCGCGCCGATGTAGCGGTACGTCGATCCCTGCCCGCCGGGAGGCATCATGTATATCTCGCCCACTTCGTGAGGTGGCAGAGCGCGACCGTTCGCGTCGCGGATCTCGAGCTTGCGTCCGTGTGTCGGCTTTCCGACCGAGCCCGGCCGTTCGAGCCACTCGGCTCCCGAGATCATCGTGCCCCCGGTACGCTCCGTCGCGCCGTACGCCTCGAAGATCTTCTCGGGGCCGAGCCAGTCGATCCACGCGCGCTTGAGCCAGGCGGGGCAGGCGGCGCCGCTCGAGTAAACGCTCTTCAGCGACGACAGGTCGTAGCGCAGGCGGGTCGCATCGGGCAGTCGCCAGATGCGCTGCAGCATGGTGGGCACGAGGTTCACGAAGGCGATCCGATGCTCCTCGATCAGCGCGAGCGTCTGCTCCGCGTCGAAGCGTGACATCAGGATCACGCGGCCTCCGGTCAACAGTGTGACCATGCCATTGATGAACGGGCCGGCGTGATACAGCGGTCCCGGAACCAGCGTCGTGCGTCCCGGCTCGACGCCGTAGAAGGGCTCGTCGGGGTCGACTTCGGCGGGCAGCACGTCGACGATCACCTTCGGCGTTCCGGTGCTGCCGCCGGATGCGAGCGCCTGCCGGTTCGGCGCGACGACGTCCGGAAGCGGAGCATCGTCGTATCCGCTCACATCGCTGCTCGCGGGCAGGCACTCGAACCCGGCGTGCGTTCCCTCTTCCACACCGACGACGAGGACCGGCTGTGCCCTCTTCAGGATCGCGTTTCGCTCGGCCAGCGGAAGCTTCGCCGACACGGGCTGCGGCACGGCGCCGATCTTCCAGGCTGCAAAGGTCGCCTCGAAGAACTCGACACAGTTGGGAAGAGCGAGCGTGACGAAATCGCCAATGCCGACGTTGCGTTCGAGGAACAGGCGGGCGCGTCTGCGCGCGGCGCGCTCGAGATCGCCGATCGTCGTGACGGCGTTGTCGTGGATGATGGCAACGCGGTCCGGCTCGGTTTCAGCGTGGAGCGTCAGAGCGTGGCCGTAGGAGACGACGGGCATCGGTCCTTTCCAGCGTTCGGGCGGTCGCGGCGCGCGAGCATAGCGGTTCAGCTCACTTCGGCGGGAGCGGGTCGGCTGACCGGCCATTCCTTCGGCGGGTCGTAGTCGATGTAGATCGGCGACGACCAGGCCCGTGGCTCGTTGGGTGCCAAGCAGTCGTCGCGGCGGTCGTCGCGGCACAGATCGACGCTGCGGCATGCACCGTCCGGGTCGCGCGTGCAACGCAGTGGATCGCCGTTCACCGTAGGAATCGGGGCCTCGATCGCGCGGACGTAGTAGAGCGAGTCGCGGCCGGTGCTCGCGAACGATGGATCGCTGAAGCGGGCACTGCAGCCCGCGGGATTGCCGTCGCACGGCAGGACGCGCCAGGGATCTTCGATCAGTGCTTCGATCGCCTCGTCGGCAGTCTGCCGGGGGCGGATGCGTACCACCTCGATGCGGCTGATCGGGCGTCTTACGTCCGAGGGGTGGTAGCACTCGTTGGCGCAGAGCCTCTGCAGCCGATCGGCCGTCAGCTGTCGGGATACCTGATCAGGGCAGCCCGGCAATTGTTCGAGCGAGCCGATCGCGGTCACCTGGAAGACGGGCGGCTCGGCTAGCGTTACGCGCCCGCCCATTGGTACCGGAATATCGTCGGGCGGGTTGACGAGATCGAGCCACAGCAGGATCCGCGGACCGCTCGTGGCGTACGTTTCCCTGCGCGCGAGCGCCGCGTAGATGTCATCGCGCGCCCGGCTCGTGGTGTGGGCGGCAGCGAGGCCCCCCGTGACGAAGAACGAGCCGGAGCGCTCGCTCTCGAGCCACAGGGCCGGATTGGTGCGCGTGAGATCCACCGGCTTCGCCTCCGCAGGGGTGTCCTTGGGACGCTCACCGAACAATCTCCCGGCGTACTGCATCGTCGAGTCGGTCTGTCGGATGCGATCGAACTCCTTGTAGCCGGAGCCGGCGCGCGCGGTGTGGGTATCGCTCGAGCCGATGAATCCGAAGTGAAAGCGGTCGAGTGCATGTTGGGCGCCGCTCTCGAGGTCGCGCAGCGCCAGCATGTACTGGACCGAGCTCTGCGGTCGATAGTTGAACGAAGGCTGAAAGCAATCCCGGCACTGCCCGGCATCGAGCCACTCTTCCGGGCGTGCGCCCGGCACGGCGAGGTGACCCGCGGCCGTCCCCGCCTCGAGGTAGAAGCTCTGGGCCTCGGCCGCACGGCGGTTGCATTCGGCTTCGGGCTCGCCGGCGCGCGTGCAGCGCTCGAAGATCAGCCTGGCCGCGCGCTGGCAGCCCGGCAGGTGGCTGGCGGTGGCCTCCGGGCAGCGAGCTGTGCCGTTCGCGTCGAATTCGATCTCGCGGAAGCTGCGAAATTCTTCGGAGTTGCCGTGGCCAGAGTAGACCTCGACGAGGCGCTGTCGCGTGGGGTCGCGCTGTGCCGCCTCGATCTGTTTGTCCCAGCTCGCCCCCGGCGGTGTGTACATGCCCCAGGTGGTGCCGTGCGGGATGACCAGCGAGTCATATCCCCAGTCGGCGAGCTTTGCCAGCAGCTCGCGCGGCTCGGCCGCATACTCGCGGCAGTCGCTGGGGAGCTCGCGCACCGGGACGTCGGCCGGACAGGTGGGGTAGCCGTCGCGTTCGCGCTGAAAGGCGACCAGGTCGTTGTATTCCCAGCCACGCAGCAGCGGGAGCAGACCGAGCGCCATCGCACTCGGCAGGCTCGAGAAATATTTTGCGGGCGAGGCGGACGCAATCGGGCGCGCTGGGATTGCGTCGTCAGAGAGATCGCGCAGCACGATGTTGCGGTGGCCCCAGTGATTGCCTGCCGTCGTCCCCATTTGAGTCCACTCCCAGCCGAGAAACGCGACCAGGTCAGGGTCGGGAAGCTCGCTTGCTACGGCGTTGCACTGACGTAGCGAGTCGATCGTCTCCTGCCAGGTGCGAGCCGTCGCGCCCTCGGCGTGATCGTTGATCGAGAAGAAGTCGAGCGCGGAGCAGAAGCGCGCGAAGTCACAGGCATCGGCAACCGTGCTGGCACCCTCGCCCATCATGACGGGGAGGCTCGTCGAGAAGGCGTCGGGTGAGAAGCCCGTGTGTACATGCAGGTCGCCAAACACGATCTGCTTGTCGCGCCCGGCGCCGAGCGACGCCGCGGCGCGTGTCTGCGTCTCGCCTCGTTCAGTTTGAACATCGGCGGGGCGGGCTCGAGCGACGGGCGATCCGGCACGCACGATCTCTCCGAAGGTTCCGAGCCCGATCGTGTAGAGCCCCCCAGCGCACAGCGCCGCAATAATCGCGAAGCTCACGAGGATCCGGATCACGCGCGTACTCCCATTGCGTCGGAGGATCTCGGGCCCCTCACTGCTTCATTCGATGACGCCATCGGTTCGCAGTGCGTTGTGTTCTTCGGGAGAAACGCCGAGCTCGTCGAGGATCTCGTCGCTGTGTTCGCTCCGGCCCGGAGCGAGTCTGCGGATGGTGGAGGGGGTGCCGTCGAAGTCGGCGACCGGCTTGGCGTGGCGAATGCGTCCCGAGGCGTGGTGAAGGCCTTCGAGCAACGTGCCGTTCGCGATCACCTGCGGGTGGCTTTCGACGTCTTCGAGCGGTGTGGCGGCGGCGTGCGGGACATCCGCCTCGGCGAGTCGCTCGCAGAGCGTGCGCGAGTCCCACTGCGCGGTTCGCTTCTCGAGCTCGTCGAACAACAGGTCCAGCTGGGTACCCCGTGACTCGACCGTCTGGAAACGCGGGTCAGCAGCCAGCTCTGCATCGTCCAGCACGCGAGAGGCGTTTTGGAAATTCTGGTCGGTGCTGAGCGACAGCACGAGCCAGCCGTCCCGCGTGGGTAGCAGTCGCAGCCAGGGGTTCTTGTGCTTGGATTCGTCGCCGATGAAGGTGCGGTGCTGCATTCCGTCGAGCCACAGGAACGCCACGGCGGCGTCGAGCATGTTGAGGTGGATGTGCTGGCCCTCGCCGGTGCGTGCGCGCGCGAACAGCGCCGCGGTGATGCACTGTGCCAGGTTGAGTCCCGTGATCTTGTCGACGATCGCGCTGCGCACGAGCGTCGGCTGCCCATCGGCTCCTGCCTGGCTTGCCGCGATCCCGCTGGCGGCCTGCATGACGCTGTCGAATGCGGGGTGCTGCGCCTGTGGCCCCGATTCGCCCCACGCACTCAACGAAACGTAGACGAGATCGGGGCGCCGCTCGCGCAGGCGGGGCTCGTCGACGCCAAGACGCCCGGCGACGCCGGGCCGATAGTTCTGCACGAAGACGTCGGCGCCCTCGACCAGACGTTCGAGGATCTCTCGCCCACGCTCGTCGCGCAGATCCAGCACGATCGACCGCTTGTTGCGGTTGACAGCGTGAAACGTCGAGGCGACGCCGCCGCGCGTGATTCCCATCGTGCGCAGCAGATCGCCTTGCCCACCCGGTGGCTCGATCTTGATTACGTCTGCGCCCTGATCTCCCAGCATCATCGTCGCCAGCGGGCCGGCGAACAGCGCCGTAGCGTCGATGATCCGAACTCCTTCGAGTGCACCTGCCACGCCGATCCTCCGAGGCGTAGAGCATAGCCACGCGCCAGATCCGCATGATAGGCTGCCGCTTCGATGCTCGCGGCCGTGCGCCGGGAGAATCTCGAAGGAGGAGCCGAGATGCGGACCGTGGCGCTCTTGTGCCTGATCCTGATCGGGCCGACGGGCTGCATCAGCGCGAGCCCGGGCGAGGAAAGTGCCCCCAACAAGCTGCGCATTCTGCTGACCAACGACGACGGCTATCGGTCGCCGGGGATTCGCGAAGTGCGGGCGGCGCTCGAAGGCGCCGGTCACGACGTGACGCTCGTCGCGCCGCTCGACAATCGCAGCGGGAGCGGCTCGAGTTCGACCACGGGCGGCACTCTGGAGCTGCGAGAGCAGGGCCCGCGGACGTGGTCGGTTGGAGGCACGCCGGCGGATGCCGTGCGGGTCGGGCTGGGCGTCGTGCTGGAAGACAGGCCTCCCGACCTCGTCGTCTCGGGGGCGAACTTCGGTCAGAACATCGGACCGGCGACGCTGCTCTCGGGCACGGTGGGTGCTGCACTGACGGCGATGCAGCTCGGCTATCCCGCGATCGCGATCAGCGTTGGAATCGATCCGTCTGAGCTGGGTGCCGAGCCGCGCTTCGCGAGTACGCTGTCGGCGTTCGGTGATGCTGCAGCGTTCGTTGCCCGAACGATCGCCATGCTGCAGGACGCGAGTGGAGCTTCGGGTGCCCTGCTGCCCGACCACAGCGTGCTCAACATCAACTATCCGGCGCGCCGGGCCGACGCGGTGACCGGCGTGGTGTGGGCCAACATCGGGCGCAGCGCTTCGTTCGAGGTCGGGTTCGAACGCTCGGACTCGGACACGGTCCGGCTCGCGTTCGGAAGCAGCGAAGTCCAGGAGACGGTCGAGGGGGCCGACACGACGTTGTTCGACGCCGGCTATGTCACGCTGACGCTGCTCGACGGCGATCTGCGCGCGCCGGTCGGACTGAGCGACGATGTCGGCAGACGGCTCGGCGACATCGCCCCCTGAGCCCGGCTCGAGGCGGTCTCAGGTGTCGCGCGTCCCGGCGAGCTCTGCCATCAGTTCGAGCTCTTCCTCGGTCTGCGCGCGGATGTTGAGTCCCGTGGCGCCGCAGCTCTCCCAGCGCGAGCGGTAGAGATCGCGGATTCGCTCGCGCGTACCGATCAGCCCGCCCTCGTCGACGTACTCGTCCGGGACGGCGGAGATGGCCTCCTCGCGCTTGCCCGCCAGGAACAGCCGTTGGATTCGCTCGGCCGCCTCGGGATAGCCCTCGCGCTCCATACGATCCTTGTGGAAGTTCATCTTCTCGTGGCCCATGCCGCCGACGTACAGCGCGATGAACGGCTTTTGCGCGTCGAGCGCGGTCTTCACATCGTTGGTGATACAGACGGTGCACCCGGACTGGATCTCGAAGTTCTCCAGCGACTTGCCGCCGCCCGCGCGCCGGAAGCCCTCCTCGAGCAAGGGCAGGTAGCGCTCGAGCGCACCGGGACGGAAGCCGAAGGGCAGCCAGCCGTCGGCGAGCTCGGCGGTCAGTCGCACGTTGGCGTCGCCGCCCGTGCCGAGCCAGATCGGGATGTCGGATCGGATGTGCAGGATCGACTTGAGCGGCTTGCCCATCGCCGAGCCGTCCGGGCCGCGATACGGAAGCTGGATCTGACGGCCCTCGTGGCTCACCGGTCCTTTGCGCTCGAAGACCTTGCGAATGATCTCGACGGTGTCGCGCAGCTTGTAATACGGACTGCCCCACGGTCGCCCGTACCAGCCCTCGACGATCTGGGGGCCGGAAAGCCCGAGCCCGCAGAT
The DNA here is from genome assembly GCA_036336835.1 of Myxococcota bacterium. Lineage (GTDB taxonomy): Bacteria > Myxococcota_A > UBA9160 > UBA9160 > UBA4427 > JAYZFK01. The sequence goes on along the minus strand of JAYZFK010000046.1, from coordinate 78,786 downwards.
CGCTCGGCCACCCGAGATCGCGTCGAGTGTCGCCATCGACATCGCGGTCGATGCGGGAGTCCGCGCATCGACCTGGATCACGGCGGTGCCGAGTCGCAGCTTCGTCGTGTGGGCCGCGAGAAACGCAAGCGGTGTGATCGCATCCGACCCGTAGGCCTCCGCCGACCACACCGAGTCGTACCCGAGGCGCTCGATGAACTGGACGCGCTCGACCGGTATCTCGAGCCTTTTCGTATCCCACTGAATCTGCGTTCCGAGCTTCACACCATCTCCCTTCGACCTCGCTGTCACATCCTACCGCCGGAGACTACGTCTGGGATAGGCTTGCCGGGGTGTGCGCCGGCACGAATCATCGTCGAGAGGAGATCGCCTCGGCCGAGCAACGCGACCGGATGGCTCGGCTCGTCCGTCTGACCCCGGAAGCCGGGGAGTCGGACGAAGTCACCGTCTACGTCAAGGGCTTCCTGGGTCGCGGCGAGGAGCCGGATCACTTCGACGCCTGGCTCGACAGCCACCGCGCCGCGGCCCAGCGCCACGGCTGGAGTTCGCACGCGGTCGGCTACTGCTGGCCGTCCGGTAATGTCGGCCGCCCGCCGATTCCGTTCGCCTCTGCGGTCAAGATCGCGTGGGACGTCTACGGTCTGATATCGCGCGCGCGGCGCGTAAACGTCCCCGCCACCCTCGCACTGACGGCGGGAGAGGAGATCGCTCGGCTCGCGCTGCGCTTTGCGAGTGAGTACCGGGCCGCAGAGCGAGCCGCGGACGAGCGCGCCGAGACGTTCGCCGGCGTGCTCGCGGAGCTGCGCGCACAGCACGGCGGCGTGCGGGTGGTGGCGCATTCGCTCGGCTGCCGCCACGCGATCGAGGCGATCAGTGCGCTCCCGGCCTCGCAGCGGCCGGACAGTGTCCATCTGTGTGCTCCGGCGTGTCTCGAGGACACCGTCGCCGCGCGGCTCGGGTCACTCGCGCGATCGCGCACCACGCTCTACTTCACACCCAACGACCTCGTTCTGCGAACCGGCTTCGCGCTGATGGCTGGCGGCACGGCCCTCGGCGCCAGCGGCCCCGAGGGAGACTACGCGAGGCTCGATCCGGTCGACGTCTCGGAGTACTTCCAGTTCTGGACTCACCTGGAGTACAAGCGCCAGTTCGGGCGAATCGCGCGAGCGGAGTAGGGCGGCTCAGAAGCCGTCTGGTCGAAGCACCGCGTCGGTGCCTCCGTCCGCCCACACGATGCTTCCGTGGAAATACGAGGCGGCCTCACTCAGCAGGAACACGATGATGCCGGCCATCTCTTCCGGAGTGGCCCTGCGACCGAGCGGGATCGGCATGTCGTCGACGAACTTGCCGAGGACGGGGTGCTTCGCGGAGCCCTCGAACAGTGGTGTCTGCGTCTGTCCCGGCGCGATGCCGTTGAGGCGCACGCCGGCGGCACCCCACTCGGCCGCGCGCCTGCGGACCGCGCGGGACAGCGCGTGCTTCGATAGCCCGTACACCATGGAGCCGGGTGTGCTGCCGATCTCCTCGAGCGCAGCGGCCTCGTCGTGCTCGAGCAGCTTCGCCACGATCGGGTGGTGCTCGGGATCGCCAAGCTGCGCCGAGTTCGAGCACACCGCCACTGCCGCGGCCTGGTCGCGGCCCTCGAGCGCCGGCCGGAGTCCGTCGAGGACGTCGACTGCACCGAAGTAGTTGACCGCCGCCACGAGTGCGCCGTCGCGCACGTGGCCGCCCACGCCCGCTGCCACGACCAGACGGTCGATGGTGCCGTCCGACTGCGAGAGCGCCTGGTCGACGGCCTTGCGGCGCCCCGCCGGCTTGGACAAGTCGACGTTGATCTCGACCCCGCTCAGATCGACGCCGATTACCCGGTCACCCCGAGCCTCGAGCTGCTCGCGTACGCTGCGCCCGATCCCCGATGCGGCGCCCGTAACCACTGCGGTTCCCATGTGCCTGCGCGCTCCCAGCGCCGAGTCGTCAGAACTCGCCTTCCAACGAAGCTCGGATGCGTTCGATCGTGGCCTCACGCAGTCGCTGCTTGGTGATCGCGAAGGCCTTGCCGCCCTGCCCTGCCAGGCGCGTTGCCTCGGCAGCGATCTGATCGTGCAGCGTGCCTTCGGCGCAGACCCGGTCGAGGAAGCCCGCGTCGACCGCACCCTCGGGATCGTAGATCTCGGCCAGCTGTGTCGAGCGCGTCAAGTGGCGGCGCGACAGCCGAGCCGCGGCGAGTTCGACGCCGAACGTCGGGAGTGGGAGGGAGATCGCGACCTCGTTGAGCCCGATCCTGTGTGGACCGGGTGCTCCGAAGCGAAGGTCGGCTGCCAGCAGCAGTAGCGCGCCCAGTCCCAGCGAGTGGCCCGTGCACGCGACTGCCACAGGGATAGACAGGCCGTAGAGGCGAACGAGCAGCTCGGCACCGCCGCGTACGAGCGCGCGGGTCTCGTCGCCACCGACCCCGAGCGCCTTGAGGTCGAAGCCCGCGCAGAAGACTCCGGGCCGTCCGCTCAGCAGTAGCGCCTGGGCCGCTTCCTTCTCGGCGCGGTCGATCGCGTCGTTCAGCTCGGCGAGTGTATCCATTGACATCGCGTTCGCCTTGCCGTCGTCCCAGCGCAGCTGCGCGACATTGTCGCGGGCTTCGTAGTGGATGCGGGTCATGCTCAGGTGTAGACGAAGCGCGTGAGCGTCTCGGCGACGCAGGCGGGCTTGCTCTCGTTCTCGATGTGGACGGTGGTTTCGTGCTTGAGCTGAACGGCCGCGCCGCCGGCCACCAGATCGGCACCTACCAGCTTGCGAGTCAGGCGCACGCGCTTGCCGACAGGGACCGGGTTGATGAAGCGCACCTTGTCGAGGCCGTAGTTGATGGCCATGGCCATGCCCTGGATCGCCTCGGGGTTGGGCTTCATGCGCATCGACAGGCCGGCCGTCAGCGACAGGGTCAGGAAGCCGTGTGCGATCGGTCCGCCGAAGGGCGTCTGGGCGGCGCGCTCGGGATCTACGTGAATGAACTGGTGATCGAGCGTGGCATCGGCGAAGCCGTTCACCTGCTCCTGGGTGATCTCGTGCCAGTCGGTCGGCCCTTCTTCGTTTCCGATCCCTTTCTGGAATACGGCGAGGGCTTTTTCGGCGTTGCTGGGCATGGCGTGGACAGCCTCCGGTGATGGGCCTGGGCTTCGAGCCTCAAACCTCGGAACGGATGGGCGCGTCGAAACGTTCGAGCTGCTGGAAGCGCGCGATGTGATGGTCGGCATCGCCGAAAAGCCCCTGCAGGACCCGGAGCCGCTTGAAGAACAGGCCTTCATCTTGCTCGTCCGTGATCGCGATGCCGCCGAAGAGCTGGATCGCGTTCTCCTGGACGTACCAGCCGCCGCGTGTGAGCTGGAGCTTGGCCGCCGAGACCTCGGCCTTGCGGGTCTCTATGTCGTCGCTGTCGACCTGGATCGCGGCCAGCAGCGCCGTCGACCGGCAGAGTTCGGTCTCGGTAAACATGTCCGCCGCGCGGTGCTGCAGCGCCTGGAACCTGCCGATCGGGACGTCGAACTGCTTGCGAGTCTTCAGATAGGAGACCGTGCGATCGAACAGCTCCTGCACGCAGCCCTGACCTTCCGCGCACGCGGCTGCGGCCCCGCGGTCGATGGCCCACTCGAGGTCCGGCAGAGCCGCGTCGAGCTCGCCAAGCAGACGTTCGCGCGGGACCTCGACGCCCTCGAAGCGAAGCAGCGCCGTAGTTTGGCCATCCATCCCCTTGGCCTCGACCCGCCTCAGGTTGGGAGTGTCGGCGTCGACGATGAAGAGCGAGAGACCGTTCTCGTCGAGCTGATCGCCGCCGGTGCGGGCGACCACCACGATCTGGTCGGCAGCATGGCCGTTGAGCACCCACGTCTTCTCGCCGACGAGCATGTAGTCGCCGCCCTTCGGGTGCGCGGTGGTCAGGCAGTCGTTCAGCTGATAGCGGCTCTGGCGCTCCGCATAGGCGAGTGCGAGCGAGGTCATTCCATCGAGCATCGGTGTCAGGAAGCGTTCGTGCTGCTCGCCGGTGCCGAGTCGTTCCAGCAGACCGCCCGCAAGGGCTACGGATGGAATGAAGGGCTCGGGAACCAGCCCGCGGCCGAGCTGCTCGAGAATCAGCGCTGCATCGACGAAGTTGCCACCGAAGCCGCCCCGCTCCTCCGGGTAGCACACGCCCAGCCAGCCGTATTCGCCCATTGCGCGCCAGATGTCCGGTTCCCAGCCTTGGTCGGCCTCGCGCAGCTTGCGGAAGCGCTTTACGGGCGACTGCACCTCGACCCACTTGGCCACCGTATCGACGACCATCTGCTGCTCTTCGCTGAGATCGAAGTTCACGGCGGGCCTCTCAGTCAGCTCGGCAGGCCGAGGATGTGCTTGGCGATCACGTTGCGCTGGATCTCGTTGCTACCGCCATAGATCGTGCAAGCGCGCAGGTAGTTGAAGCGCGCTGCGATCCACTTCTCGTGCGCCGGCAACACCTCCGCCGGTGCGTCCTTCCAGCCGATGGCATCATGCCCCATCGCGTCCATCGCAAGCTCCGTGATCTCCTGATAGGTCTCGGTGCCGACGAGCTTCAGGATCGAGCTCTCGGGGCCGGGTGCGCGTCCGAGCTGCGCGTCGGCGAGTGTTCGGTTCTGCGCCATCGTCACGGCGCGCAGTCGCATCTCCACCTCTGCGATGCGCGCGCGGAATACCGCGTCGTCGAGCAGATTGCCCTTACCGACCGGGGTCTTCGCCGCAATTCGCTTCACGTGCAGCAGCCAGCCGAACGATTCGGAGATGCCTCCGATCGCGGTGCGCTCGTGTCCCAGCAGGGCTTTGGCCATCGTCCAGCCGCCGTTCTCCGGTCCGACGCGATTGGCCTGTGGGACGCGGGCGTCCTTGAACCACGTCTCGGAGAAGGCCATCGTCCCGCCGGTCGTCAGGAATGGCTTGACCTCGATTCCATCGGTGTTGAGGAGGTCGGCCAGCAGGAACGAGATTCCCTCCTGCTTTCGGCCTTCGGTGCTGGTGCGTGCGAGCACGAAGATCCAGTTCGCGTACTGGGCGTTGGTGGTCCATGTCTTCTGGCCGTTGAGCAGGTAATCGTCGCCGTCCTTGTCGGCGCGTAGCTGCAGCGCCGCGAGATCCGAGCCCGCGTTCGGCTCCGAGTAGCCCTGGCACCAGATGTCTTCACCCGACAGGATCTTCGGCAGGAAGCGCTTCTTTTGTTCGTCCGTGCCGAATTCGATCAGCAGGGGGCCGACCATGATCAGACCGAAGGGCGAGAGCTCGGGTGTGTTGGCACGCGCGAGCTCCTCGGCGAAGGTGAAGCGCCGCGTGACGTCCCATCCCGTGCCCCCGTGCTCCTCGGGCCAGTTGGGCGCGATCCATCCCTTCTCGTAGAGGAGGCGATGCCACTCCATGGTCTCGTCGGCGTCGAAGTAGTAGGCGTCGCGTGCCTTCTTGGCGAGACCGGGCGGCATTGCCGCGAGGAACTCGCGCACCTCTTCGCGAAATGCCACGTGCTCGGGGGCGAGGGTCATGTTCATCTGCGGGTCCTCCGGACGAGCGGACGAGGCAGCATACCTGCGCGGCACTGGGCGCGGCCAGAGGGACTGTGAGTCACCCCGGACGTCCACATGGTACGTTTGGGCAACGTGCTCTGAGGGCGAGGAGGGCGTGTGACACAGGAACCCGAGCCGCGCAGCCGCGGCGGCGCGATCTTCGATGTCGTCTCGATTGCTCTGTTCCTGGCGAGCTGGTGGGTGCTGTTCGGCGCTCTGGTCACCGCCGCGGGTCCGTTCCGGACGGGGCTGTGTCTGCTGCTGCTCGCGGTGCCGGCCCTGCTCGCCGTCGAGCTCGCCGCGGGACTGTTCCACTGGTTCGCCGACACGTTCTTCGATCCGGACACGCCGTGGATCGGGCCTGCGGTGATCAAGTCATTTCGCGACCACCACGCGGCACCGGGGGACATGGCGGAGCGCAGCGCCGCCGAGGTCAGCGGGCAGAACTGCTTCGCATGTCTACCGATCCTGGCCCTCGCCGGGACGTTGGACCTGGCGACTGCGCCGGCTCAGTGGCTCGTGGCGCTGCTGCTGCTGTCGACGCTCGGGGTCGCGCTGACCAACCTCTTCCATCAGTGGGCCCACGCCGAGCGCGTGCCGAGATGGGTGGGAGCGCTGCAGCGACGCGGCTGGATCCTGAGCCCCGCGCACCACGCGCGGCATCACTGCGGTGCACACGATCGCGTCTACTGCGTCACGACCGGCTGGCTCAATCCACTCCTGGATCACGTGGGATTCTTCCGCGCCCTCGAGCGCGTCGTCGAGAGGCTTGCTCCCCGCGCGCGTCGCGAGCTTGCAAACAACACGCGGGCGCACTAAACGATCATCTCACCGCCATCGGAGGTTCCCATGCCGAAGCTTCAGGATTTCACTCTGCGCGCCATCGGTGGCGAGGACAGACCGCTGGCGGATTACGACGGCAAGGCCGTGCTGGTGGTCAATGTTGCCTCGAAGTGCGGGCTCACGCCGCAGTATGACGGCTTGCAGCGTCTCTACGAGCTGTACTCCGGCCGGGGGCTCGAGATTCTCGGGATTCCGTGCAACCAGTTCGCGGGCCAGGAGCCGGGGAGCGACGCCGAGATCGCGGAGTTCTGCTCGACTCAGTACGATGTGCGATTCCCGTTGTTCTCGAAGTTGGATGTCAATGGAGACGGCGCCGATCCGTTGTACGCGTGGCTCACCAGTCAGGATGTCGGTCCCGAAGGTGCGGGCGACGTGAAGTGGAATTTCGGCAAGTTCCTGGTCGACCGGGACGGAGAGCTCGTCGGCCGTTTCGAGCCCGCGAGCGAGCCACAGTCCAAAGAGCTGATCGCCGCGATCGAAGGGCTGCTCTGAGCGCGGCCGGTGTGCAACGCTAGCGTCTGACCGGGAGGGTTCCTTGTTCACGTCAGAGTGCGTCACGAACGGGATCTGCGTCGGTGTCGAGGCTCGATACTCGGAGGAGCACTCGGTTCCTGAGCACAGCCGCTGGTTCTTCCTGTACACGATCACGATCTCGAACGAGAGCGATCAAACCGCCCAGCTGCTGTCGCGCCACTGGATCATTACCGACGCGACCGGGAAGCAGGAGGAGGTGCGCGGCCCCGGGGTCGTTGGCGAGCAGCCGGTTCTGGCGCCTGGCGAGGCATTCCAATACACGTCCGGCTGTCCGCTCTCGACGCCCTTCGGCTCGATGGAAGGCAGCTACGAGATGGTGCTCGAGGACGAATCGCAGTTCCGCGCACGGATCGCGCGCTTCGAGTTGCTCGAGCCGACTGCGATCCACTGAGCGCGCGGGCTCCCGGGGAGGCGCAGTGCGCCCCGCATCACCGCCGGCGCTTGGGCTTCTTGCGTTCCTTGACCCGAATGGCGACGCCGCCCATCAGCGCGACACCCTCGACGCGCACGAGGGGAACGTCGCCGTCCGGAGCTCGGTGGCCGATGTGTTCGAAACCGCCGAGGATGCCGGTGCCATCCGCATCGACGTCGACGTCCGGCGGTACGATGATGTTGATCCCGCCCCAGAACGCGAAACAACGGATCGTCGTGGTGCCATCGATCAGGTCGGCTTCGCGCAGATCGAGGTTGACGCCCCCCATGATCGCGGTGCAGTCGACACGCGCCGCGGGCTCCCAGCTGCCCTTGCGCGTCGACCCCCCGAGCAGCGCGAAGACGCTCTGGTGCTCATCGGCGGGGTGATAGGCCGGGGCGCGAGGCTCGCGCCTCTCGCGCAGAGCTGGCAGGTTCGATTGGCGCTTGCGCGCCTGATCGAGGCCAAGCTCGAGCTCCTCCAGCCGACGTCGATCGACGTCGGCCGTGTCGGGGGGCGTGCCGCCTCGTTTGCGAGGCACCGCGGGCCTATGCGGCCTCGAACAGCGACGCGAAGCCCTGACCGCCGCCGACGCACATGGTGACGAGCCCGTACCGGCCGCCGCGACGCTTGAGCTCGCGCAACAGGGCGCCGGTCAAGCGAGCCCCGGTCATGCCGAACGGGTGGCCGATCGAGATCGAGCCGCCGTTCGGGTTGAGCTTCTCGTCCGGGATGTCGAGCACGCGCTGCACCTGCACCGTCTGCGAAGCGAACGCCTCGTTGAGCTCGACGACGTCGATGTCGTTCATCGTGAGCCCATGCGCCTTGAGCAGCTTCGGCACCGCATAAATCGGTCCGATCCCCATCTCGTCGGGCTCGCAACCAGCGATCGCGGTGCCGCGGTAGATGCCCAGCGGCTCGAGGTTCAGCTGCTTCGCGCGCTCGGCCGACATCAGCAGGCAGGCCGCCGCGCCGTCCGACAGCTGAGAGGCGTTGCCGGCAGTGACCGTGCCGCCGTCCTCGGGCTTCTTGAACACCGGCGCCAGCTTCTGCAGGCCTTCGAGGGTGGTATTCGGACGGTTGCATTCGTCCTGCTCGACGACGCACTCCTCTTCGTAATCGTCGCCGTCCTTGACGATCACCTTTCGGGTGGTCTTCATCGGTGCGATCTCTTCGGCGATCCAGCCCTTCTGCTGGGCGTTCGCCGTGCGCTGTTGGCTCTTGAACGCGTACTCGTCCTGGGCCTCGCGCGAGACGCCATAGCGCTCGGCCACGATCTCGGCGGTGATACCCATGGGAAAGTAGAGGCCCGGAAAGCGTTTGCGTGCCGGCTCGTTGACCATACGCGCGGTGTTCTGCGTGCCATCCTGCATCATCGTGATGGTCTCGACGCCCGCGCCGACCGCTGCGTCTGCGCCCTCGTTGATGATCAGGTGGGCGGCCATCGCGACGGCCTGCGAGCCCGACGAGCAGAAGCGATTGACCGTCGTTCCGGGAACGCTCACGGGCAGGTCGGCGGCCATCGCGGCGATGCGCGCCATGTTCATGCCCATCACGCCCTCGGGGTGTCCGCAGCCGACGATGCAGTCCGCGATCTCGGCCGGATCGAGTCCACCGGCCGCGCTCACCGTCTCGCGGATGCTGTGCGCCAGGTAGTCGACGGGCGACGTGATGTTGAATGAGCCGCGGTGGGCCTTGGTCAATGCGCTGCGCTTGCTCTCGATGATGACGGCTTCGCGAGCCATGAAATCCTCCGCTGATTCTCTTCGGGTAGTCGGGCGTGAAGATCGGCAAGCATACCTGGCCCGGCGCGAATTGGGAGTCTGGACCGAGGGCCCGACTGCGGATCTCCGGCGACGCCTACCAGAGCGGGGCGCGCCGGTCGAACCAGGGCTGCGTCTGCTCGAGTTGTGCCCCGAGCCGGAACAGCGTCGCCTCGTCGCCGAATCGCCCCGTGATCTGGACTCCGATGGGCAGCCCCTGCTCGTTCCAGTGTAGGGGCACGGAGGCCGAGGGGTGACCGGAGGCGTTGAGCAGCTGCGTGAACCCCGTGCTCTCTGCCAGGCTGGTGATGAACTCCTCTATATCGGGGTTGCTCAGCGAGAGCTTCCCGAGCTCCGAGGGCGGCGTCGCCATGGTCGGCGTCAGCAGCACATCGAAGTCCTCGAGGAAGCCTTCGACACTGCGCGTCGTCTGGTGGATCAACTTGACCGACTTGGCGTACTCGTTGGCGCCGCGCTCCACGATGCTCTTTGCCATGAACCAGGCCATGCTCTCGACGTCGTCCTGAACGAGCTCACGGCCGAGCTGTTCGGCGCGAGCGTCGAGGGTCGCACGCAAATGCGCGGCGATCACGATGCGCGTCGCATCGCCGAGCGGCTGCCAGTCGACCTCGAGGCGCGCGGGCACGACCTCGTGACCGAGACCCCTGCACAGGTCGGCGGTTTGCTCGGAGGCCAGGGTGCAGTCGGAGTGGACGTCCACGCCGTTGAAGGACTCGGTCTGCACGGCGATTCGCAGCTTGCCGACGCTCGCGCCGACTTCTTCGAGGTAGGGTCTCGCTTGCGGCGGCGCGGCGTAGGGAGCGCCGCGCTCGGGAGCGCACACCGCGTCGAGCAGCGCGGCACTGTCGCGCACCGAGCGCGTGACTGCGTGAATCGAGCTCATGCCGTTCCAGCCCTCGCCTGAATCGGGACCGAACGGAATGCGTCCGCGCGAGGGCTTGAGGCCGAACAGTCCGCAGCACGAAGCGGGGATGCGGATCGATCCGCCGCCGTCGCTTGCGTTGGCCGCCGGAACGATCCCGGACGCCACCGCCGAAGCCGAGCCGCCCGACGAGCCGCCCGCGGTGAAGCCCTCCTTCCAGGGGTTGTTCGTCACGCCGAACAGTTTCGACTCGGTGGTCGTGCTGAGCCCGAACTCCGGAGATGCCGTCTTGCCGAACACCACCAGTCCGGCCTGCTTGTAGCGGCTGACGAACTCGCTGTCGTGGTCGGCGACGTTGTCGGCGAACAGCGCGCAGCCATTGGTGGTGCGCACGCCCGAGTAGAGCAGGTGGAGATCCTTCAGCAGATAGGGGACACCGCGCAGCGGTCCGTCGGGCAGGCCGGCGTCGATCGCCGCCCGCGCCTCGTCGACCATCGGGATCACGATCGCGTTCAGCTTCGGATTGCGCTCTTCACTGAGCGCGACCGCCGTCTCGAGCAGCTCCTCTGGCTTTGTATCGCCGTTGCGAACGAGCTCGGCCAGGCCGACTGCGTCGTAGCTCTCGTAGTCACTGATGCTCATGGTGCCTCCCGGCGGCCATCCTATGCGATCGCTCGGCTCGTCGTCTACGTTGCCCCCGTGAGCAATGCGGTCGAAGCCACGCGCGCCTGGGTCGAGTCGGTGGTCGTGGAGCTCGAGCTGTGCCCCTTCGCGCGCGAGGTGCTCGCCGCCGGCCGGGTCCGCTTCATCGAGAGCCCGGCACGTGATCCCGAAGCCCTGCTCGCCGATCTCGACAGCGAGCTCGCTCGTTTGTTGCGTACGCCCGTTGCTGATCTCGACACCACGCTACTCGTCCACCCGCACACGCTCGTCGACTTCGCGGACTACAACGACTTCCTCGACCCGGCAGAAGCGCTGTTACGCGCGCGCGGCTGCGAGGGCGTAGTTCAGCTCGCGAGCTTCCATCCGGAGTATGTCTTTGCCGACTCCGCGCACGACGATCCCGCGAACTGGACCAATCGCTCACCGCACCCAATGCTGCACCTGTTGCGGGAGCAGAGTGTGACGGACGCGATCGCGGCCTTCGCGGGCGCGGCCGACATACCCGCCCGCAACGCCGAGCGGCTGCGCGAGCTGGGTGAGGCCGAGATGCGCTCGCGGCGCGCGTGCTGTCGCTCGGCGAGGGCGTCTGCGCGCTGCGTTGGATCGTGAGTCGCCCGGCGAGCCGTCGGCCGCGCTCGGGCCAGGCTCCTGCCCGGCTGCACCGATCGAGACGGTTCCGGGCCTCGGCCTGCGAATCCCGATGTCGCTGCTTGTCAGGCGCAGGCGCTCCCCGGGCGCCTGCCGTCTTGTCGATCGGGCCGACCGGACTGGTGCCGGAGCGCTCGGCGCTCCATGCTGCAGGCAGCCCTGGAGGGAGCGGCGTGGTTCGAATCGACGTGGAGTACAGCGGAAATCTGCATACGGAGTGCCTTCACGAGCCTTCGGGTACGCGCATCGAGACGGATGCTCCGCGGGACAACGAGGGGCTCGGCGAGCGCTACTCGCCGACGGATCTGGTGGCCACCGCGCTGGCGAGCTGTGTGCTGACCACGATGGGGATCGTGGCGCGGCGTCACGGCTGGGCGATGGAGGGTGCTCGGGCTCGCGTGAACAAGCACATGAGCGAGCAGCGGGAGCGCCGGATCGGAAGACTCGAGGCTTGCTTCACGATGCCCTCGTCGGTGCCGCGCGAGGCGCGTGTGGTGCTCGAGCGCGCGGCGCGCGGCTGCCCCGTTCATCGCAGCCTGCACCCCGATGTCGAGCTCGATCTCGCGTTCGAATGGAGCTGAGGCTCAATCGTCGTGCGGGTCGCGGCTGCGCGTCCGCTTGAGGGCGCCGCGCTTCTGCTTCGAAGCGAGGCGGCGCTCGGCGCTGCCGCGGCTCGGCCGCGTGGGGCGACGGGTCTTCGGACGGCGGAGCGCGTCGGACAACCACGCCTCCAGGCGTTCGAGTGCGGCCTCGAGGTTGCGTGCCCGAGTTCGGTGCTCGCTGCTCGTGACCTGCAACGAGCCGTCGGCGTCGAGGCGGCTAGCGAGCTGCTTGCGCAGGCGCGCCACGGCCGCTTCGCCCAGCAGCTCGCGCGCGCCGTCGAGGTCGAGACGCAGGTCGACCTTGGTCGAGACCTTGTTGACGTTCTGTCCGCCGGGGCCGCCGGCGCGGGCATAGCGAGCGCGCAGCAGTCGCGCCGGCAACACGACGTTGCCTCCGCTCCAGTGGACTTCGATGCCTCTCAGGGCTGCCATGGCTCCGCTCTTCGGTCGGCCCGCCGAGCGGGAGGAGGACGAATCGCCTCTCGAGGGGCCGTCGCACAGACGATGCCGAGTCCTCGCCGCTCGCGCCGCTACCATGAGCGGTTGCGAAGGAGCCCCCGGGTCATGAGCGTTCGAATCGGCCTCGGCATCGCCACGCAGCCCTTCTCGGGGCCTCGAGCCCTGTTTCGCTGGGCGGATCTGTGCGAGGAGAGCCAGATCGACTCGATCTGGCAGAGCGACCGTCTCGTCTCGGCCGAGCCCTATCTCGAGGCGATGAGCGCCATGGCCGCGCTGGCGGGCGCGACGTCGCGAGTCAAGTTCGGCATGAACGCGGTCGTCCTCCCGACGCGTGATCCACTGGTGCTCGCGAAGCAGTGCGCGACGATCGATTACCTGAGCGGCGGGAGGCTGCTGCCGGTCTTCGGAGTCGGCAACGCCAACGCGCCCGAGTGGCAGGCCACCGGGCGCGCGCCGGAGGGCCGCGGCCAGCGAGCCGACGAGGCTCTCGAGCTGTTGCAGCGGCTGTGGACCGGCGATGTGGTGGACTTCGCGGGCGAACATTTCGCCTATCGCGGCGCGCAGATCTCGCCCGCTCCGGTTCAGCAGCCGCTACCGCTGTGGATCGGCGGCCACTCGAAGGCCGCAATCCGCCGAACGGCGCGCGTTGGCACGGGTTGGCTCGGTGGCCTGCAGGATCCGGCACAGGTCGGGCCGGTCGTGGCCGCGATCAAGCAGGAGGCGGCCCGGCTCGACCGACGCATCGCCGACGACCACTTCGGAGCCACCTTTCCGTTTCGGATTGGCAGTTTCGAGGACGCGTCCGCCTCGGGGTTTGCCCGCGGGCTCGAGCGCGCGGGTGTCGACATGCGCGCCTGGCTCGCCGTCGGCAAGCCCGCCGAGGTGATCGAGCGCTGCCAGCAGTACCGCCGCGCGGGCGTGCACAAGTTCGTATTGATCGCGCTCGCCGGGGGCGACGACGACCTGATGGATCAGACGCGCCGCCTCGCCGAAGAGGTGCTGCCAGTCGTCCACGCCTGGGACTGATGCTCGACTGGCTGATCGCCGGCGCAGGGCTGCTGTACGGCGGCGCACTGGCGCGCTCGAAGCTAGGCGGCCAGCTCGCCGACAGCCCCTACCCGTCCCCCGCCGAAGCCGACGCGATGCTCGACCAGCTCGCGCAGGCACATCCGGAGTGGGCGCGGGTCGAGCGCTACGGCCACTCGAGCGAGGGGCGACCGTTGCGCGCGCTGCGTATCGGTGCGGCCGAGGCGCCAGCGCGGCTGCTGGTGAGCGCGCAGATCCACGCGGGCGAGTTCGTGTCGGGCTATGTCGCCCGCGAGGTGGCGCGCGCGCTGCTCGAGCGCGCGGCGAGCGGTGACTCCGAGATCACCCAGCTGCTCGCTTCAGCGCAGGTGATCGTGACGCCGCTGCTCAATCCCGATGGCGCCGAGCGCGTCTGGCGAAGCCAGGGCTGGGTGTGGGCCGGCGGGATGCGGCACACCGCGAACGGCGTCGATCCCAATCGCAACTTCCCGTCCGAGGCGGTTGCCGGCAGGCGCGCCTGGAACTCGGCGCGCAGGCGGCGCGGCACCGCGTACTATCGCGGGCCGTACCCGTTGTCGGAGCCGGAGTGCGCGGGGCTGGCACGCCTGGCTGGGCGCGAGCGGTTCTGCGCCGCGATCAACTTCCACAGCTTTGGCGCGGTCGTGTTCCGCCCCCTGCTCGAGGGCGTCTTCGCCGACGGAGTCGGCGACCCGGTGGCCCAAGCTCTCGGGGTGTTCGACGGCCAGTTCCAGTCACACCAGCGGCACGTCACCTATCGGTCCGTCTCCGAGCGGCCGGCCGCAATCAACGGTCAGCTCGACGCCTATCTGCTGGGTGCGTTCGGGACGCCGAGTGTGACGGTGGAGATCGGGCGGCCCGGGGCCGGGGTGCTCAAGCCGTCGCGCGTACTCAACCCGTTCTGGCTCTCGAACCCGGAGAACCCCGAGTACTGGGCGGACAACGATGTCGCTGCCACGCTCCGCGCGCTGTGCGCCCTGGTCGAAGCAACCGGCGGAAGGCCGGGGCGGCCGCGCCAGCCCGGGCTCGCCAGCTGCTAGCCGGCTCCGAAGGTCCGGGTCACGAACCAGAAGATCCCGATCCCGCAGGCGGCCGCCGAGCCGAGGTCGACCACGCGCCGGTGCCAGCGTCCCCCGGCCGGGCGCTCGAGCAGGCGCAGCAACGGCCAGGCGACCGAGACGATCGCCAGCTGACCGAGTTCGACGCCCACGTTGAAGCCGAACAGCGCTGGAGCCAGTCGTGCGGTCGGCAGCTCCATCTCGGCCAGGACCCCGGCGAAGCCAAAGCCGTGGACGAGCCCGAAGGCGAAGGCCAGCACGCCCCGGATGCGCACCGGTCGCGGGCTGCGCGCCAGTAGGCCGAAGTGACAGCCACTGAACACCGCCAGGCCGATCAGTGTCGCGGCTGGGACGCGCCCCACTCCGGACAGCGCCAGCACCGCGCAGGCGCCGAGTCCGACGACGGCCGCTAGCGGGATCGCGCGGCCGCGCCCACCGAGCGTCCAGGCGTTCTCGGCTGCGACCAGCGCGACCGAGAAGCCGATCACGGCCTCGACGACGACGGCCTGTGGATGCACCAGGCCCAGCACCGCCAGCGCCAGCGTCAGGCTGTGGGCGATGGTGAAGCCGGTGACCACGCGCGCCATCTCGCCGAGCGTGCCGGCCAGGATCATCAGCGCGAGCACGAAGGCCAGGTGGTCCCAGCCCGTCAGGATGTGCCCGATCCCGAGCACCACGTAGTTTGCGATCGAGCTGCCGGCGCCATCGGAAGCGGGCTGACGGGCGCCGGCCTGCGGCGCGCTCGGGAGCTCCCAGAGCGGGCTCGCCTCGGTCAGGACCCGCTCGGTCACCTTGCCGTCCGGCAGTGACAGGCGTGCGAAATGCACGTGCGACGGGGCAACGGCGAGCAGGATCGCCGTCTCGATCGCGCTGGGTCGGCCGGCAGGACACTCGTAGCGCCAGGCGAACGCAGCCCAGCCTTCGTCCGCTCGGCGGGGCTCGATGGCGCCGACACGCTGACAATCCAGCTGCCCCGAGCGCAGCACCAGGCGGTCGGCGAGATAGCGACCTGCAAGAGCTGACAACTCGCGGTCCTGCGGTGGGGCGTCGAGTCCGATTCGGGTGAGTTCGAGGCGCGGAATGCGCAGCTTCACGCGGGCTCCGGTCTCATCGGGTCGCCAGCTCGAGTGCGAGATGCTGCGCGTGTGCGCCGCGGCATCGCCCGCGAGCAGCAGGCCACACAATGTGGCGGCGACGAGAACGACCGAGCGGCAGATCACAGGAGGCAACGCTAGCCGAGCCGGCCGGGGAGCAATTTGCCAATTTGCGAATCGGTTCGCAGAGATTTTCGCGACCTGGACGCGCTCGAACCGTGGTCTGCTTCCAGAAGCACACCCGGAAGGACGGTCGATCACCGGGGGTTGAGGAGGTCGATTGGGCAGTTTGCGCCCGAACGGGCGGAGTTGCGCGCTTGCTTGGCGTGTTTCAGTAGGGGGGGCTTGCGAAGAACCAGATGTGTGCTACAATTTGTATTACCACGTCGCAAAAAAGTGCCCGCCTTTCCGGCGGGTTTTATTTTTTCGAACATCTTCGCATCCTGTTCGCGTGCCGACGCGGGCTCGAGTCATACGAGCCGGCCGTCGCCGCCGGCTATGCTGCGGGCGCACTCCGCCTGATTGCATGGCCGCGCTGGCGGGGCAGTACAGGAGATCCGATGGACGCCCTGCGACTCACGCAGCTCGTTCCGGCCGGCGGTTGAGCCCGCAAGCTGGGCGCTAAGGACCTGGTCCAGGTCCTGAAGGAGGTCGCTCCCTACGATCATCCATGGGTCGACGGAAACGTCGGACCGATGGAGGATGCAGCCTTGCTGCGCCCGGAATCGGGGTCGCCGCTCGCCTTCACCGTCGACTTCATCACGCCGATCGTCGACGACCCCTACGACTACGGCGCCATCGCGGCCGCGAACTCGCTCTCCGACGTCTACGCGATGGGCGGCCAGCCGTGCGTCGCGCTGGCACTCTGCGGCTTCCCGGAGGAGCTGGTGCCGCACGAGGTGCTGGTGCGCATCTTCCAGGGCGGGCGCGACAAGGCGGCCGAGGCGGACTGCGCGATCGTCGGTGGGCACACGGTGCTCGACCCCGAGCTCAAGTACGGCCTGTGCGTCGTGGGCAGCCTGGCCGACGGTCGGGCGTTGAAGCAGTCTGGAGGCTGCCCGGGGGACGCGCTCGTGTTGACCAAGCCGATCGGCTCGGGCATTGCGGCCCAGGCGATCAAGGCCGACCGGCTGGCACCCGAGGATCTCGCGCGCGTCGTCGACGCGATGAAGCGGCTCAACGCCGAGGCGCGCGACGCCGCCCTCGCAGTCGGTGCGCACGCCGCCACGGACGTGACCGGCTTCGGCCTGCTCGGTCATCTCCACCATCTGGCGGCCGCCTCGGGCGTTGCGGCGCGTCTGCACAGCGAGTGCGTTCCGGCCTTCGAGTTCGCCCGCGCCCTGGCCGAAGAGGGAGTGGTGCCGGGCGGCACGCGGCGCAACGCCGACTATGTGGTCTCGCAGGTCGACTATGCAGCGGGCCTCGGCGAAGCCGAGCGGCTGCTGTTGTGCGATGCGCAGACCTCTGGGGGGCTGCTGCTGGCGGTCGCACCCGAGGACGAGCAGCGGCTGCGCGACCTGCTCGACGCGGCTGGTGCACTCGCCAGCGCAACGATCGGCGAGCTGGCCGAGCCTCAGCAGCTCGGGGTCGGGCGCATCGCGGTCGAGTGACGGCGGGCCCGGCGCAGCCCGGCCAGGGCGAGTAGTGCCGACAGACCGAGCAGTCCGACCGGCGGCTCGGGGATCGGCAGCACCGCGAGCCCGCCTGGCGTCATGCTGTCGACCCCCAACGTGGTCGAGACCATCGGGGTGGGCGCCGCTCCGGCGTCGATCACCGTGAACAGCGTCTGCGATCCACTCTGGCTTCCGAACATGAATACGCGCTTGCTGGCGGCGGAGTAGCCGAGTGCACCCGGGGAGCGCACGAGGTTGACGGTTTCCTTGGGTGCAGTCCCCGGGTGCTCGATCTCGGTCTGGTCGCAGTTCAGCGGATCGATCTCGAACAGCCCGTCGCCGCCGCTACCCAGCAGGCGATCGTTGGCCGCGTCGTAGGCGAGCCCGGGATAGAAGCCGAGAGTGGTTTGATGGGAGTTGGTGACCAGACGGCAGAGGCTGCTGACGGTGCCGTCGTCCGGATCGATCTCGATCAGCTCCTCGATCTGCAGCGGTCCGCTCAGCAGGGGCTGGCGGTCGACGGCCAGCAGGCGGTCGTCGGCGCTCCCCGCGCCGCCCGGGTCGTAGGCGAGCGAGATCAGCCCGGGCAGACCAGCTAGCGGGATCGTGCGGGTCAGGCTGCCGCTTGCCGGATCGATCTCGAGCAGCTCGCCGTCGGGGCCCGCCATCTGGACGCCGTAGAGCACGCCGCGATCGGCGGCGTAGGCGAGACCGTTGACGATCGCGCCACTGCCCAGGGTGGCTTCGAGCTGCCAGTCGCCGGTGAGTCCGCTGCCGGTGGCCAGCTCTTCGAAGACGATGCCGCCCAGCGGGTCGACCGCGCCGACCAGAACGGCAGAAGCCTCCCCGTTGCTGTCGCCGCAGACACCACCCGAGCAGATGCCGACCAGCGGGCCGTCTGCGCAGGCGGCGCCGTCGGCGAGCTTGCTCGAGGCGTCCGCAAAGCAGGGACAGGTCCCCTCGTTGCGCGTGGCGACCAGGCGATAGTCGACACAGTCTGCTGCTGGCAAGCACGAGCCGCCTGCCATCGGCTGCATGATGTCGCACTCGTTTGGCGTCGTGTGATCGAGGCCGGCGTTGTGGCCGCGCTCGTGCGCGATGGTGGCAGCCAGCAGATCTCGCTCGAGTGCCCCCAGCGTGACGACCTGGATCGTGCCGCCTGTCTCGGCGCAGCCGATGGCGCTTGCAGCCGGAACGCCGCCGCAGAACGACAACGCATCGACCACGAAGACCGCGTCGCGGCCCCCCGCTTCGACCCGGAGCGCGGGGAGGTCGGCGCCGAAGTCGATCACGTCTCGACCGTCACCGGACGACCCGAAGAGACTCACTACGACCGGTTGGGTGAGCTCGGTACAACAGGGGAAGTCGGCCGGCCCCTGCTCGCCCTGCAGGATCAGTTGCGCGTCGATCAGCGCGTCGTCGATGGCCGCCTGGTAGTCGGCCAGGAGATCCGAGCCCAGCGTGTCGACGTGGACGTAGAAGTCGAGCTCGTGCAGCGCGACGCTCGGTGCCTGGGCCGAGCTGACGCCGGCTCCGAGGGCAGCGGCGAGCGCTGCCATCGCAATGCGGCGACAGCGGCTCAATACTGCGGACCGGCTTCGGCTCGAGCTCGAGCCTGTGCCGCGCGCCGGGCCATCGCCGTGTCACCGCGGGCCGAGGCGGCGGCTTCGAGCTCGCCCAGCAGGGTCGTGGCGCGTGGCGACCGCGACAGCGATAGCCCCTGTATGACCGCAGTGTGGCGGGATCTGACTGCAGGGTCGCCCGGGCCGGGGGTGAGCGTGGCGGCGCGCGACTCGAGCCAGGCCAGCGCTCTGGCGTCCCGGCGCGCCAGCAGGCCCATCGCGTGCGGCACGGCGAGGCGCGCGGCCCGCGCATGGTGGGGGTCGGCGCCGCTCGTCAGCAGGGCGCTGAACCGGGCGAGCACCTCGAACGAGGATCGGCAGTCGCAGACGCCGAGGGCCATCACGACGTTTGCGTGATGGGCCGCTTCGGCCGGGTCGGCGAGCATGCCGGCCAGCCGCGCCCCGGCGGCGGGGCCGAGTGCGGCCGCGCGGTCGAGCGGCAGGCCCTCGAACCAGACCTGTCTCACGAGCGCTTCTGCCGCAGCCTCGGGCGTCGGCTGAGCCCCGATATCACCGGCTGAGGTGCACAGGAGCGTGCACAGTGCGGCCCGAGCGACCATGTTTCGGGCAGATTGCATTTGGCTCGACTCCCGCTGCGATGTGTCAGGGCGCTCTGAGTAGGCCCACAGGCCCATTTTCGACTTTCTATTGAAAATGAATTCCATTTTCGATAGAACGCGGGTCCGAATCGAGCTGAATCATGGCCAGAACCAGTTTTACCACGAACAGACACGCCGGGAGCCACGGTTGGGGGGCACTGGTCGCCCTGCTGGCGGCGGTCGGCCTGGCGCCTGCCGCCTTTGCCGAAGCAGAGGACGAAGAGTCGCGTGAGGAGCGGATCGGCGACCTCGAGGAGACGATGCAGGTCGTCATCGAGGAAATCGACGCCCTGCGCAAGATCTTCGCAGTGCCCGAAGAGGGCGGTCTGACGAGCTACGCGGGGCTGGCACCGGGGGCCTCGAAGGTCTATCAGCGCGATCGCGGTCTCTCGATCGGGGGCTACGGCGAGGTTCGCTTCCGCGGGCAGGTGGCCGACCAGGCGGGCGGCTCGCAGGACATCTTCGATGCGCTGCGCCTGGCCCTGTACGTCGGATACAAGTTCAACGACTGGATCGTGGTCAACAGCGAGGTCGAATTCGAGCACGCCGGAACGGGCGGCGGGGGCTCGGTGTCGACCGAGCTTCTGATCCTCGACTTCCTGCTCCGCGATTACTTCAACGCGCGAGCCGGCTTGTTGCTGCTGCCGATGGGCTTCCTGAACGAGATCCACGAGCCGGTCTTCTACTTCAGCAACTCGCGGCCCGAGGTCGAGCAGCGCCTGATTCCGACCACCTGGCGCGAGAACGGAGCCGGCATCTACGGCAGCTTCCTGGAAGACCGCGTGCGCTACCGCATGTACGGGGTGAACGGTCTGGACGCCGCGGGCTTCAGCGCCAGCGGTTTCCGGGGCGGGCGCCAGAAGGGAAGCCGCGCGCTGTCGGACCATTTTGCCTTCGTGGGCCGCGTCGACGTCGAGCCGCTCCTCGGTCTGCAGCTCGGCGGCTCGGTCTACTACGGCAAGTCGGGCCAGAACCAGACGATCGTTGCCCCCCCCGGAGCGAACCCGCCAGGCATGGGTGGGGCCGTCCCGGACGCGCCCACCACGATCTGGGAGGTCCACGGCCAGCTGAAGCGGGCCGGTGCCCACGTGCGCGCGCTGTACGCGCAGAGCCTGCTCGGCGACAGCGTCGAGCTCTCGGCGGTGCTCGGCGGCGATCCGGGCGAATCGATTGCCCGGCGCATGAACGGCGGCTACGTCGAGTTCGCGTACGACCTGATGCCGTGGTTCCTGCCCGATAGCGAGATGACTCTCGAGCCCTTCTACCGCTACGAGCGGCTGAACACGCAGCAGTCCGTGCGCGCGCCGGGCGTGGCGGACCCCACGCTCGATCAGCGCTACCACGTGCTCGGCTTGCAGTACAAGCCGCATCCTCAGGTCGTGCTGAAGCTCGACTATCGCAACATCGACTCGGCGGGAGGCGAGCTGCCCGACGAGGTCGAGGTCGGCTTTGGCTTCGTGTTCTAGCCGCGCTGGCGCGCTCGCCCTGGCGGGTGCCCTCGCCCTGCTCGGGACGCCGGCGGAGGCAAAGGTCTTCCTGTCGCAGCGCGAGGCCATCGAGCTCGCGTTTCCCGACGCCGATCGCATTGAAACCGACACCCGGGTTCTCTCGCGCGAGCAGGTCGAGGCGGTCGAGCGGTCCGCACGCAGCAAGCTCGACTCGCGGATCGCCAAGTTCTACGCGGCCTGGCAGGGGGACCGGGTGACGGGCTATGCGTTCATCGACGTGCACACCGTGCGCAGCCTGCCGGAGGCGTTCATGATCGTGCTCGAGCCCGACGGGACGACCCGCTCCGTGCGGGTGCTCGCGTTTCACGAGCCGCTCGACTATCTGCCGACCGAGCGCTGGTACAAGCAGTTCGAGGACAGGTCGCTCGCCGACCCGCTGCGCCTGGGCCGCGACATCCACGGCATCGCCGGCGCGACGCTCTCGGCCCGCGCCGTGGCGAGCAGCGTACGCCGGGTACTCGCGCTGTTTCGCGTCGTGGTGAAAGGCGAGCTGCCAGTGGCCGGGGACGGCGGCTGAACGATGCGATTCGTGGTTACTGGAGAATGGTCGCGCAACCGGTTGCTGCAGCTGATCGTGGTGCTGTACACGGTGTGGGTCGGCGGCCTGTGGGTCACCAACTGTCTGCTCTACTTCTCGAAGATGACGCTCGCGCCGTCCTCGGTCGTCGCCTACTACCTCGGCGACGAAGCGTCGTACCAGCCGGCGCGCACCTACCAGGGGCTTCTCGAGGTCACGCACTTTCATTTGTTCGCGGTCGGGCTGCTCTTGATGGTGCTGACCCATCTGATGCTATTCGTTCCGATCCGCACTTCCTGGAAGGCCGTGCTGATCGCGCTGCCCTTCGTGGCCGCCGCGCTCGAAGAGGGCTCGAGCTGGCTCGTGCGCTTCGGCAGCGCCGACTTCGCGATCCTGAAGGTGGTGGGCTTCCTGCTGTTGCAGGGGAGCCTGGCGGCGCTGATCATCGTGTCGTTGTGGAGCGTGTTCACGGGGTCTCAGGCCGAGAACTACACCGGCTTCGTCGACGACGAAGACGAGGACGACGACGACTGCTGAGCGCCGTGCTCGCGGTCTCGCTGGGCTGCGCTGCTGCGCCCGAGCTGCCGAACGCCCCCGCCCGGCCGTCGGGACGCGAGTACTCCGGCGGCCGGGTGCTGATGGGGACGGTGCTCGAGCTCGAGCTCGTCGTGCGCGACGAGGCGCAGGGACGGGCCGTTGCCGAGGCGGTGTACCAGGAGGTGGCACGCCTCGAGCGGCTGGTCTCGCATTACGATCCCGAGAGTTCGGTCTCGCGACTTGCCGACGCCGCGGGTGGCGGTCCGCGCGAGGTCGATCCGGCGGTGGCCGAGCTGGTGGGAATCGCGCTTCGCTGCGGCGAGCTGTCCCGGGGCGCGTTCGACGTGACGCTCGGGCCCGCGATCGAGTTCTGGCGAACGGCCGATCCGCTGCTGCCCGATCAGGCGGCCCTCGCGGCGGTGCGCGCACGCACCGGCCACGACAAGCTGAAGCGATGGCCGGGCGAGCGCATCGAGCTGCTCGCGCCGGGTATGCGGCTCGACTTCGGTGGCATCGCCAAGGGCTGGGCGCTCGATCGCGTGGTGCCGTGGCTGCGCGCGTCCGAGATCGAAGCGGCGTTGCTGAGCTTCGGGCAGAGCAGCATCTGGGCGCTCGGGGCGCCACCCGGCACCGAGGGCTGGACGCTCGCGTTGCGCACGCCGTCCGGCGGCATTCAGGGCCAGGTCACGCTGCGCGATCAGGCGCTCTCGGTCAGCTCATCGATCGAGGCCGGCGAACAGCCCGATGCGATCCAGCTGGACGTCGATCCGCCGGCGCCAGGTCGGGCGCCGATCATCGACCCGCGAACGCTGTGGCCGGTCGATCGACGGGCACTCGCGGTCGTGGTTGCCGGCGATGCGAGCCGCGCCGACGCACTGAGCACGGCGATCCTGGTGCTGGATCCCGATTCGGCGCTCGAGATCGTCGAGGCCGCTCCCGGGGTCGAGGCGATGATCGTCGAGCAGGACGGGCGGTTCTGGCACACGGCGGGCTGGTACGCCGCCACGCACTACCGGTCTTGGCCTGCGACCGGTCGCGAGCGCTGAGCCAGTCTCACAGGATCATTTCGAGCGGGTCTTCGAGGTAGCGGCGGAAGCTTGCCAGCAGCCGCGCTCCGACCGCGCCGTCGACGGCGCGGTGATCGGCCGACAGCGTGCAGGTCATGCGAACTCCCGGCACCACGACGTCGTCCTCGACGACAGGCACCTGCTCGACTGCCCCGATGCCGAGGATGCAGGCGTGGGGCGGATTCACGATTGGCCACACGGCGGTGACGCCGTACATGCCCAGGTTCGAGAGCGTGAAGCCGCCCTGATACTCATCGGGTGCGAGCTTGCCCGTGCGCGCTCGCTCGACCAGATCGCCCAGGCGCGCGGAGACGTCGGTCAGACCGAGGTTCGCGGCATCCCGCAGCACCGGAGTGATCAGCCCGTCGCCGGTGGCCACCGCGACCGCGATGTCGCTCGTCGCGAAGCGCTCGATCGAGTCGCCGCGCCAGGCGACGTTGGCCTCGGGCACCTCGCGCAGCGCGCGCGCCGCCGCAGCCACGCAGAAGTCGTTGACCGACAGCCCTGGCCGCTCGCGGCCGTCGTTCAGCTGGCGCCGCACGGCGAGCAACTGCTTCGGGTCGCAGCGGAGCTCGAGATAGAAGTGCGGAACCTCCTGCTTGGCTTCGCTCATGCGCCGGGCGATGGTCCGGCGCATGCGCGAGAGCGGAGCGCCGGTCTGCCGGCTGGCGGTCGGCTCGGACCGTGGCGCGTGAGCGGTGCTCGTCGCGGCCTCGACGTCGGCCTTGGTGACTCGACCACCCGCACCGCTCGGCTCGATGCTCTGCAGGTTCACGCCCTCCTGTTCGGCAATGCGGCGGGCGAGGGCAGTTGCCGGAACTCTCTCGGGCTCCGGTACGGCTTCTTCGGGTACGGGCGCCGTCGTCGACGCGGCTTCGGGCTCGGGCGCCATGGCGACGGCGACCTCGGGCGCTGGGCTCTCGGGCTGGGCGGCGGGGCTTGTCTCCTCGATACGTGCGATCAGCTCGCCCACCTTGACGCCGGTTGCCGGCGCGGCGACGCACAGCTCGACCACCACCCCGGACACCGGGGCCTCGTACTCGACCGTGGCCTTGTCGGTCTCGATCTCCGCGATCAGCTCGCCCGCCGCGATCGTGTCACCGACCGCCACCAGCCACTGAACGAGGTCGGCCTCGGTCATGTCCGAGCTCAGCTCGGGCATCCGAATCTCGGTGGGCATCGCGGCTAGCTCGCTCCAGAGGATTCGGCTGGGGCGTCTGTCTGGGAAGAGGCGAGATCGAACAGCAGGTGGTGACTGAGGTCGCCGACCTGGTCGACGAAGAACTTCTTCCGCGTGATGCGCCACGAGCCGCCGCGCCGCTCGAAGCGGTGCTCGTAGCGCCCGGTGATGATGGGCTGGAGCGGCAGCACGTCCGTCTGCTGGAGCACCAGGTAGTGGGCCCTGCCCCGCGCGGTGCCGCCGGCCTCGTCGATCTCGATCTGCAGATTGGTGAAGACGTGCTTGGTCTTCGGGGTCCCCGTGTCCTCGTAGCGGCGTGTCGTGCTCTCGTAGTGGCGGGCGATGGCGTCGGCGCCGCTCACGTCCATCGGCGTCCCGTCGGCGATCAGTCGGGCGTCGGCCAGCAGCTGCCCTACACCCTCGAAGTCACCGGCGTCGACGCGGTAGCCGTACTCGTAGACCAGGTTCGCGATCTCGTGGTAGTCGCACACGGCCTGGAGGGTACCTCCCCGGCGCGCAGTGGGCCCACTCCGGTATGGTTCACGCCCCCTTCAAGGCCAGGGCCAGCTCAGGAGGCAGCGTGGATCTTCGATACAGCGAGCGAGAGGAGAAGTTCCGCGCCGAGTGCCGCGCGTTCTTCGAGGCGAACGTCCCGCGCGGGCTGCCGCCCCTGGATTCGGCGGAGGGCTTTCCGCTGCACGTCGAGTGGGAGAAGAAGCTGTATGCCGAGCGCCTTGCGGTGGTCGACTGGCCCGAAGAGTACGGCGGCCGCAACGCCACGTTGATGGAGTGGCTGATCTTCGAGGAGGAGTATTACCGCGCGGGGGGCCCGCAGCGCGCGACCCAGAATGGCATCTTCCTGCTAGCGCCTGCGCTCTTCCACTTCGGGACTGATGAGCAGAAGCAACGCGTGCTGCCGAAGATTCCGGGCGCCGACGAGCTGTGGTGCCAGGGCTGGTCGGAGCCCGGTGCTGGCAGCGACCTGGCGGCCCTGACCTCGCGCGCCGAGCGCGCCGAAGGCCCGGGCGGGGAGTCCGGCTGGAAACTCTACGGCGCCAAGACCTGGACCACCCGCGGCACGTTCAGCGACAAGACGTTCGGTCTGTTCCGCAGCGATCCCGAGTCGGTGCGGCACAAGGGGCTCAGCTACTTCCTCGTCGATCTGAACATCGACGGCGTGACGGTGCGGCCGATCAACAAGCTCGACGGCGAGGAAGGCTTTGCCGAGGTCTACTTCGACGGCGCCTTCGTGCCCGATCGCGACGTACTGGGCGAGGTCGATCGCGGCTGGTACATCGCAATGGCAACCACCGGTCCCGAGCGCGGACTCACGTTGCGCAGTCCCGGGCGCTTCATGGCGATGGCGGACCGGCTGGTCGATCTCGCGCGCCGCAGCCCGGAGCTCGTCGACGCGGCACTGCGCGACCGTGTGGCCCAGCGCTGGATGGAGGCCGAGGCCTACCGCCTGTACGGACTGTGGACGGCGACGCGCATCGAGCAGGGCGTGGACCCCGGTGCCGAGTCGAGCGTGATGAAGCTCCACTGGTCCGAGCTCGACATCGACATCCACGAGACCGCGCTCGACATCGCCGGCCCGGCCGCCGAGCTGCTGGGAGACTCGGAAGTGGGCCTCGATCAGGGTCGCTGGATGAAGGACTACCTGTTCGGACTTGCGAACCCGATCTGGGGCGGTACCAGCGAGATCCAACGCAACATCGTCGCCGAGCGGATTCTCGGCATGCCGAGGAAATAGCGCCGTGGAGTTCGAGCTCTCGGAAGATCAGCGGTTGATGCAGGAGGCGGTGAGCGAGCTGCTCGCCAAGGAGTGCCCGCACGAAGCGCTCGCCGACGCGTGGGAGACCGAGACCGGCAGCGTCGCCGGGCTGTGGGACCACCTGGCGGAGCTCGGGATCCTCGGGCTGACGACGCCCGAGAGTCATGGCGGCCTCGGCCTCGGTCCGATCGATCTGGTGCTACTGCTCGAGGAGTGCGGCCGCCACGCCGTGCCCGAGCCGATCGCCGACATCGTCGCGGTTGGGGCGCCGCTGCTGGCCGAACTCGCGGGACCGGTCGCCGACCAGTGGCTGCCGAAGATCGCCGCCGGCGAGGCACGCGTGGCCATCGGGCTCGACTGCAGCCCAGTCGTGGCGCACGCCGCGTCGGCCGACCTGCTGCTGCTTCAACACGGCGACGAGATCCACGCCGTCGCTCCGGACGCGGTCAAGCTCACGCGGCAGCAATCGGTCGACGGAGGACGGCGCGCTCATCACGTCGCCTGGGAGCCCAGCGACGCGACGCGCATCGCGAGCGGCAGCGAGGGACGCGCTGCGGCCCGGCGCGCTTTCGATCGGGGCGCGGCGGCGGCCGCCGCAGAGCTCTTGGGACTGGGCCGGCAGCTGATCGACCTCACCGTCGAGTACGCCAAGGGCCGCGTGCAGTTTGGCCAGCCGATCGGCGCCTTCCAGGCAGTCAAGCACCACCTGGCAAACGCGCATACCAAGCTCGAGGTCGCGCGTCCGCCCGTCTACCACGCCGCCTACTCGATCCAGCACGAGAGCGAGCGCACGCCGCTCGACGTCTCCACGGCCAAAGCCCTCGCCGGCGACGCTGCTCACCTGTGCTTTCGCACGGCACTCCAGTGCCACGGCGCGATCGCCTACACCTACGAGTACCACGCTCACATGTGGATGAAGCGGGTCCTGGTCCTGGAACGTCAATACGGAGACGCCCGTTATCATCGAGCCCGGGCGGCGACTCAGCTCGGAGTCACTTCGGGGCCGGGGTGAGCGTCGCTCCGGGTTGTCCGGGCAACCACTCCCAGGCCGGCTGTTCGAGCGGCGCTTCCCACTGCGCATAGGCCGTATGCATCGAGCGCACCCGCTCGGGATGGACCGCCGCGAGGTTGCGTGACTCCCCGGGATCGGCCGCGAGGTCGTATAGGGTCGAAGCCCGGCCATCGCGCCAGTGCAGCTTCCAGTGGCCGGCGCGCATCGCGTGCTGACCTCCGACGCGCCAGTAGAGCGTCTCGTGGGGTGCTCCGTCGATCTCGCCTCGGACGTAGGGCAGCAGATCGATGCCGTCGAGCGGGGCGCTCCCGTCGGGAGCGACGACCCCAGCCGCGGCGCTCGCGGTCGCGAACAGATCGAGCGTCGAGACCGGCTCTGCATAGCGAATTCCACCGGGGAGCCGGCCGGGCCAGCGCGCGATCAGCGGGACGCGAACGCCGCCCTCGTAGAGGGAGGCCTTGCCGCCCCGAAGACCGGCGCCCGCACCGCTGGCACCGTTGTCGCTCGTCAGCACGATCAACGTCTCGTCTTCGATCGCATGTCGCTGCAGGCTCGCTACCAGCTCCCCGACACCGTCGTCGACGGCCGCGAGCACGGCTGCGAAATCGCGGCGCGGTCCTTCGGGAAGGCGCGCCACCCGGGCCGGATCCGCGACCAGCGGCTCGTGCACTGCGCTGTACGCGAGCATCAGGAAGAAGCGCTCGTGGGCGTGTCGGTCCACGAAAGCGACCGCCTGGCGCGAGAAGGCATCCGTCAGGTATCCGCTTCCTCGGATCGGGTCGAAGCCGAGCAGGATCGGGTTGTGGGGCTTCTCGCTGAACTGATGATAGGCGTGGTGGCCGGCCAGGAACCCAAAGAACTCCTGGAATCCGCGCCGCATCGGGTGGTACTCCTGGCGAACGCCCAGGTGCCACTTGCCGATCATGCCGGTGGCATAGGAGACGCTGCGGAGCGCATCGGCCAGCGTGCGCTCGGTCAGCGCAAGCCCGATGCGCGCGTCGTGCTGGTGCCCGACCGAGCCGGTGTTGTTCTCGTGTCCGAAGCGTTGCGGGTAACGCCCCGTCAGCAGCCCGGCCCGGGCGGGGCTACAGAGCGGCGCGGCAGAGTACGCGCTGGTGAAGCGCACCCCCCCGGCTGCCAGCGCATCGATGTGGGGCGTCCGCAGGTCCGCCGCCGCGCCGGTGCCGAAGTCGTCCCAGCCGAGATCGTCGACCACGATCAGGACGATGTTGGGGCGCGGATCCGCGGAACGGCCCGCGTCCTCAGCGCAGCCGGCGGTCCAGCCCGAGATCAATCCGACAGCGATGAAGCAAAAGGCCCGGGCCACCATCCTCCTGACGATAGGACAGGCCGCGCGCGCGACGCTGGAAGCGAGCTCACAGCAGGCTCAGCTGCTTCGCCTCGCCGAGTGCGTCGCCAAAGCTCTGCTCGACCTCGAGCAGGATCGCATCCGCGACGGGTCTCATTACCTTCTCGAGGTAGTGCGTGCGGTCGATGTCCGCGGGGATCGGGTCGCCGGGGGCGATCGGCTCCGGACCCCGCTGCGTGACGACGTAGCGGATCACGCCCCCCGGAACCCCGCCGCGCTCGCTGAGCTTGCGCGCCGCCTGCACGTGGGGCGGCGTCGCGGCCGTGTAGCGCTCGAGCGATCCTTTGCGAAGGCGCTTGGTGTAGATGAGCTCCTCGTCTAGCGATCCGCCGCGCAGCTGGTCCGCCAGCTCGCGGGCGAACGGAAGCGGGTCCTCGTCGCGGAACAGCCGCTCGAGCAGGCCCTGCTGCAGGCGCCCAGCGAGTCGCGGCCAGTCGCGACGCACGGACTCGAGCCCGACCAGCTCCAGCTGACCGCCGATGCTGCCGGCATAGCGCTTCTTGCTGCCTCCCCGTCCGCCGCGCACCTGCGGCAGGAAGAAGCGCTCGTATACGTACTCGAGCTCGAGCACCAGCTGTGACTCGGCCGCGTAGTGATCGCGGATGCGCTCCTCGACCGCCGCCTCGGCGAAGCGTCGCAGCGCCTCCGCCTCATCGTGCGCGGCCTCCGGCTCGGCGTGGGGCGCGCTCAGCTCGACGAAGATCGAATCGGTGTCGCCGTACAGCACGCGCAGGCCACGCGCCTCGACGATTTCGCGCGTCCACGAAAGCATTTGCTGTCCGAAGCTCGTGATCGCGTTCGCGACGTCGGGATCGAAGAAGCGACACGACGCTGACCCCAACACGCCGAACATCGAGTTCATCATGAGCTTGATCGCCTGATCGGCGTGGCGGTCGCCGCGCGCCTTGGCCGCCTCGCGTCGCGCGGCGAACGACTGGATGATCTCGGGCAGGATCGCGCGCTCGCGCGCGAAGCGGGCGCCGTTGGGAGCGACGATCGGAGGGTCGCTTCCATTGGCTGGATCGTGCTGGTCGGCCAGTGCATGAGCGAGCGGGTCGAGCTGGAAGGTTCGGATCAGGCTCGGGTACAGGCTCTTGAAGTCGAACACCGCGACGTTTCGGAACAGTCCGTGCACGCTGGCGAGGACGGCGCCGCCGCGCACTGGAGCCTGTTTTCGCTCGCGGTCGACGCTCGGCGCCACGAACCCGTGCTCGCGCAGCACCGGCAGGTACACGAGGTCGAACGAGGCGATGCTCGCGCCGACGCGATCGAGCTGCATGCCCGATAGCAACGAGCGCTCGAGCGTGAGGTCGAGCAAGCCCTCCTGCTGCAGGATCTCGATCACCAGCCGCGCGTCCTCGATGTTGTAGTCGACCAGCGCACCCGGGTCCTCGCGGTACAGCCGCTGGATCTCGTCGCCTCGCCCCGCACCGTGCTCTTCGATCAGCTTGCCGCGCCCGAGAAGGTGTCGGGCGACCGTCTCGAGGCGATAGTCCTCGAGACGGATCGCGTCGCGCACCAGTGGGATGCCGTCGAGCACCATGCGTCCCGGGATGTCCGCTCGTCCGTCGCGCGTGAAGTTGGCGTCCTGGCGGAAGCCGATCGTGCCGGGGATGCGTCCGAGCTCGCACTCGACACCGAGTGCTTCGCAGCGGCGCGCCAGCACCTGTAGATCGAAGTCGATCACATTCCAGCCCACGAGCACGTCGGGATCGAGCTCGCGGATGCGCGTGACGAGCGCCTCGACCAGGCTCCGCTCATCGGCGTGTGCGCGTACCGGGCGGCCCTCGGGCGGCCTGGCGGCGAGCAGGTGTGCTTCCTCGTGGCCGTCGCCCGAAACCAGAGCAGCGCATGTGATCGTGCCGGCGTCCAGCGTCGTCTCGAGGTCGAGCGACAGAACCGAGAGCTCGACCCGGACGTCGTGCGCCGGAGCCAGCCGTGGATTGCGGAAGAGCTGGAGACCGCCGTCGAGCGTTCGGGTGTCGCCCGTGATTTCGATTCCGCCCCGTACGCGCAGGTCGATCAGGAATCGATAGGGGAAGCGGACGTCTGCCTCGTATGTCGCGCAGCCGCGGGCGATCAGCCGGTCGCGCAGTGGCGGCAGCTTGGCCGGGACCCCCACGGTGACGCGCGCCACCCGCCGACCCGCGAGATCGTGCAGACGTGTGGGCTCGCAGACGATCTCGGGTTCGTCGCGCAGCGCCTCGCGATGCTGGTCGGCGATGAAGAAGTAAGGACGATAGCGATCGTCCTCCACGAGGAAGGAGCCGCCGCCTTCGAGGCGTCCGAACAGCTGGACCACCGGGATGCCTCGCCGCACCCGATACGTCGGCTGGAGGATGAAGCCGCGCGGCATGGGTCGATTCTACTCCCGTCCCCGCGCGGTCTGGCGCGGTATGCTCCGGCATCCGATCGGCGGAGCCCAGGCCTCGCAGGGTCAAGGGGGGGCAGGTGGCGAACTCGAGAGTGGAGGGGCTAGATCGACGGCTCCTGCTGCTGACGGCCGCGTACGGTCTGTTCCTGATCGGTTTGATCGTGGTCGCCAATAGCGGGCGGGCCATTCCCCAGCTGCTCTCCGTCGTCCGCTCGGTTCCCGGCGGTGACAAGACCGTGCACTTCGTCCTGGGGGGGACCATGGCGCTGCTGCTGAATCTTTCGTTGCGCGCTGCGCACTGGCGACTCGGACCGCTGGCCATCCAGAAGGGCAGCGTGCTGGTCGTGCTGCTGGGCACGCTCGAAGAGTTCTCGCAGCTCGCCGTGCGTCATCGCTCCTTCGACCTCGAGGATCTCGCTTGGGACTACGCGGGAATTGCCGTGTTCGGCCAGCTCGGCGCGTGGATTTACATCGCATCGAGTCGGCTCGCTGCGGATCCCGGCGATGGACCGTGAGCAAGGGGCACGCGCCGGTCTGACCGCTCTGTGCCTGCTCGTGTCCTGTGCGTCTCCGGCGCAGCGCGAGCCCGCGCCGACCGGGCGGCTGCCCGTCGACACGCGGCCGCTCGGCTACCGACTCGAGCTCGAGATCGATCCGGCGAAGCCGCGCTTCGCCGGTCGCGTCGAGATCGAGATCGAGCTCGATCGCGCGCGCTCAGTCGTCTGGCTGCACGCGCTCGACCTCGCGGTGAGCACCGCGTACGCCGAGCTCGAGGACGGACGACGCGTTGCGGTGGCCTTCGAGGACGCGGATCCGACGGGCGTTGCCGCGCTCCGACTCGGCGAGTCGATCGGCCCTGGTCGTGCGCGTCTCGTGCTCGCGTGGGATGCCGCCTTCTCGCCGGGACTGCGAGGCCTCTACCGCGTTGAACGCGGCGGGGACACCTACGCTTTTACGCAGCTGGAGCCGATCGACGCGCGTCGCGCCTTCCCGGGCTTCGACGAGCCCGCGTTCAAGGTGCCCTTCGACGTGAGTCTCATCGTCCCGCCGGATGTGACCGCGATCGGCAACACACCCGAGGTCGAGACGCAGAGTCTCGAAGACGGACGCGTGCGCCGCGTCTTTGCGCGCACGCCGCCGCTTCCGACCTATCTGATGGCGTGGGCGGTGGGCCCGCTGGACGTCGTCGAGGCGCCGCCGATCCCGCCGGGCGCCGTTCGGGCGCACCCCGTGCCGCTGCGCGGTGTCGCGCCGCGCGGGCGCGGCGGCGAGCTGGCCTTCGCACTCGCAGCGACTCCCGCGATCCTGGAGGCGATCGAAGCCTATACCGGCTCGGCTTATCCATTCGCCAAGCTCGACGTCGTGGCGGTACCGGATTTCGCCGCTGGCGCGATGGAGAACGTCGGCCTGGTGATGTTTCGCGACGGCCTGCTGCTGGTCGATCCCGAGACCGCGCCAGTGCGCCAGCGTCGCGCCTTTGCCAGCGTAATGGCGCACGAGCTGGTGCACATGTGGTTCGGAAATCTGGTCACGATGCCGTGGTGGGACGACATCTGGCTGAACGAATCGTTCGCAACCTGGCTCGCGGCGAAGACGATCGACCAGCTGTACCCCGAGCATCGAAGCGATCTGCGCCGGATCGGGTCGACCCATGCCGCGATGCGGGCGGACTCGTTGGCGACGGCACGCCGCATCCGGGAGCCGATCCACTCGAGCCACGACATCCGCAACGCCTTCGACCCCATCACCTATCAGAAGGGCGGTGCCGTGCTGGCGATGTTCGAGGCCGCGGCGGGAGAGGAGACCTTCCGCGACGTGGTGCGCGCATACCTCGCCCGCCACGCGGCCGGAACCGCCACCAGCGACGACTTCCTGGCGGCAATCGAAGTCGAGCTCGGCGAGCCGCTGGCGAAGGCGATGGGCAGCTTCCTCGACCAGGCCGGCCTCCCGATGCTCGCCGTCGAAGTCCGCTGCGTCGGACCGATCGACGCGCCGGGGAGCGAGCTCTTCGAGTGGCGTGTTGCGCAGTCGCGCTACGTACCGCTCGGCTCGACCCTCGATCCCGACCGCGTATGGGGCGTCCCTGTGTGTCCAGCCGGCCGCAGCGACTGCACGCTGCTGGACGCCCCCGGCGGGATCGTGGTCGAGGATCGCTGTCGTGCCTGGCTCCATCCGAACCCCGGCGCGACCGGCTACTACCGCTGGTCGCTTCCGGCCGACAGATTGGCGGCGCTGCTCGACGGCGGCTGGTCCCAGCTCTCGGTGCTCGAGCGGATGTCGGTCGCGGATGCGCTGGATGCGGCGTATCGAGCGGGAGCCATGCCGGCTGCCGAAGTCCTGACGTCGCTCAGCAAGCTGGCAAACGACCCGGCACGGCCCGTTGCCACGGCGCCGCTGCGCCTGCTGCGCGAGGCGCGCAGACATCTCGCGACGACGGAGCTCGAGCGGGCGAGTGTCGAGCGCTACGTGCGCGCACTCTACGGCCAGCGCGCCCGCGCCCTGGGCTTCGATGATGTCGAGGGCGACGACGGTGAACGCAAGCTGCTGCGCGCCGCACTGGTCGGAGCTGTCGCCGTGACCGGTCGCGACGCGGAGCTGCGCAAGCAGGCCCTCGATCGCGGACGCAGGCATTTGCTGGCTCCGCCCGGGGAGCCCGATCCCACCGCGGCGTCTTCCGAGCTGCTCGCCCTGGTGGCGCGCATTGCCGTCGAGGACGGGGGTGAAGAGGAGTTCGACGCGGCCTGGTCCCACCTGTTTGCGAGCGAGGATTCGATCGTGCGTGGTCGGATGCTCCGTGCACTGGCCCACGCCCGGGACCCGCAGCTCGTGCTGCGGGCTCGTTCGCTCGTCTTCGACCCGCGAATCCGCACGAACGAACGCCTGTCGGTGCTTTCGACGCAGGCGCGGCAAGCCGAACGGTCCGCGCGCCGGGACGTATTCGACTGGGTGCGGCAGCACGAGGACGCGATCATCGAGGCAGTCACGCTGCCTCGGGCGACGGGTCTGCTGCGGACGGTCAGTGGATTCTGCTCGCTCGAGACCGCCGACGAGATCGAGGTATGGATGGGCGGGCGGGTCGAGCGGTTCCCGGGCGGTCCGCGCCGCCTGGCGAGCGTGCTCGAACGAGTGCGTCTGTGCGCAGTGCGCAGCGAGTACCAGCGAGCGAGCGCGCTCGACTTCTTTGCGCAGGCGCGAGCGGCTGCGTCGTGATCCGGCTGCTCGCGCCGCTCGTGGCGAGCCTGCTGACGGCCACGCCGGCAGCAGCACGCGCCGGCTTCGTCTTCGAGGATCGCAACGCGGACGGTGTCCGTCAGGACGGCGAGCGCGGCCTGGCCGGGGTGGTCGTCGCGCGGGGCGCCACGCTGGTCGAGACCGATACGCAAGGTCGCTATGAGCTTCCCGCCTCCGGGTCTCCCGACGTCGGGCAGCCCGACGGTGGCTCGGCCGGCTTCGTGGTGCTGACCCGACCGTCTGGCTACGACTGTGAGCGCTGGTATCGGGCCGATCCCGGCGACTTCGCCCTGGTTCCGCGGACGGCAGATGGCTCGAGCTTCGTGTTCGCTCACGTCTCCGACGTTCACATCTCCGACCGGGTCGCCGACTACGCCAAGTTCGCAGTGCCGTCCGCGATCGTCGTGCTGCCGCGATGGCTCCGCGGCAAGGCGGTGCAGTGGATGCTGCGATTCCAGGATCCGGACTACTCGAAGCGGGACGTGGCGCGCGCGATGCGGAGCGTCGTCTCGCAGCATCGCGACGTTTCCGGTTGGAGCGATGCGAGCGTGATGGGCGAGTGGGTGGAGTTGCTGTCGCAGATGAGCGATGACGACGAGCGACCGCCGATCGACCCGGTGGGTGACTTCGAGGTGTCGCTCGACGAGCTGCGCTCGCTGGCCCCGCGGTTCGTCGTCAGCACCGGGGATCTGGTGCTCGAGAGCAACGAGGCCGACGCAGCGACGGTCGATCGCTGGATGACCTTCTACCGACGGCAGACGCGCGCAACAGGCCTTCGCTTCTACGACACGATTGGCAACAACGAGATCGCCGGCAGCGACAACGAGGATCTTGTGCCGGGCGACCGTGGCTACGGCAAGGCGCTATTCCGCGCCCACTTCGGCCCGACGCACTACTCCTTCGACCGCGGAGACCTGCATTTCATCGCGCTCGATACGCATGTGCTCGTCGATCGCGACGGTGAAGACTGGAGCTTCCGCACGCTCGACGAGGGCGTTCGTGCCTGGCTCGAAGCCGACCTGAAACAACACGCGGGCCGACCGACCGTCGTGCTCAATCACGAGCCGTTCAGCGACGATCCGGAGTGGTCGCGAGTGGTGCGAGCCGTCTCGCTCGTCGATCGGAAGGTGACCGAGCAGCTCGAGCAGGCGGGCGTACGCTGGACGCTCGCGGGCCATCTGCACGTGAACGGACTGTCCGAGTCGCAGGCGACCCAGCACATCACAACGGGCGCACTCTCCGGCATGCGCTGGTCCTTTCCATCGGATGCCTTTGCGCGCGGCTATCGCCTGGTGCAGGTGCGCGACGGCGAGCTGTACTCGGTCTGGAAGCCCACCAGCGAGCCGGTTCTCGGTTTCGTCGATCCGCCGAGCGAGCGCGCGCTCCATGCGACCGCGCCGCGTCGCACCGCGCCGATTGGGCCGGGCGGCTCCCGGCGCGTCGTGGTGGCGGCCGTGGGTGTCGCTGGCCCCTTCGTCGGGCTCCACATCCGGCTCGACGGCCGGCCGCTGGCGATCGAGCACTGGAGCCCCTACTTCGCGGCGGCTCACTACGACGCCTCAGCGCTCGGATCGGGCGAGCACACGCTCGTCGTCGAGGCTCGGCGCGCGGACGGCAGCGTGCTGCGGATTCGCAGGCTGGTGACGCCGCTCGAGGCGGTAGAGTCTGAGCAATGAGCAATACCGCACCGCCGCCCCTCGATACCCGCATCACCCGTTTGCTCGGCGTCGACTACCCGATCGTGCAGGCGCCGATGGGCTGGATCGCGCGCGCTCAGCTCGCCTCTGCGGTATCGAACGCCGGCGGCCTCGGCATCATCGAGACGTCTTCGGGCGAGCTCGACGCCGTGCGCGAGGAGATTCGCAAGATGCGCGATCTCACCGACAAGCCGTTCGGTGTGAACATCGCGCAGCTGTTCGTGCGCGACCCGAGCATCGTCGACTTCGTGATCGACAATGGCGTGCGCTTCGTCACCACGTCGGCTGGCGATCCGACGAAGTACACGGCCCAGCTCAAGGCGGCGGGTCTCACGGTATTCCACGTCGTACCGACGTTGCGCGCGGCTCGGAAGGCGGTTGCGGCGGGCGTCGACGGGCTGGTGGTCGAGGGCGGCGAGGGCGGTGGCTTCAAAAATCCGCGAGACGTCGCGTCGATGGTGCTGCTTCCGCTGGTGTGCACGAAGCTCGACGTCCCTGTGATCGCCGCCGGTGGCATGCTGGACGGTCGCTCGATGGCCGCCGCCTTTGCGCTAGGGGCCGAGGGGGTCCAGATGGGCACGCGCATGGTGTCGGCGGCCGAATCGCCGGTCCACCACAACTTCAAGCAGAAGATCATCGACTCCGGCGAGACCGACACGGTGTTCATCAACCGCTTCGGGCGCCCAGGGCTGCGAGCGCTGCGCACCAGCTTCAGCGAGGACCTCGAGCGCCAGGATTCGGTGCAGCTCGACGTTCTTGGCAAGGTGCTCGACCTCTACTTCGGCGGCGACATGGAGGCCTCGATCGCGCTGTCCGGTCAAGTGACCGGTCGGATCGAGAGCGTGGTTCCCGTCCGCGAGATCCTGCACGACTGCGTGCGAGAGCTGCGCGAGATCCTGGGCTCCCTGGCCCGGCATGCGAAGGTCTGAGCCGTGGTCACTCGAATGGTCGGTCTGCTTCTCGTCGCCATGTTCGCGGCTGCTCCGGTCGCAGGGCAGAAGCCGCGCTCGGCCAACGAGGCGGCGGATGCCTGGATCGATCGCGAGCTGGCCGGCGTGGTCGCGCTGTACCGCGAGCTGCACGCGAACCCCGAGCTCTCGCTCGACGAGCACGAGACGGCGGCGAGGGTGGCACGCGCGCTCGAGGCAGCGGGCTACGAGGTGACCTCGAACGTCGGCGGCACGGGCGTGGTCGGCGTGCTTCGCAACGGCGAAGGGCCGGTCGTCCTGATGCGCGGCGACATGGATGCTCTGCCGGTTACCGAGGCGACTGGGCTCGACTACGCGAGCCGGGTCCAGGCGAAGCGCCCCGACGGCAGCGACGTGGGTGTGATGCACGCCTGCGGCCACGATGTGCACACCTCGAACCTGATCGGGACCGCGCGGCTACTGGCGGCGCTGCGCGACCGCTGGCGCGGCACGCTGGTCGCGATCGCCCAGCCCGCCGAGGAGATCGGCCAGGGCGCGCTCGCGATGATCGAGGACGGACTGTTCGAGAAGTTTCCGCGCCCCGAGTACGCGATTGCGCTGCACGTCGACGGCGACATGGCGGCGGGAACCGTCGGCATCAGCCCGGGATGGTCGGCCGCCAACGTCGATTCGGTCGACATCACGCTCTACGGGCGAGGGGGGCACGGCGCCCGGCCCTACCAGGCGATCGATCCCATCGTCGCGGGCGCGCACCTAGTGACCTCGCTGCAAACGCTCGTCAGCCGGCGCGTGCGCGCGATCGATCCAGCCGTCGTGACTGTCGGTTCTTTCCACGGCGGCAGCAAGCACAACGTGATCCCGGACGAGGTTCGGCTGCAGCTGACGGTGCGCTCCTACTCGGACGAAGTCCGCGAGTTGCTGCTCGACGGCATTCGCCAGATCGCCGACGACACCTGTCGCACGTTCCAGTGTCCGAAGCCGCCGAGCGTGACGCTGAAGGACGAACACACGCCCGCGGTCTACAACGATCCCGAGCTGGCGTCCGCCGCGGGCCGTATCTTTGCCGAGCTGATCGGCGACGAGAACGTGATCCCGCGAGAGCCCGGGATGGGGGGCGAGGACTTCGGACGCTATTCGCGCGTGTTGGGCGTCCCCGGGCTGCTGTATCGGCTGGGCTCAGTCGATCCGGCGAGGGTCGCCGCCGCAGAGGAGCCCGACGGAGATCCTCTGCCATCGCTCCACTCTTCTCGTTATGCACCGCTGCCCGAGCCGACGCTGCGCACCGGGATGCGCACGCTCGCCAACCTTGCGTTGTCGCTACTGGAGCCGGCGGGCAACTGAGCGGGGCGCCGCCTCGGGCTCGCACAGTAGACCGAAGGCGCTCGTGTAGGAGTGCAGATAGGTGCGGCCCTCGACCTGGCCGATCTCGCCATTGCCGAAGAAACCAGCGAGCGGGACCGGACCGAGATGGCTGTTCAGCAGGTCGCTGTCGTGGTTTTCGATGCCGTACAATCCCCGACCGCGTCCGAGGCAGGAGAACAGCAGGGCGCCGCGCAACCGCTCGCGCAGCCGGGTGCGGCTGCGGAGCGCGAGCTCGAGGTCCTCGCTCGCCGTGTGGGCATCGCGCAGGTGGAACTGGACGACGAAGTTGCTGTCGATCTCGGCCCCTACGGCGATGGCGCCGGTGTCCTCGTCCGCTCCGGCCAGGTTGCGCACCAGGAAGTCGCCCTGGCCGTACTCGGTGCGCCCGGCCTGCATCTGGATTCCGATGAACAGCGAGCTCTGGATGAGCGCTCGCTCGCGGGCATCGCCTTCCTCGAACAGCTGCTGGACGATCTGCATCGGTGGGTGGCCGTCGAGCTCGTGGATCAGGTTGTCCTGGCCCCGGGTGACGAACATCGGCGTGCCGATCGGCCGACAGCCCTGCGCCACCACCGTCTGGAAGTCGATCGCTCCGTGCATCGTGGCGCCCACCCAGCCCTGGCGCGTGGAGGCATCCCCCGCAACGAGCGCGGCGCGGCCCGGTCCCGGGCTGCCGCTGGCCACCCCGCCCAGCACGCTGGCGCCCGGCAGGGCGCGGTCCAGGCCCGCCAACAGGACATCCGTGCCCGATGAGTACGGGTCCGCGAGCAGCAGCACACTGGTGGCACCGGCGCCGGCGGGCGGCGGGGCGCAGAGTCGCTCGCGCAACGCCGCAGGAGGGTCGGCGAGCGCGTCGGCCTCGATGTGGAAGGGTGCGAGCTCGACTCCGGGCAGCCGGGCCGCGAGCAATCCGATCGACGGCGTGCCCTCGATCTCGCGGCCCGCTCCGATCACGCTGCTGGCACCGCAACCGATCAGGCACGTCCGTGGCCAGGTGTCGCGCAGCGAACGGGCGATGGCGTCGAACCGACGGGTGTGGTGCTCGGAGACGAACAGTACGAGCAGGTCGGGATCGGCGCCCTCCAGCTCGCGGTGGATCGACTCGAGCGCCTGGACGACGGCCTGGCTGGTTTCGACGTGCTGGGAGAGCGCGGAGGCGACCCGCATGGATCAGTCTTCGCTCGGGTCCGGGAGCACCTGCCGCGTCTGGTAGACGTCGACGCGCTCGAACACCCCCTGCTCGAGATAGGGATCGGTTTCGGCGATTCGCCGGGCCTCGTGGTAGTCCGCCGCTTCGAGCACGACCAGGCTTCCGCGGGGATCTCCTTGCTCGTCGAGCAGCGGCCCCGCGTACCGGATGCGACCGGCCTCGGCGAGCGGCTGCATGTGCGCGAGGTGCTGCGGACGCACGTCGGGGCGCCTTGCGAGCCCCGACGGTCCGTCGTACCCGACATAGCAGAAGAGCGGCATGCTGGATCAGCCTTTGCCGACAGCGTGGTGCGCGCGCGGATCCTCGACGATCGGAGCGGTCTCGACGGCTGCGAGCGACACGAGCATGAGCGGCCTCCCCGCGCCGAGAATCGCACGGGAGGCCGCTTCGAGCTAGCGCCGGTCAGCCAATTCGGTCGTACGCGGTCTCCGAGTGCTCCGCCAGGTCGAGTCCCAGAGACTCTTCCTCCTCGCCGACGCGCAAGTCACCCATCACCGCCTTGAGGACGACCAGGATCACGATGGTCATGCCGCCGCAGAAGACCGCCGTGAAGGCGATGCTCTTGAGCTGGATCAAGATCTGGCCGCTCACGACATCCGTAGCGCCGGACCAGGTGAAGAGCCCCGCGGCCAGGGCGCCCCAGGCGCCGCCGATGCCGTGCACGCCGAACACGTCGAGCGAGTCGTCG
This sequence comes from Myxococcota bacterium, assembly GCA_036336835.1. Taxonomy (GTDB): domain Bacteria; phylum Myxococcota_A; class UBA9160; order UBA9160; family UBA4427; genus JAYZFK01. The sequence continues at coordinate 38,945 of JAYZFK010000046.1, read as the reverse complement.
TAGCCCATGGCCGGCTTGAGCAGGGTGACGGCCGCATAGCAGAAGACCGCCGCGCCGAGTCCCACGCCGATCGCGCCCATCGGGCTCACGAAGGCGCAAGCAGGCGTGATCGCCACGAGCCCTGCCACGGCGGCCGTCGCACCGCCCAGCACCGTGGGCTTGCCGCGGTGCAGCCACTCGATCACCACCCAGCCCACGACCGCCATCCCGGTGGCCGTCTGGGTGGTGAAGAAGGCGAGCCCGGCGGTGCCGTCTGCCGCGAGCGAGCTCCCGGCGTTGAAGCCGAACCAGCCGACCCACAGCAGGGCCGCGCCGATCACGGTGAACGGAAGGCTGTGCGGCGGCATCGCCTCGCTGCCGAAGCCCTTCCGCTTGCCGAGATAGAGAGCCGCGACCAGGGCCGAGAATCCGCTGGACATGTGGACCACCAGACCGCCGGCGAAGTCGAGCGCTCCCCAGCCCGCGATCAGACCGCCGTCGCCCCACACCATGTGCGCAAGCGGGCAGTACACGAAGATCAGCCACAGGGTCAGGAAGGCGAACCAGGCAGAGAACTTCATCCGCTCCGCAAAGGCCCCGACCATCAGGGCCGGGGTGATGATGGCGAACATCAGCTGGAACATGGAGAAGGCGTATTCGGGAATCGTTCCGCTGAGAGTGTCGGGACCGACCCCGCTCATCCCCATCTTCGAGAGGCCGCCCCAGAACATGCCCTCTCCGCCAAACGCAATGCTGTAGCCCACCAGCACCCAGACCACCGTGACCCAGCCGGCGGAGAGCAGGCACTGCATCAGCACTGACAGAATGTTCTTGCTCCGGACCAGGCCTCCGTAGAAGAGAGCGAGGCCGGGGATCGTCATCATCAGCACCAGGGCGCTGCTGGTGAGGATCCAGGCGGTGTCGCCGGCGCTGAGCGTGTCTTCGGCGAAGGCGGGTCCCGCCAGGCCGAGCAGGGGGAGAGCGGCAACGGCAGCCCGTCGCATGCGATCGGTTGTGAACATTCGGTCCTCCGGAAACGGCAGTGATGGGGGCCGTATCCATGAAGAATAAGTGGGCCCAAGAAGTGGGCCCGAGATGTGCAATCGATATGCCGGCGCTGCACTGTGCCTGGCCGCGCTATGCCCGGTATGGGCCAGGATCTGCACGGTTCTGCCCGCCCGGTAAGCAGCCCCTGCACAGGGATTGGGCAGCGCGCCGTTGCTACTTGATCCGCACGACGTCGGCGCCGCCCCCGCCCCCGCCCCCGCCCGTGCGGACGTCGGGCGCACCGAGGCGCGCGGCATCAGCGGTCTGGTCGTCGGGCTGCTCCTGCGACTCGCGCTCGGCCTCGACGCGCTTGTCGTAGTGCTCGAGCTCGCGTCGGCGGGTCGCGTCATCCCAGTCGAGGATGCCTCCCATCAGCGCGACGACCTCGCGCGCGGCGCGTTTGCCGCGGTCGAAGGTCTCGATCGAGATCCGCGTGCGGCGCGTGAGCACATCCTCGAGGTGAAGGGCGCCCTCGTGCGAGGCGGCGTAGACGGCTTCGGCGCGCAGGTAGCCCGGTGCGCCGTCGATCGGCTCGCGCAGCTCGGAGCGCTCGCGCATCAGCGCGAGTAGCTCGTCGATCAGCGAGCCGTAGCGCCCGATCAGGTGCTCGACGTGGGCGAGTGGCAGATCGTGCTCGGCCGCGATCCGTTCGCGCTGATTCCAGGTGGCGAAGTAGCCCGCGGCACCGGCGAGCAGCGTGCGGTGCGTGACCGAGTCCGGGACGCGCTGCGACAGCTTGCTTGCCGCGAGGTCGACCGCATCCTTGGCCATCACGCGATAGGTGGTGTACTTGCCGCCCGCGACGCTGATCAACCCAGATGCGGATTCCGAGACAGCGTGCTCGCGCGAGAGCTGGCTGGTGCTGTCGGTCTCGCCGGACAGCAAGGGCCGCAGACCGGCGTAGACACCCTCGATGTCGCTGCTATCGAGTGGGTCTCGCAGGACACGGTTGAGCTCGCCGAGCAGGTAGGAGATGTCGCGCCGGCTCGCGGCCGGGTGATCGAGATCGAGGTTCCAGTCGGTGTCGGTCGTTCCGATGATCCAGTGCTGATCCCACGGGATCACGAACAGCACGCTCGACTTGGTGCGCAGGATGAGGCCGGAATCGCCGTGGATGCGGTCGCGGGGGACGACGAGATGGATGCCCTTCGATGCGCGAACGCGGATGCGTCCGCGGTCGGCCATGTGCTGCACGCGATCGGTCCAGACGCCGGTCGCGTTGATGATGCGTGAGCCCTGCACCTCGAGCTCTTCGCCGGTCTCGAGACACCGCGCGGCGACACCGGTCACGTGGCCACCTGCCTCGAGGAAGTCCGTGACACGCGTGCTGGTCACGACAGCCGCGCCGAATCGGGCAGCGGTGCGCGCCAGCGTGGCCGTGTGGCGCGCGTCGTCCACCAGGGCGTCGTAGTACTCGATCGCGCCCACGAGCGCGTCGCGCCGCAGGCTCGGGAAGCGTCGGATGGCGCTGGTCCGCGAGTGGTGCCGGTGGCCGGGCAGGGCGCGCTTGCCACCCAGGATGTCGTCGAGCAGGGTGCCGGCGCCGATGTAGGCGCGCTCCCAGAAACGACGTCTCAGTGGGAACAGGAAGGGCACCGGCCGCACCAGGTGCGGGCACAACCGGCTCAGCATCAGCGCCTGCTCGCGCAGTGCCTCGCGAACCAGCCCGAACTCGAGCTGCTCGAGATAACGGAGGCCGCCGTGGATCAGCTTGCTGCTGCGGCTGGAGGTGCCGGCGCCCCAGTCGCGTTGCTCGATCAGGGCGACGCTCAGGCCGCGTGTGGCCGCGTCGAGCGCCGTGCCGCAGCCGGTGACGCCGCCGCCCACTACGACGATGTCGAATCGCTCCTCGCGGAGTCGCTCGATCGTCTCGCGGCGGTGTTCGGGTCCGAGCCGGCTCGAGTCCATCGGCCCTCCACTGTCCTGGCTTCCTATCGGCGAACTCCGGACTCGTCCGTACGTCGTTTCCCGGCGAGTGCGGGTCCCATGGCTCAGTTGCCGGCGATCGCCCCGAGGTCCAGGGGCCACGGCTTGCAGGCCCCATCGACGAAGGCTTCGTAATCCTCGCTCTCGAAGGCGCCGCTCCACAGCACGAGCCCCCGGTAGAGCGCGCAGCGTTCCTCGGTGTCGATGACCCGGTCGTCGGACTCCAGGCGCGCGACGACCGACTCGACTGTGGCCGTCTCGTCGGCCATCCGCAGCCCGCCGCCGTCGGCGCTGTCGAACAGCAGGTAGCGGCCGTCGCTCCAGGGCTCCCAGGTTGTGAGCGTGCCGTCGGCACCGCTGCCGGGGTTGCCGGTGCGCGCGAAGCCCGTCCAGTAGGAGCGCATCTGCTCGGACAGGCGCGTGGCCGAGGGCGGATCGGCGAAGACGCTGTCGGTCCATCGGCCGAGATCAGTGAATCCGAACACGAAGAGCATTTCGACCGCGTGAGACGCGCCGATCAGCTTGGACAGGTCGAGCCACAGCAGGCTCCCCTCTTCGTCCCAGTCGAACCGGTAGCTCCAGATATCCTCGCGGCCGGCACGTCGCAGCGCGGCCATTGGCTCATCCGACCCCTGCGCCTTCCACAGCAGGCCGCCGTACTCACCCTCGAGGTCGAAGCCGCGCTGGTCGTTCACCCGCGTCGGCAGGCCGAACAGCGTCGAGACGTTCGGCGAGCCCGCGAGCGCGAAGAGCTTGGTCTCCTCGCGATTCGTTCCCGCAATCGTCGGGACGGCGTTGTGACCGGAGGGATCGGCGAAGGCTTCCAGCGGCTCCGCGTCGCGGATCACGTGACCGTCTCGGAAGATCTGCGGGACGAAGTACATCCCGCCCATCATCGTGTCCTGGAAGATCGCGAGTAGCTCGGCCGTGCTCTTGCCGCGCAGATAGGCCTCGATCTCATCGTGTCCGAGCGCGGCCAGCGCGGTCTTCGCCGCCTCCCGGTCCGGGGCCGTACCATCGTGCACCAGATACCGGAGCAGGAACTCGCCCGAGCCTGCGTCGCGCGGGTCGTCGTCGGCAAACGCCTCGGCCTGTGAAACCGGCGTGCTCATCAGGATGCCGCTCTGTGAGATCGCTCTGTGAAACAGGCCGTTCGCGCGCGGCGAGAGCAACAGCGCGAACACGTTGATGCCACCGGCCGACTCGCCGAAGATCGTCACGTTGTCGGGGTCGCCACCGAAGCGGGCCACGTTGTCGCGAACCCACTCGAGCGCGCGGATCGTGTCGAGCGTGCCGAAGTTGCCCGATGCGTCGTCTGCGGTCGCGGCACCCGCGCGCAGCGCCGGGTGGCTGAGCCAGCCGAGGACGCCGAGGCGGTACTGGATCGGGATCACGATCACGTCGCCCTCGACCGCGAGTCGGGACGCATCGTATACGACCGCGCTTCCGATCGAATTGCCGCCGCCGTGGATGAACACCATGACGGGCTTGCGGTCGCGGCCCGTCGGCACCGCGTCCGGCGCGAACCGCGGCGCATAGACGTCGAGGACCAGACAATCCTCGTCGCCGGTGATCTCGGTCGGATCCGTCATGGCGAGCTGCACGCACTCATTGCCGGAGACGGTCGCCTGGCGCACACCCTCCCAGCGCTCGGGCGGCACGGGCGCGCGCCAGCGAAGCTGCGCGGTCGGCGGCTTGGCGAAGGGAATTCCCTTCCAGACGTGTGCCGGCCGGTCGGGATGCGAATAGCCGACCACGTCGCCCGAGACCAGCGTCCGCCGTGAGGCCGGATCCGCCTCGGGAGGCATCTCCGCCCCGCCACAGCCGAGGAGGATCAATCCGAGAACGAGACTCGATACGCGCATTGCAACCATCCTGGTTCGTGAGGCCCGGGTCCCGCCCGCTCTTCGGCCGGCTACTTGCTGGGCGGGCCTGTGGGGATGTTCTTGAAGGCGATGTCCTTGTCCATTCGCGTTTCGGGAGGGAGCCCCAGGACTCGCTCGGCGATGATGTTGCGCAGGACCTCGTCCGTGCCGCCGGCGATGCGCAGGCCCGGGCTGCCCAGATAGCTCGCCTGGAAGCCCGAGTCGGCCATGATCGAGCCCGCCTGGCCCTCGAGATCCATCGCGTAGCTCGCGATGTCCTGAATCAGGGCGCCGGCGATGAGCTTGCCGAGGCTCGCCTCGGGCCCGGGGATGCCGCCCTGCGACAGCTTCGTCACTGTGCGGTGTCCGGTGAACTCGACACCCTTGCTGCGGACGTAGAAGTCTGCGACGCGTTGTCGAACCGCGGGGTCGTCGAGCGCTCGTCCGCCGTTGATTTTCAGCTCTTGAACGTGCTCGATCAACGAGCTGATCATGCTCTCGCCGCCCGCCGAGCCGATCGAGACGCGCTCGTTCATCAGTGTCGTGATCGCGACGCGCCAACCATTGCCCACCTCGTCGAGACGCCAGGCATCGGGGATGCGCACATCGGTGAAGAACACCTCGTTGAAGCCCTGCCCGCCGTTGATCTGCGTGATCGGGCGGATTTCGATGCCCGGGTCGCTCATGTCGACTACGAAGTACGTGAGGCCGGCGTGCTTTGCGGCGTTGGGATCGCTGCGCGTCACGATCACGCCCCACTTGCACCAGTTTGCACCGCTGGTCCAGATCTTCTGGCCGTTGAGCACCCACTCGTCACCGTCGCGGACGGCCGAGGTGCGCAGTCCGGCGAGATCACTGCCCGCCGAGGGCTCGCTGAACAGCTGACACCAGATCTCTTCGCCCGTGACCAGCTTCGGGATCCACTCCGCCTTCTGCTCGTCGGTCCCGTGGGCAAGGATCGTGGGCCCGGCCATGCCAGTGCCGATCGAGAACACGGTGGTGTTCGGGTGCTCGTACTGCGCCTCTTCCTGTCCCCAGATCAGCTTCTGGATCGGGCTCGCTCCGCGGCCGCCGTACTCCTCCGGCCAGTTGATGCACGCCCAACCGCCGTCGGCCTTGGTCTTCTGCCAAGCCTGGGCCTCGGCGACCGCCTCGGCCGTCAGGTTCTCGGCCAGTCCGCGCCTGAGGGTGCCCGGCGGCAGGAGCTCCAGATGCTGTTCCAGGAATGCGCGCGCCTCGGCGCGAAAAGAGGCCTCTTCGGGGGTGTCATTCAAATCCATCGTTTTGCTCCATGTATTCGATTCGTCTGATCGTGGTCGGCGTATCGGCTCAGGCGGCCGCGCGCGCATCGACGCGGCCGACCAGCCGGTCGCGCCACGCGGAGGAGCCGCCGAGCGCCGCGCCCAGCAGGCGCGATCGCCGATAGAACAGATGGCAGTCGTACTCCCAGGTGTAGCCGACTCCGCCGTACAGCTGGATCATCTCGACCGTTGCGAGGTCGAGCGCCTTCGTCGCCGAGATGCGAGCCGAGCAGGCGGCCAGCTCGAGCTCGCTGTCATCGGTATCGAGCGCCCAGGCGGCCCAATAGCAATTGCTGCGCGCGAGCTCGATCTCGCACCACAGGTCGGCCAGGCGATGCTTGACCGCCTGGAACGATGCGATCGGCCGGCCGAACGCATAACGATCCATTACGAACTCGCGCGTCATCTCGAGCGCGCGTGTCGCGCTGCCGAGCTGCTCGAAGGCCATCAACACCGCCGCACGGTCGAGCACGTCGCTGGCGAGCGCTGCGCCCTCGCCCTCGGCGCCCAGCAGCTCCGCGGGCGCGCCGTCGAAGTTGAGCCTGGCAAGCGGGCGGCTCGGGTCGATCGACTCGAGCGGCTCGCGGGTGACGCCCTTGCCGGTGAGGTCGACGAGTGCGAGCGAGAGACCGGCGTCGCTGTTCGCGGCCACGAGCACCGTGTCGGCTGTGCCGCCATCGATCACGGGGAGCTTGGTTCCTGTGACCTTGCCCCCCTGCAGCGTCGTGGCCGCGGACTCGACGTCGTTCTGACCGGACGCCTCGCTGAAGGCGAGCGCCGCGATCAGCTCGCCGGCGGCGATCTTTGTGAGATAGCGGCTCTTCTGCTCATCCGTGCCGGCGAGGCGTATCGCCTCCGCGGGGCCGTAGAGCGTCGAGGAGAACGGGATCGGCGCCAGCGCGCGACCGAGCTCTTCGGCGATCAGTACCAGCTCGAGATACCCGAAGCCCGCGCCCCCGTATCGTTCGTCGATCGCCGTGCCGAGCCAGCCCAGCTCGGCGGCGCCCTTCCAGAGGTCGGGCGCATAGGGCGCGTCCGACTCGAGCACCTCGCGGCACAGCGAGAGCGGCGAGTTCTTGGACAGGTAGTCGCGCACCGTCTGCTGGAGGAGCTTCTGGTCTTCGGAGAAGTCGAAGTTCATGGCGGTCTCCCGGAGTGGACCGCGCATTCTAGCGGCAACCGGGGATCCTCAAGAGGCCGAGTTCACTTGGCGGCGACGATGTACGAGACCCAGGCGGGGTCGTCGGGGGCGCTGTCGGCAGGCCGGTAGATCCCGTTGCCCTCGTTGGTTTTGCGGTCCGTTCCTTCCCAGAGCACCGTGACGGCGCCGAAGCCCACCTCCCGCAGCAGATCCCGCAGCTCCGGGATGGTCCACAGCCGCCACTCGTAGCGGAAGGCCTTGTGCAGGCGGCTCCCGTCCGGAAACTCGAAGTGGATGTAGTTGATCACTTTGTGGTTGATCGGATCGAAGGTGTCCTGGTCCCAGACGTAATCGAAGCCCTCGTGATCGCGTGTCTCGGTCATCGTCCTCATGGCGTCCGCGCCGCCGTACAGATCGAGGAAGAACAACCCCTCGGGCCGCAGGCGCGAGAGGGACTGCTCGAGGTAGCGCTTCAGCACGTCGCGCTCGTCGAAGCAGCAGTACGAGAAATTGAAGGCACAGATGATATCGGCCAGCTCGAGTGTGTCATTGTCGAGCACGTCCCCCTGTACGAGGTCGAGTCGCGCCTGCTGTTCGCTCGACAACAATGCGACGTTGTGCTCGCGACCCCAGTCGAGCGGCTCGGGATCGATGTCGACGCCGATTGCCCGGTTGTTCGGGTTGGCAGCGACCCAGGCGCACGACAGGGCCGCGGCGGCGCAGAAGTCCTCGCGCATCAGCCGCGGCGGGTGTCCGTAGCGCTTCTTGAAGACGCGCGTGAGCAGGCGTGCATCTTCCGGCGGGTCCTGGACCGATTCCTGATAGAGCTCGTACTTGTCCGCGGACTTCGACAACTTGGTCCGGATCGGCCGCTTGCGCTGCTTGTTCTTGCCGCCCTTGTTTCGCCTGGCCACCGTCCCCACCTCCGATGTCCGCACAGTCCAGTGAGTGGGTAGCGGCGGGCGGCCGCCGACGCCATGGCGCCTTCGCGGGGCAGGAACGCCTGGTGGTTCCGGCCCCGCGGGCTCACGGTCCGAACGCGCACAGCTCGGCCTGCAGAGCAAGCCGCCGCCGGTTGCGTGCACCGCTGCCCTTGCTCCCGCACTCGGTCCACGCGGAGGGCGCGGCGCCCACCGCGGGCAGCTGCGGCAGGGGAAGCACGAATGGCGGCAGTGGCGCGAGCGCTCGAGTCAGCACATCCGCCATCAGGCCGGTCGAGCCGGGCTGCGTTGCAACGCCCGCGATCGGGGCCGCGTCAGCGCGCTCTCCCCATTCGGCCAGCGCGATCAGGCCGAAGAGCAGCAATGCAATCAGTGCGGTCGCTAGCGAGCGCCAGAGCAGGCGTTCTCGCCAGCCATCGCGCAGAGTCGGGACGGAATTTCGACCCATGACGGCTCCTCTCCTCGAGTGCCGCCTCCCGCCGGGCCTTCGGTGCTCCTGAAAAGCGAGAGCCCCTCCGGCCGGGTGGCGGGAGGGGCTCTCGCTTGCGTTGCGTTGGCAGGACTGGCCTTACGTTGGCACTCCCAGTTCCTGCCGGCTTCTCTTGCAACTCCCTCCGGCGCCGGTGACCGCGTGCGAGCGGACCTTCCAGGAGCCAAAGCCCTGAAAGACGCCTGCGCACGGCGTCGACCCGATGACGATCGTTGCCGCGCCAGTGCGCGCGCGACGGCGCGTCATCCGATCCAGCTTTCGATTCGACATGGGTCTCCTCCCGAACGGAGCTTCGCGAAGGTATCCGCTCGCGAGGCCTCCGTCCACGGGCGCCGCGAGGACACCGTGTCAGCCGCCCAGCCGAAGTCGGGTCAGTGCGATGCGGCCACCAAAGCAGGTGTCGACGTCGCTCTCCGGGCGTCGCGGCCGGTCGTGGTAGTCGGCTCGCCATCGGAAACCGGAGCCGACCCGCTCGTAGCCGACCGCCCCAGGGCTGGTGTCGAGCTCGCACTCGACGATCTCGTCTGCTGGTCGGCCCGGCAGTGGGTCGGGGAGGTTTGCGCTCCAGTACTCGCCGACGGCCGTTTCGCGCTGCAGTACCTCGTGCAGCACGAGCGCGGCCCGCCGCCCGCTGCCCTCCCAGTCGACCCGTCCGTGCCGACGGAAGTGCTGGGACAGCGCCACGGCGCGGACACCCTGGATGGCGGCCTCGCGCACGGCGGCGATGGTGCCGGAGACGTACACGTCGACCCCCAGATTCGCTCCGGCGTTGATCCCGGCCACGACCCAGTCGGCATCCCGGCACAGCTCGCGGACTGCGAGCCGCGTGCAGTCGGCGGGCGTTCCGTCGATCGCGAACCAGCCGGGACGCCGCTGCTCGACCCCGATCGCGCCCGCCTCGGTCACCTGATGCGAGATTGCGCTACGAGGCGCCGCCGGTGCGACCACTGTCGTCTCCCCGAAACGGCTGCACACCTCCGCGAGCACGGCGATGCCAGGCTCGTCGATGCCGTCGTCATTGGTGATCACGAGCTTCATGCGGCGCGGAACATAACTTCGGATGCCTTCGGCCTGCGCGCCGGGTGCCGGCGCGCAGCGGCGGGCGGCGCGCGCCACCGATTTTGATGATTTCGATACTCCGGTTCCAGCGCGGGGAGACGATACACAGGAGGCACCAACGGAGACCACAAGCTGCAGGTGACACCCCGGCAAGAAGAGCTGTTGCGCGCGTCCCTCGATCGAGTCCTGAACGACCTCCCCGGGGCGATCGACCTTGCTGCCGTGGCGCGCTGCGTGCAGATTGGCAGGCTTTCGACGCTGTCCGGCACCCAGGTGTGCGGCGGCGGCGAGCGGATTGCCGGTGTGCTCGTCCGCTTTGCGGGTCGGTTCCCCAAGGTCGGCCTGTTTGGAATGGAGCCCGAGACTGCGTTCGAGCTGGTGCGCGACGATCGTGGCGGCGGCGACCCGATGAGCGTGTACAACGGCATCGGCTGCGAGCTGGTGCGCGCTGCGGCGACCGTTTTCGACCCGCTCGGCGTGACGCAGGAAGGCAACGCAACCCTGCGGGAAGACTCCCTGGTGGGAACATTGCTGGACACCCACGCTCCGTTCAACACGGGGCTCGTCTCGGTGCAGCTCACGCTCTCGTGGGTCGGGGCTGAAGCTTCTCACGCTGCCCACGTCTATCTACTGGCAGACCCCAAACCATTCGCTGCCGCAGTGGGCGCCGGCTGAGCCGCCCGGCGTCGCGAACCGGGCTACCCTGCGCGGCGTCCGAGGATCATCGTGTCACGCGCTCTGGCGCCGGACCCGTTGAGCGGGTCATGGAGGATTCGATGCCGAGATCACGCGAGGTTCGGATTCCGATGGGAATCCTCGTTGTCCTGCTCTCCCTGGGTCTTGCGGCCGGTGAAGCGGCTGCCGAGACTGCACCGGGCTCGGCAGCGCCGGTCTCTGCCCCGCCGAAGGCGACGAAGAATCTCTTTGCCGAGACACCTTGTGCCGACGACTACGAGCAGCAGTGCTCACACACGAAGGGCCGGCGCCTCGGCTTCGAGTGCCTGCGATTCCGCTACAAGAGGGGGGACCTGAGCCAGGAGTGCGCGGACTACACGGCCGAGGTGCGCAAGGCCCAGTACGAGCAGGCCGAGGCGTTCAAGCGCTCCTGGCAGCAAGCGTGTGCCGACGACATTGCCACTCACTGCAGCCAGTACGCGAAGTACACCGCCATCACGGGCTGTCTGAATCGCATCCGCGATCAACTGGCGGCGAAATGCGATGCCGAGTTGCCGAATCGGCCGGGCCACGCGGGTCCCGCCTACCTCGGCTGGAAGGATGGCTCGGAGCCCGAGAACTTCGATGCGGAGCGGCGCAACCGGCTACGGCCGGTGGAGACGCAGCGGCTCGAGAGCAAGAAGCAAGCCGAAAAGGAGCGGCAACGCGTTCGTGACGAGGTGCGGGCCCGGCTGGACGAGCGCCAGCAGGGCACCGATCCCGCGAGTGCGGACGAGTCGATCGACGCCACCAACGCGCCGTGAGCATTCCTCGACGGATCTTCCTGATCCGTCACGGCGAGACGCCGTCGAATGCGGCGCGAATCTTCCAGCAGCCCGAGACGCCGCTGAGCGACCGCGGACTCGCCCAGGCGCGTGCGCTGGCGAGTCGCCTCTGTGCCGAGCCGATCGAACGCGTGATCGCGAGCGACTACGAGCGGGCTGCCCAGACGGCGCGCGCCGTCGCCGACGAGGTGGGCTCGACACTCGAGTTCGAGCCGCTGCTGCAGGAACGCAACTTTGGCGACCTGCGCGGGACACCGTACTCCGAGGTGGCGGGCGATCCCTTCCGTGAGGGCTACACGCCGCCGGGCGGGGAGAGCTGGCAGGACTTCCACGCCCGCATCGAGCGCGCGTGGGCCGTGGTGTCGACGGCCGCCGAGCGGTCTGCCGGCGATCTCGCAGTGGTGACCCACGGGCTCGTGTGTCGCGCCTTCGTAGAGCGTTGTCTCGGTGCAGGCGATCTGCTGAGCGGCAAGGCGGTGAGCGGGCTCGCGTTCGCGAACACGTCGGTCACGATCACCGGGGCGACGCCGCCCTGGCGCGTCGAGCGGATTGGCTGTACCGAGCATCTGGCAGCCGAGCGTGCGGACGGTGCGCCCGCCTGAGCGCCCCCGGGTAGTCCGCTAGCGCGCGTCGCGTGAGAAGAGCATGAACGTCACGTTCTCGTGACAGTCGCTGTCAGTCGCGTCGTGCGCGACAGGGACGAACTCGTCCAGTTCCGAGTGATAGAAGTATGAGTTGAGTCCGTGCAGCTCGGCGAGCGAGACGAGCGTCGGTTGCGACCACACCGTCCAGCGAGGGTAGTGGAACAGCGTGCGCCGTCCGCTGTCATCCCATGCTTCCAGCTGGAAGGAGATACGATTCGTGAACGGGTGGGGCGAGGTGTCCGCTTCGTCGACGAGCCCGACCCGCAGGCCGGCGGCCTCCATCTCGGGTCGCGTCATCTCCTCTTGGCTCTCCATTTCGCTCACGAGCGCCATCGCCGGCGTCTCGAGCACCAACGAGTCGGCGTACAAGGTGCCGAGCTCGAGAAGGCGGCAGAGCTGAGCCGTGTCGAAGAGGTGGTGGCTCTGCTTGCCGACGAAGGCGAGCGCCGGCCCGCTGCTCGTGGCCTTGGCCTGCTTCCAGACTTCTTCGTCGAGTACGTCAGAGACGAAGTAGTGGCGCTCGGTGTCGGCGAGCCAGCGCCGCGCGACTACGCGGTCGCGGGCCTGGCTGTCGAGGTCGATCATCAGGTATCGAAAGTCCGGGAACTGGAAGTGACCCTGGTAGGCGAACTCGGCCGTACCCGCCATCGGCTCGATCAAGGTGCGGACGTCCCGGCAGCGATCCGTCCGCAGAAAGTCCTCGACGCCGTAATCGTGACTGCCGAGGACGGCGCCGTAAACGGCATAGGCGTCGAGCCCGTCGAGGCCTTTCTCCAGGTAGGGCCCGAGATAGTCGTAGTCCTCGACGAAGGGCGAGTCGTAGCACTTGGACCAGCCTTGATCGCCGAAGTCGTGGAAGCCGTGACGCGCGATGACGCGCCAGGCGTCGAGAAACTCGTCCGGGTCACCGCTCGGCAGAGGAGCCGTGCGGAAGCCGCGCCTCACTGCGCGGTGCAGCCGCGTCAGCAGCGGGGGGCAGTCGTCGATGTCGACTTGGTCGAGCCGTGCGTCTGCCTGGAGGTGGATCCAATCGGGGCGCGGCTGATGGCCGCCTTCGATGGCCGTGATCAGCGAGTCGAGTGCGGTGCGAGACCGCACCACCCGCGTGACTTCTCGATCGAGACTCATGTACCCCCCGGAAGGGGGGCTAGATAGCACGAACGGCGTGGCGGATCAGTCCCCCCCTTCGTCTGATCGCGACGTTCCGAGGAAGGCACCGAGCGATGCGTGGACCTGCATCGCCCGGTTGCCGCGCCAGCCCTGAATGGCAGTGAGGATCAGGTAGGCCTGCTCGCGGAGCGCATCCGGCCCACCGGCCTTGATCGCCTCGAGTGAGCGCTCGGCGCAGGCGCGGACCGCGCCGCTCGGACATTGCCGGGTGACGATGGTGATCGCCTCGATCACGCCGAGGGTTCGCGAGTAATCGTCTCGGGGGTCATCGACCATGGTGATTCGCTGGGAGGTACACTGCACATCGGGTGAGGGCAAGGGGCGGATCCCGGGGAGGGAGTGCAATGCGGATTCCGAGCATCGTGCTCGTGCTGTCGATCGCGTCGTCGTCCGCCGCGCAGGACTTCGACGCCGTGGAGATCGAGACGATCGATCTCGGCGCGGGGCTCGCGATGCTCGTCGGGCGGGGGGGAAATCTCGGACTCTCGGTCGGCGAGGATGGAAGCTTCCTGATCGATGATCAATTTGCGCCGCTCACCCCGAAGATCCAGGCCGCAGTCGAGGCGTTCGGGGGCGGTCCCATCCGGTTCGTGCTCAACACGCACTATCACGGCGATCACACCGGCGGGAACGAGCCCCTCGGCAGGGCGGGCGCGGTCGTGGTCGCCCACCGCAACGTGCGCGAGCGGATGAGCAGGCCCCAGCACAACGCGCTCCGGGGGACGACGATGCCCCAGTCACCGGACGCGGCTCTGCCCATCGTGACGTACGAGGAGGGAGTGGCATTCCACCTGAACGGGCACACGATCCGCGCCTACCACGCGCCGAATGCGCACACCGATGGCGACTCGATCCTGTTCTTCGAGAACTCGAATGTCATGCACATGGGCGACACCTACTTCGCCGGCATGTACCCCTACATCGATGTCGACGGCGGTGGCTCGATCCAGGGCATGATCGCGGCAGCCGAGCGGGGCGTCGCGCTCGCCAATGACGACACCCGAGTGATTCCGGGCCACGGCCCGCTCTCCAACCGAAGCGAACTCGCTGCGTATCGGGACATGCTGATCGCCGTTCGTCTGGCCGTCCAGCAGCACGTCGGCGCGGGTCACACCGTCGACCAGACCGTCGCAGCCCGGCCGACGCGGGACCTCGATCTCCAGTGGACCACCGGCTTCATGAAGCCCGAACACATTGTCCGAATCACCTACCGGAGCCTCTCGACTCCGGATTGATCGCCCTACTCGCCGCGGAGCTGCTCGACGATGGTGTCGAGGGTGGATGTGGTCGCGGACGAGAGCGCCGAGCACTCGAGTAGGATGCTGCGGATTGACGGCGCGCCGGTATCGGCCAGCATGCGCCAGGTCGTGGCCGTCGCGCGCTGAAGGCCTGCCTGGAAGGCGAACTGGCTCCGCAGGGACATTCCGTCGAACAGCCCCAAATACTCCGCCGCGAGCGACGGATGTGACTGCGCGATCGACTGCTGGATCTCCAGTGCGCCCGCGACGGTCGCTTCGATGCGCGCCGCGATGTTATCCTCACGGAGCGAGCACTGCTCCAGGGTCTTCCGCATCGCAGGGTCGCGAATCTCCTTTGCCCACAACCGATAGCGCTCGGCTGCGACGCGCTCGGCTAGTGCCAGGGCGACCGGTCGCGCTTCTTCTTCGAGTTCGGCGAGTACCGGTCCGATCAGATCGACGATTCTGCGGGCGGCGAATTCGGTCGTGGTCTTCTGCTCTTCCGGGTCCGCCCCTTTCTCGAGCTGGGGAGCCAACGTGGAGGTGTCGCGCTCGATCCGGGTTTGGCTCCCCGCGCTGGCCGGCAGGCGGTCGAAGATGACGATGCGTGCGTGTTTGGCGAGCTTCTCGATCTGCTCGGCAGCGAGCTTCTTGTCTTCGTCCAGCTTGACCCGGAAGAACCGGCGCATCGCTCGCCTCCGGCGCAGTACGTGCTCGGCGGCCATGGCGAACTCTGGAGAGCCCGTTTCGGGTGCGAAGCCCTGTGCCGGGGTGCGCGCGCCGCGAATCGTGATCGATGCGTACGCGGGCTCGATGAAGTTGCGCCACCAGCCGCGGCCGAGCGCGTTCGGGACCAGTGCGATGGCCAGCGCGTCCAGCTCGAGGTAGACCACCGGAAACGTGTAGATGGTGTCGGTCCGTCGTCCCTTCACCGTGACGAGCATCAGCTTGTGGCTGAGCAGCGGGTGGAGTGGTGAATTCAGGATCGGGATGACCGTAGGGGCCAGCCATGTCTGCAGCCGCAGCCACAGCGGCTGTTTCGCGCGCTGCCTGGGCTCGGCGTCCAGCCGCAAGGAAATCGAGTTCTCATCGGGCTGTCTTTGCACGGCTTCCATTGAAGCTAGGTCGCGGAAACGACACCCGAGGTGACGCAATCGGCAGGTCTCGCGCAGGGCCAGTGCAGCTCATCGGCAGCAGCTCAGCGACGTCCAAGCTGCAGGTCGGCCGTGGTGTCAATGTCTCGCAGCACGCCCTCGTCGCGCGCCGGAACCTCGAGTACGGCGTCCGGGTTCGCTTCGAGGATCGAACGCGCTCCGATGTCGCCCTCGAGCGTGCGGAGCGCCGCGAGATGCCCCGAGCCAAACAGCACGGGGTGACCTCGTCGGCCCTCGAATACGGGCACGCAGATCGTATCGGCGCGAGCCGGATCGAACGCATTCACCACGTCGCAGGCGTGCTCCGGCCGGATCTCGGACATATCGCCCAGCGCGATCAGCACCCCATCGACTGTGCCGGGCGCCGCGCGCGCTCCGACCGCGAGCGAGCTGCCCATACCCTGGTCGTGGAGTCTGTTGTGGATGAAAGAGACGGTCCGATCACCCAGCGCGCGCTGGACTGCCTCGGCGTCGTATCCGGTGACGATGACGACCGGGTCGGCGTTGGCCCCGAGCACCGCGTCGACCGCGTGCGTCACGAGGGGCGAGCCGTCTACCGGCTCCAGCAGCTTGTTGTCGGGTCCGAAGCGTCGAGATGACCCCGCGGCCAGTACGATCGCCGCGATGCGCGGTCTCACGAGGGCCGCATCCGTAGCGCTGCGGTGACCTCGGCGAGGATCGACACCGCGATCTCGGCCGGGGAGCGCGCACCGATATCGAGGCCCACCGGGCCGTGGATGCGCGCGCGCGCCGCTTCGTCGAAGCCGTGCTCGCGCAGTCGATCGAGGCGACGTGCGTGGTTGGCCCGGCTGCCGAGCGATCCAATGTAGAACGCGTCGGAGCCGAGGGCCGCGGTCAACGCCGGATCGTCGAGCTTGGGGTCGTGGCTGAGCGTGACGACAGCGGTGCGCGCGTCGAGGTCGAGCGCTGCCAATGCCTGGTCGGGCCAATCGTGGGAGAGCCGCGTGTCGGGAAAGCGTTCGGCGGTTGCGAACGCCGAGCGTGGGTCGATCACCGTGACCGAGTAGCCCACCCCCCGCGCCATCGGGACGAGCTGCTGTGCGATGTGCACGGCGCCGACGATCGCCATTCGCAACGGCGGGTTGAAGGGCTGGACGAAGACGTCGCCTTCCGCACTCGCGAGCGTGCGCGCTCGGTCGCTGGCGAAGGCGGCGGCGACTGCCTCGCGAAGCTCCACGTCCTCGAGCACCGAGGCATCGTGGACGAGCTCCTGCCGATTGCTTTCGAGCCAGCGCAGAAGCACGACCCCGCGCCGAGCCTCGCGATCGGCCAGCAGCTGCTCGATCAACGCGAGCTTCACTCCACGCGCTCCAGGTAGATGCGCACCCGACCGCCACAGGCGAGGCCGACGTCCCATGCGCTCTCGTCCGCGACATGGAACTCCAGCAGCTCGGACGCGCCGGTCGTGATCACCACGCCGGCGCGCTCGATCACGGCGCCCTCGACGCAGCCGCCGGACACCGAGCCTTCGAACCGGCCGTCGTCGGCCACCGCGAGCTGGCTACCGGCCGGACAGGGCGAGCTGCCCCAGGTCTCGATGACCGTGGCGAGTGCGACGCCGCGGCCTGTGGCCGACCAGTCGCGCGCGTGCTCGAGTGCGCTCACCGTCCGCCCGAGACCTGGCCCATGAAGTGGACCTCGCTCGTCGGCTCGAGCGGCTGGAAGCGCCCTTCGTTGTAGATGTCGCCGTCGATTGCGACGGCGGCGTGGTCGAGCTGGCCCGCGAGCTTCGGATAGAGCGCGTACAGCGCCTCGATCAAGTCGACGACGCGCCGCGCCTCGAGCTCGACTGATTCGGCACCGTCGACCAGGGCACGCTGAGTGCTCGAGAATACCACGCGGGCCACGTGCGACTATCTTCCGTTGCGGTCGATCGCCTCGAGAACACGCGGCGGCGACATCGGCAGCTGCTCGAACCGCACGCCCGTCGCGGCGCGCATTGCGTTCGCGACCGCCGCCAGCGGTGGCACGATGGGCGTCTCGCCAACGCCGCGGACGCCATAGGGGTGGGTCGGGTTCGGCACCTCGACGATCACCGTGTCGATCATCGGCACGTCGGAAGCCACGGGCATGCGGTAGTCGAGGAAGCCCGGGTTCTCGATCACTCCGTCGTCGTCCCAGAGGTACTCCTCGTTGAGCGCCCAGCCGATGCCCTGCACGGCGCCGCCCTGCATCTGTCCTTCGACGTAGCTCGGGTGCACGGCCTTGCCGGCGTCCTGGATCGTGGTGTAGCGAATGACCTGGCTGCGACCCGTCTCCGGGTCCACCTCGATGTCGCAAATGTGGGTCGCGAAGCCCGGGCCCGCCGCGGCCGGGTTCACCTGGGCGCGGCCGACCACCGGGCCGCCCGTCGCGCCCAGCTTCGGCGCGAGCACCTTTAGCGGCATCGGGTCCTGGTCGGCGGCTCCGTTGCAGCCGTGCGCAATGCCGTCCTCCCACTTGACGTCCTTGGCGTCGACACCCCAGATCTTGGCAGCGCGTTCGCGCAGCTGCTGGACGGCATCCTGGGCGGCTTCGATCACCGCCATGCCCGTGGCGAAGGTGACGCGGCTGCCTCCCGTCAGATCGGTGTAGCCCACGCTTTCGGTATCGCCGACAACGGGTCGCACGCGCTCGACCGGGATGCCGAGCTCTTCGGCGGCCATCATGGCCAGCGAGACACGCGAGCCGCCGATGTCCGGGTTGCCGGTGCGCACGACTGCCGAGCCATCGGTGTTTACGCTCACGATCGCGCTCGACTGCATGCCGGCGTTGAACCAGAAGCCGCAGGCGACACCGCGCCCCTGGCTCTCGCCGAGTGGCGTCTTGTAGTGGGGGTGGTTCCTTGCCTGCTCCAGTGTGTCGCGCAGGCCGATCGCCTTGAAGGTCGGGCCATAGGGCGCGCGATCGCCCTCCTGCACCGCGTTGCGGAGCCGAAGCTCGATCGGGTCGATCCTGAGCTCGCGCGCCATCTCGTCGACGCACGACTCGACTGCGAAGTTCGAGATCGGCGCACCCGGCGCGCGGTAGGCGGCGACCTTGGGCTTGTTCACGACGACGTCGTAGCCTTGAATTCGGAAATTCGGGAACGTGTACGAGGAGAGCCCCGTCATCGCCGCGGCGCCAGCCGGCGAGCCGCGAAAGGCGCCCGCCTCGAGCCAGATCTCGCAATCGCCGGCGACGAAACGGCCGTCGCGCTTCGCGCCGAGCTTCATCCGGACGCGGCCGCCCGAGGTCGGGCCACTGGCCCGGAACACCTCTTCGCGCGACATTACGATGCGCACGGGGCGCCCCGATTTGCGTGCCAGCAGCATGGCGACCGGCTCGAGGTAGATCGTCGTCTTGCCGCCGAACCCGCCGCCGATCTCGGTCGGCGTGCACTTCACCAGGTTGGGCTCGATCGCGAGCACGATCGCCGAAGACATCTGTACGCTGAACGGCCCCTGGGTCGAGCACCAGATCGAGTACTTGCCGTCCTCGTTGAAGCGCACCGTGCATGCGTGAGGTTCGATGTAGCCCTGGTGGACCATCGGCGTCGTGAACTCGCGCTCGATCACGACGTCGGCATCGGCGAAGCCCGCGTCGAGGTCGCCGCCCTCGAAGGCGAGCCGATTCGTGACGTTGGTCGGGCCCTCGCTCTCGATGCCCATAGGCTCCTGGTCCGGATGCAGAATCGGTGCCCCCGGTGCCAGAGCGGCGTCGAGGCTCATCACCGGTTCGAGGACCTCGTAGTTGACCTCGATGCGTTTGCAGGCTTCGCGAGCGATCTCCGGACTGACCGCCGCGACTGCAGCGAGCGCGTGTCCGTGATACAGCACTTTGTCGCGAGCCATGATGTTGCGCGAGAGCTCGCCGAAGTCGGTACCGCCCGCGGCACCCCCCTTCCACTCACAGGGAATGTCGGGGAAGTCCGCTGCCGTGACCACCGCCTTCACGCCCTCGAGTGCCTCGGCCTTGCTGGTGTCGATGCTCAGGATTCTTGCGTGGGCGTGTTCGCTGCGCGCGATTGCACCCTGCAGCATCCCGGGAAGCACCACGTCCGCGCCGTAGTTGGCGCGCCCGGTCACCTTCTCGACGCCGTCGTGGCGAATCGGTCGCGTGCCGACGTACTTGAACTTGCGCTCGCTCACGCGGCGTCGCCTCGTAGCTCCGCCGCCGCATCGAGCACGGCGCGGATGATCTTGTCGTAGCCGGTGCAACGGCAGAGGTTGCCCGCCAGGAAGAAGCGGGCCTCTTTCTCGGTCGGGTCCGGGTTCTTCTCGAGCAGCGCGCGGGTGGCCACGATCAGCCCCGGTGTGCACACGCCGCACTGCAGTGCCGCGTGCTCCAGGAATTTCTGCTGCACCGGATCCAGCTGATCGCCGCTGGCGACGCCCTCGATCGTGTCGACCGTGCGCCCCTGCGTCTCGGCAGCGAGTACCAGGCAGCTGGGCACGAGCCGGCCGTCGAGCATGACCGAGCAGGCGCCGCAGTCACCCGTGGTGCAGCCCTCCTTGGTGCCCGTCAGTCCGAGTGCGTTGCGCAGGGCGTCGAGCAGGCTCTGCTGCCCCTCGCACAGGAACTCAGTCGGTTCGCCGTTGATTCGGGTTTCGATGTGAAGCTTCGCCACGGCTAACCTCGATCCTTCGCTCGTTCGTACGCGATCTTCGCAGCTCTCCTGGTGAGCACGCCGGCCACTCGCCTGCGATACTCGACCGTGCCGCGCTTGTCGTCGATCGGGTTCGCCGCTGCGCTCGCGGCAGTGGCCGCGTTGTCGAGCGCCGCGGCGTCGAGGCTGCTGCCGATCAGTGCGTTCGCCGCGTCGTCGACCACGAACACCGTGGGTGCCACCGCGCACAGTACGACGCGCGCCGTGCTGATCGTTCCGCTCGCATCGAGCGTCACGCTCACGCCGGCGCCGACGACCGCGATGTCCATTTCGCTGCGCGGGATGAACCGCAGGTAGGCGTCGGCGCTGCGCGGCGCGGGAGCCGGGATGTGGAAGCCGGTCACCAGCTCGCCCTGGCCGAGCACGGTCTGGCCGGGTCCGGTGCAGAAGTCCTCGACGGCGAGCGTGCGCTCTCCGTTCGGCCCGGCGACCACCACTTGCGCGCCGACGGCGATCAGCGCCGGTACCGCGTCGGCTGCCGGAGACGCATTGCACAGGTTTCCGCACCAGGTCGCGCGGCCCTGGATCTGCGTCGAGCCGATCAGGTCGGTCGCCTCGGCCAGTCCGGGCCACAGGGAGCAGAGCGTCTGGTTCTCGTAGATTTCGACAGCCGGCACGGCCGCGCCGCAGTGCAGCCCGTCGGTGCCGATCTCCATGCTCGTCATCCCGGGGATGCGCTTGATATCGACGAAGGCAGTGGGCGCCGGAGCGCCGGTGCGCAGCTGGACCAGTAGATCGGTCCCGCCGGCGAGCACCCGTGCATCGGCGTCGGCCGCCAACAGGGTCACCGCCTCTTCGACCGTCTGGGGAGCCTCGTAGCCACTCGAAAGCATGGTTCTCCTGGGGTGTCCCGGAAGGGAGGAGGTTGAGGGATGGAGCCGACCGATTATGACTCAGCGCGCGCCAGAGGTGAAGCGCTGGGTGGCCTCAGCGCGACGACGCTGTAAGCGACGGCACGCTCGCGCCCCGGGTTGCGATAGGAGTGGCGTTGATCGCCGCGGAAGACGACCACGTCGCCCGCCGCGAGGGCCCAGCTCTCGCCGCTGGCGGTCAGCGTGATGCTCCCGCGCTCGCAGGTCAGGTACTCGCGCGTGCCGCGCGTGTGCGGGATGCCCACCATGTGCGCACCCGGCGGCAGCTCGAGCCGCTCGATCTCCATGGCCGGGATCGACTCCGGCAGCAGGTTGCGGATGCGCACCGCGCCGCGTCGTCTCGTCTTGATCGATGCCGCCGCATAGAGCGTGCCGGTCGAGCGAGGCGGGCCGATCAGCTCCTCGATCGAGACGCCCAGCGCGTCGGCCACCTTGACGAGCACGGAGAGCGTTGGGTTCGCCGACCCGGACTCGAGCGAGGCCCAGGTCGGTCGCGGGATGCCAGCCTGGCCGGCGAGCTGCTGCTGGCTGAGCCCTCGCATCTCGCGCAGCTGCCGCAGGTTCTCGGAGAGGTTCGTCGCTGCATCATCCATAGTGATGGATGAGTAGCAGTCAGCCGGGCCTGGGGCTCGGCCGCTCAGGCGTAGCCGTTCGGGTTGTTCGACTGCCACCGCCAGTGGTCGGCCACCATCTGTTCGAGGCTGCGCGTCGCCCGCCAGCCGAGCCTGGACTCGGCAAGCGACGGATCGGCATAGCATTCGGCTACGTCGCCAGGTCGGCGTGCCACGATCTCGTGCGGGATCGGATGTCCGACGATCTCGCGCGCCACCGCCAGAACCTCGAGCACGCTGTAGCCCCGCCCGGTGCCCAGGTTGATCGCGGTACAGCCCGGCTCGAGGTGCTCGAGCGCAGCGAGGTGCCCTTCGACCAGGTCGACGACGTGGATGTAGTCGCGTACGCCCGTGCCGTCGGACGTCGGGTAGTCGTCGCCGAACACCTGGAGGCGGGATCGCCGACCGACGGCAACCTGCATGACGAACGGCAACAGGTTGTTCGGGATGCCGCTCGGATCCTCGCCCAGCCGTCCGCTCGGGTGTGCTCCGACAGGATTGAAGTAGCGCAGCAAGCTGACCCGCCAGCGCTCGTCAGCCGCTGCGACGTCGCGGCACACCTGCTCGCTCATCAGCTTCGACCAGCCGTACGGGTTGGCTGCGGAGAGCGGGAAGCTCTCGGTGACGGGGGTCGATGCGGGCTCACCGTAGACGGTGGCGCTCGAGGAGAAGACGAGATCTCGCACCCCGTGCGCATCCATCGAGGCGAGCAGTGCGAGCGTTCCCGTCAGGTTGTTGTGGTAATAGCGAAGCGGCTCGGTCGTGGATTCGCCGACGGCTTTGAGCGCCCCGAAGTGAATCACGGCATCGATGGGATGTGCGTCGAACACGCGGTCGAGCTCGGCATCGTCGGTCAGATCGACCCGGTGAAACGCGACCTCGCGCCCTGCGACCTCGCACACCCGGTCGAGCGCCTGCTCGGATGCGTTGGAGAGATTGTCGACCACCACGACATCGAGGCCCGCATCGAGCAGGGCAACGCACATATGGCTTCCGATGTAGCCCGCGCCACCGGTGACGAGGAGGGTCCTGGCCAAGCTGCGACCTCGCGGCTGAGCTCGCGCCGGGTAGCGGCGGGAGCGGAGCCAGATGATGCCGAATTCGACCCGCCTTCGCGCCGGGGTCACAGAGAGATCGAGGTCGATCCGCTCGAGCTCGAGTGCGGGTTCCCGACTGCCCCGCGTAGCCGACGCGCACCACGCGCCGCGGTGTCAGCTCCTTTGCGGAGCGGGGCTATGCTCTGCGGCATGGACACCTGGGCCATCGAGTTGGACAAGGAGTACTTCAAGTTCTCCTGCGCTCACTTCCTGATCTTTCCGGACGGGCGAAAGGAGCGGCTGCACGGGCACAACTACCGTGTTCGCGTCGAGATCGTCGGCGATCTCAACGATCGCGGGCTCGTGATCGACTTCATCGAGGCGAAGCCGCTGGTGCGAGAGCTGTGCGACGAGCTCGACGAGCACTGGCTCATCGCCGCTGAGCACCCCGAGCTCGAGCTCGAGCGGCGCGACGACGGCCACACCGAGGTCGTCTACCGCGAGGCGCGCTATCTCGCCCCGAGCGAGGAGGTGCTCGTCTTGCCCATCAGCAATACGTCGGCGGAGAACCTCGCGACGTGGTTCGGTCGGGAGCTGTTGAGCCGGCTGGAGAAACGCTTCGGAGCCTCTCAGGTGCGCAAGCTGCGAGTCGGGGTCTCGGAGACGGACGGTCAGAGCGGAGTCTTCCGCTTCGAGCGAGATTGAGGTAGACCGCCGATGGAGCTGGCCAGAACCGGCGTTTGGAGCTCGATCGACGATCTCAGCAGTAACGACGCGGTCGCGTTCGCAAAGCGTATCGAAGCGCTCGGCTACTCGGCCCTGTGGCTGCCCGAGGCCGTTGGCCGCGATCCGTTCGTGCTGGCGGCCCAGTTACTCGATCACACGAGCAGACTCGTCGTCGCAACGGGCGTCGCGAACATCTACGCGCGCGATCCAATGGCAATGAAGGCCGCGCAGCACACACTTGCCGAGCAGTCGGGTGGGCGCTTTCTGCTGGGGATCGGCGTCTCGCACCAGCTGCTTGTGGAAGAATGGCGCGGCCACCAGTACGGCCCGCCGCTGGCGAGCATGCGCAGATACCTCGATCGCTTCGATCAGTGCGAGTATGGCGGGCGCTCGCCCGCGGAAAATCCGCCGCTGGTGCTCGCCGCGCTCGGCCCGAAGATGCTCGAGCTGGCGCGCGAGCGGGCCGACGGTGCGCATCCCTACATGGTGACGCCCGAGCACACCCGTCGCGCTCGCGAGATCCTCGGCCCCGATCGGTTGCTGTGCACCGAGCAGAAGCTGCTTCACGAGTCCGACGCTGACAAGGCACGCGCGATCGCTCGGCGCTCGCCTGCCATCTCGATGGGCCTCTCGCTGCCGAACTATCGACGCAGCTTGACGCGACAGGGTTTCGAGGACGCGGATTTCGAGGGCGGGTTCAGCGACCGGTTGGTCGATGCGGTGGTTGCAAGTGGCGACATCGTCGCGCTTGCCGGGCGTGTGCAGGCGCATTACGACGCGGGTGCCACGCACGTCTGCATCCACATCGTTCCGACGCCAGACTCGAGCGGCCCCGATTGGCGCCTGCTCGAGGCGCTCGCGCCGGGTTGAGGCGGGAGACCGCTCCCCGACGCAGCATCGTGTACGTTCTGGCCGTGGCCAAGCAGCAGAAGAAGCTGACCGAAAGTCTGCCGATCCTGAATCGCTTGCGACGACGGCTGTGGCCGGGCATGCGCAAGCAGCAGCGGATCATCGCCGGCTCGATTGTGGTGCTGATCGCCGAGATGTTCATGCGGCTGCTCGAGCCGTGGCCGACGAGCCTGGTGATCGACTACGTGCTCGCCCCGAAGGCCGGCGGCCCCGAGACGCCCTTTGCCGTGCTTGCGGACCTGTCGGTCGAGACCTTGATCCTGCTCGCCGGTTTCGGGCTGGTGAGCGTGGCCGCGCTGCGCGGCGTCTCACGCTACCTGAGCGCCGTGGGTTTCGCGCTCGTCGGTACGCGCCTGATGACCGAGGTGCGCAGCCAGCTCTACA
Organism: Myxococcota bacterium; assembly: GCA_036336835.1. Classification (GTDB taxonomy): domain Bacteria; phylum Myxococcota_A; class UBA9160; order UBA9160; family UBA4427; genus JAYZFK01. Next base: position 14,304 of record JAYZFK010000046.1, on the reverse strand, counting down.
GGCACGTGCAGAGCCTGTCGCTGGGCTTCCACACGAAGTCACGCGCCGGCGACCTGTTGATTCGCGTAATTAGCGACGTGGGCATGATGCGCGACGTCGCGGTGACGGCGCTCATGCCGATGCTGGCCAACGTGCTGATCCTCGCCGGCATGGTGAGCATGATGTTTTGGCTGCGTTGGGAGCTGGCGCTGGCGGCGCTCGCGACGACGCCACTCTTCCTGGTCACGACGATCAGCCTCGGCAGGAAGATCCGCGTGGTCGCGCGCAAGCAGCGCAAGGTGGAGGGACAGCTCGCGACGACCGCCGCCGAGGCGCTCGGGGCGATCCAGACCGTGCAGGCGCTCTCGCTCGACGACGCGTTCGCGGACTCGTTCGGCGATCAGGCCGAACGCGATCTGTCGCAGGGTGTGAAGGGCAAGCGGCTGTCGGCGCGTCTCGAGCGCACTGCCGACGTACTGAGCGCGCTGGCGCAGGCACTGGTGCTCGGTCTCGGTGCGCACTTCGTGCTGCGCGGCGAGCTGTCGGTGGGCGGTCTACTGGTGTTCCTGAGCTACCTGAAGACGAGCTTCCGGCCGCTGCGCAACTTCGCGAAGTACTCGGCGCGCATCTCGCGCGCAAGCGCCGCGGCCGAGCGCGTGCTCGAGGTCTTCGACATCGAGCCCGAGGTGCGCGATCTGCCGGACGCGAAGCCCGCCCCGCCGCTGCGCGGGGCCATCCGCTTCGAGGACGTCGGCTTCGCCTACGAGCCGGGTCATCCGATCCTGCGCGGTATCGATATCGACATCGAGGCCGGCTCGCGCGTCGCGCTCGTCGGACCGTCGGGCGGCGGTAAGTCGACGATCCTGAGTCTGGTCCTGCGGCTGCACGATCCCGAACGAGGCCGGGTTCTGATCGACGGCCAGGATTTGCGCGAATTCACCCTGGCGTCGCTGCGCAGCCAGATGAGTGTCGCTCTGCAGGACCCGATCCTGTTTGCGGTCAGTGTTGCCGACAACATCGCGTACGGCTCGCCGGATGCGCAGGTCGAAGCGATCGTGCCGGCTGCGCACACCGCCAATGCACACGATTTCATCGAGACGCTGCCCGAGGGCTACGAGACGATCGTTGGCGAGCGCGGCGTGAGTCTCTCGCGTGGTCAGCGCCAGCGCATCGCGCTCGCTCGCTGCGCCATCCGCGAGGCGCCCGTGCTGCTGCTCGACGAGCCGTTCACCGGTCTCGACGAGGAGAGCCGGCGGGCGGTCCTGGTCGGGCTCGATCAGCTCGCTGCCGGGCGCACCACCTTGATGGTGACCCACGAGCTGACCGACGCGGTTGCCAGCGATCTGATCCTGGTCCTCGAGGGCGGCGTCATCGCGGAGCACGGCAGCCACGCGGAGCTGATGCGCGCCGGCGGGCGCTATGCCTCGCTGTTTGCGGCTCAGGCTGCCGGAGTGTCCGAGCCGTCCCGGGCGCCCGCTGCAACCGGCTGACCGCTTGTTCCCCGGGTTGGGAGTTGCCGCGTGATTCCACAGCAGAAGTGTGAAAACACGCCCTCAGTGCTCTGAGGAGCGCCTTAGGGCTGTTCTACCACAGCACAAGCTGGTCCATTCCTTGCAGTCTCTCCAGGCGTGCGTTCCAATCTCGACAGAATTTGCCGGCTGGACCGGACCCGGCGAGAGACCTTCGAGGCCCGCATTCCGGGCTCGAAGTCGTATACCAACCGCGCGCTGCTGCTGGCGGCCATGCGCCACGGCGAGAGTGTGATCACGGGCGCGTTGCACTGCGACGACACCCGCTACCTGGCCGAGTGCCTGGACGCGTTCGACGGGCTCGCGGTGAAATCGACCGCCGACGGCTTCGAGGTTCGGCGCGAGCCGCGGCGCCTTCGAGCACCGAGTGCCGATCTGTTCGTGGGCGCGGCCGGAACCCCGGCGCGATTCCTGCTCGCGTTTGCTGGCTCGGCAGACGGATCGACCGTGGTCACTGGCACGCCGAGGCTGTGCGAGCGCCCGATGGACGATCTGCTCGATGCACTGGGCAGACTCGGGGTCGAGTGCGAGTGCCTCGGCAATCAGGGCTGCCTGCCCGTGCGCGTTCACGGCACGCTCGACCCTAGTGGCGAGTGGTCGATCCACGGCGGCGTCTCGTCTCAGTTCCTGAGCTCACTCCTGCTGTTCGCGTCGCAGCAGCCGGAGGGACCGATTGAAATCCGTGTCACGGGTCACCTCGTGTCGCGGCCCTACGTCCGAATGACGCTCAGCATGCTGAGCGAGCAGGGCATTGCTGCCGAGGAGGCTGCGCCCGATCGTTTCGTCGTCGAGCCGGCCATGCCGCGCGGTCCGAAGATCCCGATCGAGGTCGACGCATCGGGCATGTCCTACTTCCTGGTGGCGGCCGCGATCACCCAGACGAGCGTGCGCATCGACGGCATCGGCGCCGGCTCGGCTCAGGGTGATGTCGGCCTCGCGCAGGCGCTGGCCGACATGGGCTGCCAGCTCGAGATGTCCGACGACTCCCTGACCCTGCACGGGCGCCCGCTGCACGGGATCGAAGTCGACATGGAAACGATGCCCGATGTCGTGTTGTCGCTGGCGATTGCTGCAGCGCTCGCCGAGGGCGAGACCCGCATCACCAACATCGCGAACTTGCGCATCAAGGAGTGCGATCGCATCAGCGCGGCCGCGACCGAGCTGCGCCGACTCGGGATCGAGGTCGAGGAGGGCGACGACTATCTGGTGATTCGGCCCGACGGCTGCAGCATCGTACCCGCGCGCATCGAGACCTATGACGATCACCGCGTGGCGATGTCGTTCGGTCTGCTGCGGCTATTGCACGACGGTATCGAGATCGAAGACCCGGCCTGCGTGGCCAAGTCGTTCCCCGGGTACTGGGACGAGCTCGCGCGCTTCGTGGAGCACCACCTGGGATGAAGGCACTGCTACTCATCGCGGACGGCCTGGGCTGGTCCGACGTTGCCGACAGCAACGCCGTGAGCCCGGAGACGATGCCGTTCCTGTTCGCGCTTGCACGCAAGCACGGCGTGGCGCGGCTCGAGGCCTCCGGGACGCCGGTGGGTCTCGGTGATGGGCAGGCCGGCAACTCCGAGGCGGGACACCTGACGATCGGCGCGGGACGGCGCGTGCCTTCGCTGCTCGAGACGATCGGCCTCGCATATGCGGACGGCCGTTTCGAGCAGAGCCCGGTGTGGCGGCAGCTCGCTGGTGCGTCGTGTCTGCATCTGGTGGGCCTGCTGTCCGACGCCGGCGTGCACGGCTATTGGCCGAACCTCATTCGTGCGGCCGACGTCGCACGACGACACGGCGTCGAGCAGGTATTCGTGCACGCGTTGCTCGACGGCGTCGATTCGCAGGCTGGAACCGCGCCGTACTTGCTGAGCGCTCTACTGGCGGAGATCGACAAGCTCGACGGGGTGGTGTGCTCGACGGTGATGGGACGTCGCTGGGCCTGCGACCGGAGTGGTGATCTCGATGTGACGCGCGTGCTGGTCGGCCACCTGTCCGGCGAGCACGAAGTCGAGGCGTTCGCGCCCGCGCGGTTGACGAGCTTCTTGGCGGATGGCGGCGCCGAGAAGGACTTCTCCTGTCACCGGTTCGACGGTCACCGGTTCGTCGGCGGGGGCGAGCCGGTTCTGCTCACGAATCACCGCGCCGATCGCACCGAGCAGGTAGCGCAAGTGTTCAGCGAGGCGCATCCGGTATACGCGCTGGTCGAGCTCGGCGAGGCCGTTCCACTCGATCGGGTGTTCTTTCCGAAGCAACCGCTGTCCGAGGGTGTCGCCTTCGAGCTCGGCAAGCACGGCATCCAGACGGCGCGCGTGGCCGAGCAGTGCAAGTTTCCGCACGTCACGTACTTCTTCAACGGCTTCAACAAGTCGCTCGGTGAGGAGGCCGTGTGTCTGCCGAGCATCTCCGAGTCGGCCATCGCCGACAACCCCGAGATGTCGGCGCGCGAAGTCACCGGGGTCGTGCTGAAGCTGCTGGCCGAGCCAGGTCGGCGCGCCATCGTCGCGAACCTCGCCAACGCCGATCAGGTCGGTCACACCGGCTGCATCGACTCGGCGCGTGAGGCCGTCGGCGTCGTCGATTGCGAGATCGCACGGATCCACGCCAGCTGCCAGCAGCACGGCTGGAATCTGCTAATCACCTCCGACCACGGCAACGCCGACGCGATGCTCGACGCGCAGGGGCGGCCGCTCGGCTCGCACTCGACAAACCCGGTTCCTCTTGTCGCCGTGCTGGCATCGGAGGGGTCAGGCGGGCTCGTGAGCGAGCATGGCTCGCTCGCAAACGTGGGCGCCACGTTTCTGACTGCCGTCGGTATTGCGCCGCCGACGTGGATGGAGCCTTCACTCATTTTGCCGATCGAGCAAGCCAATGCTTGATCACGGACACGGCCGGGCGCTTGGAGCCGCGGTAGCACTCTGCGTTTCGCTCACTTTCGCAGGGTGCACCGACGGAGGCTCCGAGCGTTCGGTCACTTCGCAACGCCTCGTGCTGACCGGATCGAGCACGATTGCCCCGCTGGTCGCCGATCTAGCCAGGCAGTTCGAGTCTCAGCGCCCCGGAGTCCGGATCGACGTCCAGACGGGCGGCTCCTCGAGGGGCATTAGCGACGTTCGTCAGGGACTGGCCGGCATTGGCATGGTGTCACGCGGGCTCGCCGACGCGGAGTCCGACCTGGTCGGCTACAAGCTGGCGATCGATGGCGTCGCGTTGATCGTTCACGCGTCCAATCCGCTGGTCAATCTGACGCAGGAGCAGGTAGTCGAGGTGTACACCGGTCGCGTGCGCGACTGGCGCGAGCTCGGCGGTGCGCCCGGGCCGATCACGGTGGTGCACAAGGCGGACGGTCGTTCGACACAGGAGGTCTTTCTCGGCCACTTCGGGATGGATCCTGCCGAAGTCGAGCCCTCGGTCGTGATCGGCGACAACGAGCAGGGCGTGAAGAGCGTGGCGGGCAACCCCGGCGCGATCGGTTACGTCTCGATCGGTGCCGCGGAAGCGTCCGCCGAGTTCGGAGTGCCGATCAAGCCGATCGCTCTCGACGGGCACGTGGCCACGAGTGAATCGGTGGCTCTCGGCAGCTTTCCGCTCGTGCGAGAGCTCACTCTCGTCAGCAACGGTCCGCTTTCGCCGCTTGCCAGTGACTTCGTCGCGTTCGCGCGCTCTCCGTACGCGCGCGAGTTCATCGAGGCGCACTACTTTGTCGCCGTCGACTAAGGACGCTCTGCTCATCGCGCTGCTGCGCGCCTGCGCCGTGGCAGCCGCTGCGGTCGTTGTGCTGATCGTCGCGTTCGTGGCACGAGACTCGTGGCCCGCCCTGCGTGACATCGGAATCGTTCGCTTCTTGAGCGACGACTGGAGCCCGACGGGCGCGGATCCCGGTTTCGGCATCATGCCAATGCTGGTCGCCACCCTGGTGACGAGCGCTGGTGCGATCACCTTGGCGACGCCGCTGGGCATCGCGTCGGCGGTGTTCGCGCACTTCTACGCGCCGCGGGGCCTTGCCGTCCTGCTGCGCCGTGTGATGGAGCTGCTCGCGGGCATTCCGTCGGTGGTCTATGGGCTGTGGGGCCTGGTAGTGCTGGTTCCCCTCCTGCTGCGTTTTGCGCCGCCCGGGCAGAGCGTGCTGGCCGGTACGCTCGTGCTGACCGTAATGATCCTGCCGACCGTCGCTCTGATGGCGGACGTCGCGCTCGCCGCCGTGCCGGCGCCCACCCTTCAGGCTGCGCACGCGCTGGCGCTGCCGCGTCACGCGATCGCGCTCAAGGTGGCGGTTCCGGCGGCGCGGTCGGGAATCGTGACGGGCATCGTGCTCGCCGCAGGCCGCGCAGTCGGCGAGACGATGGCCGTGCTGATGGTATGCGGCAACGTCGTCAAGCTGCCGACGAGCGTGTTCGATCCGGTGCGCACGCTGACGGCCAACATCGCGCTCGAGATGGGCTACGCGCTGGCCGACCACCGCGCCGCCTTGTTCGTAAGCGGACTCTGCTTGCTGTTGATGTGGATGGCGCTGGCCTCGACGGCCGGCCTGGTGCGAGGGGGCCGACATGCCTAGCGCGCTGCGAGCGGGATTTCGACGGGGGGACGGGCTGCTCGGGCTCGTGGTGTGGGGGGTCGCGATCGCAACGCTCGGCCTGTTCAGCTGGGTGGTCGGCGATGTCGGCCTTCGCGGCGTGTCGGAGCTGTCGATCGCGTTTCTGCGCGAGTCGCCCGCCGACGCTGGTCGCGCAGGCGGTATTGCACCGATCCTGGTTTCGACCGGGCTGATCCTGCTGGTGTGTCTCACGGCAGCGATCCCCATCGGCGTCGGTGCAGCGGCGCTGCTGGCCGAGTTTACGCGAACCGATGGCGCGCTCGGCCGTACCGTGCGTGTCAGCCTCGATGTACTCTCGGGAGTACCGTCGATCGTCTTCGGGCTGTTCGGCAACGTGTTCTTCTGTGTGACGCTGGGGCTCGGCTTCTCGATCGTGTCCGGAGGGCTCACGCTCGCGTGCATGGTGCTTCCGCTGGTGATCCGTGCAACCGAAGAGGGCTTCCGATCCGTGCCCGACGAGATTCGGCAGGGCGCGGCCGCGCTCGGCTTCAGCCGCGCATCGACCTTCGCGAAGCTGCTGCTGCCCGCGGCGCTGCCGGGCCTGGGCGTGGGGCTTGCGCTCGGTATCGGCCGCGCGCTGGCGGAGACGGCCGCGCTGCTGTTCACGAGTGGCTATGTCGACCGCATGCCGACCTCGCTGTCCGATTCGGGCAGGGCGCTGTCGATTCACATCTACGATCTCGCCATGAATGTCACGGGCGGTGAGCCGCGCGCTTGCGCCACTGCCCTGGTTCTGGTTGCAGTTCTCGTTACAGCAAACATGGCCGCGGCGAGTCTCACCACTCGCGCCAGCAGCGCATCGGGGATCCGATGAGTGGAAAGCTTCGAATCGTAGAGTCCGGTCGATTCGCTGAATCTGCTGCCCCGGGTCTGGTGAACGCGCCGCTTGCGGGCGCAGGCGACGTCATCCTGCAGTTGGACGACGTCGCTGTGTCGTACAACGATCGTGTCGCAGTCCGCGAGGCCACGTTCGACGTGAGCCTGGGCAAGATCACGGCGCTGATCGGTCCCTCGGGTTGCGGAAAGTCGAGCTTGCTGCAGAGCATGAACCGGTTGACGGACCTGATTCCGGGCGCGCACGTCGATGGTCGGATCCACCTTGGCGGGCTCGACGTGCTGGGGCCCGAGACCGACGTTCTTCTGTTGCGCCGCCGCATGGGCATGATCTTTCAGAAACCGAACCCGTTCCCGATGTCGATCCGTTCCAACCTCGCGCTCCCTCTGCGAGAGCATGGTGTGCGCGATCGTCACCAGATCGAGGCGACGATCGAAGCATCGCTGCGTGAAGTAGCGCTATGGAAGGAAGTGCAGGACAGGCTCGACTCGCCGGCGCAGGCGCTCTCGGGCGGGCAGCAGCAGCGACTCTGCATCGCGCGGGCGCTCGTGCTGCAGCCCGAGGTGATTCTGCTCGACGAGCCGTGCAGTGCGCTCGACCCGATTGCGAGCGGTGTGGTCGAAGATCTCGTCTCTTCGCTCCGTGGTAATTTTTCCGTTGTGATCGTGACGCACAACCTGGCTCAGGCGCGCCGCATCGCGGACGACGTAGTGGTGCTGTGGGCTTGCGGCGGTGCAGGCTGTCTGGCCGAGGTCGGCTCGGCGAGGCAGATCTTCGAGAACCCGCGGGACCCGATCACGCAGGACTACGTGCGCGGCTATCGTGGCTAGTTGCTTTGGATGACTCCATGTCGCTCCCCCCCGACAAGCTATTGTTTACGCCAGGCCCGCTCACCACGAGTTCGAGCGTGAAGCGGGCGATGCTGCGCGATCTCGGCTCGCGCGACAGCGAGTTCATCGAGACGGTGGCGCGCGTCCACACGGCACTGCTCGCAGTGGCGGGGGTGTCGCAGCAGGACGGATACGAATCGATCCTCTTGCAAGGCAGTGGGACCTATGCGCTCGAGGCCGTGGTCGGGTGCGCGCTGCCCCGCGACGGCAAGCTGCTGGTCGTCACGAACGGTACCTACGGCACGCGCCTCGGGCAGATCGCCACCGCGCTGGGAATCGACCACGCGCTGCTGCGCTTTGCCGAGCACGAGCAGGTCGATCCCGCCCGGGTCGATGCAGCCCTCGCAGCAGACGACTTGTTGACGCACGTGTCGGTGGTGCATTGCGAGACCAGTACGGGAATGTTGAACCCGGCGGGCGACGTGTGCCAGGTGGCGCGCGCGCGCGGCTGCATCTCGATCGTCGATTCGATGAGCGCATTCGGCGGGGTACCGATCGACCTCGCCGAATGGGGCGCTGATTTCCTCATCTCGTCGTCCAACAAGTGCATCGAGGGCGTCCCGGGCTTTGCGTTCGTGCTGTGTCGGCGCGAGGCGCTACTCGCGACCGAAGGTCGGGCGCGTTCGCTCAGCTTCGATCTGCTGGCCCAGTGGCGCGGAATCGGGCGGAACGGACAGTTCCGTTTCACGCCGCCGACGCACGCGATCCTGGCCTTCGACCAGGCGATGAGCGAGCTCGACAAGGAGGGGGGCGTCGTGGGGCGGGCCAAACGATACGCGGCGAACCACCGCTTGCTGCTCGCTGGCATGCGCGCAATGGGCTTCCGCGAGTACCTGGCCGAGGCGCTGCAGGGCCCCATCATCACTGCATTTCGCTATCCCGAGCATCCGTCTTTCGACTTCGACGAGCTCTACCGGCGGATGAGCGAGCAGGGCTTCGTGATCTATCCGGGCAAGCTCTCGGATGCAGACTGCTTCCGGATCGGCTCGATCGGGCGGATCGAGGAAGCGGATGTCGCCGCCATGCTGGCAGCCCTCGAATGCTCGCTGGAAGCGATGGGAGTGGAGATACAGGGATGCCCCGGGGGCTAGTCGTCGGCGAGCCAGCGGCTGAAACGGTCGGCCAGCTCCTGGGCGGTCTGTGTCGGCCGCGGCAGCTTGCGATCGGCGCGCGGCGCCGTCCTCACGTGGACGAAGCCGAGCTCTCTTCGAGGGGTACGGATCGCGTCCTCCAGCTCGGCCGCGCTGGACACGCGCAGCACATCGGGATACCCGCAGGAGCGCGCGACTGCGGCCAGGTCGGTCACGTTCGAGACGGTCGGCTGCGCGCCGGTCGAGTCGTGGACGCCGTTGTCGAGCAGCACGTGCAGAAGGTTTGGCGGGCGCTCGAAGCCCAGGGTGGCGGCCGCGCCCAGGCGCATCAGCATCGCGCCATCCCCGTCGAGGACGATCACGCGTCGCTGGGGCTGAGCTTTGGCGATTCCCAGACCGACGCTCGAGATGCAGCCCATCGAGCCCACCATGTAGAACTGGCTCGGCCGGTCCTCGAGCGCGTAGAGCGCTCGCCCGGTAAAGCCGGTGGTGGCGAGCACCGCGTGCTCGGGACCGGCGGCGCGTTGGACCGCGGCCAGCGCGAGGTCCGGTTCGAGCGGCTCGCCGCTCAGCAGGTCACGGGGCTCGAGTGCGCTCGGGTTGGCGGCACGAAGTCCTTCGCTAGCGGGCGCCGGATTGTCACCACCGACGCCGCCCTTCGGCACGATGAAGGCGTAGGACAAGCCGCTCGAGCTCATGTGGGCATCAGCGCGCTCGAGTGCAGGCGCGAGGTCAGTCTCGTCTTCGGGCAACCGCTCCCAGCCGATGCCCATCAGCTCGAGCAGCTTCGGCGTGATGTCGCCCATCATCGCGTGCTGCGGCTCGTCGGGCGGCTCGCCAGGCTCTCCACGCCAGGTGGTCATGATCAGGATCGGCTTGCGAAAAGGCGCCGCAAGCGAGGTCAGCGGGTTCACCGCGTTGCCCAGGCCGGAGTTCTGGAAGAACGCCATGCTGCGCAGGCCCGCCAGCTCGGCGCCGCAGGCGATCGCGATCGCCTCGCCTTCGTTGGCGGCGCCGACGTAGCGAACCTCCTGCGAAGCGCTCGCCGCGTTGATCAACGGTGTCAGGTACGAGCAGGGAACGCCGGCGATCAGGCCAAAGCCGGCGTGTCCGAGTGCGTCGAGGAGTGTATCGGCCAGGATCACGGGACGTTCCTAGCATACGCGAAGACGCCAGAGCGAGAGAGCAGATGTTGATCTTCGTGCTGTGGCAGGACAAGAGGCCGGACGTGCGGCGAACGATCGAGCGCGTCGCCCCGTCGCTCGAGAGTGTGTTCGAGCCGATCCTGGGCGAGGGACCCACGATCGGCACGCACAGCGCGCCCGAAGCGAAGCTGGTGTGGCTCGAGCTGCCCGTCGAGCGCTGGAAGCCGCCTCTGGTCGAGCGCGATGGAGACCGCTTTGCACTGGCCGGGGAGTATCCCGTCGCCTCGGCCCGGTTGCTGCGCGAGCGGGGCTTGTCGAGCGGGCCCGATCGCACGTTGCTCGATCTGGCGAGCCATTTCGATGACGATCCATCGTCGCTGCTCCACGATCTGGTGCCGCCGTTCTCGCTCGTCTGGTCGAACGGCGATGGCACCACGTGCGTGCAGTCCGATGCGCTCGGCCAGGCCCAGCTGTACGAGTACGAGGACGCGAATGTCTACGCGCTCACCAATCGCCTGTCCGCGCTGCAGACGCTCGGCATCCCGCTCGACCCGGTGCCGCTCGAGTGGGCAGCACGCTTTTGCACGGGATGGTTTCCGCTCGAGCTGACCGGCTTCGAGGGAGTGCGCCATGTGACCCCAGGAACGCGCGTTCGCCTCGCTGCACCGGGCGTCAGCCACGAGCGCTTCGACGTACTGGAGCGCTGGCTCCACCCCGATCCGATGTCGCGTCAGGACTGCCTCGAACTGGCCGAAACATCGATGCGCGGCCTGCTCGAGGGCGCGATCGAGCAGTGGGTGAAGCCAAACGTCGGGCTGTCCGGGGGCTGGGACAGCCGGGTAGTGGTGTCGCTGCTGCGCGATCTCGGAGCGACGATGAGTCTGCGCGTGCGCGGCAACCCCGAGCGCTACGACGTAATGATCGCCGCCGAGCTCGCGCGCGTGGCCGGACTGGAGCTGCGCATCAACAACAAGGGAGGCTACCCGCCCGAGGATGTGGAGCGGCTGCGGCGGTGCGTTCGGCTCGCGCTGCGCTGGCAGGCTGGCAACCTGTCGACCACCAAGCACAAGACCTTCCTGGCGCGTCGCGAGCGGCTCGAGCCCGGGCTCGTCAACGTGATGGGGCAGCACTCGGGCATCGGCAAGGCCGACTTCGTGATGAAGACCCGCGCCTGGGAGCTCGATCCTTCGCAGTACGAGGATGCGATGATCGGCCAGCTCGTCGGTCAGCTCGAGCCGTACCTGCACCCCGAGCTGCGGGAGTCGGTCGGAGAGCTGTGGCGCACTGCCTATCGACAGGCCGACCTCTACGGTCTAGAGGGCTTCGCGCGCATGCACTTCTTCTTCCTGTACGAGTACACGCGTCGCTGGGCGTCGGGATCGATGGCGGCGCAGCCGGGTCAGGTCGTGACGCCTTTCCTCAACCCGGGTCTGATCCGCGCGGCCTATGCGTTTCCGCAGGAAGAGATCCGCCACCGGCCCTTCCACCACCACATCCTCGGCAAGTACGCGAAGGACTGGAAGGACATCCCGTTCGAGGATCGGCTCACGCAGGCCGACATCGACTCGGGACGCATCCCGCCGGTGCAGCTCGACGCCGAGCAGAGCGCCTTCCACGAGGGGCCCTTCTGGAAGCAGCCGAAGGCGCACCGTGTCTACTCGAATGGCATCTACTGGCGCAGCACGGGCCGTCCGCTGGCGCGTGAAGCCCGTCGCTCGGCCGGCTTCTGGACCGAGATCCTCGACCCGGGCCTGGTGGACAAGAAGACCTGGGACCGCGAGACCTGGAAACGCGCCGTCGATCCGATGGTGATCTCCTACCTGCTCCACGACGCGATGGTGGATCCGGCTCTCTGATACGGAGCGACGGAGCGGTCCGTGTCGAGGCCCGGGCCTCGGAGCGGGGAGGCTGCCGTCTGCGGGTCTACCAACGGCGTGCGGCCAGGCGCTCGACAGGGTCTAGCGTCGCTGGCGGCCGAGCATTGCCAGGATGCCGAGCCCGCTCGCCAGCAGCGTGGCCATCGATGGCTCTGGCAGATTGATCGATGGAGCCGGCGACCCGGCCACGACCAGGCTGCTCGATATTCCGATCGAGTCTCCGGGCGTGAGCGTAAACGTGTGCCGAATTCCGATCGAGGTCATCGCGTTCTTTGCTGCGACCAGGGGGCCGAACGAGCCGCTATCGGCCACGGTACAGGCCAGCAGCGCGCCGCTGGTGCAACTGAGAAAGTAGGGGTTGGCGAAGATCGTCGCGCTCGCGATCGGGACACCATCGATCAGCCCCTGAAAGAAGGGATCCTGCCCGGCGATGCCGAGCATCGCCGAATCGAGCGGGTCGCTGCTGTCGGTGATCGTCACGCCCATCGAGCCGGCGAGGTCGACCGGTGAGGACAGAGCCTTGATCGGAATCGTCGAGGTGACTGTGAACGTCTGCGTGACGGCCAGGGTGTTCATAAGGCCGAGATGGATGCTCAGGCTCGAGTTCGGTTCGCCGGCTACAGCGTTGAGAGCCAGCGAGAAATCAGACGTCGACTCCGCCCAGTGGTGGAGCGACGTACCGCCGGTTGTGAGCATGCCGCCCTGGTCGCTCTCGACCGTCCATGTCAGGGCCGACGCCTGGGTGCTTGCCACCGACAGGATTGCCGCGAAGAGCCCTCCGTACCAGCTTGTCGTCCGCACCACTCACGCATCCTTGCCGGGCCCCGGGCCGGGCCCCTGTGCGCACGCTCCGTGCGCGCGCGTCGCTGATTGCCGCCCGACATCGGGTCCGGCACTCGCAGACGCTGAACTGGCCCCGTAGAGCGAGCGAGGGGTGCCGCGCGACTGCGCAGCCCCACGTCCGCTGTGTTCCGCAGGGATCCCGTCCCAGGACACCTTGAGATAGCAAGGCGGGTGCCAAGCAATAATCGAGTTATTCCAGTGACTTATGAAGAAATGAGGCGAGTTTGAAGTGGGGGTATTTTACCTACAGTATGGAAAAATCTTCCCTCGGACACGGTCCGCGATGCGAGTGGTCGGGTGGCGAGATCTCTTGCCTGCTCGCTGCGTGTCGACCCCCGGCCGCGTTGCCCCCAGATGGCGGGTGGGGTCCCGCCGCCGGGCCCGGGGGGGAACGGGTGCACGACGGCCAGTCAGCCACCGACCTCCCCCGGGGCGCGTGGGTTCTGCGCCGACGCGTTGCCCTCGAACGTCCTCCGCGCCGCCAACCCGACTGGCGCATTAAGGTTTCCTGACACAAGCCGCATCACCACACCACCTCCGCTTACGAGTCCGTGCGTTTGCGCGGAGAGGGGACTTGGTGACGCGGCTGCAATGCAACCGTCTTCTGTTGGCCCTCGTAACATTCTGTGTAGCGAGACACGCGGGAGCAGAGACGATCGATTTTGACGGACTTGCTCGCGGCGAGATCGTGACCAATCAGTTTGCCGCGCTAGGCGTGACCGTCTTTGCCGATCACTTCGGCGACTCGAGCGAGAATGTCGCCGTCACGTTCGACACGCTATTCGACGGCCCCGTCGACCACGATCTCCGCGATCTACGGGGCCCGAGGTTCGCGGGCGGCAATCGCAGTGAAACGGTCTTCGGCAACATCCTGATCCTCGGAGGAGACCTGGATGACGATGATGATGATGACGAGCACGACCACCATCACGACTATCATCACCGCTCCGTCGACACTCTCGACGATGAGGGGCACCACTCCGATGATTCCGACGACGACGGGCACCACCGCGATGGCGTGCTCGGCCTGGTGTTTGCGACGCCGGTCGTCGACTTCGCCATCGATGTGATCGGTGCGGAGCCGCCGGGTGAGAGAGGACGGATCACCTTCTTCTCGAGCGGGAGTGAGGCGTTCGTTACCTTTGCGGAACTCGCCGCTGCGGACTCGAGTATCGAGTTCACCGACAACTCCGCGAACCACATCCAGACGATCTCTGCCTCCGATCTCGGTTTCACCTCCTTCGATGAAGTCCACATCAGTCTGGACGGATTGGGCGGTATCGACAACGTCACGTTCAACACCGTCCCGGAGCCGAGTACGGCACTCATGCTCTGTACCAGTCTCGTCGGCCTCCTCGCTCGGCGCCGCGCCGCGCAACGGCGCACTCGGGCCACGCTTTCGAAGTAGACTCGGCGACCGGTCCACTTCGGAGACGCGATGTCCGACACGTCCGATCTCAGCGATCGAACCGTCCTGCTCACGGGCGCGACCAACGGCATCGGCCGAGCTGCTGCGCACGAGCTGGC
>JAYZFK010000045.1:0-39803 GCA_036336835.1 Myxococcota bacterium | reverse complement strand
TCATCAGTGGTGCGTCCGCGGTTTCGGGGGGGGGGGGGTTGCCAGGCGGCTGGGGTGGGCGCCCCCCGCGGGCCGCCCGGGGGCGGCGGGCTGGCGATTGAGCCGTCGCTTCCGCGGAGTTCCGAGCGTGTCCGCGGAGCGGCGGCCATTCGGCGAACGTACCAACTCTTTCTCTAGAAGACCCGGAGCCGAGAACGACGGGGCGACGGACCGGTTGCCGAGTCTCTCTCGGGCGGTGCCGGGCCCGCGTCGCGCGCCGGGCCGACTGCTGGCATCATTGACTGGCCTCGTGCGTGCCGGTGTCCGGGGAGAAGGAATGATTGTGATCGAATCGAGGGTGGTGTCGCTCCTCGCGTTGTTCTGCCTCGCAGCGATGGTTGCGTGTGGCGAGTCGGAAGACTCCTCCGATCCCGTCGCTCACCCCACGGTTGAGTTCGACCCCGAGGCCACGCGTCCCGCAGTGGGGTACCGCGGTGACTACGAGTTCTCCGAAGACTGGTTCTCGAAGAACATCCCTGTCTGGCAGAAGGTCCTACGCGAGTACGTCGGCACCCCCGGCATCGCCTACCTCGAGGTCGGCGTGTACGAGGGGCGCGCATCGATCTGGATACTCGAGAACGTCCTGACCGGGGACGACACCACGTTGACCGCCCTCGACATCTTCACCGACGATGGCATCGAGGAACGCTGGCTCGACAACGCCCGGCGGTCGCGGCGCGCGGACGACGTGACGACGATCAAGGGGTACTCCCAGCGAACACTGCGACATCTCCCGCCCAACTCGTTCGACATCATCTACATCGACGGCTCCCACACCGCCGACGACGTCCTCGCCGATGCCGTCCAGAGCTGGGTTCTGCTGAAGATCGGCGGCACCATGATCTTCGACGACTACACGTGGGACGGGTCCTACTTCGCCGGCGCCGGGCGACATCTCCCTGACGAGCTTCTGCCACGCATGGCGGTAAACACCTTCATCAGCATTCACCGCAACGAGATCGAGGTCGTGCACAGCGGTGCTCAGCTGATCGTGAGGCGGATCCCGAATCCCTGTCCGAACAAGCACCTGTGCTCGCCCGTCGGTCCCTATCGTTACGACTGGCGGGCCCGTGAGCTCCATCGCTCGTCCGATGGAGGGTCAGTCGCTCTCACGGACAACCAGCGACGCCGTCTCGAACGAACGCTATGGGATCGGCGTTTCCGCGACCGACTCCTCCCTGCCCGGCCGATGGAAGACGAGCCAGCCGTCCGCAGGCTGCTCGACTGGATCGAGGGCGGCCAGGACGGCACCTGAGCGCGAGCCGGCCAATCAGCGGATCGGCGAAGAAAACGCCTGGAGCTCCCGCGCGCCCATGACACTGCAACCGGGCGCGGTTCCAACCGACGTGTTCGCGCGCCCGATGACCTCGAAAACGAAGTCGCAGCAAGCTCGCACATAATCGCCGCCAACTTTGAAGCGATCGCGAGCTCGGAGATCAAATTCCTAACGACAACAACCGTTTACCTGGTGGGCCCGGCGGGGCTCGAACCCGCGACCGTCGGATTAAAAGTCCGCTGCTCTGCCAGCTGAGCTACGGGCCCGGACGGGAGTTACCACCGGGCCTCGGGGGTGTCCACTTCGCGCGCCGGCGGACGGGACGCTCAGCGTGCCAGGGCGGCGCGCAGCCAGTCGAGCTGCTGCCACTGCTCGACGCCGTCGCGCGGGAACAGGCGGTACTCGGTCGGCTCGAGGGCCGCGCGCGGCTTGCCGATCCGCCCCACCAGATCGCGGCGCTCGGGCAGGTTGTGCTCGTCTTCGCGGTCCTTGTGGAGACGCCCCTCGAGCAGCAGTGCGCCCTCCCTGGCCAAACGCTCGAGGTCGAGCGAAGTCAGCAGTGCCCCGATCACCGCCGGATCGAAGGTCGGCCCGCGACGCGGGCTGGCGGCGAATAGCGTCGCTGCCTGACCGCGCAGCCGCCGCTCGCTGTCCTGGTGCTCGCAGCTGCGGGCGAGCCCGCGCAGCAGACGGTGGCCGCGCCGAATCACGTCTCCCTCGCGCGAGGCCAGCCGCCGGCGCGCCACCAGGCGCCGCTTGAGATTGGACTGCTCGAGCCTCGCGCGCCGGCGCGCGACCTCGCTGGCGGCCAGACCGAGCTCGCCGGCGAGTGCGGCCTCGAATCGGTCTCCATCGAGCTCACACAGGGCGTCGAGCGCGGCCGCGCGCAGGTGCAGAGCGGCGCTGGTCTTCATCCGCGTCCAGCGCCCGTAGCGATCGCCGCTCACCTCCCAGTCGCTGGCGACGAAATCGCCCACCACCAGGTCGCTTTCGGGTGCGAGCCCGCGCAGGAACGCGTAGTAGCGATCGAGCTCCTCGCTGTGTGTATTCAGATCGTCGACCTGCCAGCGAAGCCGCAGCCCCGGGGCCGGCGCGGCCTCTCCCCCGCGCCAGGCGAGCACCTCGTACGTTTGGCGCTCGCCGTTGCCGAGGAAGCTCCAGCTCGCTTCGAAGCGTCGCTGATCGCGCCACTCACTGCGTACCGCCTCGCCAGTGGGCGCCTGCTCGGTCACGCGCTCGCGGCGTGAATCGCCTTCGAGACTCGCGATGAACAAGCCGAGCCAGCCGTCGGTCTCGCGGCTGGTGGCGACGATCCGCACCGCGGGCCCGACGGCGATACGCTCGATCTCATCGACCCGACCGTGTCGCACGATGCGCTCGAAGACCGACTCGTCACCCGGCTCGCGCGAGGGAGTCGCGAGTTTATCGGGATCGACCTGCCAGGCACGCCCCACGAGTGAGCCGCTGCGTCGGTTTGCCTTTACGAACGGAATATCCACCACGCCGAGCCGGGCGAAGGCGCGCGCCCGCGTGTTCCAGTAGCGGGGCTCGTCGCGGTACACGAGCGGGGCCGTGTCGCGCTGGTCGACGATCGTGCGCCACGCAAACACGCGATCGTGCGACAGATCGGCCCCCGCGGTGACCTCGATATCCTCACTGCTGCGCACGCTTACGCCGACGCGCCACGCCCGCTCGCGCGCGATCACGGAACCTTCGGGCAGATCGCCAGCGCGGACGTCGCGCCACAGGAGCAGCGGCAGCAACCGGCTCTGCGCGTGGACGCCCTCGCGCCGCGTCGGTACCGGGAAAGCGAGCGAAAGCGTCTGCGCCCACCCGCCCTGGGCGAAGCCGATCTTGCCGAGCCCGAGCCGGAAGCCGACGCGCAGCGTGTCCTGCACCACGTATTGATCGAAGCGCCCCTGCGGCTCCGGGTTCGCGTAGACACGCCGAGACAGCTTGAGCACCAGCTCGGGTGCAATCCGCAGCTCGCCCGTCAGCACGAAGGTGCCGGGGTCGATCTCGTCGACCGAGCCCACGCCCACCTGCACCGCCTCCGTCAGCCTGTCGCCAAGCAGCTGCAGGACCGGTGCGAAGACGTCGGCGTGGTGGCGGCCGTAGTCGATCGGCGACTCGTCGGGGAACGAGCTCCGCACGAGCTCACCATCGACCACCGAGCCGTCGGGCGTCGTGAGCCTGCGGTCGACCGGAAGCTGCCCGTACTCTTGCTCGAGCCCGAACACGCGCACCATCTGGTTGCGGCGATTCAGCAGCTTCTCGACGTAGAGCGCACCGACGCCGCCCGGCCAGCGGCCGAGCTCCACGGCCTGCTCGATCTGCTCGCGCGTGAGCTGAGCGATCCGGCGCGCCATCCACTTGCTGTCGGCCCAGGTCGCGATCCACTCGAGGCCCGACTGCTGGAGATTCATGTAGTTGATCTCCTGACGTCCGCGGATCCAGCCGAAGAAGCGCGACCACGGGCTCGACTCGAAAGCCTCCCACGGAAACACGTCCGCGCGCTCGGGCAACACGACTCCGAACGAGTGCCCGATGTCCTGCTGTGTCAGATAGATCTGCATCTCGCCCGATGCGTTGCGCCGCAGCGAGACCTTGTTGTTCTCCTCGTCCTTCATGTCGGCGTTGGCGATCCAGACATTGAACAGCTGGAGTGCCCGCGCCTCACGCGAGGTCGAGGCCACGCCCTCACTGAACGGCCAAAAGCCGATCCGATCGATCTCCCTCGGCTTGTACTCGGCGACCGCTTCCTGGAACACCACGTACTCGCCTCGCTCGTCGCGCCCGTGACCCCGCTCGCCCGGCAGCAGCACGGACGCGAGCGGGATGTAGGTGTGCAGGCGCTGGTGATCGAAGTACTCGGTCCACCCCTTCTCGAGTTCGGCGTAGGAGAACTCGCCAAGATCGATCCGCACATGCTTCAGGTGCTTCGCGAGATCCGCGTTGTATCCGATTGCCGCCAGCAACGCGTTCGCGGTGGGGTCGGCGTGCGTCTCCATGCCGAACTTGAGCTTGTAGGAACCCGTGCAGGCCCGCTGCTGCTTTGCGGGCCGCGCCCGGCACTCAGGCCCGCTCCACTGCGCGTCGAGCTTCGGCTTGCTCTGCGTCAGGTGGAGCCCGTCGAAGTCCATCCTCGCACCCACGGCGGGCGGAAACACGGCGCGCGCGCCGTGCTGCACCGGTACGCCGCCGCCCAGGTAGTGCTCCACGATGTCGAGCGAGTCGATCTCGGGGACGCGGCGCCAGAAGACCGTCTCGGCCGGCGGATCGAGCCTCGAGAGATCGACGCCTCGTCGCACCAGCGCCGCGAGCTCGCGCGGCGTGTAGAAGCCGCCAGTCTCGGGGTCGACCAGGTTTGCGGCCTCACGCGGAGCCCATCCGCTGGACTGGCCACGGGGCATGCTCCAGTCGAAGACCATGTTCCACAGATGGATCGGGATCGAGATGACACCGATCGGCTCGGCGTAGGAGCGAGTCGCGTAATCGACCGTGATCGCGTCGGCCGCAAGCTGCTGCTGTCGGATCGGATCGGGCTCCGCTTCGAGTGCGGCCAGCAGCTCGAGGACATACTGGAGGGCGATCACGCTGTCGCGCGTCGCCACGCGCTTGCGCGCCTTCTTGGCGCTGCGCCCGCGCTCGACCCGCTCGTAGCGTTCGACGTGCTCGGTGACGAACCGCAGCTTGCGCTCGATGCCTGCGCGGTAGCGGGCGAGCCGCTCGGCGTCGAGCGTCACCGATGCGGCCGGATCCGACGCCCGTCCACCCGTGACGCGGAAGAACTCGCTCCGCAGCGTTGCGAGGAAGGGCCCCGCGTAGGGTAGTCCGGTGTCGGCGACGACTTCGGCCGGGAACAGGACGGCACACACGAGCCACGCCGCCAGGGCGGCCGCCACTCGTCTCACTTCTCCATGTACCCACTCTTGTAGAGCGCGTCGACGTCCACCGCCTCGGCCGCCTGTGCGGCACCATCGATCACGACGCGCGAGCCGAGCTGCGCGAGTGCCGGGCGTCCGATCCGGTCGAGCTCGACGCGCCGCGCTTCGAGCTCTGCCGGGCCGTAGCCGGGCTTCTTGGAGTAGGCCATCAGCGCCGCATGGGTCACCCGGCGCAGCGTCGAGTCCTCGACGAGCGCGACGGAACCGTCCTTGCTCGCGACGCCCGTGCCCACCGAGTCGATCGTCATGTTGCGCAGGACCAGACGGCTCCGTTCGCCGACCGAGACGGCCTTGTCGCGGACGTTCTCGATCACGACGCCGTCGATCGTCACCTCCGCACCGCTCATGTCGATGGCGTCGCCACCGATCCCGCCGAAACGACCGCCCTCGAGCGATCCCGACGAGAAGTCGAGGTCGATGCCGTCCGAGCGCGCATCGACGATGTCCACGTGGCGCAACATGAAACGGGTTCGGATCAGGTTGAGCGCATCCTCGGCGCGACTACCGACGATACGCATGTTGCGCATGTCGAGCGTCGATGAGCGGATCGTAAAGCCGCCTGTCAGCTGCCAGCCGTCGCGATCGACTCCGCTCGTCGAGCGCACCTCGACGTGATCCAGCATGTGCGGCCGCTCCGAGTACAGGACCACGATCCCCTGCCAGGGATCGCGGGTACCGTCGGGATGAATCCGGCCCTCGAGAACGACCGGCTTGTCGGCCGTTCCGATCAGCACCAGGCGGCCGCGCGCGAGCAGGATCTCGCCGCGGCCGAAACGCAGCGTCGTCGCGGGGCCCGCGCGCAGGCCCGCGCCGTCGGGCAGCACCAGCGACCCACCCACCTCGTGGATACCGGGCGGCACCTCGAACCCGTCGAACGATTCGTTCCAGACGAGGAACGGATGGCGCTCGAGCGTCTGCTCTCGCGTGCTTGCGGGCACTGGATTGCGCACCGGCGGACGTCCCACGGGCTCGAGCACGACACCGTCGTCCGCGCCCGTGTGCGGTGCGGGGCCCAGTTTGGAGCGCGCCAGCCGGCGCGCCCGCGCGGCGATCGGCTCGAAGCCGAGCGCGGCGTGCGTACGGTGCTCGCCCCGCAGCATGCGCTGCAGTGGCGCCTCCTCCTCGCGCAACCAGGCCTCCGTCTGGCCGTCGAGCGCCTCGGCAGCCACTCGGTGCAGGTGGCGCTCGAAGGCCGCGCGCAGCTCCGAGTCGGCCAGCAGCGCTGCCGGCCAGGGTTCCGAAGTGGCCACCAACCCCTCTTCGAGGAACAGCGCAGGTGGACTCGCCGCGTGGGCAATCGGCTCGAGCCGCTTGGTCACGGGATTGAAGTAGAAGCGGAGATTGGGCCAGCGCACGCTGTCGACCGCGCGCCACAGCTCGCAAACCGCCAGGAAACGGGCCATCAGATCGACGTCGAACACCTCGCGCGCGTCAACCGAGCCCGCCAGAAAGCCGGCGAGCAGATCCACGGCAAGACGTCGATCGGCCGCCTGGGCGGGTGACTTCTTGGCCCGGCTCGGCCGCTCGAAGACCAGCGGCCGCGCCAGGAAATCGTCTGGGGCACGCGACAGCCCGGGTGAGCCCGCGGCCTCGTCACCACCGTCCTCGAAGCGCAGGATCGCACCGTCGCGCCGTTCCTGGGCCTCGACCATGTCCTTGCCCAGCTCCTCGTCGAGCTTCATCAGCCCGAGATCCTCTCCGTTGAGCGATGCGCGCACGAAGAAGACTCGCGGTGCCACGATGCCCTCGCGCCGCATGTGCTCGAGCATGAGCAGCTCGGCCTGATAGCCGCGGATCGCCGGCGCGCGCAGCGAGAAGCGGTCGATGCCGTAGAGCCTGCCGTCGCCGCGCACGTTGACGAACAAGGGCCAGCGCCCGCCTTCCAGCCGCTCACTCCACTCCTCGAGCAGCTCGACGCGCACCGCAACGCGCGGGCCATCGCCCCGGGCAGTGCCACGTGCCTTGACACGCTGGCTCCGGTCCTCCTTGCCGCGTACTCCTCCAAGCGCGCCGCGCCGCGCCAGCTCGGCGCTGAGCTTCTCGAAGTCCTTGCCGGACAGCTCGATGTCGAGTCGCGGCACGTCGCCCGGTGTCGCGACCTGGGGGCTCGGCCCTCGGAGCCGCGCATCGGCGCGCGGCGAGTGGGCAAGCAGGGCCAGCACCGCAGACAGCGCGATCATCGACAAGACCCGCAGCAGGTGCCCGGGGGAGAGGCGGTTCGAACGATCGACCATGGTCTTCCGGGAATCTCGCTCCGAGGTCACGCGGCCGGCAAACCCACGCCGAACGAATCCAGCTCGCACGGCCTGCGGGTTCCCGCAATTCCGCGAAGCGGCGCCGGAGTCTATCGAAAGTCGAACGCCGGGCGATGGCAGGCCGACTTTCGTCCTTTCTTCGTGTTCTTGCTCAGGCGCGGCAGTTCCCCGACCCCCGCGGCGAGGTCGGAATCGCTCTCGTCAGTCAGTCGGAGCTGAGATCGATCACGATGGCAGCGTGATCCGACCCGGCAATGTCGACCACCTGGAAGTCCACGGCGCGCAGGCTGCGCACGAAGGCGTGATCGATGCGCAGGCAACGCGGCGAGCCCGGCCAGGGCCCCCAGGTCCTTCGCAGCGCGCGGCCGCGCATCGCGGCCACATCAACGGCCGCATCGGTCAGCTGGGACGCGATCCGCTGGTACGCGGGCCAGCTGGGGGTCGCGTTGAAGTCCCCGACGAGCACCAGACGATCCCGGGACGTCGAGCCCAGGTAGCGCTCGATCTGGCGAATCTGACGACGGCGCTTCGAGAAGCCCGAGCCGAGCGGCTTCACGTGCGGCGCGGCAAGGTGGGTCGAAGCGAACTCGATCTCCTCTCCGAGCTCCGGCCAGTCGACGGGGTCGAGCAGGGCCGTGTGCAGCGGTCGGAAGGCCATCGGGATGACATCGATCTTGGCCGGGCGGCGCAGCGCGACCCCGGTTCCGGTCGCGTCACTCGATGGCGACAGCACTCCGTAGGGAAGCTCCTGCGAGACCGCCTCGGCCTGGTCGCGGCTGAGCTCCTGCAACCCCACCACGTCCACGCCGAGGCGCCGGACCAGGGCGAGCAGGCGCTCCGGGTCCGCCCGACCCCAGCACAGATTCGCAGACATCACTCGCAAGCTCGTCGCCACCGTCACCTCCGGCCCCACCCAGAATCGACCCGCGGCGGGCCGGGCTTGACCCCAGCCGGCAGATTCGATTCAGGCCGTGAAGGGATCCGAGAGCGCGATCGTCTCGTCTCGCCCTGGGCCAACGGACAGGAAGGCCACCGGTACGTCGATCATCTGCTGGACCCCGTCGACGTAACGGCGCGCCGCGTCGGGCAGCTGCTCGAAGCTCCGCGCACCGGTCACGTCCTCGCTCCAGCCCGCGTAGCGCTCGTACACCGGCACGGCCCGCGCCAGCTCCTCGAGCGTCATCGGGAAATCGTGCGTGACCTTGCCGTCGATGCGATAGGCGACGGCGACCTGGATCTCGCCGAAGCCGCTCAGGATATCGAGCTTGTTCATCGCCAGATCGGTAATCCCGTTGACGGTCACGGCCTCGCGCAGCATCACGGCATCGAGCCAGCCGCAGCGGCGCGGCCGGCCGGTGGTGGCCCCAAATTCCGCACCCGCCTTGCGCAGCCGCTCGCCGACAGCGCCGCCGAGCTCCGTCGGGAAGGGACCGCCCCCAACTCGCGTGGTGTACGCCTTGGTGATGCCCAGTACGCGATCGATGCGCGTCGGCCCCACACCCGAGCCGGTACACACCGCGCCCGCCACACAATTGGACGACGTGACGTAGGGATAGGTGCCGTGATCGATGTCCAGGAAGGTGCCCTGGGCACCCTCGAACAGCACGCTCTTCCCGTCGCGCAGCGCCCGGTCGAGGATCCGGCCGGTGTGGTCGACGTAGGGCTCGAGCTGGCGGCCGAACTCGGCAACTCGCTCGAACAACGCGCCGAGATCGATCTTCGGCCAGTCATAGCGCGCGAGCTCGGCGTTCTTCGCCTCGGCCAGATCCTCGAGCTTGGCGCGCAGCGAAGCCGGTTGGAGCAGGTCGGCCACGCGCACACCGCGGCGCGCCACCTTGTCCTCGTAGGTCGGGCCAATGCCTCGGCCCGTCGTGCCGATCGCCTTCTCGCGCGCCCTCTCCTCGCGCACCTTATCGAGAGCCGTGTGCCACTCGAGGATGACGTGCGCCCGCCCGGAGAGCCTCAGCCGCGCCGGATCGCGCAGGATGCCGCGCTCGGTGAGCTGCCGGATCTCCTCGAGCAGCACCCCCGGATCCACCACGACACCCGGTCCGATCAGGTTTACCTTGCCGGCATGCAGGATGCCCGATGGCACGACGTGCAGGATCGTCTCCTCGCCGTCGACGACGAGGGTGTGACCGGCGTTGTTACCGCCCTGGAAGCGGGCGACGAGATCGGCGCGCGGCGCCAACCAGTCGATGATCTTGCCCTTGCCCTCGTCGCCCCACTGAGCGCCGACTCCGACGACCGTCGCCACCGCTACAGCTCCACGAGCTGCGCCGAGATCATGAAGGGAATGGCGCGCAGGCGTTCGAGCACGGCCTCTTGCGGACTCTGATCCACGTTGACCAGCATCGCAGCCTCGTTGCGCTCGCGCACCAGGGCGAGCTGCATGCGCGAGATATTGATGCCCTCCTCGCCCAGGATCGTCCCCACGGTCCCCACCACCCCGGGCTGGTCCTGGTTCAGTAGCAGCAGCGTCGGGCCGTCGGGGATCGCCTCCATCATGAAGTCGTCGATCCGCACGATCCGCGGCTGGCCCCCGTGGAAGACCGCTCCGGCGATCAGCCGATCGACGGAGCCGACCACGCGCACGGTGATGGCGCTGGCGAAGTCGAGCGGACGACTCGCCTTCGACTCGACCACCTTGATGCCACGGTCCTGCGCGATCACGGGTGCGTTGACCATATTGACGCGATCGGTTGCGCTCTCGAGCACGCCCTTCAGCGCTGCGATCGTGATCGGTGCAACGTCGAGGTCGGCGACGTCACCGGCGTACTCGACGTCGATCTGCTCGATCGGTCCCGCAGAAAGCTGGCCCTGGAAGCGTCCTATCTTCTCCGCCAACACGAGATAGGGGCGAACCTCGGACAGCAGCTCGGGCGAGATCGACGGCACGTTCACGGCGTTGCGAAGCGCGCCCTCGGTCAGGTAGTCGCGCACCTGCTCGGCTACGGCGACCGACACGTTGACCTGTGCCTGCTCGGTCGAAGCACCGAGGTGCGGCGTGCAGATCACGCGCGGGTGGACCACCAGCGGGTGATCCGCTGCCGGCGGCTCATCGACGAACACATCGAGCCCAGCGCCCGCGACCTGCCCCGCCTCGAGCGCGTCGAGTAGCGCAACCTCGTCGATGATCCCGCCGCGCGCCGCGTTGATCACGAGCAGCCCGGGCTTGCAGCGCGCGAACGCAGCGCGGTCGAGCAGCCCGGTGGTCTCGGCGGTCTTGGGCACGTGCACGGTAATCACATCCGAGCGCGCGATCAGCTCATCGAAGCCGACCAGCTCGATGTCGAAACGCGCCGCGGCCTCCCGCGACACGTGCGGATCGAAGGCGATCACTTTCATGCCGAGCCCTCTGGCGCGCTGCGAGACGATGCGGCCGATGTTGCCAATGCCCGCGACACCGAGCGTCCGGTTGTACAGCTCGAGCCCCTGGAAGGACTTCTTCTCCCAGCGCCCTTCCTTCATCGACGCGGTGGCCTGCGGGATGTGGCGGGCCAGCGACACGAGCAGCGCGATCGTATGCTCGGCCGTGGTGATGTTGTTGCCCTCGGGCGTGTTGACGACCACGATGCCCCGGGCGGTGGCCGCGGCCACGTCGACGTTGTCGACCCCGATGCCCGCCCGGCCGATCACGCGCAGCTCGCTCGCGGCATCGAGGACATCGCTCGTCACCTTGGTTCCGCCGCGGATCACCAGCGCGTGAGCGTCGCAAATCTCCGCCAGGAGCTGGGCAGGCGATGCATCCGGCAGATCCACGATCTCGATTCCAGGAGCCGCCTCGAGCACGGCAAGCCCCTGGCTGGCGAGCGGATCGGTGACGAGCACCTTGGCCACGTCGATGCCTCCTGGATGGGCTGGTGGGGCCGGACATACAACTCCGGCACCACCCCGTGGGCAACGCCGAAGTGGGGACGGGATCTTTGCTAACCCTGCGGGCCAGCAAAGGAATTCGGACGCGAAGCGGAAGTTTCGCGGACTCGCTCAGGTGTGTCAACCGAGCCCGGGGGCCAGCGACGCGAGTGCTAGCTTCCGCCGGCCGGTGTCGCACCATCAGACCCGAGCATGCGACGAGCGAGATTCCATGAGCAATGCCGCCGAGCGCCCGCGTCTTTTGCCGATCGAGCCACGCGGCACGCTCGACCTGACGCTGGTGGTCCCCGGCTCGAAGAGCATCACCAATCGCGCTTTGCTGGCTGCCGCCTTGGCGGCGGGCGAGAGCCGACTCGAGAGCCCACTCGACAGCGACGACACACGGGTGATGCGCGAGGCGCTCGCCCAGCTGGGCATCGAGATTCGCGCGGACGGCGGAGACTTGACGGTGCTCGGGCGCGGCGGCCGGCTGCTCGCGCCGGTGGAGCATCTCTCGCTCGGCAACGCCGGGACGGCCATGCGTTTTCTGACCGCCGCCTGCACGCTGGCCGAGGGGCCTGCCGTGCTCGACGGCGATCAGCGCATGCGCGAGCGCCCGATCGGCGACCTGGTGAACGCGCTTGCCGGGCTCGGTGCCGAACTCGAGCTGCTGCAGGCGACCGGCTGCCCCCCGCTGCGCACGACGGGCGGCGGGCTGCCGGGCGGGACGGTCGAGATCGACGCCAGCCGTTCGAGTCAGTACGTCTCCGCGATCCTGCTCGCGGCGCCCTACGCCGCGAGCGACGTCGAAGTTCGCTGCCGCGACGGCTCCATCGCGTCGCGGCCCTACGTCGATGTCACGCTCCAGGTGATGACCGACTTCGGGGCTGAGGCGCGCTGGCTCGACGACGCCACTGGGGTGTCCGTGCGCTCGGGTCGCCCCTACCACGCGCGCCACTACCCGATCGAGCCCGACGCTTCGTCGGCCATCTACCCCCTGTGCGCCGCGGCCATTCGCGGTGGCCGCGCACGCGTCGTCGGCATCCCGCCCGATTCGAAGCAGTCGGACCTGGCGCTGCTCGAGTTGCTCGAGCGCATGGGCTGTCAGGTCATCCGTGGCGATGCGTTCGTCGAGATCCGCGCGCCCGAAGCCGGGCTCGTGAGCCTGTCCAGTGTCGACATGAATGCGCTGCCGGATGCGGTGGTCGGCTACGCGGTCGTGGCACTGTTCGCCAACGGGCCGACGCGGATCGAGAACGTCGGCCACCTGCGCATCAAGGAGAGCGATCGACTGCACGCGCTCGAGACCGAGCTCGCCAGGCTGGGGGGCCGCGTGAAGACGGGAGACGACTGGATCGAGATCCGGCCCGGTCCCCTCCACGGTGCCGAGGTCGAGACCTACGACGACCACCGCATGGCCATGGCCTTTGCGCTGGCAGGGCTGCGCGTTCCAGGAGTGGTGATCCGCGATCCGGCGTGCGTCAGCAAGAGCTGGCCCGACTTCTTCACCTCCTTCGAGAGCTGGTAGCCAGCGTGCGCGGTGTTGGCGTCGAAACGCGGTCCCTGTCTCGCCGGTTCGGCGCGCGCGCGGCCCTCGACTCCGTCACGCTCGACGTCGAGCCCGGCGAATCCTTCGGCCTGCTCGGGGCCAACGGGGCCGGCAAGACCACCTTGATCCGCCTCGTCACCGGCACCCTGCTGCCGAGTGCCGGGAGCGTGCGCGTGGACGGGCTCTCGCCGACGGAGCATCCCGAGCGGGTGCAGGCGCAGATCGGCTTCGTTCCCGAGAACGCACAGCTGTATCCCGAGCTCGGCGTCGGCCACTTCCTGCGCTTCTGCGGGGGCATCCGGCGGCTGCGCGGCGACGAGCTCGAGCAGGCCGTCGGAGCGGCAAGCGAGCGCTTCGAGCTCGGCGACGTGCTGCGCCGACCGATCGGCCACCTGTCGAAGGGCCTGCAGCAGCGCGTGTCGCTCGCGCGGGCCTTCGTCCACGACCCTCGGCTGCTGATCGTCGACGAGCCGACCAGCGGCCTCGACCCGCTGCAGCAGGCCGAGGTGCGCGGCACGCTGGCCGCTCTGCACGGCTCCTGCACGGTGATCCTCTGCACGCACGACCTCGCCGAGGCGCGCCAGCTGACCCAGCGCCTGGCCGTGCTATCAGAGGGACGTCTGGTCGCCTGCGGCGAGACCGCGGCCGTGCTCGACGGCGACGATCCGCTGGCGTTGTTCCGGGGCCACCCCGCAGCTACAGAGGCTTCGGCGTGAGCCGCTCGCCGCTGACACCGCTATTCGCGCTGCTGCGCAAAGAACTCGCGGTGCTGTTCGGCTCCCCGATCGCCTATCTCGTGCTCACGATGGTCACCTTCGTGACCGCATTCGTGTTCTTCGAGCACCTTCGCGCCTACAACCAGATCCTGTTCCTGTTCGCGTCCACCACGATGGGCGGATTCGAGTCGGGCACGATTCCCGACCATATCAACCTGCGCGACACCGTGTTCAACCCGGTGATGGATCAGCTGTCGCTGCTGCTGATCATTCCGATCCCACTGGTCACGATGCGCGTCTTCGCAGAGGAGCGAGCGCGCGGAACCGAGGAGCTCCTGCTGGCGAGCGGGCTTCGACCGAGCGTCATCGTCGGGGCGAAGTTCGTCGCCACGCTCTCGTTCGTGGTGCTGATGATGGCGGCGAGCTTCGTCTATCCGCTGACGGCGATGGCACAGGGAGGACTCGGAGCCGAGCACCTCGCGGCCGTCTTCCTCGGCCTGTTCGGGCTGGCGGTCGGCATCGCCTCGATAGGCCTCGCCTGCTCGGCCTTCACCTCGAGCCAGATCCTGGCCGCAGCCGCGACCGTGGCCATCTCGTTCGGGCTCTACGACTTCGGCTGGTCTCACGGCCTGGTCAGCGAGGAGGTGGCGGTTGCGCTCGACGCCGTCGCGCTGCGGCCGCACTTCGTTCGCTTTGCCGAGGGGATCGTCGCGCTCTCGGACCTGCTCTACTTCGCGGGTTGCGCGGCCGTCGCCAGTGCACTGGCCCGACTCTCACTCGATCTGCGACGCGTGACCGGCTGATGCGCGCGTGCCTGCTGCTTGGCTTCGTCGCACTCGCCTTCGGGCTCGGCTCGCGCCAGCTCGAAGATGAGCTCTCGGGCTTCACGCTCGTCCACCTGGTGGTGGGGGCGGCGAGCCTGCTCGCAGCCGCGGTGCTCGCGGCACGCGGCCTGCGCAGCGGCAAACTCTCCGGAACTCCGGCCGGGCGCACTCTCCTGGTGCGCGGCACTCTGATCGTCGCCCTGACGGCCGCCGCAGCGGGCACTGCGACCGTCGCGACCGAGCACGCGCGCCTGCGGCTCGATCTCACCTTCGAGCGTCGCTACGAGCTGGCCGAAGCAACGACCCGGGTGCTCGAGCGGCTCGGGCCCGGGCTGCGGATCGCGCTCTACGCCGACACCGGCGATCCCCGGATCCGGCGCACACGTCTGCTGCTCGACCGCCTGGCCGAGGTGGCGGGTGCGGAGGTGGTCACGCGCGATCTGCACGACGATCTCGAGGACATCGACCTCTATGGCGTGGGCTCGAGCAACAGCGTCGTGCTGGTTCGCCGCGACGCTCCGGCGACCCAGCGCTACGACTGGGAGCTGGTCGACCGGCCCACCGAGGGCGCGTTGTTCGAGGCGCTCTCGCGGCTGGCCAACCCGCGGCTGGTGCGCATCTACGCGCTGGTCGGCACCGGCGAGGGAGATCTCGCGAGCACGGACGACGGCGGGTACTCCGGCCTCACCGAGGCGCTCCGCACCGACGGCTACCAACTCGTCGCCCTGCCAAGCGCCTTCATCCGCGAGGTCCCGCCCGACGCCGCGGCGATCCTCGCCCTGGCTCCCGCGCGTCGCCTGGCCAGCGGGGCGCTGGAAGCGCTGCGCGTCTACCTCGAACACGGCGGCGGACTCGTCGCGTTCCTCGAGCCCGGCAGTACCAGCGGCCTCGAAGCGCTGCTCGCCGAGTACGGCCTGCACTCGCCCGACGCGCTGGTGGTCGACCCTGCCTCGGCCGATATCGACGGCGCCGCACCGATGCTCTCCCCGATCGCCTTCCACTACGGCGCCCACCCGGTGACCAGGGGGCTCGATCGCAACCGCGTCACGTTCTTCCAGAGCGCGCGCAGCTTCGAGCTCCGCAAGCCACGGCCCGACGATCGCCTGCGCGCCGCGGTCACCACGAGCGCGGACGCCTGGCTGACGCGCGAACTGGACGCGCTGAGCGGGATGCGCACTCCCGTGCAGCCCCCCGACACACGGACCGACTACCGTGCGCTGGTGGCGGTCGGCGAGTACCGACGCGAGGGGCCGACCGCTACGCGAATCGTGGCATTCGGTGACAGCGACCTCGCGAGCAACCGCTACCTGCGCGCCCTCTACAATCTCGACCTGGTGATGAACGCGCTCCACTGGGCGACGCAGCGCGACAGCGAAATCACTTTGCGTCCGAAATCCGGCGCCACGCTCCAATTTCCGGTGCCCGTGCAGAACTCGCTGAGCGCGTTCTACGGCGTGGGGATGCTGCTCCCAGAGGTCCTGCTGATCGCGGGCGGGCTGGTGTGGCTGCGCCAACAGGGCGCCTAGCCCCCTTCTCGGGGGGAAGAGCGGGCGCCCGGTGACTCGCGGCGAAAGCTAATCGGGGGATTTCGTCGCGAGCGCGATTCCCTTGGCACCGGCTTGCTGAGCCATGTCGAGGATTCCCACCGCCTGACCGAGCAGCACGTTCTTGTCGCCGCGCAGAATCACGATCTTCTGCTCAGCCAGCTCGAGCGCCCTCTCGAGCGCAGCCTGCAGATCGTCCTCTGCGACCCGACGATCGTTGACCATCAGCATGCCCGTGTCGTCGACGGCAACGGTGACCCCGTTCGGTGTCTCCTCGCTCTCGGTCGCCTGGGGTAGATCGATGTTCTTGCTCTCGTCGTTGATCACCGTCGTCGTCACCATGAAGATGATGAGCAGGACCAGGAAGACGTCGGTCAGCGGCGTCACGTTGATCTCGGCGACGATGCCGTCGGACTCGTCCTCGCCGGACGGAAGTGCCGAGGCGCCCATCAGTCGGCCCTCGCCTCTGCTGCCTGCGGCCCCGCCGCCGATGATTCGACGTAGAGCAGTGCCTGTAGCAGCCGCTCGCAGGCGCGCGCGAACACGGCCGTCAGCCCCTGGACGCGCACCTGGAGGTAGTTGAACAGCGCCAGCGCAACGATCGCAACGCCCAGACCGAGCGCGGTGGCGATCAGCGCCTCGGCGATTCCATTGGCCACGACGGCGAAGCCGCCCGTGCCGTGTGTCGCCATGTCCGCAAAGGCACGGATCACGCCGATCACGGTGCCGAACAGGCCGACGAAGGGCGCCAGCGACCCCACGGTGCCAATCACCCAGATCCCGCGCCTGAGCGCAGCCACCGCCTCCGCCCGCTCGGTGGCGAAGATGCGGTCGAGATCCTCGAGATCGATATTCTGCCAGCGCAACCCCTCGGAGAGCATGTGCGCAACGGGCGTATCGCCGCCCTCACAGGCACTTCGGGCGCCGGCCAGGTCGCGCTCGACCAATCGGTCGATCACCGAGCCCGCCAGGGCTCGCGAGCGCGCCTCGAGACCGCGGAACGTCCAGACACGCTCGAAGAAGATCCCGAGTGTGAGAATGGAGCCAACGAGAAGAGGGACGTTCGTGAGCCACCCCATCTTCAGCAGCTCGAGCAGGTGCTCCGGCGTGAACATCGTGCACGTTTCTCCGGGAGTTCAATGCATTGGGGTCGGCTCGAGATTACAAGAGCCGTCGGCGCGCCGCCGCCCGCTGCAGAGCGTCGGCTGCGCCGAGGGACTGCTGAAATTGCAGTCACAGCGCCGCTTTCTTACGTTGCCGAGAAAGCTGGCGGTAGCGGAGAACGAAGTGGCCGCAGCGCGCATCCAAGCCATCCAGGAGGCCGCCGTGGGCGCGCCGACAAGAATGGGACAAGGCGGCCTTCCGGGGGACCACGAGTGAGCGGCGAGGGCACGAGCAGAGACGGCTGGCCGCGTTCGCGCAGCGAGCTGGGGCGGCGGCGGCGCCACCGGGCGCGGCGGCACCACCGTCTCGGCCCGGGCTTCGCCAGCGCCCCCACGCTGTCGCCCGCCGGGGACGCGCCCTCGCTCGGCTTTCCCGAACCGGTAACGAGCCGCGCGGCCATCTTGTCGGGCTCGTTCTCGCTCGGCGCGCACGGGCTGATCGTGGGCCTGCTGGTGCTGTCGGCGCGACTGGCGCCAGACGTGGCCGAGCACCTCATCCCTGTCCAGATCATCCACGAGGCCCCGACGCCTCCGCCGCGACGGGTGGTCGTCCCGCGACGCGCCGTCGCGCGCACCCGCGTGCGCAGCGTAGCGCCGCGCCCGACACCCGTGGCGCGCCCGCCGGTCCGGCCGGTCGCCCCGCGCGCGGTGCAGCCGGCCAACATCAACGCCACTGCAGCGCCCACGGAGATCACACAACGCCAGGTGACGAGCCAACGCGTGGTCGCCCAGCGCACGCTTTCGTCGCCCGGCGCCTCGGCACTGAAGGTGGCGAAGGTTCCGGTGGGCAACGTCGCTGCCCGCGATCTGACGGCGCCGACGCTGGACCTCAGCGGGCCGCGCACCATCGCGCCGGCGGAGGACGTCGACGTGACCGCGCCCCAGGTGTTTCGCGAGTACACCGAGACCGCGAACATCCAGTACACCGACGCCGCGACGGTGACCGCCGCCGACATCGACGTCCCCTTTGCCGATACGGGCTTCGCGCTCGATGCCGAGCTGGTGGATGGCGCCAGGAGCTACGGCACCCCCGACGGGACCGGAACGGCGGGCATTGCCGCGCCCTGCATGCAGCGCGAGTCGGTCGTCCGCTACTACAAAGACCACGTCGAGAAGCGCACGCGCGCAGAGTGGCGCCACTTCGAACTGCCCGAGGGAATCGAAGCCGACGCGCGCGTGGTCCTTCACTTCGTGCTCGACGAATCCGGCTCCGCGAGCGCAGTCGAGGTCGTCGATGCTCCGAGCCGAGCGCTCGGCGAATCCTGCAAGCAGGCACTGGTCGCGGCTGCGCCCTTCCCCAGCATGGAGGCCGACGTCCGCTGCCTCGCAGGCCGCAAGCTCTCCGGCACCTTCACTGTCCCGGTGGAGAGGACGCCCTGAGCGTGCGCTCCCTCCGTGTGGCCTTCGCGGCCTGGCTCGGCCTGTCGGTGGCCGCGCCGGCGAGCGCGCTCGAGCCGTTGCGCTGCGCGGCGGTGGTATTCCTGTACGACGACGGGGAGCGCGTTCGCGAGAAGCAGACCGACACCAACGGCGACTGCGAGCCCGACGAGTTCGTCTTCTACGAGCAGGCCAAGGCCGTGCGCGGCGCCACCGACCGCGACCACGACGGCCGGATCGATGCGTGGGCCGAGTTCGCCACGGACGGCAAGTTCATCAAGCAGGAATTCGATGAGTCCGGCGACGGCAAGCCGGATCGCACGATCGTGTTCGCGGGCGACCACCCATCCACTCGCGAAGAAGATCGCAACGCCGACGGCCACACCGACCTGCTCGTGATCTACGACCGCGGTGTAGCTGCGACCAGCGAAGAGGACTCGAACTTCGACCAGCAGATCGACCTATGGACCTGGTTGGAGCAGGGCAAGCCCGTGCGGATCGAAGAAGACCGCGACCACGACCAGCGGGTCGACCTGCGCGCGGAGTTCGACACCGATGGCACGAAGCTGCGCGAGCAACAGGACTCGACGGGCGATGGTGCGCTCGACGTCACCATCGAATACACGGGCGGCATCCGAGCGCGCGTCGAGGCCGACACCAACGGCGACGGCGATGTCGACCTCGTGACCCGCTACACGGAGGACGGCGAGCAGATCGTACGGCGTGAGCAGGACACGACCGGCGACGGCGGCTTCGACACGGTCGCCAGCTTCGAGCAGGGCGTCGAGCGCAAGCGCGTGCGCGACGAGGACCTGGACGGGCAGCCGGAGATCACGGCCTGGCTGCTGCCCGACGGTGCGCTCGAGCGCGAGGAGATCGACTCGCAGGGTGCCGGCCGCGCCGACCTGGTGCGCATCTACCAGGACGGCGTGCTCGCGCGCGAACAGCGCGACCGCGACCACGACGGCCGCTTCGACCTCGAGACCGACTTCACTGCGGGCGGGACCCCCAGCCTGCAGCGCGCCGACTCGACCGGCGACGGCGCCTTCGACACCACGATAACCTTCGCGAACGGACGCAAGGAGCGACAGGAAGAAGATCGCAACGCGGACGGTACGGTCGATGCGCGCTACCACTTCGACGCCGACGAGCGCATCGACCTCGAAGAGCTCGACGCCGACTTCGACGGCCATTTCGAGGCGCGCACCGAGTTCGCAGCCGGTCAGCCGTTGCGCCGCACGAGCCGCTCCCCCGGAGACGCTCCGCCAGAGCGAACGGAATACTTCGAATCCGGCCAGCTCGCGCGCGTCGAGCTCGACACGGACCGCGACGGCCGCAGCGAGATCTGGAACCACTACGACGCCGAGGGGCACCTGATGCGCCAGGAGCGCGACGACGACCTCGACGGCACGGTCGACCAGTGGCTCGTGCTAGACCGCGACACCGGCAAGGCGACGGAGCTCGAAGTCGACACCAACGGCGACGGCAGGGCCGACAGCTTTCACCGCAACGACGCCGAAGGCGTGCCTCTCGAGCTGCGCGAGGACCGCGATCACGACGGCGTGATCGACCGCAGCGTGGTGTTCGAAGCCGGCAGCCCCATCCACTTCGAAGAGGACGAAGACAACGACGGCCAGCCCGACGGCCGCGGCAGCTTCGACAGCACGGGCCGTACGGCCCTCCACGAGCGCGACACGACTGGCGACGGCGCTTTCGACCTGCGCGTCCACTACGACGCTGGCGTCAAGCAGCGCGATGAGCGGGATACACGAGCAGACGGCCGCTACGACGCCACCACCTGGTACGAGCATGAAGTCGAGCAGCGACAGGAGCTCGACACGACCGGAGACGGAGCGGTCGATACGAAGATCGAGTTCGCAGTCGACGAGGGCGGCACCGCGCGGATGCGCCGGCAGGAACGCGACACGACCGCCGATGGCGTGTTCGATTCCGCGACCACATTCGAGTGGACGGGCGAGGAGGCCCGGCCGACGCTCGAAGAATTCGACACCAATGCGGACGGCCGAGTCGACGTCGTCAAGCACTACACCGCGGGCGAACTCGTGCGTCAGGACTCGGACGCGGACTTCGATGACACCTTCGAGCTCACGACAAGCTACGCGAACGACCTGCCGCTCCGCTCCGAGTCCGACGCCGACGGCAACGGCGTGCCCGAGGTGGTGATCCTGTTCGTCGAGGGCCGCAAACAACGCCAGGAAGAGGACCGCACGGGCGATGGCATGCCGGAGATCGTGATCGACTTCGACGCCGAGGAACGACCCGCCGTGATCGCAGAGGACGGTGATGGCGACGGCGTGCTCGAGACGCTGCAGCGTTTCGAGGCCGGCGTGCTGGTGCGCCGCGAGCAGGACCGCAACGCAGACGGCATCGCCGATCTGGTGGAGGTCTACCTGGACGGCACGCTGGCGCGCACGCAGGACGACACAGACTTCGACAGTGTCTTCGAGACAGTGACCGAGATCGACGCGACGGGCCGGCGCGTCCAGGAGCAGGACACCAACGGCGATGGCGCCACCGACGTCTGGGTCATCGCGAACGAGGCGGGCGAGATCCTCGAGCAGCGGGAAGACCGCAACGGAGACGGCAAGCGCGATTTCGCCGCTTTCTTCAAGAACGGACGGGTGGCTCGAATCGAGAGCGACACGCAGGCGCGCGGCTGTGTCGATCTGCGCCAGTGGCTGAACGCCGCGGGCGCGGTCATCGCCGAAGAGCGGGCGGCCGAGGGCTCGTGCCGCAGCGCGACCTGGAGCTACTTTCGCTCGGGCACACTGGCGCGTCAGGCGCAGGACACCGACGGTGACGGCCGCGCCGACGTGTTGAACGTGCTGGACTCCGAGGGCCGGACCACGGTCCAGGAGCTCGCCACCGACGGCTCGGCGAAGCCCAACGAACGCCTCGTCTTCGCCCGCGACGGGAGCGTGCGGCTCCACTGCGTCGACGGCGACCTCGACGGACGCCTGGAGATGGCGGTCGCGTTCGAGGGTGAGGTGCTCGTGCTGACGCGTATCGACACCGATCTGGACGGCCGCGTCGACACGCGCGAACACTACGTGAGGGGCACACGCGCTCGGATCGAAGCCGACACCAACGCCGACGGCGTGCCCGACGTGGTCCAGCACCTGGACGGCGACGCCATCGTGCGTCAGGACGAAGACTCCGACTACGACGGCACACTCGACCGCAGCTTCGAGGGCACCGACG
Source organism: Myxococcota bacterium (assembly GCA_036336835.1). GTDB lineage: Bacteria > Myxococcota_A > UBA9160 > UBA9160 > UBA4427 > JAYZFK01. The sequence continues at coordinate 18,036 of JAYZFK010000045.1, read as the reverse complement.
CCGCGGCGCTGACCGGCGAGAACCTGCGGCTCGCGCCTTTCGAGAAGCTCGACTGCGGCAAGTTCGACGCCTTCTGGCGCCGTTGAGCCCGCGACCGGCCGCACCGCTATCCTGCGCGACGACCGGGCTACGGCGAGGGCGACGGGGGGATGGATTGGCGACACAGAGGCTCGAGCTCGGCGTTGCGCGGAATGTGTTCGAGGCCGCGATCGCACGCTTCGAGAGCAAGGACGGCGTACGCCGGCTGTGGGAGCGCGACGCCTCCCTCTGGACCGATGCAGACGAGGCGAGCTGGCTAGGCTGGCTCGATCTGCCGGAAGCTCCCGCGAGCGAGCTCGAGCCGCTGCACTCCCTGGCCCGCAGTGCGCGCGACGAGGGAATCCGTCAGGTCGTCGTCGTGGGGATGGGCGGCTCGAGCCTGTGCCCGGACGTGCTGGCTCACAGCTTCGAGCCGGCGCCCGGCTACCCGCGCACGCTGGTACTCGACTCGACCGTGCCCGCACAGATCGCAGCGCTCGAAGCCGCGCTCGACCTCCCGCGCGCCTGGTTCGTGGTGTCATCGAAGTCGGGCAGCACCATCGAGCCGAACAGCCTCTTCGCCTACTTCTACGCGCGCGCAGTCGAATGCTTCGGCGAACGGGAGGCGGGCGCACGCTTCATCGCCATCACCGATCCCGGTAGTCGCCTCGAGACGGTCGCGCGCGAGTGCCGCTTTCGCGCCAGTGTGCCGGGTGTTGCGAGTGTGGGCGGCCGCTTTTCGGCACTGTCGGCGTTCGGGCTGCTGCCGGCTGCGCTCCAGGGGTTGGACCTCGGAGACTGGCTCGGCCGGGCGCGCGAGATGGCACGGGCTTGTGGTCCGGGCGTCCCGACGCGCGACAACCCCGGGGCACTGCTCGGCCTCGCAATTGGTGCGCTCGCGGCCGCGGGCCGCGACAAGCTGGTGCTCGCGATCTCGCCCGGGTTGTCGGCGCTCGGCGGCTGGCTCGAGCAGCTGGTGGCGGAATCGACGGGCAAGCACGGCCGCGGCATCGTGCCAATCGACGGCGGCACGCTGCCGACACCCGACGAGGCCGGCGACGACTGCCTGTTCGTGTATACACGCCTGGCGAGCGCGCCCGACGCCGCGCAGGACGCCGCGATCGCGGCGCTCGAAGCCGCGGAGGTCCCCCTGGTGCGCATCGACGTGGACCAGCCGCTCGATCTCGCAGCCGAGCTGTTTCGCTGGGAGGTCGCCACGGCCGTGGCCGGCGCCGAGCTCGAGCTGAACCCGTTCGACCAACCGGACGTCGAGGCCGCCAAGGTCGCCGCGCGCTCCCTGATGACCGCCTACCAGCGCGACGGGTCGCTGCCCGACACTGCTCCGCTGCGGGTCGAAGCGGGCTTCACCGCCTTCGCAGATGAAGCCCTGGGCGACCCGCCCGATCTCGAGGCTGCGATCGCGCGCCACTTCGCGCGCACGGGTCCCGGCGACTACGTCGCGATCAACGCCTATCTCGAGCGCAACGACGCCAATGCTGCGCTCCTCGGACGCATGCGTCAGACACTCGCCCGAAAGCTCGGCGTCCCGACCACGCTCGGCTACGGGCCGCGATTCCTCCACTCGACGGGCCAGCTCCACAAGGGCGGGCCCAACACGGGCGTCTTCCTCCAGCTCACCTCCGACGACGCGAGCCCTCTCGCGATCCCGGGACAGGGCTACTCCTTTGGTGTACTGAAGCAGGCACAGTCGCTCGGCGACTTCGCCGTGTTGTGCGAACGTGGGCGCCGGGCGTTGCGGATCCACCTGGCGAGCGACGTGACGAGCGCCCTCGAGGAGCTGGCCAAACGGATCGAGCACGCCCTCGGTCGACCTGAACAAAATTCCTTCCCGCCCACCCCGTAGTCAGAGGAGTCACGATGAGCGAAGGACCCGAAGGCAGCGCGCAGGCCGCGCTCGAGTTCGTAAAAGATGGACAGACCCTCGGTCTCGGCACGGGCCGAGCGGCCGCCGCCTTCGTGCGCGCGCTCGGTGAACGCGTCCAGCAGGGCCTGTCGGTGCGCGGCGTGCCCACCTCCGAGGCGACGGCCGCGCTGGCCCGCGAGGTCGGCATTCCTCTGCTGACCCTCGCCGAGGCGAAGCGACTCGACACGACGTTCGACGGCGCGGACGAGGTCGACCCGGCACTCGACGTGATCAAGGGCTACGGCGGCGCGCTGGTGCGCGAGAAGATCGTCGCGGCTTCGTCACAGCAGCTCGTGATCCTGGTCGGCGCCGAAAAGCTGGTCGGCACGCTCGGCGAGCGCGGCAAGCTTCCCGTCGAGGTGCTCGACTTCGGCCGGGCCCTCTGCACACGACGACTCGCGGTGCTCGGCTGCGAGGCCGTGGTGCGAACCGGCGACGACAGGCGCGTCTTCCGCACCGACAACGGCAACCCCATCCTCGATTGCAAGGTGTCCGGCATTGCCGACCCGGCGGGTCTCGAGGCCGAGATCCTGGCGATCCCGGGCGTGCTCGGCACGGGCCTGTTCGTCGGAATGGCGGATGCCGTGATCGTGCAAGACGGCGACGCGGTCGAAGTCAAGCGCCGTTAGTCGCTGCTGGCGCATCCACCTAGAGCCACCGAGCTCGACCACGACAGGACGCCCTCGCTCTCCGGGCAGTACACGTGCGCGACCGCGGGGTCCACGATCGACTGCGGACACTCGGGGTCGTACCAGGCATCGATGTGACCCCAGTGATACGGACTCGCCATGTAGTCGTTCAGGAGCCCGTCGGGGCTCTCGAACTCCTGCTCCCAGATGTGTGTCCAGCGGCTCGATCCTGCGCCGCGCGGCCGGCCGAAGCACCAGTTACGAATCGCCGGCACGAAGAACGGCATGGCGAGCATGTCCCGCTCGAAGCGCTCGAGCGCCGCCTGCGGTGTATCGGCGCGGACGCGAAACAGCAGCGTCCGCTTGACGCCGACCAGACCGCGGCGTCCCACGTGTTCGTCGATCGGCTCGACGACGACGGCGTCGACCCTGGCGACCGAGGGGATCAGATCCGCAAAGCTCGGACCCAGCGCCGCGATCAGACCCGCAGCAGGGCTCGACTCACCGCGCGAGCGAAAGGCGGCAAGGCTTGCATCACTCTCGAACGACAGATCCCAGGTGAGGTCGCCACCGAACGAGCCCGGAATGTGCAAGCCGGCGTGCGAGCGCTCGATCTCGTCGACCGAGTCCGCGCAGCGCGAGAGCCCGAGGGCGAGTGCTTCGGCCCCTGGGTCCTCCAGACCCTTGACCAGCGAAACCAGGGCGACCAGGCGAACACTCATGCGTTCGCCCGCGCGTCGGCTTCCAGCCGCGGCATCGCATCGGCCTCCACCGCAAAACGGCGTGAGCGCGACAAGACAAACTGCTCGCAGTCGCGCCACCACTCGGCGATTTCGGGACCGCCGTTCTGGCTGCGCAGTGCCCAGAAGCCGGACACGCCGGCGAGCTGCCAGACGAGCACCACCGAGGTACCGCCCGTCGCGAGCTCGACTGGCGGAGTGACCAGGACGTGGAGCAGACGCATTCCGCGCTCTTGCGCGCCCGGCAGGTACTGCGCCTCGAGCGCCTCCCGAAACGGCGCGAGCATTCCCGGACGCAGCTCGAGCTCGTCCAGGACATAGATCGGCTCAGCAGGCACGTCCCCTCCCCTCCGGCGTCGCCACGGTCGGCCTTCAGAGCTTCAGGAAGCGCGCCGCGTTGGCGCCCAGGATGTCGCGCTTCGCTTCGGCGGTCAGATCCTCGCGCCCGCTGATCGCCGTCACCGTGTGGGGAAAGTCGGCGTCCCAGTGCGGGTAGTCCGAGGCGTAGAGGATCTTGTCCGAGCCCAGCGTCTCGCACACGTACGCGATGGCCTGTTCGTCCGGCTCACAGGAAACCAGCACGCGACCCTGCTCGACGTACTCGCTCGGGCGGCGTGGGATCGGCATCTCGCCCACGCGCTTCTCGAAGTGCTCGTCGAGGCGCTCCAGGTAATAGGGGAAGAAGCCGCAGCCCGCCTCGAGGAAGCTCACGCGCAGCCTGGGAAAGCGCTCGAGCACCCCGCCGCACAGCACACACGTGATGCCGTACATGATGTCGAAGGGAAACGCGCAGGTATGGGACATCGCGTAGTTGTCGAAGCGGTCCTCCACGAAGCGCCCACCGCCCGCGTGGAAGGTGACCGGCACGTCGAGCTCCTGGGCAAGGTCGTAGATGGGATCGAGGAAGGGGTCGTCGGCGCCGCGGCCCGCGGTATTGGACAGCAGCGTCAGCGCCACCATGCCGAGCTCGCCCACCGCGCGCTCGGCTTCTCGGACCGCCTCCCCCATGCTCAGCAGGGGCAGCGCGGGGATGCCCTTGAGGCGCGCCGGATCGGTAGCGCAGTACTCGGCCAGCCAGTCGTTGTAGGCGCGGCACAGCGCGATCGCGAAGCCCGGATCCTGCGCCTGCCACAGCGCCAGCCCGAACGAGCCGTACAGCACCGCGACGTCGATGCCCTCCTCATCCATGTCGGCGAGGCGCAGCTTCGGGTCGAAGCCGCCGTCGCGATGTGTGGTGGCTTCGCGGATGCCCTCGGGAGCCCAGGCGCCACGCCCCTCGCCGGGTGGAATCAAGCGGCCCTCGAGCATGTACCGGGTGGTGCCGCGGTTGTCGAGCACGATGCGCGGACGCCGGTCGCGATACTTCGGATCGAGATGCTCCTCCCAGACGGACTCGGGCTCGAACACGTGTCCGTCGGCATCGATGACGCGCGGCTCGCTCATGCGTGGCTCTCTCGTGGCTGGCGGTCTGGCCCATCGTACTCCCACCGCCGTCCGGCGGGAACCTGCATTCGCCCGCAGGGGCTCGCGCTCGAACGCGCCTAAGCGAGCTGATAGCGAATCGGCAGATGCTTGACGCCGCCGACGGCGCTCGAGCGCAGCCGGATCGCGGGCCCCGCCAGCTCGAAGTGGCGGATGCGCCGCGCCAGCTGACGGAAGGCAGCCTGCAGCTCGAGGCGCGCGAGGTGGGCACCCATGCAGAAGTGCTCTCCCACGCCGAACGCCAGATGGGCGTTGGGACGGCGGTCGATGCGGAACGCGAACGGATCGTCGAAGACCGCCGCGTCGCGGTTGGCGGAGGGGTAGAAGAGGGCGAGCGTCTCGCCGGCGCAGATCTTGCGGCCGCCGAGTTCGACGTCCTCGGTGGCAGTGCGCGCCATCTGGATGATCGGGCTGGTCCAGCGAAGCACCTCTTCGACCGCGGACGGCACCCGCGCGGGCTCGCGCCGCAGCCGCTGCCACTCGCCGGGGTGCTCGGCAAATGCGAGCAGCCCACCGCTCGTGGCATTGCGGGTGGTCTCGTTTCCGGCGGCCACCAGGATCAGCGCGTAGGCGAGCAGCTCGTGGCTCCCGAGCGGCTCGCCCTCGATGCGGGCCTCCACGAGAGCGCTCACCAGGTCGTCGCGCGGGGCCTTGCGACGCTCGTCGACGAGTTCGCTGAAGTAGGCGAAGAGCTCCTCGGTCGCCCGCCTGCGCGTCTGCGCGCCATCCTCGCCCGCACGTCGGTATTCGGGATCGCTCGCGCCCACCACCTCGTTGGTCCAGCGGAACAGCAGCTTCCAGTCGCCCGGCGGCAGGCCCAGCAGCCAGGCGATCACCGCGATGGGCAGCGGAGCTGCCACCTGCTCGACGACGTCGCATTCGCCCGACCCGTCCCCTTCGCCGAGAGAGTCGACGATCTCGACGGCGATGCGTTCGAGATCGCCCGCGATGGCGCGCAGCGCCCGGGGGGTGAAGCGCCGACTCAGCAGCTGGCGATAGATCGCGTGCTGTGGGGGATCCATCGAGATGATGGTGAAGGCCTCGGGCTCGCCGTCTCCCGGCGACAGCTGGAAGCGCGGTCCGTTGGCAAAGCGTGCGGGCTGGCGCGAGATCGCGACGATGTCGGCGTGACGCGTGACCGCCCAGAAGGGAACGTCGCCCTGCTCGAACCAGGTAAGCCGCGGCTGGCAACGCAGCTGCGTCCAAGCCTCGTGGGGATAGCCGTGTGCCGCGTAGTGATCGGGATCGATGACTTCGAGCGTTTCCAGACCGCGAGACGACGCCGTCATGCGGGTCGACTGCCTACCGGGTGTCCCGTCGGCGCCCACGGCTCGGCGCCCGGCATCAGAGCCTCTCCGTCAGCACGATCACGTCCTCCAAGGAGCGCAGCGTATCGTTCAGATGCGTACACGTCTCGCGGCCGGTGAGCTCCGCGCGAACGTGGGCTCGCAGCCCCTGGAGCGGCTGCCCGCAGAGGTCGCGAGCGCTCGCCGCGGCCAGCGGGCATTCGACCCACGGCAGAACCCGGGGCTCGGCCTCGAGCGCGACGATCTCGAGCCGCTCGCGATCGATGCGCCCCTTCACGGTGTACTCGTGGACGATGGTCTCGCGACCATCGGCTGCCATGTGACTGTCGCGAAACAGCACGTCGGCCGCGATCACATCGCCCTCGACAACCAGGTCGAGACGTCGGTGACGCCGCATCGCGTGCGTGGGCAGTACGTCGAGGCGGTGCCAGGCGAACGGGTCGTCCTCGCGCCGCAACGCTGGCGCGAGCGGCCCGGTGACCACCGGGACCCGACCGCGATCTTCGATCTCGTTGATGATCGTGCCTCCCGTGCGCCAGCCGGCGCACAGATCGGGGTGCTGCAGCATGAGCGAGAGCCGCACCGGCGGGTGCGTGGCGACCGCCGCGCCCATCGCGTAGCCCGAGACCAGCGTCGCCACGGGCACGTCGTCGAGCATCAGGTACAGCAGTGAACGCGCGTCGCGCTGGTGGGGCAGCCGTTCGTCGAGAGCGGCGCGGAAGCCCGTCGAGGCGCGCACACCGAGCAGCCCGGCCGCCCCCGGCTCGTCGGGCGTCGTCCGGATCGCGCGCAGCTCGCGACCCCCGGCGTAGTCGATCTGCGCCGTCAGCTCAGCCTCGTCCAGCACACTCGGGCAGCCTTCGGAGTCGCTGCGCAGGTCGCGCGCTCGCCCGCGCAGCGTCAGCTCACGGCCGAGACCGTCGGGCCACAGCATGTCGATCGTGCTGGTGCGCCGCAGCGAGTTCGGCGCGCGCACGGGGCTCGATGAGGTTGGATCGTGGATGCCGCGCCGCGGGTGAAGCGGCGGCAACGTCGCGTCCACACTCACGATCGGCCCCGGCGAGGCAGCCGTTCGAGCCCGCGCTCGCGGGCGTCGATCAGCAGCACTCGGATCCCGGCCAGGCAGAGGGCACGGTCGCTCATCTGGCAGTTGATACCGAACAACACCCGGTCGATTCCAATGCGCGCCGGAGCCAGCCGGCCGCGGCCCCGCGCGACCCGGGCCGGGCTGCCCGAGCTCGCGGAGCCGGACGAACGATTCCGGCGGCTGCGCTACAGGTTGGGATCGCGCACCGCGAGGCTCGCGGCCGACTCGGCGACACTCGCCAGACGCGGGGCATCGGCGGTCATCCGGGCGGCAATCCGGCATTCTTCGTCTAGTGCAGCGAGGGGACGGCAATCAGATGGCGGCCCGGCCCGGGAGCGAAGTCAGCGGCAAGCAGCCCGGCAGGCGAAAGGTCGTCGTGGCCGGAGCGCTCGGGGTCGTCGGACGCGCCGCCGTCGAACATTTCGCTGCAGCCGGCGACAGCGTGATCGGGCTGTCGCGCCGCAAGCCCGACTTCGGCAGCTCCGCCGAGTTCGTTGCCGTCGACCTGCGCGATGCCCAGGCCTGCCGCACCTCGCTCGAGCCCCACGCAGATGCCAGCCATCTCTTCTACGCCGCGCTGCACGAAAAGCCGCGCCTGGTCGAGGGCTGGTTCGATCCCGACCACACGGCCACGAACCTCGCGATGCTGTGCAATCTGCTCGACACCATCGAGTCGCCCGCGCTCGAGCACGTCACTCTGCTCCAGGGCACCAAGGCGTACGGCGCACACCTGGGCGGGCCGATGCGCGTGCCCGCCAAGGAACGCGAGCCCCGGGTCGAGCACACCAACTTCTACTTCGCGCAGGAGGATTGGCTGCGAGAGCGACACCGCGGGCGCGATTGGCGCTTCACGATCCTGCGCCCGCAGATCGTGACCGGTCTCGCCGTCGGTAGCGCGATGAACGTGGTCGCGACGATCGGCGTGTACGCCGCAATCCAGCGCGAGCGCGGCCTGCCGTTCGCCCACCCCGGACACCCGCACGCGATCACAGAGCTCTCGGATGCAGCACTGGTGGCGCGAGCGGCCGACTGGGCCGCCGGGCGCGCGGAGTGCGACGGGGAGGTCTACAACCTGACCAACGGCGACGTCGTCTGCTGGCGCGAGCTGTTTCGAGCGGTGGCCGCGTGGCTCGGCGTGCCGCTCGACGAGAGCACCGCCCCCGCGCGCCTGGCCGAAACGATGCCGGCGCAGGCAGGGCTGTGGCGTCGCATCGCCGAGCGCGAAGGTCTGCGCATCACAGATCTCGACCAGCTGATCGGGCTGTCGTGGCAGTACGCCGACGTCCTCTGGGCGAATCCCCATGCGGCCGAGCGGCCCGGCCTCGTCAGCACGATCAAGGCGCGCCAGCACGGCTTCGATCACTGCCTCGACAGCGAAGACAACGTGATCGAGCTGCTCGAGCGGATGCGCGTCGAGCGCTACCTGCCGGACTGCGGCGCCCGTTCGGCGTTGGTCGGGGCTTCCGGATGATCGCGCCCTCGTCCTCACCCGCCGCCGGCCCGCCGGCCGACGCGACGCGCACGGCCTGGTTCGTGATGGCACTGCTGATGCTGACCACCGCGCTCAATGTTGCGGATCGCAATCTGCTGTCGGTGCTGGTGCGTCCGATCCAGGCGGAGTTCGGGATCTCGGATACGTCGATGGGGCTGCTCGGTGGCTTCTGGTTCGCGGTGGTGCACAGCCTGGCGATCCTCCCGGTGGCCCGCCTGGCCGATCGCAGCAACCGCCGCTCGATCATCGCCACGGGGCTCTTTCTGTGGAGCGGCTTCACGGCGCTATCCGGCTTCGTGCAGAACTTCCTGCAGCTGCTGCTGGCGCGCATCGGGGTGAGCGCAGCAGAGACCACGGGCAGCGCGCCGGTGCACTCGCTGGTTGCGGACTACTTCCCGGTCCACCAACGCGCGACGGCGCTCGGCATGATCTCGGTCGGCGGCGTGGCCGGCATCGGGCTTGGCCTCGCAATCGGTGGAGTGATCGCGCAACAGTGGGGCTGGCGGGCGGCGTTCTTCTCGTTCGGCGCGCCCGGACTGCTGCTCGCGCTCGTGGTGCGCGCCGCGGTGCGCGAGCCCGAGCGCGGCGCGCTCGACGGCATCGACGTGACCGAGGCCGCGCTGCCGCTGCGCGAGGTCGTGACGTACCTGCGCCAACGCCGCGCCTACCTCCACATGGTGATCGCGTCGGCCTTCCACGCCTTCTCGAGTATGGGCACGGCATTCTGGTATCCGGCCTACCTGGGCCGCATCCACGGTCTGGACCTCGCGGCGGCGGGCGTCAGCTACGCACTGGTGGGCCCGCTGCTCTCGGCGATCGGCGCGCTCGTCGGCGGGCGCCTCGCCGACCGGCTCGGCCGCCGCGACATACGCTGGTACATGCGCCTGCCCGCGCTGAGCGCCCTGGCCGCCTTGCCCTCGACCGTTGCCTTCGTGATGTGGCCGGCGGGCTCGACCTTCGCGCTCGGCGGCAGAGCCTGGCCGGTGGCGCTGCTCGTGGTGCTGCCCGCGTCGTTTCTCGGTGGCATGTGGACCGGGCCAACCCTGGCAATGACCCAGACTATCGCGAAGCCCCGGATGCGCGCGCTGGCCTCTGCGATCACGACGGGCAGCTACAACCTGATCGGCCTGGGCTTGGGCCCGGTGCTGGTGGGGGGGCTGAGCGACCGCTTCACGCCGTCGCTCGGCACCGATGCACTGCGCTACGCGCTGCTGATCGTCGCCTTCGCACACCTGCTCGGCTCGCTGCACAACTGGCTGGCCGAGCGCACGCTCGGCGAGGACATCGCGGCGGCACACCGCTCGTGAGCATTTGACAACGATCGAGCGCGGCGTCCATCATCGTCGGTCTCGGAGACGATGACCCGGCATGAGATGAACCCCGCAACGCCAATCGACGACGCACGCCGCCAGACGGGGCTCGCGGTCTCGGCGGACTGATGCCGTCGCCGAGCGAGTTCGAGATCGACGATCTGTCGGTCGAGCTGGACCAGGAGGTCGCGGCCCTGGCCGCGCTGCGCGACCGCGACCCCATCCACTGGGACGCCGGGCACGGCTTCTGGCTGGTCACCCGCCACGCGGACGTCAAGCACGTCTCGCGCCACCCCGAGATCTTCTCCTCGGAGCCCAGGGGCCCGTGGCACGCCTTCGAAAGCCGCTTCTCGATGCAGGCACAGGACGGCCCGGCCCATCACCGAACGCGCAACGTGGTCAGCCGCGGTTTCACGCCGCGTGCCCTCGACGGACTCGAGCAGCGCGCACTGCGCTACACGGACGAAGCGATCGACGCGGTCGCCGCGCGTGGACGCTGCGATCTGGTCGAAGACATCGCCCTCCCCGTCCCGATGCGGATCATCGCCGACATGCTCGGCATCGGGTCGCAGTTCGAGCTCTTCCGGCGCTGGGTGGATGCCGTGACGGGCTCGATGGCACACGATGCGACGCTGCAGACGCGCGACGACGAGATTGCCGCCAAGGAGTTCGAGTCCTATGTGCGCTCGGCAGTGGCCGACCGCGAAGAGCGACCGCGCGACGACCTGATCTCGATCATGCTTCGCGGCCGCCAGGCCGGCGTGCTGGACTCGTTCAGTCGGGATCCGTTTCCCGGTGTCCCGGACGGCGACGGCGTACTCGGCTTCATCTCCTTCCTGGTGCTCGCGGGCAGCGAGACGACGCGCCACGCGATCTCGCAGGGAATGCGCGCACTCATCGCCCACCCGGAGCAGCGCGCGCGCCTCGCGGCCAATCCCGAGCTGCTCGGCCTTGCCAGCGACGAGATCCTGCGCTGGACCACACCCGTGCGCGCGATGCAGCGGACCGTGATGCACGACGTCGAGCTCGGGGGGAAACAGCTCGAGCAGGGAAGCACCGTCGTGCTGCTCTACCTCTCGGCCAATCGCGATCCGGCCGTCTTCGACGAGCCCGAACTCTTCCGCATCGACCGGCGGCCCAACGACCACATCAGCTTCGGCTTCGGCAGCCACTTCTGCCTCGGCTCGAACCTGGCCCGCATGGAGATCCGCGTGGTGATCGGACGGCTGCTCGAGCGGCTGCCCGACCTGCAGCTCGCACCGGGCTCACAACCGACGCGCTTTGCCTCCTCGATCGTGAACGGGCTGACGAAGCTGCCCGCGGTCTTTGCCCCGACCCCCTGATGGCACGGGAGACCCCTCGAGCAGAGCAGCCCCCTGCTCACCGCCGTTCCGGGTAGGCTCGACCCGCTGCGGACGGACTCGACGAGGCAAACGATGGAAGCGACCGAAGCCAATCCTGCGCCGCGGGCCCTCGACGGCCTGCGGGTGATCGAGCTCGGATCGAGCGCATCGGTGGCCGTCGCGGGCCTGGTGCTGGCGGACAACGGGGCCGATGTGATCGGCGTCGAGCCGCCGACGGGGAGCGCGCTGCGCTCCCATGCCGCGTTCGCGATGTGGGCGCGGGGCAAGCGCAGCCTGGTCGCCGACCTGTCGACCGACGCGGGTCGCGCGGCGCTCGACGCGCGACTCGTCGACGCCGACGTGCTGCTGGTGGGTCTCAAGCCGGCGGCGGTCGACCGCCTCGGCCTGGATCCGGAGCGGCTGGCCGCATCGAACCCGCGACTCGTGCAGTGCGCCGTGAGCGGCTTCGGGACGCGCGGCCCGTTCCGCGACGTGGCCGTCTGGGACGGGATCGTCAGCGCGCGCGGCGGGCGCATGCAACAGTTCGCCTCGCTGCACGGCGGCGAGCGACCGGCCTATGTCGCGGTGCCCGTGGCATCGCACGCCGCCGCAATGCTCACCCTGCAGGGAGTGCTGGGCGCGCTGCGCGAGCGCGAGCGCACCGGACGCGGTCAGCGGCTCGAGACCAGTCTGCTCCAGGCGCTCACCGTCTACGACATGATGTCGTGGTTCCCGGGCGCGTCCTGGGAGCCGAGCTATGTGGACATGCCCTTCATCCCGTACAGCGTCGCGCGCACCGCCGACGGCGTCTGGGTGCAGTTTGCGCAGAACGGACCGCGCCTGTTCGGCGCGCTGGTCCGCGTGCTCGACCTCGACCCGAACGTCTCTCCGCCGATGGATCTGCGCGGCCAGAAGATCGAGCAGCTGCAGGCCTTCCGCACCAGCCTGCAGGAGCGCATGCTCACACGCACCTGGCCCGAGTGGCAGGAGATCTTTGCCGGCGAACGCGAGATCTCGGCGGAACCCTTCCTCTCGCCCGGCGAGGCGCTCGACCACCCACAGCTCGCGAGCACGGGCGACTCGATCGAGCTCGACGGTGTGCGCCAGCTCGGCCCGCTGATCCGCCTGTCCGAGACGCCCGGACGTCCCGGTCCGCGTGTCCCCGCACTCGGCGACGCGGCCGCCCGCGGCTGGACCTCGCCTGCGCTGGCTGGGATCGAGCCCACCGCTCCGCCCGCGTCGGGCGGGCTGTTCGAGGGCGTGACGCTGCTCGAGTTTGCCACCTGGATTGCGACCCCGTTCGGCGCCACGCTGATGGCCGATCTCGGCGCGCGGGTGATCAAGGTCGAGCCGCTCGGCGGCGATCCGATGCGCGGCCCTGCCGCCATCGGCACCAAGATGGTCCAGGGCAAGCAGAGCATCGCGCTGGATCTGAAGACACCCGAGGGTCGCGAGATCGCACATCGCCTGGTCGCGCGCGCCGACGCCCTCGCACACAACTACCGACCCGGCGTGCCCGAGCGGCTGGGCATCGACTGGGAGACGCTGCGAGAGATCAATCCGCGACTGGTCTACCTGTACGGCGCGTCCTACGGCTCGACCGGGCCGATGTCCTCGAAGCCGGCCTTCCACGTGACCGCCGGGGCGATCAGCGGCGGCGCCCGCGCTCAGGCCGGCTCGGATGCATTGCCGCCCGGCGACACGCCGCTCTCGCTCCGCGAGATCGCGAGCCTGTCGCGGCGGCTCGAGCTCGCCAACGAGGGCAACCCCGACTTCAATGCTGCCGCGGGCGTCGCCGCGGCACTGGCGCTGGGGCTGTACACGCGCGAGCGCACGGGCCGGGGCCAGGCGCTCGAGACTCGCATGATGCTCACCAACGCCTACACCAACTCGAAGGACTTCGTCGACTTCGAGGGACGTCCCGCGCGCGAGCTCCCAGACGCGCAGCTGCTGGGCCTGGGCGCGCTGTACCGCCTGTACGCCACGTCGCAGGGCTGGGTGTTCCTGGCGGCACCGGCGCAGCGCGACTTCGAGCGCTTGTGCGCGGCGGCCGGCTGCGCGGCGCTGCTCGAGGACTCGCGCTTCGCCGCCGCGGAGTCCCGCGCGCGCCACGACGAGGAACTCGCCGGCGAGCTCGTGCAACTGTTTGCCACACGCAGTGCCGACGATTGGGAGCAGCGCCTCACGGAACGAGGCGTCGCCTGCGTGCGCGCCGACGAAGGCCCTCCCGCGCGCTGGATCTACCAGCATCCAAACGCGGCGCAGCTCGGCTGGTACACCGAGGTCGCCGAGAGCGACAGCGCGCAGGGCGCCTACCGCCGCTACGGCAAGCTGGTCACACAGGATCGCGAGACGGGGCCCCTGCGCGGTGCCTTCCGAGCGGGCGAAGACACTCGCGCACTGCTCGCAGAGCTCGACTACGGCGAAGCCGAGATCGCGGCGCTGCTGGAGCGCGGCGTCGTGGCGGAGCCCGACTGAGCAGCTCCAAGCTTCCCACCGGTCTCATTCCAGAGGAAGAAGAACATGCCGATCGCGCTCGCCGAGCTGTCTCCCGCCCTCGGCGTGGAGGTGCGCGGCCTACAGCCCGCGCGACGACTGCCCGAGACGTCATTGCGCAAGATCCGAGCCACCTGGGAGCGGCATCACCTGCTGTTGATTCGGGGCCGAAACTGGACGCCGGACGAGCAGCTGGGCCTGATCCGACACTTCGGAGAGCCGCTGGTCGAGACACTGGACGGCTCGCCCTTCAGCTACGTGTCGAACGTCCGGCCCGACGCGACCATCCGACACGGAGCACTCTTCTTCCACTCGGACCTGGCCTTTACGCCCGATCCACTGCGCGGCATTTCGCTGTTTGCGGTCGACACGCCCGAGGACGTCGCGCCGACGCGGTTCGCGAATGCGATCCGCGCCGCTGAGACCCTGCCGGCGGCGCTGCGCGAGCGGCTCTCGGGTCGCACTGCGCTGCACACCTTCGACCTCGTCGGCCAGCGCGGGGACGTGCGCTACCGCGTCGCCGATCTGCCTTCGGACGCACCCCGCGCCAGCCACCCGGTGCTCTGGCGGCATCCCGAGCTCGACCGGCCAATCCTATACGTCAACGCCATGCAGACCGACCGGATCGAGGGCCTGCCGGAAGCCGAGTCCCGGGCGCTGCTCGACGAGCTGCTGGACCATCTGTACCGACCCGAGCACGTCTACGAGCACCACTGGCGAACCGGAGACCTGGTCTTCTGGGACAACTGGGCGCTCCAGCACGCGCGCCCCGATGTGTCCGAACCCCGCACCCTGCGGCGTGTGGCCATCGGCAAACACGCGGTCGCCGTGCCCGTCGCAAACTGATCCCAATGATCGTTCCAGCGTCAGCCGGGCGGCGAGACAGCCTGGCTGGGGACGAGACCCCGCTCGCGCAGGAAGCGCGCGATGCGCCTCGACACGAACTGGATCCCGTCGTCACTGAAGTGGATGCCGTCGTCCGTAAAGATTCGGGAGAGGCGCCTGGGAGACAGCTCGAACAGGTCTCGCTCCAGATCGAGTAGCGCGGCGCCCGTCTCGCGCGCGACCTCGCGCGCGATCTGGTTGTAGGCGCGGTGCAGGCGGGGCACCGAATCCGTGTCGACGGCGAAGCGGTCCTGCACCAGCGAGGCGGGCGCGCCGAACAGGTAGTGGGAGGTCGGAGCGGTCAGCAACACCACCGGCATCCCGAGTGCGCGCAGGCGACGCTCGATCTCTTCGAGGTTCGAGCGGTACTCCGCAATCGGCACGCGCAGCTGTGAGGACACGGGATCGCCCCAGCGCCGCAGGCCGACCTGGAGCTGCACGAGCCCCTGCATCAGACGCGAGCGTTCGTGGACGGACCGGACGAACCGCTCGAGCCGACTCAGCTCGGTCTGCACGGCGATCCGCTTGGAGTCGGGTGCGCCGTTGGCGAGCCAGTGGTCGTTCCACCCGAAGTAGACGACGGCGAGATCTCCCTCCAGCCCGCCGGCCAGGCGCTCGGCGATCACCCGCCCCTGGAAGGAGCTGTAGCCGGCCACGGCCAGCGTGACCGAATCGAAAGCCGGGCCATCGGGACCGCGGGTCTCGGCCAGGCGCGCGGCAACCTCGCCCGGATAGCCCTGCTGGGTGCAGGAGTCGCCCAGGAAGAGGATGCGAAACACGCCGGGCGGTTTGGGAAGCACCACTTCGCCATCGGGGAAGCCGAGGCTGTTGACCCTGGGGTGCGCCGGATCGAATTTGAAGAGCAGGTGCGGGTCGGGCTGGTAGGTGATGAAGCTCGGGTCCTCTTCCGGGATCCGGAACTCGACACCCGATTCGTATTGGTAGCCGAGCGCGCGCAGCAGGAGCTCGGGCAGCCCCACCACGACGACCACCGCGACGACGCTCAGGAGCGGCTTCAACACGGCGGCGCGTTTGGCTTGCAAGCTTGGTCTCCCGCCCGACCGCGAGCGCTCCAGGGCGTAGCCCTTTGGCCGGTCGAGTTCCACCACCCGCTCCACACCGCTGGTCGCTGGCTGTGGCATGGTGCTGCGCAGGGAGAACACGAGATGCCCCACCGAAGCCTGTTGGCGTGCTGGACCGCCGGCCTGCTGGTCGTCGCGCCCACCCTCGGCCGCGCCGAGAGCGAGCGGGACGCAGCGAGCGGCGCAGTGCGAGCCGCAGTGGCGGCCTACAGCGAGCGCGCGGGCGCCGTTGCCCAGCTGATCTGGGAGTACGCCGAGCTCGGCTACCAGGAAGAGAGGAGCTCGAAGCTGCTGCAGGACGAGCTCGCGAGCGCCGGCTTCCAGGTGGAGCCGGGAATCGCGGGGATGCCAACAGCCTTCCAGGCAAGCTTCGGCGAGGGAGAGCCGGTCATCGGCGTGCTGGCGGAGTTCGACGCCCTGCCCGGCCTCTCGCAGGACGCGGTTCCGCACCGCCAGCCGCGCACTGCCGGCGCGCCCGGTCACGCGTGCGGTCACCACCTGTTCGGAGCGGGCAGCATCGCGACCGGAATCGCGGTGAGCCGCTGGCTGGCGGAGAGCGGCGCGCCCGGCACGATTCGCGTCTACGGCTCTCCCGCCGAGGAGGGGGGCGCGGGCAAGGTCTATCTCACGCGGGCCGGCGCGTTCTCCGACGTCGATGCAATGCTGCACTGGCACCCCAGCGGCCAGAACGGCGTGACCTGGGGCAGCATGCTCGCGGTCAAGTCCGCCAAGTTTCGCTTTCGGGGCTACGCAGCCCACGCGGCGGCGGCACCGGACAGAGGCCGCTCGGCCCTCGACGGCGTCGAGGCGATGACGTTCATGGTGAACCTGCTCCGCGAGCACGTACCCCAGGAAACCCGGATTCACTACATCATCACCCGGGGTGGCGCGGCGCCCAACGTCGTCCCCGACTTCGCCGAGCTCTACCTCTACCTGCGACACCCCGATCCCCTCCGCGTGGAGAGTCTGTGGCAGCGCATCGCCGAGATCTCGGAGGCCGCCGCACGGGGAACCAGGACGAGCGTCGATCACGAGGTGATCCACGGCAGTCACAGCCTCTTGTTCAACGAGACGCTCTCACTCCTGCTGTTCGAGAACCTGACGACGGTGGGCGGCGTGACCTACGACGCGGAGGAGCAGGCCTTCGCCGAGGCGCTCTACACCACCTTCGAGCAGCCGACCGCCGAGATCGGTGATCAGGAAACGATTGCGCCTCGCGATGACCAGTCCTACCCGGGGTCCACCGACGTCGGGGACGTGAGCTGGAACGTGCCGACGGCGGGGCTCAGCGGTGCCAGCTGGGTCCCCGGAACGGCACCCCACAGCTGGCAGGCGGTGGCGGCCGGTGGCACGTCGATCGGCGCGAAGGGCATGCGTGTCGCCACGGAGGCCCTCGCCATGACCGCAGTGGACCTGCTGCTCGACCCGTCCTCGCTCACAACGGCGCGCGCCGAGTTTGAGGACCGGCGAGGGCCGGACTTCCAGTACCGCGCGCTGGTCGGCGAGCGCGATCCGCCGCTCGACTTCCGGCGCTGAGCCCGCGGCTCAGGCCAGCTTGTAGAGCTGCTTGCAGTTCTCTCCCGTCACCTTGCGGATCACCTCCTCTCCCAGGCTGCCGAGGGCCTCGTCGATGGCCTTGCGCGACTCGGGCCAGGTGCTGTCCGGGTGCGGGTAGTCGCAGGCCCACATGAAGTTGTCGGGTCCGAGCAGTGGAATCAGCTGTGGGCCAAAAGGCTCCTCTTCGAAGGTGGCAAAGACCTGGCGTCGGAAGATCTCACTGGGTCGCGTGGTGATCATGCCGTCCCGCGCTGGCTTGCAGTGCTTCTCGAAGGTCGCGTCCATGCGCTTGATGAGGTAGGGGAGCCAACCGACACCCGACTCGGCCAGGACGAGCTTCAGCTTCGGATGCCGCTCGAGAACACCGGAGAACATCATGATCGCGAAGGGCTCGTCGAGTTGGATTGGCGCTATCGCGGCAAAGGCCGCGATCTGCCAGCCTCCACGCCCGGGATCGAGCTTGTCACTCCCGCGGCCGATATGAAAACTCAGCGGAACTCCGGCCTCGGCTGCTGCGGCCCACAGCAGGTCCCACTTCGTATCGGCTGCGTCGATCTCGAAAGCCATCAATAACGCGCCGCGGTGGCCGAGTTTGAGGACGCGGTGCAACTCATCCACCGCTTCTTCCGGGGATGACGTCGGCAAGACCGGAAGAGCGCTCAGCCGGTCGGGCATATAGCTATT